>DAIMXP010000005.1:0-107536 GCA_036734945.1 Chloroflexota bacterium
CCATCGCACCCGCCCTGACGCCCTCAATTGTAAAAGTTATTCCGTGACGGCTCCTAAGCACGTAACCAGAACAAAGGCATGCTTTTTCAGCCGATCCCCTCTGGAGCGGCCCATGCCAAAGTTATGGCCACATGCTTAGCCCTGGCGGCTTCCAGATCATCGAGCTGGTCTCGCCAGTACTGTCCGATCCTCCGGGATCTCTCCACGGCAACGGCCGCCTGCGGCGTCGGCGCGCTGCGCTCGCCAGCGACGGGCGTCAGCGTCGTCGCTCAAGAAGGCTCCTCCGCTTGAGTACCCGCGATTGCTGGGCGGCACGCTGGCCCGCATCCAGCCGTGAATTGTGTGAATTGACAGCGCGACGTTCACGTCCATCTCCGGCCACTCTTCCTCGGCCTGAACGTCCCGCACGAGCCAGATCAGCGCCGTCACAACAGCGCCCGCGCTAACCCGCCCCGTCTCGTCGTACCGCCCGCAGTCGTCGATCACGGCACACTTGCCGAGGGACGAGACCGACTCGGCCCCCGCCCTTGCAGTCGTTGCCACCCCGCCCGGAACCCTGGGCCGCTGCCGCGGCCTCACTCTCCCAGGTCAGGGCCAGTTGGGATACCTGAGCGGCTCCATGGGAATAGCGGAGACACCAACAGGCGGGCCAAGCCGGTGCTCGCCTGCGGCTGCCGTCCCTTGGAGTGCAGGATCGGTTCCCCCACGGCAGTGGGGGAACCTGGCGAGCGGTGCGAGCCGGAGGGGGCCTTCCTCCGCGCCTGACGCCGCGCAATATCTCGGGGCGCTTGCAGCGTATCAAGCCCCACATCCTCTATTCGTGGGCTTTACCCGCCGCAGCACTCAGCCGAACGCCACGATTAGATGAGCCACGAGGTACACACCGAAGCCACCGGCGCCCACCGTCGTAAACGCCATAGCCGCCCGAAAGTTCTGAAGCACATCCCAGCGGCGGAACTTTGTACACCACCACTGGACAGCGCCAATGAGACCCAGGTAAAAGACGAGCACGATCCCACCCTCAATGGTTCCGAAATGACGGATGACAGTGCCGACCGTAAATACTGCCGCGGCGATGAGGAGGCCGGAAGAAAGCAGAAACGAGCGATCAACACCCAGTACCACGGCGATGGTGCGGTCGCCGCGCAGCCGGTCCTCCTCCACCTGGTAGAGCTGTGTCAAGGGGTAAAAGGCGATGGCGACGAAGGCGGCGGATAGCGCAGCGATCAGGCCAAGGCGCCAATCATGGCTGGGTTGCGGCGTTGCCAGCCAGCCGGCGAGGAACGGCAGCACGCCCTGCCCCACAGCTATGGTGATGAGGGACGCATAGGGACGCGCCTTGAGGCGCACCGCCGGGTGGGAATAGGCCAGGGCCATCAGCAGGATCACGAAGTACAGCAGCGCCGTCAGGGGTCGAGCGAGACTCAGCAGCAAGCCGATCACCAGGATGCCGAGCGACCAGGGTAAGAGGAGTGGATCGACCGGCGGCGGATAACGCAAGCCGCCGACGGGACCAGTATCTCGGTCGTAGACGGAATTGAAGGCCGTCGCGCCGCCATAGAGAAAGAGGTGGTAGGCGACGAAGATGAGCCATGTTCGCCAGTCCGGCCTGGATGACGCCAGGACCATCCCCCAGAGAAAAATTGGCGCCAGCAGCAACTGAAAGTGAAGGCGTAGGTGAATGATGGCAGAAGTTACCGAGTGCCGCCTGCTTGCAGCCCGTGGCAATGCTTCCTCAGCCATGCTCGCTGCGCCGCCCGCTGCCGATGATCCCTAGCCCCCCCAACACCTGGGTGCAGCGGATATCGACAAACCCCGCTCCCCACAAGGCGGCGGTGAATGACTCGGCACAATACCGACGCTGGCGCCGGCTCATGAAACGCCAGGGCGGCACGGAGCACAGGAAGCGTAGGTCGTGGGATACGCGCCAAAGCGCTGCCGGCGAAATATACCCTTCGGCGGGTTCCATGAACGCCACTCGCCCTCCCGGGCGCAAGACTCGATATGCCTCCAGAAGCGCCTGCCGCTCATCCGGCACCAGGTAAAGGAAGCTGTGGCCGACGACGCTATCGACACTCCCCGCAGCGAACGGCAAGGCCAGCGCGTCCAACCGCACCAGTGGCGCCTCCACCCCGCCACGGGCAAGCCGGCGCTTTGCCAGCCGCAGCATACGGCCGGCCAGGTCGCCGCCGAGCCACTCCGCCCCAGGCAACTGGTGGGCGAGCGCCGCGATCGTTGTGCCGGGACCGCACCCCAGATCAAGTACTCGGTACGCCTCCGGGGACAAATGACCAGCAAGAGCAGCACAACTCGCCCGCCAGGCAGGATTATCGGTGTAGAAGGCGTAGAGGTCGGCCCCGAGGTCAAACAGCCAGGTCGCGGCCACCGAGGCGCCAATCCCTTCCGACTAGCTTGCTGCCGTCGTTCGGAAACAGTCTACGGTCTTCAGGCGTCCGGTGGGTTAGGACTCATCGTCGTCAATGCCGTTTCGACGCTGCAGTCGTTGGCGCAAGCGGGCGATCTCCTGTTCAGCAACGAGCCGAGCTGCCGCTTCAGATCGAGCGAGCGCTTCCGCCTCGCGTTGTCGCGCTTCCGCCTCGTGCTGGAGCGCTTCCGCCTCGTGCTGGAGCGCTTCCGCCTCGTGCTGGCGTGTCTGCGCCGTCAAGCGCCGTTCCAGTTCCTCCAGCGCTTGCGTCTGCGCCTCGCGCCGAAGCTCGGCCTCCTGGCGAGCCTGCGCCAACTGCTCCCGCAACAAGGGCAGTTCCTCGCCCGTGTCAGGGTCCACCAGCCGTACCCAGCCCTCGCGGACCTTCAGGCCATAGGGCAGGACGACACTGGCGATGGTCTGCCCCTCCAGACCCACGTCCGGCGGCGCGGTGCTCTCGGGTCCTTCCTCCTCCAACCGCCAGCGTTGCAGCCGCCGCTCCCCGGTATACGCGCCGTACAGATCGATCACGACGTACTCCCGCACGCCGATCCCCCGGTACCAGCGCCGCTTCTCCCCGAGGTCATTCTGGTACGTGGTGTCCGACAGCACCTCCAGCACGAAGTCCGGCGCCTTGCCCTCATCGCTCAGGAGGTAGACCAGGCGCTGCTCGTCTGGTCGATCCAGCACCACCAGCAGGTCCGGCTCGCGATAGGCGCGCGCCCGCACCGCGGCCAGGTCGCGGTAGACGCGGACCTCCGCCGCCACGTACACGCGGGGGCCGGCCAGGCGGTCGCGAAGCGAGTAATAGAGCGAGTCGATCGGGTCGCGGTGCGGCTGGCCCGCCATCGGCTCATCATTTTCTTCGAACGTCGGGTCGTCGGCTAAGAGCGCCCGCACATCGACGACACTGGTACTGATCATATTCGCTCTCCAGGCGGCCAGCATAGCATGCAAAAAGTGCGGTCGTATTCCGCCGAAAGAGGCCGAACCTATTCAAGACGCCGTCTCCCGCCGCTGACAAACAAAAGAGCGCGCCGATGGTCTCCCATCGGCGCGCTCCCTCGTCACCCTCCCCTGGCGGAAGGCCGATCTGGCGGACTAGTAGTCCATGCCGCCCATACCACCCATGCCGCCGGCCGGCGCCGCCGATGTCGGCTCGGGGATGTCGGTGATGATAGTGTCGGTGGTGAGCACCATACCGGCGATCGAGGCGGCGTTCTGCAGCGCCGAGCGCGTCACCTTGGCCGGATCGATGATGCCGGCCTTGTACATGTCGACGTACTCACCGGTCATGGCGTTGAAGCCGAAGCCGACCGCCTGCCGCTTCACCTCGCCGACAACCACGGAGCCGTCGAACCCGGCGTTCTTGGCAATCTGGCGAACAGGCTCCTCCAGCGCGCGGCGGATGATCTGCACGCCGGTGCGCACATCCCCCTCGGCCTTGAGATCGTCCAGGGCCGGCAAGGCGTCAACGAGCGCCGTGCCCCCACCGGCGACGATGCCTTCTTCCACCGCCGCGCGGGTGGCGGAAAGGGCGTCCTCGACGCGGTGCTTCTTCTCTTTGAGCTCGACTTCGGTGGCAGCGCCGACTTTGATGACGGCAACGCCACCGGAGAGCTTCGCCAGGCGCTCCTGCAGCTTCTCACGGTCGTAGTCCGATGTCGTCTCCTCGACCTGCGCCTTGATTTGCTTCATCCGGCCCTGGATCGCCCCGCGATCGCCGGCGCCTTCAATGATCGTCGTCTCATCCTTGGTCGCTGAAATGCGGCGGGCACGGCCCAGTTGCTCGACGCGGGCGGCGTCCAGGCGCAGCCCAGTCTCTTCCGACACGACGGTGCCGCCAGTTAGCACGGCGATGTCGGCCAGCATTTCCTTGCGGCGATCGCCGAAGCCGGGGGCCTTCACACCCACGACGTTGAAGATGCCACGGAGCTTGTTCACGACCAATGTTGCGAGCGCCTCACCGTCAATATCTTCAGCGATCACGAGCAGGTTCTTATTGCCGAGCTGGACCAGTTTTTCCAGGATGGGTAGAATGTCGGCCACGGCCGATATCTTCTTGTCGGTGATCAGGATATACGGGCTCTCGAGCTCGGCTTCCATACGGTCGGAGTTCGTGATCATGTAGGCCGACACGTAGCCGCGATCGAACTGCATCCCCTCGACATACTCCTTGTCGAGACGCAGCCCCTGGCCTTCTTCGACGGTGATGACGCCGTCTTTGCCGACTTTGTCCATCACTTCGGCGATCAGGTCGCCAACCTCCGGGTCGGCAGCGGAAATGGAGGCCACCTGAGAAATCTCGGTCTGCCCCTCAACCGGGCGGGACTGCTCCTTGAGGCGAGCAACCACGGCCTCGACGGCCATGTCGATGCCCTTCTTGAGGACCATCGGGTTGGCGCCGGCAGCCACGTTGCGCAGACCTTCGGTGATGATCGCCTGAGCGAGGACCGTGGCCGTCGTCGTGCCGTCGCCGGCGACATCGTTGGTCTTGGTCGCTACTTCCTTGACCAGTTGCGCCCCCATGTTCTCGAACGGGTCGGGCAACTCGATTTCCTTGGCGATCGTCACACCGTCGTTGGTGACGGTCGGCGAGCCGAACTTCTTATCGAGCACGACGTTGCGGCCCTTGGGGCCGAGCGTCACTTTGACAGTGTCGGCCAGGTGATCGACGCCCGCCTTCAGCTTATGTCGTGCGTCCTCCTGAAACAAGAGTTGTTTTGCCATTTAATTCGCTCCACCTACACATTGCCAGAGCCGGTTCACCGAACGGTGAGGGACGGCCTGGTGTACTACGCTTGCTACGACAACACGGCGAGCACGTCGCGCTCGCTCAACACCAGCAGGTCTTCGCCTTCGGACTTGAACTCGGTGCCGGAATACTTAGCGAACAACACCTTGTTACCGACAGCGACTTCCATGGGGATGCGCTTGCCGTTGTCGTCAATGCGGCCCTGTCCGGCGGCCAGGACTTCGCCCTCTTGCGGCTTCTCCTTGGCAGTATCCGGCAAGACGATGCCGCTCTTGGTCATTTCGTCCCGACCGAGCGGGCGAATCACCAGGCGATCGCCCAACGGCTGGAGCTTGGTCGCCACTGCAGTGGCCATAGACTCGTTCCTCCACAGATGCTTGCCCGTGCCATCGTGGCGCGGCGCATTAGCAGTCTCACACGCTGAGTGCTAATGGCGTCATTGTACGGGCTACGATGCGCTACGTGCAAGTGTGGTCGCCGGGTCTATCCCTGCTTCAATATCGGCTCCGCCAACTTCTTCATCTGCGCGGCCGCAGCGGCCGGCGACATCGCGCCGGTCCAGAGACCCTGGATGCCGGCTTCGAGGGCATCACGGACAGCAGGCCAGTTGGACAAGGCCGGTTGCAGTTTGACCCTGTTGGCGCTAATGGCGTCGACAAACACGCGGGCGTGCTGGGGGGACAGGTCGACATTGTTCATCTCCGGCAGAAAGGCCGGCGAGTTAGCGACGGCGGAGCGGGATGGCATCCACTGGCCGACGCGCGCCTCCTGCTTCTGCACAGCATCGCCGGTGAGATAGTCCACCAGCTTCCAGGCTTTGTCGGCGCTCTTGCTTCCGACAACGATGGCGTAGCCGGCGCCGGTGCCGGTCGTGAACCGACCGCCAGCGCCACTGGGCAACACGCCGGTATCCCAGAGGAAGTGTGATTGCCGCTGCCGCGAGCCGATCGTGGACGAGTCGGTAATCGTCATTGCCAGATTGCCGTTGGCAAAGAGGTCGATGCCACCGTCAGCACTGACGAGATCATTGGGCGGCAAAACGCCGGGCTTCAGCATCACGTTTTGCAAAACAGTCAACGCCTCGATCGCTGGAGGTTGGTCGACATCAATAGTGCGACTCTGCTCGTTGACCACGGTGCCGCCCGCATTGATAACGAAGGCGCTCCAGACGAGGTAGACGGGGTCGACGTAGAAGCCATAGTTCGGGTCCTGGGAGGCGGAACCAGCCTGACTTGCTGAGAACGCGCTGCTAGAAAAGTCCGAGATGGTCCAGCCAGGATCGGTCCACGCGGGTGGGGGAATCGTCAATTTGTTCTGCGCGAACAGCCCGGTGTTGAAGGCAACCGCCTGTGTGCGGATGCCCAGGGGTATAGCGTACTGTTTGCCGCTGTGCTGCCATTCTGCCAGCGCGATCGGGAAGAAGGCAGCGCCGGCCTGTGGACTGCTCTGCAAATACTGCTGCAAATCAGCCAGCTTATTGGCGGGGAAGAGCACGTCGTACTCAGCGCGAGAAACATAGAGCACATCCGGCGCCACCCCTGCCGACACCATGGCTTCGATATTGGAGGTGTAATAGTTCTCGATGGATACCAGCGAAACGGGTATGCCGCTGCTCTTCTGGAAGGTGTTGATGTAGCCCTGAATCCGGGCTCGCTCGCTGCTGTTGCTGTTGTCGACAAACTTTATAGTGCCGACCGCAGCAGTGAGCTGACTGGTACTCGTTCCACACGCCGCCAGGAAACCGGCAGCAGCCAAGCTTCGGACGCCGACGCCGGCGGCACGCAAGACCGCCCTCCGACTCAGCCTCCCCGACGGGCCGTTCACTGCATCAACCATGCTTGATGTCGCCTCCTTGCCCGCATCGCGGTCTTGCCCCACCACAGCCGCCTTTCCTCTCGCGCCCCCAGACATAGCGTGCGTCCTTCTTCCGATGCGAGCCGCCCGCAATAGTACCAGCGTTTCTGGATGACTTCAGGCGCTCAATGCCGCGTCGGGCACCGTTGCCCCCTCGTTCGATAGCTGCGGCATATAGTAGCCGCTACGCGGAGAAGTGCAAGTTGCCTAGCCCCTATGAGTGGGCCGTGGCAATCCTGGCAACCTGCCGTTGGGCCAGGGGCAGGAGATCGCTCAGTTGGACGGTGTTGGGCGATCCGGTGAGCACCATGTTCACCAGGACATTGCGTTCTTGCACGAGGATGCCGACGCTGGAACTGCTGGCCACTCCGGCGCCGGTGTCCACCGTGTACGCCTGCCATTGCTGGCCGAGGGTTTGACCGTTGGGCGGCAGCGCGGTGCTGCTGTGCCCGATGTCGCCTTGCTCTTGCTTGAACTCCGCCGAGGCCGGATACGCGGCGTAGAAGGCACTCACCCGTATGTACAGGTGACGCTGTTGCGCGCCGCTGCCCGTGACATAGCGCGCTGTCGCACTGCTCAGGCCCGGTCCCGGATGCGTCTGGGTTCCGGGCGAGCCCCCCACAACATAGCCGCCTGACAGGTCGGCGGTTGTCAAAAGCCACTGCGACGCAGGCACAGGCGCGACCCCCGCCAGCGGTGTCGGGACGACGATCGCCGCCGGCGCCGGCTTCGTGGCGACGACAGGTCCAGCCGCCATCGTGCAGGAAGCGAGCGGTAGGCAGATGAGCGCCAGGGCAGGCAGGCAATGAAACGGTCTGCGCACGGGACCCCTCCAATGACGAGAGCAACAGGATGCAGACCCTACGCTACCGCCTGTACATAGCGCCGGGGTAAAGAACAAGGTTGGGAATGGCGTAGCCGGATAGTCCCAGCCGGACTGCCTGCCTCTTGACAGCGTAGAACGCTAGTTCTAGCATGGCATGCGTAGATCACATGCAGCGGGCCGCCGTGTGCCGGTGGGGAAGGGAAGGTACACGCTGGCGCAACGCTTTATTCAGGTGAAGGGCGCCCAGGAGCACAACCTGCGCAATGTCGACGTGACGGTACCGCGCGACCGCCTGGTCGTGCTCACCGGCGTCTCCGGCTCCGGCAAGTCCTCGCTCGCCTTTGACACGATCTATAAAGAGGGGCAACGCCGCTACGTCGAGTCGCTCTCGGCCTACGCCCGCCAGTTCATCGGCCAGGCTGAGAAGCCGCGGGTCGACCACATTGAGGGCCTCTCACCCACGGTTGCCATCACGCAGAAGACGACGAATCGCAACCCACGCTCGACCGTTGGCACAATAACCGAGATTTATGACTACCTGCGTGTCATGTTTGCCCGCGTTGGCACGCCGCACTGTCCCAAGTGTGGCACCGTCATTCAGGCGCAGGCGCCGGATCAGATTGTCGCGCAGATCGTGCAGCGCTCCCAGCAGCAGGACGTGGTTGTGCTGGCTCCCGTCATCCGCGGCCGTAAGGGGGAGTACCGCGCTGAACTGGAAGCCCTGCGCAGCAGCGGCTATGCCCGCGCCAAGATCGACGGCGCCATTCAGCGCCTAGACGAGCCGGTGGAACTGGATCGCAAGCGCAAGCACTCTATCGCGGCGGTCGTGGACCGTCTCCATGTCGACGGCGAGAGCCTGGGCCGGTTGACCGAAGCAGTGGAAGCGGCCCTGAAGCTGGGCAAGGGGCTGGTCAGCGTCGAACTGGACGGCCAGGAAGTGCTCTTCAGCAGCCTCCTGAGCTGCCTCACCTGCGGCCTTGCCGTGCCGGAATTGGAGCCACGCAGCTTTTCCTTCAACACACCGCAGGGTTGCTGTCCCGCCTGCAAAGGTCTCGGCAAACAGGCCGAGGTCGACCTGACCTTGCTCATGCCTGACCCGAGCAAGACGCTGCGCCAGGGCTGCCTGGCCATTACCAACGATGCCGGCGTCATAAGCTACAGCCGGCTGGGGCCGCAACAGTGGGAGCAATTGGCCGCAGCCGCCGGCTTCAGCCTCGACACGCCCTGGCAGGACCTGCCGGAAGACCAGCAACAGTTCATCCTCCAGGGCTCGCGCAGCCGCAAATTTCAGATCGACTGGAACTGGCAGAGTGGCGATGGGCGCACGCGCGCTTCCGGCAGCCGGGAACAACGCTTCGACGGCATTGTGCCGCTCATGATGGCTGCCCACGGCGGCGCGCACGCCGCGCAGATTGATCCGTACCTGACCATGCAGCCCTGCTCGGCCTGCCGCGGCCGCCGCCTTCGCCCGGAGAGTCTGGCCGTCACCATCGACAAACACTCTATTGCCGACGTCGCCGCTCTGTCCACGGCCGACGCTGCCCGCTGGGTCGCTTCGCTGGGTAGCGAGTCCCTCAGCAGCAACCAGATGATCATCGCTCGTCAGGTACTGCGCGAAATCGCCATGCGCCTGGGCTTCCTGGTCAACGTCGGCCTGGAGTACCTGACTCTGGACCGCACCGCCGACACCCTGGCCGGCGGCGAGGCGCAGCGCATCCGGCTGGCGACGCAGGTCGGCTCCGGCTTGCAGGGCGTCACCTACGTACTGGATGAGCCGTCGATCGGCCTGCATCAGCGCGACAATCAGCGCCTGCTGCATACCCTACACGAGCTGCGCGACCGCGGCAACAGCGTGATCGTCGTTGAGCACGACGAGGAGACGATGCGCGGCGCCGACTGGCTCATCGACTTTGGTCCGGGCTCCGGCCACGAAGGCGGTAACATCATCGCCAGCGGGACGGTCCACGATGTTGCGAGCGTGAAGGCTTCCCCAACGGGTCGCTACCTGGCCGGCACCTTGCGCATCCCCATTCCCGAAACGAGGCGGCCCGGCAACGGACAGTTCCTGATGATCGTCGATGCCCAGGAGCACAACCTGCAACACGTCAGCGCTCGTTTTCCTCTTGGCTGCTTCATCGGCGTGACCGGCGTGTCCGGCTCCGGCAAAAGCACGTTGATCGATGACGTCCTGAAGAAGGCCCTGGCGCGGGACCTGCACGGCGCCCAGGTTCGGCCAGGCGCCTTCGTCCGAATTGAGGGTGTTGAGCACCTGGACAAAGTGATCGAGATCAATCAGAGCCCGATCGGGCGCACGCCGCGTTCCAATCCCGCCACCTACGCCGGCGCGTTTGACTACGTCCGCGACCTCTTCGCCAAGTTGCCGGAATCGCGCGTGCGCGGCTACAAGCCGGGTCGCTTCTCCTTCAACGTCAAGGGCGGCCGCTGCGAAGCCTGCGCCGGTGACGGGACGCGCCGCATCGAGATGCAGTTCCTGGCCGATGTTGAAGTGCCCTGCGAAGTCTGCGCCGGTCGACGCTTCAATCAGGAGACGCTGAGCATCAGCTACAAGGGGAAGAACATCTCCGACATCCTGGACATGCGCATCGATGAAGCGCTACCCTTCTTTGCGCAGATTCCGCCCTTGCAGCGCATCTTGCAGCGACTGGTGGATGTCGGTCTCGGCTACATGCAGGTAGGCCAATCCAGCACCACGCTCTCCGGCGGTGAGGCGCAGCGCGTCAAGCTTGCCAGCGAACTGGGACGTCCGGCTACTGGGCGCACGCTTTATATCCTGGATGAACCGACCACCGGCCTGCACGTCGCCGACATCCAGAAGCTGCTGCTGGTGCTCCAGCGCCTGGTGGATGCCGGCAATACCGTCATCGTGATCGAGCACCACCCCGATGTCATCAAAGTGGCCGACTGGCTGCTCGATCTCGGCCCGGAAGGCGGACGCGGCGGTGGCCGTATCATCGCGGAAGGCACACCGGAAGCAGTGGCGGAAGAAGCAGGGTCGTACACGGGAGCGATGTTGCGGGAGATATTCGCCCGTGAACGCGGAGCGCACCCTGCAATCGGCGAAGAGGCGGCAACGTACTTCGCGCCTCGCAACGGCACGGTGAACGGCACGGCGACGACGACATCAGTTGGTCAAGTCGACCCGCTGTCGATGCCCAAGGATATGGCGATGTGGGGAACGACGCTGGCGTCGGGAGGCCAACGCGCCCCGGAATTTATCCGCATCGAAGGCGCTCGCAAGCACAACCTGCGGCACATCTCCGTGGACATTCCCAAAGAGCAGATGACGGTCGTCACGGGCGTGAGCGGCTCCGGCAAATCAACACTGGCGCTGGATACGCTCTTTGCGGAAGGGCAGCGGCGATTCGTCGAATGCCTCTCCGCCTACGCCCGGCAGTTCCTGGGGCGCATGGACGCGGCGGAAGTGGATCGCATTGAGGGGCTGGCCCCGGCCATCGCCATCGACCAGCACCACAGCAGTCGCAGTCCGCGCTCCAACGTAGCAACCCAGACGGAGCTCTACGACTATTTCCGCCTGCTCTGGGCACGCTGCGGCCAGCCCCACTGCCCGACCTGCGGCGCCGAGTTATCGCCGTTGACATCAAGCCAGATTGTCGATGTCCTGCTGGGCCTGCCGACCGTGCCGGTGACGATCATGGCGCCCCTTGCGCTGGCGACCCCGGAAGATGCCCCCGAGTTGATTGCAGCACTGCGTCGTGAAGGCTTCCGGCGGCTGCGGCTGGACGGCGACATACGTGAACTGGAAGCCGTCGGTGGCGACGCCGCAGTCGCGCAGTGCCTGGAACTCGTGGTGGACCGCATGACGGCCGATGCCGAGAACCGGGGTCGACTGGCCGATTCGATCGAACTGGCGCTGGCGAAGGGCCATGGTGAGGTGCTGATCGACAGCGCTGACGGTCAAACCCGACGCTTTAGCCAGACGCCTTCCTGCGCGACGTGTGGCTTCAAACTGGATGCCGAGATTACGCCGCGCGACTTCTCGTTCAACAGCTACACCGGCGCGTGCGGACGCTGCCACGGTCTGGGCAGCGTCAAGACACTCGACCCGGCGCTGCTGATCCCGGACCCGCGACGCAGCTACCACGACGGTGGGATCGCCAGCGCGCAGGGCGCCTGGCTGGAGCGCAGCCAGTGGCGGCACACGGTGCTGGCGTCGCTCGCCAAGCATTATGGCTTCTCCCTCAGCACGCCGCTGGATCAGCTCAAGCCGGAACAGCTTGACCTTCTGTTGTACGGCACGAAAGGCGAACGCTTCCCCGTCCACCTGCGGCGGACCGGCCGGACATCACGGGTGGAACTTGACCGCCAGGAGGATTGGGAAGGCTTCATCCCCAAGCAGATGCGCTGGTACGTTGACGATCCCGCCCGTTTCGCCTGGCTGGAACGCTTCATGTCTGAGGCGACCTGCCCAGACTGTGCTGGCGAACGCTTGAAGCCAGTGCCGCGTGCCGTCACCATCGGCGGCATGACGCTGCCCGCCGTCTGCCGGCTGCCGGTGGTTCCGGCACGCCGGTTCTTCGACGCCTTGACCTTTCCGCCCCACCTGGCTCCGGTAGCCGACCAGCCCCTGAAGGAGATCACGGAGCGCCTGGGTTTCCTGAGCGACGTTGGGCTGGGCTACCTCACGCTCGACCGCTCCTCGGCTACCCTCTCCGGCGGCGAAGCGCAACGAGTACGCCTGGCGACACAGATCGGTTCCAAGCTGGTTGGCGTGCTGTACGTGCTGGACGAACCCTCCGTGGGCCTCCACCCACGCGACATCGACCGGTTACTGGCCAGCTTGCGGGCGCTGCGCGACCTCGGCAACACGTTGGTGCTGGTCGAGCACGACGCTACAACGATGCGCGCCGCCGATTATCTCATCGACCTGGGACCGGGCGCGGGCAGCGAAGGCGGCACGGTTGTGGCCGAAGGCACCTTTGATGAAGTCCGGCGGCACCCGCGCTCCCTGACCGGGCGCTACCTGCGCGGCGAACTCGAGACCGTGCCTTCCCGCCGCCGGGGTGCCGGCAATACCGCCCTGGAAGTGCTGGGGGCGGGGGCGAACAACCTCAAAGGGATCGATGTTGCTTTCCCCCTCGGCCGGCTAATCGCGGTCACCGGCGTTTCCGGCTCCGGCAAGTCCACCCTGGTCGGCCAGACACTGGCGCGGGCGCTGACGCGTGCCGTTGGCCGGGCCGCTCCTGACCCCGGTACACACCGAGCGTTGGAAGGCACTGCCGATATCAGCAACGTGGTAGTGGTCGATCAAGCGCCCATCGGGCGATCGCCGCGCTCCAACCCGGCAACCTACACCGGCCTGTTCGACAGCATCCGCGACTTCTTCGCCAACCTGCCGGAGTCGCGGGTGCGCGGCTTCACACGCGCCCGCTTCAGCTTCAATGACCGCCAGGGCATGTGCCCGGCCTGCAAAGGTGACGGGGTAAAGGCCGTCGAGATGCACTTCCTGGCCGACGTGGAAGTGACCTGCGAGGTTTGCGATGGCCGTCGTTACAATGCCCAGACGCTCCAGGTGCAGTACCGGGGCCGCACGATCGCCGACGTGCTGGACCTCACGGTGACAGACGCCCGCGAGTTCTTCCAGCACCTGCCGGCGGCGACCGCCATCCTGAAGGTGCTCGACGAGGTCGGCCTCGGCTACCTGCGGCTGGGCCAGCCGGTGAGTACGCTCTCACGCGGCGAAGCGCAGCGACTCAAGCTCGCCGCCGATCTCTGCCGGCCCGATACCGGTCGCACAGTCTACATCCTCGACGAGCCGACCACCGGCCTGCACGCTGCTGACGTCCAGAAGCTGCTGGCGGTGCTGCAGCAACTCGTCGACCGCGGCAACACCGTCATCGTCATCGAACACCACATGGATGTCGTGCGCGTCGCTGACCACGTAATCGACCTGGGCCCTGAAGGCGGCGACGGCGGCGGTTACCTGGTGGCTTCCGGCCCACCGGAAGCCGTGGCCCAGCAGGAGCAATCGCACACGGCACGCTACCTGCGAGAAGCGCTGAGAGCCGACGCGGTGCTTGTGTAGGCTGGGTCACCAGCGCCCGCGTCGCCATGATGAAACTCAGCGGCGCTCTCAGCGCGGTTCTTCCGGCAAGACTCAACGAATCCTCCATCAGCCTTCGATAATCGGCACATCCTTGCCGGCAGTCCGCACATCGCCGCGTGGCAGCGACAACAGACATGCGCCGAGGGCCATTCCGGCCAACACAAACAGGGCAACGCGCATTGCCACGGCGAACTGGGCGGAGGAAGCGCCAAGCGTCGTCTGCGAAGTCGCGCCAAGCAGTTGCAGCGTCAGCGCCAACACCGTGCCGGAGATGGCCACCCCCATGCTCGTCCCCAGGCTGCGCATCATGTTCAACACGCCGCCGGCGACGCCGAGGCGGGTTGGCGGTGCGCTGCCCATAATGGAGCTATTGTTCGATGGCGTGAACAATCCCAGGCCCACCCCCAGCAGCGCCAGGCAAGCGATCAGGAGGCCCGTATTGCCATCGGAGACCGTGACGGCCAGCACTAGCAGTGCCAGCGTGGCCGCCAGCATGCCGCTGACGGTTGGAGGGCGAGCGCCGACGCGATCCGACCAGACGCCGCTCATTGGCGCGACAATCGCCAGGGCGACCGGCACGGCAGTGAGCAACGCGCCGGCCTGCAACGGTGAGTCGCCATAGATACGCTCCAACTCGTAGGGGATGAGCAGGAAGATGCCAAACGTCACGCCGTAGGCCAGCAACCCGGTGATATTGCCGAGCGAGAAGGCCCGGGAACGAAAGAGCGTCAGGTCGACGACCGGGCTGCCGGTGTGCTGCTCCCGCCAGATGAACAGCGACACCGTCAGCACTGAGACCAGGATCAGCGCCAGTGTCGAACCCGCGAGCCAGCCCCAGGTCTGCCCCTTGCTGAGCACCAGCATGATGGCGACGAGTGCCACGGCCAGCAGGATGGCGCCGGGGAAGTCGAAGGGCTGACGTTCGTGGCGCAGCCCGAACGTGCGCGGC
Source organism: Chloroflexota bacterium (assembly GCA_036734945.1). Lineage (GTDB taxonomy): Bacteria > Chloroflexota > UBA4733 > UBA4733 > UBA4733 > UBA4733. The sequence continues at coordinate 14,895 of DAIMXP010000005.1, forward strand.
AATACCAGCCAGCCGGCGACAATGCCGACGATACCGACAGGGACGTTGATGAAAAAGACCCAGCGCCAACCGAACGCGCTGATCAGCAAACCGCCGAACGCCGGCCCCACTGACAGCCCGACGGCCTGAGCGGTACCCTGGATGCCGATCGCCTTGCCCCGCCGTCCCGGCCCAGCGGCGGCGGTGACGATCGCCACGCTGTTCGCCTGCAAGAGCGCCGCCCCCACCGCCTGCAGCACGCGGCTGCCGAGCAACACCGGCAAGTTGGGCGAGGCGCCGCACAGCGCGGAGCCGAGCACGAAGATGAGGAAGCCGAGCGTGTAGAGCAGCTTACGCCCGGCGATGTCCGCCAGCCGACCGACTGGAGCCAGCAGCGCGGCCAGCGTCAGCAGGTAGGCCAGGGCAATCCATTCCACGCTGCTGAGCGGTACCACGAAGACGTTTTCCAGCGTCGGCAGGACCAACTGCGCGATGCTGGCATCGAGCTGGCCCATGAAGGCGCCGATACAAACCGTGGCGACGACCAGCCAGGGATAGTACGGGCGAGTGGCAATCCAGGGCAGGGGATCAGGCTCTTCCAGCCGCCTGCGACGCAACGGTGGTCGCGCCAATCCGCCATTGAGCGGCTCACCTGGACCAGCCATGCAGCGTACCCTCTCCAACCTACGAGCGATCACCACTGCACCGCTTCGCCTCGCGGCAACATGTATCACATGGCGATAGGCCGCCAACGCTGCCTCGCCTGACCGGTGCGTGATCGCTTGGCGAAACCGGCGCCCTATCCGATTTTCCTATACCGCTGTGGCCGGCGCGTATGCTGATGCTGTTGATATCCATTCGTGTCCTGCACACAAGGGGCGCGCACTATGATCCAGGAACTCCTGCATCTTGCCGGGCGGGCCGCGCTGGACCCTGCTTTCCTGGCCTACCACTTCCAGGGTGTCGAAGTGGACCTCATCTGCCAGCGTCTGGATTGCTCAGTGACGACTGCGCTGCTCATTGAGTTGAGCGCGACGCCGCGCCTGCGCTGCTGGCAACCCGATGTCGCGCGGCTGGCCGATGCCCGCGGCGTTAACGCGTCGGAACTGGCCTCGCTCCTACGCGATGCGGAAGCGGTGGTGTCGGTCGCCATCCCAGCCTGAGCTGGGCGGGCGGCAAGTAGGCGGCCGGCGACACACGACCCGGGCCGCACACTCAATCGGTAATCGTGCCGTCGGGCAAGCCGGCGGGCAGCGGTTCGGGACGGGAGACAGTACTTTCCAGTTCGATGTGCCGGCCCTCGCGGGAGGCATCGTGGACCGCGTGCATAATGTCCAGGACGTGGTAGGCAAGATCACCGCTCGCCCGTTGCGGCCGACTATGGCGGATGGCTTCGGCCATGTCCAACACGCCGATGCCGCGGCAGTTGCCGGTGTTGCCGTGGCCGATGGCGACGTCGGTCCACTCCCGCTCCCGCGCGCCGCGCACCCGCACGGGACCGCCGAAGTTGTTCGGATCCGGCAAGCTGAGCGTGCCTTCGGAGCCGTATATCTCCAGACGCGGCGTGTTGTGCGACCAGACGTCGAAGCTGGTGACGATGGTCGCAATCGGTCCGGCGGCAAAGTCGAGCAGGCCGGTGACGTGGGTAGGAACGTTGACCGTGATCGTGCCACCGGCCAGCGGCTGGCTGCCGATGGTTCGCTCTGGAAACGAGATGCGCGTCGCCCCGGTGACGCGCCGCACCGGACCCAGCAGGGCAACCAGCGCCGTGAGGTAATAGGGGCCCATATCGAACATTGGTCCCGCCCCCGGCTGGTAGAAGAAATCAGGGTTGGGGTGCCAGCCTTCCGGCCCGTGGCCAAGCATGAACGCGGTGGCCGCCACCGGCGTGCCGATGACACCATCGTCGATAAGTTGGCGACAGGTCTGCAAGCCGCCGCCCAGGAACGTATCCGGTGCGCCGCCAACACGCAGACCGCGCTGGCGGGCAACCTCCAGCAGGCGGCGAGCGGTTGCGCGATCGATGGCCAGCGGCTTCTCGTTGTAGACGGACTTCCCGGCTTCCAGCGCCGCCAACGCCACCGGACCGTGCGCCTGGGGAATGGTCAGGTTGAGGACGATCTCAATCGCCGGATCAGCCAGCAACTCCTCTACACTGCACGCCCGCGGCACGGCAAACTGCGCGGCCTGTTCCTGCGCCCTTACCTGGTCGATGTCGGCGCAAGCGACCACCGTCGAGCCGGCAAAGGCTCCCAGGTTCTGCAGATAGATACTGCTGATCTTGCCACAACCAATCAGGCCGATGCGCGCCTGCTGCCCGCCTGCCATTAATTTCCCTCTCAGCGCCCTCGCTGTCCCGTCGCCCGGCACCCGCGACGCAACGTGTCCTCGTGGACTGCGCTACAGATTATGCAACACAGGACTGATCGGGCGCCACAGGGCACCTGCTAGGAGGGCCGCGACTGCGGTCTGCGGCCAAGGACCGGGGGCACTGTGGTGCCGAGGATGCCCGAGCGACAGCAGTCGCCATCGTCGCTTGGCCGCAGACCGCAGTCGCGGCCCTGTACTTCGGTCACGCACTCACATTTCTAGCCCCGAGTCTGCCACCGAATAGCCGGGGATCGTGGACTGAGCCCAGGGGTGGTCCTGTATCAGCAGTCCAGAGTCCGGGTCTATCGGCATGCTCAGGCGCGGGAAGACGCTCCAACGATCGCCATCCATGCCGGCGGTCTCACCAGCCGCTCGCAACTCAGTCATGAGTCGTTGGCGCATCCCGGCCAGTTCGGCGCGCACGAAGGGTAGACCGGCGCGGTTGCGCGTCTCCTGAGGATCGCTCAGGCGGTCAAAGAGGTACTCTTGCTGGTCCGGGGCGCTATAGGCGTACTTCCAGCGCCTCGTCACTGCCGTGTAGATCGCGGTACCGGCGCGCTGAATCTGGCTGAAGACGGCGGGGCGGCGGGCGCGGCCGCCGGCCACCTCCGCCAGGTCCAGACCATCAGGCTCGTGCGTCCCCAGGATTGTTCCTGCTGTCGCCAGCACAGTCGGCGCAACGTCTACCAGACTCACCGGCCGCTCGCAACGCTGGCCGGCGGCGAAAAGGCCGGGCATGTGTACGAGCAGCGGGATGCGCGCGCAGGCGTCGTGCATGCTGCGCTTGCCGAAACAGTGATAGTCGCCCAGCAACTCGCCGTGGTCGGTTGTGTAGAGAATCAGGGTGTTGTCGAGTTGCCCGCTTGCCTCCAGGCTGTTGAGCAGGCGGCCGACCTGGAAGTCGATGAAGGAGATGCAGCCGTAGTAGTAGGCCTTGAGGCAGCGCAGCAGGTTCTGGTCGATACCCTGGTCGCGGTATTTGTAACGGTTCTGCCAGCGGTTGACGTAGGTCCACAGCGCCTCGGCATCCTGAGGTACGTTGGGCAACGGCATGAGCGGCGCGCGGTAAAGTTTGTGCCAGGGGGTCGGCGGGGCGAACGGCGGGTGCGGATGCACGAAGCTGGTGTACAGAAACCACGGTTGGTCGCTTCCGGCTTGCTCTGCCAGGAAAGCGAGCGCACGGTCGCCCACCCATTGGGTCGGGTGGAGCGCCGCCGGCATCTGCGCCGGCTGCGGCACGTAGTACATCTCACCCCGCACGCCATGCGGATCGGCAATGTGGGCGAAGCCATGGCTATGCAGAAAGCGCAGGTAGTCGTCGGCTTGCGGGTCGCGCAGCAACTCTTCCTGGGATTCCCGGCTCTGAAAGCCGCGCAGGCCGTGCGGGTTTCCGGTGAAGTGGCACTTGCCGATGCCGTGCGTGCGGTAGCCGGCGGCAGTCAGGGCGCCGAAGAAGGTCTGCCGTCCATCTTCGGGCATCGGGAAGCCGTTGTCGTAGCAGCCGGTGTGGTAGGGATACTGGCCGTAGATCAAGGAACAGCGTGCCGCCACGCAGACCGGGCTGGGGGTATAGGCGCTGGTAAAGGCAGTGCCGCCACGCACCAGGCGGTCCAGGCTCGGCGTGCGCATAATCGGGTTGCCCAGCGCGCCGATGGTGTCGAAACGCTGCTGGTCGGTCAGGATCAGCAGCACATTCGGCCGTTGGCTCGCTTGCCCGCTCATACCTCCGCCTTCGATTGCAGGCGCGCCGCCTGCCGCACCCCGCTGATGTAGAGGGTGTCGTAGGCCTGCTGCGAACTGGTGAAGGCCCCCACGCCTTCCTTCCCGTGCCAGTCGCCCTGGTCCAGGATCGGGTTGGGCAGACCGGTCTGCTCCACCCTCCCGGCAATCCAACGCTCCATGCGTTGGCGCAGGTGGGCCACAACTTCGGGAAGGTCCTCCGCCAGGTTGACGTTCTCGTCGGGGTCTTCCACCAGGTTATACAGTTCAACCGGCGGCTTGAAGTGAAAGTCCGGTTCCAGGGCGATGATTAGCTTCCACTCCGGCGTGCGCCAGCCATGCTTGTGCATCCAGGTGCATTCCGTGATGTAGAACTCGCTCTCGTGCGAGGCCACGTCGCCCCGCACCAGCTCCAGCAGGCTGCGACCGTCAAAGCTGACGTCCTTTGGTTCAATGTTCGCCAGTTCCAGGATGGTCGGCACGAGGTCCTTGTGCTGGTTGTAGCCGCCAATACGCAGTCCGGCGGGTACCTTCGCCGGGTAGCGGATGATGAGGGGCACGTGCAGGGTGACATCGTAGATGCCGTGGTGGTCGAAGTAGCAGTCGTGATCGTACAGCGTCTCGCCGTGGTCGCCATTCAGCACGATGATGGTGTCGTCCAGAATGCCCAGGCCGTCCAGCGCCGTAAAGATCGCCTGGATTGCCGCATCCATATAGGCGACCGCGCCGTCATATTGGGCGATCACGTAGTCCTTGTCGGTGATGCCGGGCGGCATCCAACTCGCCAGAAAATCGCGGAACGGCTTGAACGCCAGTACCGGCTCCATCGAGTGGTTTTCCGGGTCGCATTCGTTGCCCTGGTAAAACATGCGCTCGAACGGCTCGGGGGGCAGGTACGGTGCATGCGGGTCCATGTGGCGCAGAAAGAGGAAGAACGGCTGCTTCTGCGCGGCGAGCCGTTCCAACTCCGGGATCGCCACCTGATTGAGGTTCTGGGCCTTCGGACTGCGGCCAGCCTCCCAACTGCCCCAGCCGGGGAAGGTCAAGTAGTTGTCAAAGCCGCGAGAGGCCGGGTTGCCGCTGAAGCCGACGCAGGTGGTGGCGTAGCCCTCCGCTTTGAGCAGCTCCGCCAGCGTCGGCGCCTCCGGTCGCAGCGGCCCCTTGTGCCGCAAGGCGACCACCTGCGTACCAAACGCATCACGCCCCGTCAGCATGGACGAGTAGGCCGGGGTGGTCGGGATATGCGCGCTGTAGGTGCGTTCAAAGAGCGTGCCGCCTCGGGCAAACTGATCAATGTGCGGCGTCGTCAGTCGCGGGTAGCCATAGCAACTCATGTGGTCCGCGCGCAGCGAGTCGATACCGAGCAGGACGATATTGGGGCGACGTGGTGCTACTGACATCAGATTGATTCCCTTCTCGCGACGACCGTCCTCTGAGCGCTGGCGATAGTATACGCACAATCCTGTTACTGCGGCTGAGGGCGATGCTTTCCTCATATAGTTGGGACGGCGCGGCCGTACTGACCGCGCAGCCGGGCGACCTCCGCCAGATGGTGCGTTGTCCAGGACCAACAGCAGCCGCTTGTCACGCAAGGCGTCGGCGACACGGTCTAACATTGGCCGGTCGCCTTCTTCGGGCAACTGGGACTTGAAAGGCTTAAACCACATGGTCTGCGCGCGGCGTGGTGATGGGGCGGCATTGCAACAGGTCGAGCCCGCCAGCCCATGGCTCTCGCCAAGCGGCCCTCGCCAGGCCGGCGGCGCCACCGAGTTGCTACGAATTTGCTACGGCAGGCGGACCAGAGCACGCGCCGCCCCTCCAGTCCTGTTGGTAGCATTAAATGAGTCTAAAGTCAGGGCCCAGCCCCAGCGATTGAGGAACCAGTGTGCTGATAGAGACGGCGCCGCGGGTCCTGCTTGCCGATAGCTCGCCACGGATGCGGCGCATCTTGCGGGTCAACCTGGAAGGCGCTGGTTGCCAGGTCATCGAGGTCGATGTACAGGACCTGCAACGGCAAGCGCGCAGCGCCGACGTGGACGCCCTCGTCATCAACCTTGATGTGCGCACTACCGACGTCTGCGATGCCGTCCACGCCCTGCGCCGCCGCATACCGGGCGCCGTGGTGGCCGGCTACTCGATCTTGCCGCCGGACGATACCGTGCGCCGCCTCTGCATCGACATGTACGTCGAGAAGCCCTTCGACCTTACCGTGTTCGTCGCCCGCCTGCGCCGAGCGTGTGAACGTGCCCAAGGCCCGGTCCATATCACTAGAGCGACCCCCACGCTCTGAGGGATACTGATAGTTCATCGCCTGGGTTCCATGGAGGGAATGGTATCGAGGTGTGTCGGAACCGTTCTGGCATCCGGTATAGTGGTTGTCGCGCAGGTTCCGCCACATCCCCTGACGAAAGGAGACCAGCATGGCTATACTTGCCTTCGAACCAAAAGTTGATACCCGGGAACTTACTCGCCAAGAGGGTGAAGCCATCTTTGATGAGGCGGCGCGCCGTCATCTTAAGATGAGCGGCGCCGAGTTTCTCCGCAAGTGGGATGCAAAGGAGTTTGGCGACGATCCTGATCAACCAGGAATAATGGACGTCGCGTTCCTCCTTCCCCTTGTCCGGTAAGAGCGAAGCGGAGGCGGTGAACGCCTTCCTCGAACAGCTACAGCGGGCTGTGGATTGCGTTACCCAGGATATCGTCCAGGTTACGTCGGGCGGCTACCATTCGATGGGGCAACCTCATACAGCACAGCTCAATCGGGGCCAACCGTCGCGATTGGAGCGCCGACCGGCCATCCTAACTTAACGCTGCGTTGCGCTATTCCATCATACGTGCTTCCAAACCTCCCGGCGAGTGGGTCATCAGGCCGGACGAGTATATCTATTCCCTCCGCAATGAGGCGGATGACGAGTTCCTCGCCTACCACTGGCATCCCACCATCGGGAGTCGCGTACGACATCCCCATCTCCACATTCGTGACGTCGCACTCAGTGCTGATTCTCCCCTGCGCAGGGTTCACGTCGCTACGGGAAGGGTTGTGCTGGAAGACGTCATTCAGACGGCCATTGAAGAACTCGGTGTGCAGCCGCGCAAACGACATCAGCAGGATTGGCGACGAGTCCTTGCAGGCACACGTGCGGCTTGGCAGAGGGAGTAGTCAGGCGACCGTGAGCGCCAGAATGCCGGCGGAGACGGCCAGCATGAGCAGCGTCACCGGCGCACCGAGCTTGATAAAGTCCAGCGCCGAGACCTCCACGTCGCGCCGACGCAGGATCAGCAGCCAGAGCATCGTGGAGAGTGAGCCGACGACGGTGATGTTGGGACCGAGGTCGGCGCCGATGATCGTGCCGTAGGCGAGCACGTTGCGCAACGCGGCATCCGACACGTGCCCTATGGTTGCCGTCAGGACGAAGGTGGCCGGCAAGTTGTTCATGATGTTGCTGCCTACGGCCGCCGTGGCCACCGATACAAAGGCGCCGGCTACCTTGCCATTACCGCCGATCAACAACAGGCGCGCCAACAGCGGCGTCACCCCCACGTTCTCCAGACCCTGAATGAGCACCAGCAGGCCGGCCACCAGACCAAACAGCGGCCAGGATATCTCCCGCGCCAGCCGCGCCCAGGAGATGTGCCCGAAACCCAGCGCCAGTGCCACCAGGCCGATGCCACTCATTGAGGCAACCAACCCCAACGGGAACTCCCGGATCGCCGCCAGTACGTACACCACGACGGTAACGGCCAGCCAGCCGACGACGCTGCGAAAAAAGGCCGGGAACTGCCTGACCGCCTCCACTTCGCCCACCTGATCGGGGACAAACCGCCCGCGCAGGTCACGCCGGAACAGCAGCAGAAAGACGGGCAGATTTATCGCGATGGACACGACAGCAGCCGGTAGCAGGTGTACCAGGTAGGCCGGCAAGGGCACCGGGAAGGCCGTCAGTACGACGATATTGACCGGGTTGGAGACGGGCAAGGTGAAGGAGGCGGCGTTGGCGATGAAGGCACAGGCAAAGACATAGGGACGCGCCGGCAAGCCAAGCCGCGTGACGAGGGTCAGCACCACCGGCGTCAGGATGAGCACCGTCGCGTCGTTGGAGAGGACGGTGCTGACCAACGCCCCCAGGAGAAAGACATTGATAAGCAAGCGCCGAGCACTGCCGCCGGAGAGTCGAGCTGCACGATCAGCCAGCCAATCGAAAACCCCGGCCAGGTCAGCAACGGACGAGATTGTGAACAGCCCGAGGAAGAACATGAAGACATTCCAGTTCCCCGCCAGCTTCTCGACTGCTTGCCCCGGCGAAACGACCCCGATGCCAAGCATGAGCACGCCGCCCACCAGGGCGAAGACGGCCTCGGAGAGACCTCGCGGCCGCACGAGGATGCCGAGCAACGCCAGCACGAAAATGACGATGGCGGCAGCCGCGCGCACGTCCAAGGCTGCCGACTTCCTCCACTTACTCGGGACCTCGCCCGCTGGCTGACCTCAGCGAGCGGGCGGGGGCAGCACGCCAACGTGCAGCACGATAGTGTTCTGCCAGGGATCGCGTACCGTGATGGCGTCGCCCAGTTGTTGCGTCTCGTGTCCGGCGGCAGCGAGGCGGGCGACGACTGCGTCGCGTGCGGCGGCGTTGGGCAGGGAGATGGTGTAGTAACGGATAGTTGCCGTGTCCGCGGGAGCCGGACGGGCGCCGCGACTGTGCCAGGTGTTCAGCCCCAGGTGGTGATGATAACCCCCGGCTGAGACGAAGAGGGCCTGCGGCATCTGCGCCACGATATCGAACCCCAGGACATCGTGATAGAAGGCTGCTGCCTGGGGGATGTCGCCAACCTGCAGGTGGACGTGACCGAGGCGAGTCCCTGTCGGCAGTCCTGCCCAGGGCTGACCCTCCTGTGCGGCATCGGAGAGCAAACCGCGGATATCCACCGGATCCGACGCCATCCGCACCTGGCCGTTCGACCAGTGCCACTCCGACCGAGGCCGGTCACGGTAGACCTCAATGCCGTGGCCATCCGGGTCACGGATATACAGCGCTTCGCTCACCAGGTGGTCGCCCTGACCGGGCAAGGGGAACCCCAGCGACAGGTAGTGGCGCAACCAGCGACCGAGGTCGGCCCGCGTCGGTAGCAGGATGGCGAAGTGATAGAGACCGGTGACGCCATCGGTGGGCCAGGGCCGTGCGCCAGCCTGCTGACGGAGTAATAATAACGGCGTCTCGCCTGCGCCGAGGACGGCGTCCGACTCGGTTCGCTGTTGCAGGCGAAAGCCGAGCGCAGCGGTATAAAAGGTGACCGAGCGTTCCAGGTCGGCGACCGTAAGGGCGATACCGCCCATCTCGGTGGCCGGATCAATGGCAACGGTCGGCGCTTGTGGACTTTGGGCAATCATGAGCAATACCTCCTACTACAACTGTACCGCGCCGGCCGTGCTTGCTTGACGATTGCGGGCGCAACGGGCAGCATGGGCATGGCTGGCCGGAGTGTCCGGCCTTTGCGAGGAGATCAGTGTGAACCTGCCCCTGGGCTGTATGAATCGACCGTATGTGAAGTTCCCCTTTGAGCGCGCGCTGGAGGGCATCGCCGCCGCCGGCTTCCGCGAGTATGTGTTGCTCCAGGGTCAGGCGCCGGCGATCATCAACGCGCAAACGCCGCTGGACGAGGCGCAACGACTACGGAGCATTATCGAGGCGCACGGACTCCACCTGGCGATGCTGCCCTCCAGCATCCCGCTCGTGTACGGGGACGACGTTGCCTACGCCACAGGCCGCCGCCTTGTCGACCTCGCTGCGGGCCTGGGCGTTCCCTATTTACTGGAAATGGGCACGCGACCGGAGAACTTCGACTCCTACCAGGCGCTCATGCGCCGGCTGGCGCCCTATGCCCAGGAGCAGAGCGTGACGATCGCCGTGAAGCCGCACGGTGGCATCACGACCACGGCAGAAGATTGCCTGCGCCTGCTCAAGGCTGTCGACCATCCGGCATACCGTTTCTGCTTTGATCCAGGCAACCTGCTGCACTATGCCAACGAACGACCGGAAGCCCGGCTGGCCGAGCTGGCGCCCTACTGCGTCGCCATGTGCATCAAAGATGAGACCGGCGGGCTGCGCGGCTCGGTAAACGTGACACCGGGGGACGGAGACGTCGACTTCCCGACAGTCTTCCGCATCCTGCGCGACCAGGGCTTCCAGGGCCCTTGCATTATCGAGACCCTGGCCGCCCACGACACGGTGGAAGCTGTCGACGCCGAGGCAAACCGGGCCTATCGGTTCCTGATGGGCGTGCTGGCGGCATTGTAGCGCCGCCAGCCTGTTTGCTCGTTGGCGTTGACGCCGCCGCTTGCCGCTCCTATAATTTATGCGGTGGCGTCGGCATGGGAATTGTGTGACTGCGGGTGGCAAAGTCGGCCGGAGACGGCCTGCTCTATGAGCAACGAAGCGTCAGCGTGCCAGACGTGTACCTCGACCGCATGCGTCTGGCCGATCTGGATGAAGTAGCCGCCGTCGAGAACGAGGCCTTCAGCCTGCCCTGGCCTTCCAGCACCTACCGGCACGAGTTGCGCGTCAACAAGCAAGCCCATTACCTGGTGGTGCGCCGGGGCCTGCAACCCGACCTGACGCCACCCCCCGCAGCAATCTCCGCCCACGTGCGTGACCGCCGGCCTTTCCCGTTCTCGCTGCTCCCCCTGGCCGGCATCGACCGCCCGCCGCAGCGGCCGCGTGACCCGGTGATCGGCCATGGCGGCCTCTGGAAGACACCGGACGAGGCGCACATCACCACCATCGCCGTCCGGAACGCCTATCGCGGTCAGGGTATTGGGGAACTCCTCCTGGTCGGTCTGATCGACCTCGGTTACCGCGTACACACCAAACGGCTCACGCTGGAAGTGCGCGTGTCCAACACCGTTGCCCAGAACCTCTACCGCAAATACGGGTTCCAACAGACCGGCATGCGCGTTCGCTATTACATCGACAACAACGAGGATGCCTACATTATGACGACCGACCCGATCAACTTGCCGAGCTATCGAGCCATGCTGGCTTTCCGCAAACAGGAACTTGCCCGGCGAATGGCGCTGGACGAGTTGCCGGACTGGCTCGCCTGGTCACACGTCGGCGGACGCTGAGTTCGTGCGCTTGTAACCGTCACCCGTGCCGGTTACGCCATCGTTAAGAAGGGATGCCCATGCGTCTACAAGGCAAAGTCGCCATCGTCACCGGAGCGGCACAGGGTATCGGCCGCCAGATCGCCCTCACTTTCGCGCAAGAGGGGGCCTGGGTCGTCATCGGCGACGTCAAAGATGACGGTGGCCAGGCAACAGTGGAAGAAATCACAGCGGCCGGCGGCAGCGCCATCTGCCGGCTGTGCGACGTGAGCCGCCCGGAGCAGGTGCAGGCCCTGGTCGAGGCAGCGACCACCCATTTCCAACGCCTGGACGTGCTGGTGAACAACGCCGCCGCCTGGAAGGGCGGCACGGTGGTCGACATGCCGCTGGCCGACTGGGAACTGGGCCGCGGCACCATCCTGGACGCCGCCTTTTACACCTGCAAGTACGCCATTCCAGCGATGATAGCGGCCGGCGGCGGTTCCATCATCTCCATCTCCTCGGTACACGGCCTGCTGGCGGCTCGCCGGTCGGCAGCCTACGAGGCGGCCAAGGGGGGGCTAATCTTGCTGATGAAGCAGGTCGCCTGCGACTTCGGACCGCAGGGCATCCGCGCGAACTGCATTTGTCCCGGCCTTATTGTTACCGAGAAGAATCGAATGGGTGTTGAACAGCCGGAACGCGCCCGTTTCAACGCCGAAGTGTATCCTGTGCGCCGCTACGGCACACCCCAGGACATTGCCAATACCGCCTTGTTCCTGGCAGGCGACGAAGCGACCTTCATTAGCGGGCAGGCCATCGCCGTCGACGGCGGCCTCACCGCCCAGTTGCAGGATGACATCGCTTACCGCATGACAGAGTACGTGCGCGTGAACGAACCGCGAACACGCGAAGCCACCTGACCAGCACTGCCGCGAACTGCTCCTTGACGTTACCGTACACATGCCGTACGATGGAGGAGGAGGAAACGCCTATGGCCACTAGCTCACCCCAGGCACGCCTGGAAGCGCGCCTCAGCAGAGAGGAAAAGGATCGTCTCCAGCTCGCCGCCGGGCTGGAGCATCGGAGCCTGTCGGAGTTCGTCATCCAGGCCGCCCTCCAGGCTGCCGATGAACGCATTCGCACCCAACACACGGTCTACCTGTCAGAGCGCGATTGGAGCCGCTTGCTGGACGCCATCGCGCACCCCCCAACGGTCAACGAAGCGCTCCAGCGTGCCTTAGCAGAGCATTCGCGTCGTCTTTCGTGACCCGGATCGAACCGCTCACCGACCACGACCGAGCTGCCTTTTCGTCCGGCGTTCCTGCCCTGGACCGTTTCCTTCGGGAGCAAGCAGGCCAGGAGCAGCGCCGACAAACGACGCGCTGCTATGTACTCTGTGAAGGGAGCAGGATCCTCGGCTACTACACCCTCTCTGCGGCGGCGCTGGCGCGGACAGCCCTGCCGGACGCCGTCACCAAGCGGTTACCGCGCTACCAGAGTATCGGAGCCATCCTCCTCGGTCGGTTGGCAGTCGACCTGCGCTACCGCCGGCAGGGCTGGGGCGCCGTGCTCCTCGCCGACGCACTCCTGCGGACCAGGCAGACCCAGCAACTGGTCGGGGTCTTTGCCCTCATCGTCGATGCCAAGGATGCGTCCGCCGCCGCCTTCTACGAGTACCACGGATTCCAGCGTCTCCTGGACGATCCGGCGCGGCTGTTTCTGGCGATCTAATGTGGCATCTGGCGGCGCTCCGACCCTGTCACCATTGCCTGGTCCATAGGCAGGAGGCGGAGAGACAGCCGCGGGCGTGGCATGTAGAATACTACCTGGCGCGGCGCGTGACACGGTTCGGCGTGATAGGAGGATGTTGTGGCGACGTTCGCTCTGGTCGGCTGTGCGCAGCCTGCAATGTCGGTGGCCGGCCCGGCCTACCTGATGTGCCGAGCGACCAACGGGTTTGCGGCCTCGTGGGAGCGCGCGATCCGGGAGGCGGACACCGCCCTCATCATCAGTCCGGAGCATGGCCTGCTCCATCCCGACGAAGAAATGCGACCCGGTGATGTCGGCCTCGGTGACGAGCGCTGGCAGGCGAACCCGGAGGCCTGGTTGATCCGCATCCAGCGCGAGTTGCTGACGCTACGCTGGATGGAAGCGCAGCACCGCTGGCTGCTCCTCGGCGACGGAGACTGGCTCGCCCCTGTGGCGAACTACCTGCGCGAGAACGGGCAAGAGGTCCTGCCGCCGGCTGCGGCGTCGTAGAAGAGGCAGTACACTTACCTCGCCAGTGCCGTCTCAATCTCCACGAGCACCAGCGCCTCGCTCTCCCGCTGGCGCGCCACGTCAAGAAGGCGCCGGGCCTCAGCCGTGTGCCAGCGGCCCAGCGCCCAGGCAGCGTGGGACCGCACGAGCGGCGCGGGATCACCAGCTAACGCCGCGCCCAGCGCTGGAATGGCGACAGGGTCGCCGATGTTGCCGAGCGCTACGCAGACGTTGCGCAACAGCCCACTGCGCTTGGCTCGTTTGATGGGAGTGCCGGCAAAGCGCGCCGAAAACTCCGGCTGCGTCAGCGTCAGGAGGGGCAATAGTTCCGGGCTCGGCCCGATGCCGTGGGAAGAGCTGAACTCCGGGCGCGCCTTTGCCGGCGCCTTCGTGTTGACCGGACAGACCTCCTGGCAGACATCGCAGCCGAAGATCCAGTCCCCCATCGCCGGCCGCAAGTCTGGGGCGATGCTGCCGCGCTCTTCGATGGTGAGGTACGATATGCACTTGCCGACATCCATGACGCCGGGGTGAATCAGCGCGCCGGTAGGGCAGGCCGGCATGCAGAGGCTGCAGGCGCCGCAGTTCGTGCGCAATGGCCGGTCGGGTACCAGGTCCAGGTCTGTGACCACCTCCGCCAGCAGCACCCAGGAGCCAAGGCTATGGGTGAGGATGCAGGTGTTCTTGCCGTACCAGCCGACGCCGGCCCGTTGCGCGACCGCCCTATCCACGATGCGCGCCGTATCGACCATACCTTTGCGGGCGTCGGTGTGACCGTAGCGCAAGCGCAGTTGTTCAATGAAACGCGCTGTTTGTCCCAGGAGCAGCGGGTGGTAATCGCGCCCCCAGGCATAGCGCGCCACGCGTCCGCGCGGCGTTCCAGGTGAACTTGGAACGTACATTTCCTGTCCCAGGTACGACATGGCCAGCGAAATGATGGAGCGGGCGCTAGGCACCAACTGCTTCACATCGGTCGAGACGGCGGCCCGTTCGGCAGTGAACCAGGTCAGGCCGCCCATCAGACCACGCCGGATGCGATCCAAGAGTAGCTCCTGCAGCGAGGGGAAGGGCTCAGCGGTCGTGATGCCAACCAGATCGAAGCCTAACTCCAGGGCGAGCGCCTTGATGGCCGCCGTCTCCTGCGCGGGATCGAACATACGCCGTGCTCCTCTTGGACCATGGTACCGGCTGCGTGTTACCCTACCCGCGACGGGGACAGTTCCTGCCATATATCGCCACATGAAACGACGGAGGGCCGGACGTGCGTTTGCACCCCATGCCCACCCCGCTGGAAAGGGAAGGCCGCTATGGCGACACTGGCCAGGCATCGAATTACCTATGCTGAGCTCGATGAGCTACCGGATGATGGCATCCTCTACGAGATCCTGGACGGGGTGCTTGTGACCCGCGCCGCGCCCACCCGTCGCCATCAGCAGATCGTCGGCGCGCTCTACACCCAACTGCGCCGAGCGCAGGATGCCGGTATCGGCGAACTCATCCTGGGGCCGTTCGATGTGGTCCTCGACGAATATAACGCGACGCTCCCCGATCTGCTCTTCGTCCGCACGGATCATGCCCATATCGTCACCGATACTGGTTGCTTTGGCGCCCCCGATCTCATCGTTGAAATCCTGTCCCCCACATCCATCGAGCGCGATCTCAAGGAGAAGCTCTCCACCTACGAGCACTTCGGGGTGAGCGCCTACTGGATCATTGATCCGGCCAGCCAGGAACTTCTTCGCTTCAATCTGGTCCGCGGTCGTTATGTGAAGCAGCTCGTCCTTCACCGAGAGGATGCTATCACAAGCCCACTATTTCCAGCGATCCATGTGGCGTTACGCGACGTTTTCTCGTCGCCAGCACTGCCGAAGGAGCCGGATGCGCAACCATCCGCTGCGGACCTGGCACGCATCCGGGAGCTGGAGAAGTTCCATCACCGCCGTCGGCCGAGGCCAGACCGGCAACGAGACTAATCAAGCGGCACGTCGTCTTGCCTTACCCTAGAGAAACCCGACCTTGCGCAGGTAGTCGACCGAGCGCTGCAAGCGATCCTGCCGCTCGTCAAGCGTCAGCTCCGGCTCGTCCTGGATGCCCTCCAGTTCGATGCTGAAGGGACCGAAAAAGCCGCCATCGTTGAGGATGTTGCCGACGGCGGCGAAATCGACGGCGCCGCCCTCACCGAGAGCTGGGAAGTACCAGTCGCGCAGCCGTCCTCGACTGTCCTTCAGGTGGACGTGGCCGATGTACGGCAGCACGCTGCGCAACTCCGCCAGGACATCGGCGCCCTCGTTGTAATAGAGGATGTTGGCAGTGTCGAAGTTCAGGCGTACCGCCGGGTGCTGCAACTCCTGCATGGTACGCAACATCTGCGCAGCGTTGTTGGTGACGCCGGGATGGGTCTCCAGGCAGACGGTGAGGCTGCGTGCTGCCGCGTAGTCGCCGATACCGCGCAGGGTCGCCATCAGCGCCGGGCGATCCTCTTCGGTCGCTTCGCCGCCACTGCCGATGACGAGACGCATGCCGAGGCGCTGAGCCAGATCGAGCCGCGCCTTGAAGCGGGCGACGCCGGCCGGGTCACGCATGTTGTCGCCGCCGTTGCCGGTGATCGCCTGCACGCCATGGTCCCGCAGCGCCTGGCGCAGTTGCGCTTCGCGCTCCAGGCCCATGTCCTCACCGGCGACGACATCGGTCGGCACGATCACTTGTCCGCCGTGCGCGCGCATCGCCAGTTCGATATGGTTGAGGCCCAGCTTGGGTACCAACTCCAGCGCCGCCGCCACGCCGTAGCGGCCGTAACAGTTGGTGAAGATTTCGAGGAGATTGCCTGCCATGATGTCACATTCCTTTCGCGGGCTATTTTAGCGATCGTGCGGATAGAGCACAAAGCCGGTGAGCGGCTTCGGGTAATAGAAGGTCGATTTCTGCGGCATGCGCTCGTGATCGCGGGCGACGGCGCAGACCTGCTCCGGCCGCGTCGGGTTCAGCAGCACCGCCAGTTGCGCCTGCCCATTTCGGACGCTCTGCACCGCCTCCGCCGCATCGCGCGTGTATTGTACGTACTGTTCGCCGCGGATTTCGTCCTCGCCCAGCCCGAGCAACGGCTCCAGAACCAGGCTGTGCAGGGTGCTGACGTCCAGCGAGCGCCAGGAAGCGGCGCGATCCGCCGGCAGTGCCTCCGCCAGGTCGCTACGCGGTCGAGCCAGGGTCAGTCCCCACGGCAAGCCCGCCAGCAACAGCGCTCCCGCGCCGGCCTGGCGCAAGCGTTGCAGCGCCGAGTCCAGCGGCGTCTCCGGGGGGATCGTGTCGAGGTCGTAGAGCTGCGCCAGGCCGGCCGGCAGTTGATCCAACCGAGCGGCAGCGACCTTGCGAATGATACGGTGGATGGGCAGCACAACCAGCCCCGGATCTTCGACAGCTACCAGGAACACGAGGGCGGCATCCCAGGGGCCATCCGGCGCCTCAGGATGCGCCTGCCGCTGCTCCTCGCGGTACGTCAGGGCCGTTTCGTAACGGTGATGGCCGTCGGCGATATACGCCTGGGAGGCAGCGAACACCGGTAGGAGTTTGGCGAGCACTTGCGCTTCCGTCACCGGCCACAGCCGACTCTCCCGCGCCGCGTGGGGGATGGCATCGGCGTCGAGTTGCACCGTCGTCACCGGTTCCTGCGCCGTCACCGTCTGCAACATGGCGCGAATCTCCCCCGTTGGGTCGTCGAACATCAGGAAGATCGGGCTGATGTTGGTTTGCGTCGCTTGCAGCAGCCGCAGCCTGTCGAGCTTGGGACCAGGCATGGTGTGCTCATGCGGCAACACCGCGCCGCTGCTCCACGGCTCGACGGTGACGGCGGCCAGCACGCCAAGGCGACGGTACTCTATGCCGTCGACGCTGAAACATTCCTCCAGCACATAGAGGGCTGGTGCGTGCTCCTGCGTCAAAATGGCTTCACGCCGCCAGCCGGCCAGCAGGTCTGCCGCCCGCCGATAGCGGTCGTCATCGCCCATGGGCAGTTCAATCTGGATGACGTTGAAGGGACTGCTTGCTACCAGCCTTTCGCGTTCGTCGGGGCTCACCACGTCGTAGGGCGGCGCCAGCAGATGCTCCAGCGCATCAGCCTTCGTCTGGTTATAGCGCAGACCTCGAAACGGCTGCAGGGCGACCATGGTGACTTCCCTTCCTTCAATCCGGTTCCCGGCGCTTCAATCCCGGAACACGATCAAAGTCGCGGTCAAAGGAGTAGATCTCCGGCTCATCGTGCGTCAGCGCCTTGGCGGCCAGAAGAGCATCGGCGAAGTCGATGTTCTTCTCTTGGTACAACACGAGCGCCAAAAGGATCGACTGTTTGTCGGCATTTTTCATTCCCGGCCCTGACATGAGATCGAGCAGCGCCGTAGCGATCTCAGTTTTGGTCATCCGGTAGAAGGAGGCCAGTGTCCAGACAACCTCTGCTAGGACGACATCCTCGACCAGAACTTCGTCGTGGCCCGCGGCGATGGCGGCAAACAGGCGCGCCGCCCTTTCTGCCTGATGGAGTGGCTCATTTGTAAGGAAGCGTAGGATAATGTTGGCGTCGATGCGGCGCACGGGCCGTTACCTCTACTCGTCGGCAGCGACGTGCGCTTCGCGCGCAGCCTGTGCATAAGCGGCGCTCCGCTCCGCCTCCCGGCCGGGAAATGGGCGCCGCCCTTGCGCAAGCCCACGCAGACTCATCAGGTTCCTTCTTGGCATCGGATATAACGTCACGTGCCCATCATCGACAACAAAGAGCACCTGATCGCCCATGGCCAGGTGCAGCACATCACGTACCTCTTTCGGTACGGTGATCTGTCCCTCCCGGCCCAAAGTACCCAGCGTCATGTTCGCCCCCTTGCGCCTCTCTCGTCCAGCATTGTACCGTGAGAATCCGACTATCCCCCGAGAGTGTCTGCAGGTTGGACCGAAACGGAGCGCAAACGCTGCGCCTTCCTGGTTCTCCGCTTACGTCAACAGTTTCCAGGAGGAGTGCATCGCACCGCCGGCGTGCAGGCGGTCGAGTTCCAGGATGAGCGGCACCATGCCGTCCATGATGCGCGCATTGTGCAGCGCCCCACAGTCGACCGGCTGAAAGCCGAGATCGACAATGAGGCGGGCCACCAGCGTCTTGGCCAAGTCGCTATCACCTGCATAGTGGACATCGCGCTGGATACCCTTCGGGTCGACGGGCTCCGCCAGCGTGCCGGCAAAGTTGGCCTTGAACGCCGCAACAACGTGGGCATCCGCGCCGATCGCCGCCGCGGTCAACTCCGCCCCCGCCACCCGGTTGTCGGGCAGGTGGGAAAACGGGTTCGAAATGTCAATGACCACTTTGCCCCGCAGTTGGGCGGCGTTCGCCCTGGCAAACGGCTCGACCGCTGGGAACGGCATAGCCAGCACCACAATCTCCGCGTCGGTCAGCGCCGCCTCCTGCGTTGTCACCGTCGCGTTGTTCGTCCGCGACTGCAGTTCGCCCTTCGCGTCCGGCGATCGTGACCCAAAAACGACAGCATGACCGGCGCGCGCCCAACCGCTGCCCAGCCCACTGGCCATCCGCCCAGTACCGATGATGGCGATGCGTGCCATGGCGTTGTCCTTCCTCCATATCCCATAACCCATAACCGTCACTCCGCCCGCCCTGGCGCCCCCGATCGCACCAGCGATAGCTCGACCTCTTCGCCGCCGAGCGGACCGCGCCAGGTGATGCCGCCGGGAACCGGCTCGGCCAGGATCGCTTCCGCCAGCGTCTCCTGACGGACGTAGTCGCCCCACTCTTCCAGCACGCCGGCCAGTTCTTCGCCACCCTGCCAGCCGAGCATGATGCGATCCTGCAGTTCCAGGCCGGCCTCTTTGCGCAGCATCTGGACGCGGCGCACCAGGTCGCGGGCCCGGCCTTCCAGTTCCAGGTCGGGCGTCACCGTGGTGTCGAGGGCCACGACGTAGCCGCCACCTTCCACCACGGCCAGGCCGGCGCGTGGTTTGGCGAGCAGGTTGACTTCAGCCGGCGAGAGGGTGAATTCGCCGGCCACGACGGTGCCGTCGGATCGAAGCTCCACGGGCCCGTTCTTCAGCGCCGCCGTCAGTTCGCGCACGCGTTGACCGTACTTCGGACCGACCACGCGCAGGTTCGGCTGCACGGTGATATCGTGGATCTCGCCGGCTCCTTCGACCAGGCGTACTTCCTTGACGTTGAGCTCTTCGCGGACGTGGGAGAGCAAAGGGGAAAGGTCCGCTCGGCTCCGACCGGCCGGCAGCGCGACGAGCACCTGCGACAACGACTGGCGGACTTTGACTGCCGCCCGGCTGCGGGCGGCGCGGCCCAGTTCGACAATGGTTCGTGCCAACTCCATGGCTTCCAGCAACTCGGCATCCAGGAGTTCCGGTTGCACCTTCGGCCAGTCGGTGAGGTGGACGCTCTCCGGCGCATTCCCGTCCCAGGTCGTAACCAGGTTGCGGTAGAGCTCTTCTGCCAGGAAGGGCATAAAGGGGGCAAGCAACTGGGCGAGCGTCACCAGCGTCTGGTGCAATGTCGCATAGGCGGCTGCCTTGTCGGCGTCGGCGGCGCTCTTCCAGTAGCGACGACGCCCGCGGCGGATATACCAGGTGGACAGGTCGTCCACGAAGCGCTCGATCTCGCGCACGCAAGGGGCGATGTCGTAGTCGTCCAGCCGCGCCGTCACCAGGCCGACGACCTGCTGCAAACGCGCCAGCAGCCAGCGATCCAGCGCCGGGCGCTCGGCCACCAGCGGCGCAGGCTGGCGTGGATCGTAGCCATCCAGGTTGGCGTAGGTGACAAAGAAGCTGTAGGAGTTCCAGAGCGTCAACAGTTTGCGGGTGACGTCGGTGAACAGTTCCCAGCCCAGGTTGACATTGTTAGCCGGGTTGCCACCCATGTAGAGCCAGCGGATGGCGTCGGCCCCCACGCGCTCGGCGGCGTCATCGAAGTCGATAGAGTTGCCGGAGCTCTTGTGCATCTCCCGGCCCTGCTCATCGCGCACCAGGCCGTGCCCCAGCACCGTCTGGAAGGGCGGACGGTTCTCCAGCACCGTTGCCATCGTCAGCATGGAGTAGAACCAGTTACGGAACTGGCCGGGGAAGGACTCCGTGATGAACTGCGCCGGGAACCACTCCTCCCAGTAGGGTCGGTTGGTGCGATAGTCCAGCGTGGAGAACGGCACGATGCCGGCATCCAACCAGACGGTACCGACGTCGGGAATGCGAGAGACGGTCTGATCGCACTGCGGACAGCGGATGCGCACGGCGTCGATCCAGGGCCGGTGCGGCGATGGCATGGGCGCCAGTGGACCGACCGACTTCTGCTCCAACTCTTCTCGGCTGCCGATCACCTCCAGGTGGCCGCACTGTCGGCAGGGGAAGAACGGCAGGGCGAGGCCCCAGTAGCGCTTCTTGGAGATCATCCAGTCATCCATGTTGCGCAGCCAGTCCAGTTCCCGCTCCATACCGAAGCCGGGGATCCAGCGGATCTGCTCCGTGATCGCCATGATCTGCGGCCGCACTTCATCAAGCGCGATGAACCACTCGTCCACCAACCGGAAGACTAATTCGCTGCCACACCGCCAGCAGAACGGGTAACGGTGCTGGTACGGATGGACCCGGTACATGAAGCCGCGCTGCTCCAGCGACTGAAAGATCGGCTCACTGACCTCGCCCACCGCCATCCCGCTGAACTGCCCGAAGCCGGGCACATAGATGCCCGATTCGTCGATGGGCGAAGGAATGGGAGCGCTTCCCACAACGTTCCACTGCCGATTCTCGCCGTATTCAAACTCCGCCGGAGGCATCTCAGCGTCCGTCAGGAACCCTGGTCGGCGGCTAATTTGCTCCTTAAGCATCTTATTCCAGAGGTGGTAGTCCTCTTTACCGCAGCTCGGGGCGATGTGGACGATGCCGGTGCCCTCCGCCTCACCGACGTCGGACCAGGCCAGGACTCGGTGCTCCAGTCCCTCTGCCACCGGCAGGTTGTCAAAGGGGCCGGTGTACTGCCAACCGACCAGGGCTGAACCTGACAACTCTTCCAGCACGCGAAAAGGGCCGTGCAGGGCCGTCTTCAGGGTGCCTTTGGAGAGGTAATAGGAGGCCTCGCCCTGCTGCACTTTGACGTAGGTGAGTGCTGGGTTGACGGCGGCGGCGACGTTGGCGGTGAGCGTCCAGGGCGTGGTCGTCCAGACCAGCAGGTACTCGTTCGGGCGGTCCGCCAGGGGGAAGCGCACGTAGACGCTACGGTGGGTGACGTCGCGATAGCCTTCGGTGGCGATCTCGTGCTCGGAGATGGCGGTGCCGCAGCGCACGCACCAGGGCATGACATCGTGGCCCTGATAGATCCATTCGCGCTCGTGGCAGACCTTCAGAAAGGTCCAGATCATGTAGTTGTTCTCGTCGGACATGGTGTAGTAGGAGTGATCCCAGTCCATGAAGTTGCCCAGGCGCACGGTCTGCTCCGTGATGCGCTGGGCGAAACGGTACACGCGCTCCTTGCACCGCTCGACGAAGTTGGCGACGCCGTAGGCTTCGATGTCGCGCTTGCTCTTGAAGCCGAGGTCTTTCTCAACCTCCACTTCCACCCACAGCCCCTGGCCGTCGAAGCCGTTCTGGTAACGCTGGCGGAACCCCTGCATGGTCTTATAGCGCTGGACCAGGTCTTTATAGGTGCGGCCCCAGGCGTGGTGGATACCCATCGGGTTATTGGCGGTGATCGGCCCGTCGATGAAGCTGAAGCGCTGCTCCGAGCGATCATTGCGCGCCAGATATTTCGCCTGAATACTGTGCTGCGCCCACCATTCCAGGCAGCGCCGCTCCATCTCGGGCAGGTCCAGCGTCGTTGCTACCGGTTCGAACATCTCGCTACTCCTCTCGGACCGTCGTACACCAGGCACAAAAAAACTCGCCTCCTCAGATGACTGAGGGGACGAGATACAATGATCCCGCGGTACCACCCCGCTTGGTTGCACGCCTGCTGCCCTATCGTCAGGAGAAGCTGCCGCGAACAACCCGCTCTTTCGGCACGTGTGCATGCCTGGCCGCGCTAACGTGCAGCCGATCCGGTCACGCCTACCAGGGACGCCCCGGTGGCGACCCGTTCGGCTGACGGCTCAGGAGTGATTCTCGGCCCGGCTGTCCCACCCGCTCGCACCAACCACGGGATCTCTACAGGGACCATGCCATGCCGACGCTCTCCGTCGTCGCCTCTACGTTGCAGTATCCGGCATGGGCGTTTGGACGTCAAACGCGGCACAGGGAACATGTTCTTAATCGAAGTGTTCCGGCCATCGCTTCGCCTGATGAACGACGCCCACGATCTCAACATACTGCTCTCGGACGCGGTAAGCAACGGTAAATGGCGAGTTGGGCACGACAAGCTCACGCGTGTCGATAACCCGACCATCACGGCCGAGACGAGGATGGATGGCGAGAATTTCTGCAGCCCTTCGCACCTGCTCCGCGACGCGACGAGCGGCGTCTGGACTATCCTGGGCAATATAGCGGGTCTCGAGACGGAACCCATCCCGGGCACGGGGAGCCCAACGAACCCTCACCCCGCAGACTCAGTTATTTCAGTAGGCTCAAGGCCAAATTCCGCCCACATCGCATCCATCTCCTCATCACTGACGAAGATGCCGACGTCAGCTTCCCGGATACCCGCTTCGATCTCCGCGATCTGCCATCGCTGCAGGTCAATGAAGCGGCGCAAGGCATCCTGAACCAGCGCGTTCCGATTCCGGCCCGTGGACCTTGCCAAGGCGTCCAATTCATCCTTCATCGTCTGAGGAATGCGGGCCGTCATGGTCATCGTCGATTCTGCCGACATTGTCATTGTCTCCATCTCTACCATGCTCTTTACCGCCAGGCCTTGTGACACAGGCATCATACCTTGTGATACAGTCAAGGAACAGCGGTGAGATCATGCGGGCCGACGGCAATGTCCGAAAACCGCCAGCAATGCAGAATGGAACCGGCGATACTCTGGGTATGGAACTGAGCTTCGACCACTGCTACAAGGCCGTGCTGAGCCGGGATGCGCGCTTCGACGGGCACTTCTTCACGGCGGTGACGTCCACCGGCATCTACTGCCGGCCTATCTGCCCGGCACGGACACCGCAGCCCCAGAACGTCCGCTTTTATGTCTCGGCCGGCGCGGCCGAGGCGGCGGGATTCCGCGCCTGCCGGCGGTGCCGGCCGGAGAGCGCGCCAGGGTCGCCGGATTGGAATGTACGGGCGGATCTGGTGGGGCGCGCCTTGCGGCTCATTGCTGAAGGCGTCGTCGACAGCGACGGCGTGGATGGGCTGGCAAGACGGCTGGCGGTGAGTACGCGCCACATCCATCGGGAACTCGTCGCGGCGGTGGGAGCAGGACCGCTGGCTCTGGCACGGACGCGCCGGGCCCAGACCGCCCGGCTGCTGATAGATCAGACCGAGATGGCACTGACGGAGGTCGCCTTTGCGGCCGGCTTCAACAGCGTGCGGCAGTTCAATGCGACGATGCAGATGGCCTTCGGCTGTCCGCCGGGCGAACTGCGGCGGCGGGAGCGACCCGTCGACGCCGGCCAGGGCTGGGTGGTGTTGCGTCTCCGCTACCGTCCTCCGTTCGCCGGTGACGACCTGCTCGCTCACTTCGCCCGGCGGGCGCTCCCCGCGATTGAAGACGTTACGGCCGGCTGCTACCGGCGGAGTATCAGCCTGGGCCAGTCCGTGGGTGTGCTGGAGCTACAGCCGGCGCCGAGTGCCAACGAGGTCGTCGCTCGGCTGCGGCTGGACGACCTGCGCGATCTGGGCCTGGCAGTCGCACGCTGCCGGCAACTGTTCGATCTGGATGTCGATCCCCAGCCTGTTGCCGACGTGCTCGGCGCGGACCCGGCGCTGGTGGCGGCGCAACCGGGCCTGCGTGTTCCCGGCGCGTTCGATGGCTGGGAACTGGCGGCGCGAGCGGTGCTCGGTCAGCAGGTGTCGCTGGCCGGCGCGCGGACACTCGGCAGCCGGCTGGTCGCCGCCCTGGGGGCGCCGCTGCCGGACCCGGTGGGCGGGTTGACGCACCTCTTCCCGAGCGCTGCGGTCGTCGCCGAGGCGGACCTGGCGGGGTTGGGCATCCTCCCGAGCCGAGCAACGACGCTGCGAGCGCTCGCGCAGTTGGTAGCGAGCGGCGCGCTGGTCCTCGACCGCGGGGCCAATCGCGACCAGGTGCAGCAACAATTGCTGGCGCTGTCGGGCGTGGGCCCCTGGACCGCCACGTATATAGCGATGCGGGCGCTGGGCGATCCCGATGCCTTCCCCGTGACCGATCTCGCGCTGCGTCGGGCGGCGGCGCGCCTTGGTCTGGGCAGCGACATGCGCAGCCTGACAGCGCGGGCCGAAGCCTGGCGCCCCTGGCGGGCCTATGCGGCAATATATCTTTGGCGTAGCCTGACGCACGTCACAGCAGAGGAGGAAGCAAGATGGATGGACAGCACAACGGCAGTCGCGCGGAGACCAGCGATGGACGGGGCGATGCGGTGACTCTGGGTCAACTGAAGACGCCACTCGGGCTGTTCGGGGCGGCAATGACGTCGACCGGACTTGGACGGCTTACGTTCCCGGCTGAACCGTTTGTTACATGTGAGCGGTGGGCAGTGCGCTGGTTGCCGCAGGCGAAGGTGCGCCGGGACACGGCGCCTCTGCGATCTCTGGCGGAACAGTTGACAGCCTACCTGGAGGGCGACTTGCAGACCTTCAGCATGGCCGTGGACCTACGGGGGACGCCGTTCCAGGTGGCAGTCTGGCATGCCCTGCAACAGATCGGTTACGGCGAACTGCGCAGCTATGCCGACGTCGCCAGGGCGGTCGGCCGGCCGGCGGCGGTCCGCCCGGTCGGCGCCGCGAACGGGGCAAACCCGGTGCCGATCATTGTCCCCTGTCACCGGGTCATCGGCAGCAACGGGACGCTAACGGGCTACGGCGGAGGCATGGAGTTGAAGACCTGGCTGCTCCAGCGGGAAGGCATTGTCCCGACGCTTGGCGTGACTGGGACCATGCTATACAATGTAGCCATTGCGCAAGCGGCGGGCGTGTCTTAGGCGGCGGAGGTACCACGCCGTGGCAATTGTGGTCCCAGCCGGGAGAAGAACGCCGCCAACCCGAGGGTCAGGAAGGTGACCCAGGCGCCGACCTGCAGTGCCGTGGGGGCCGCGGCGTAACCGACGAGCCCGTGCAGGATATCGCCCAGCGTGCTTTGATCGGACAGCACAAAGTTCACATCCCAGAGGGCGCGGCTGCCGCCGGGCAGCACGTGCAGGTCTTGCAGGTTACGGACGGCATTGGCGAGCAAGCCGGCCGCCACCACCATGAGTGCTGCCCCGACGATGGTGAAGAAGCGCTGGTAGTTGAGGCGCAGGCCGACCCGGTAGATCGCCACACTGAGTGCCAGCGAGACGGCCAGACCGAGCAGCGCGCCGGCAAGCAGCGATTGGACGGAACTCTGAAAGGCAATGGCCAGCAGGAAGATGACGGTCTCCAGCGCCTCTCGGCCGACGGTGACGAAGGCGAGCAAGGCCAACGGCAGGGCCGAATGGCCGGCAACAGCCGCACTCACCTGCGTGCGCAATACTGATCGCATGCTGCGGCTGTTACGTTTCATCCAGAACGTCATGTAGGTCAGGATGACGACGGCGAGCAGAAAGACGCCCGTCTCGAACCAGGTTTGCGCCACCGAATTGATAAAGGCACTGCGTGAGAGCGCAAAGAGCGCCACGCCGCCGGCGCCGGCCAGCAGTAACGCCGCGCCGACGCCGGCAAAGACCCAGCGGAACAGGTCGCGCCGGCCGGTGGCGGCCAGGAGGGTGCAGATGATCGTGATGATCAGGCTGCCTTCGATGCCCTCACGCAAGAAGATCAAGAAACTGCCGAGCACGTTTTGGCCTTTCACACTGTTCTGACGCGCTGTACACCGCAGTGACGATGGCAACGCCTGACGTAAGTAAGGGTACCCTTACTTAGCGTCCCGGTCAATACCCGACCGTACCACTCGGGATTAGTGCCAAACGTGCTCGGGAGACGGAGCGACCGAGGGGCAAGCAGACGCCGCGGCGGCGGAAGTGTGCGGCGATCAGGCGGCGAGCTTGGCAGCGTCGCCCGACTTGAGGCGGTAGGCGATGCCGTGCGAGGCCAATCCTATGCCCCAACCGAACATGGGCCAGACCGGCCAGAAGTAGCCGCCTGGGGAAGTCAAGAGCCAGATGACGATCAAGCCGGAGATCACCGACGCATAGGAGAGGGCATGCGCGCGGAACCCTTGCCGGCAATCCGCCAAAGTAGGCGAACTATTGCTTGCGGCCACTATGACCGGGCGGCCGGTGGCGGTGACCGGGTTACTGACGGCGGTACGCGGTAGGTCGCGCTGTAGCCCGTCGAGGTCGGCGTAGGTGCGCGCGGCCATCGCCTGACCGATGCGCTCACGCAACTCCTCCGTGGTGAGGCGGCCATCGGCATAGTGACGTTGCAGGTCGGTCACCACGACCTGGCGATCAGCGTCGGACGCGCGCAGTTCGGGAGACGGCATCGTCCCTACTTTCCATCACGCATGCAAAGCGCCTACGCATTGCATTGTGCCATGGTTGCGGCGACGGCGTCAACCGGATAGGTTACTACAACCCTAGGCACGTCAGCGAATGGCATGAGCACATGCGGTTGACGGCACGTAAGACTCAGGATGGCCTCGATCTTGAAAAAGGGTATCATGACTGTGTACAGATACTATCCTGTCGTACACTGACGGGATCAAGGAGGATACATGACGACCATGGCAGAGCCAACGACGACCGTCACGGCCCGAATTCCCCAAAAGGTGAAAGGTGAGCTCGACGCGCTGGTCAGGGCCACCGGACGGAATAGGAACCTCCTCGTCGCGGAAGCCCTCCGGCGATTTATCGACGTACAGCGCTGGCAAATCAGCCAAATCGAGGAGGGCATACGCGCCGCCGACGCCGGTGATTTCGCAACCGATACGGAGATGGACGAGCTTTGGTCGGAGTTTGGCCTCGAGCCGGAGACACAGTAGGAACGCGCGGCGGGGTGAGGGTCCGCTGGTCAACCCCTGCCCGCCTGCAACTTCGACACCAGACTCGCTACATCGCGGCCGATAGTCCGAACGTCGCGCGCCAGGTCGCCCAGCGCGTCCGAGAAGCGGTGAGGGGACTGGCAGACTACCCTCTCATGGGACATCCCGGCCAGATCGTCGATACGCGAGAGCTTGTGGTACCGCGCACCCCCTTCACTGTGGCCTATCGAGTCGTTGATCAGACGGTCGAGATCATCGCAGTCATCCACCAGGCACAACAGTGGCCGGAGAGCTTCGCGTAGCATGGCTGTTTCCACGGCCGCCGAGGATCTCTACGAGAGTGCCTCCCAGGCCCGCTGCAAATACGATTCATACGCCGCTTCGTTCTCCTCTTGCCAGTTTGGTGATCGGCTCGCCAGGCGCTGATCGCGTCCCAGGGGGATCTCGTACAGCGAGCGAGCAAAGCGCGTCACCCACCAGACCAGCATCAGGCGGTAATAGGTCCGGATGCGTGTGGCGACCGCCGGGTCAGTGCTGCGGGCGCTGTACGTATCGATCACCCACTGGCGCCGGGCCGGAGTCATCTGGCGAAAGCTTGGCGCAGTGAGGAGGTCGGCCAGCTCGAAGGCCGAATCGCCCCAGCCGCTGTACTCCCAATCGACGGAGGCCCAGCCTGACGTGCGGCGAAGGAAGTTGTTCGCGTTGCAATCGCCCCGGCAGAGGTGCGGCTGAACCTGCCCCCACGCGGGAAAGGTTGTTCGATCCAGGTGGGTAAGCAGCATTTGGAGGGATTTCGGCCGCTGGTTGGGCGGTATCCGATCCACGTTTTCCTGGATGCGAGTCCGCCCTCCCGCAGCCGACAGCATCGTGAGCACCACCGGTGGGAGCGGTGATTTCAGCATGTCCGGCGTGAGGGAATGGATGGCGCACAGGTGCTCGAGCAAAGCGCCCCACTCCTCGTCGTGTACCGGCGGCTCGTCAAGGACGGTCCCAGCCAGCCACTGCTGAACGACCACGGGCTGCGGAAAGCGCTCACGTTCCAGCAGCAGCGGCTTGGGGGCGATGTTCAGGCCGACCTGCTGCAAGGCCAGGAGGGCGCCGTACTCCCGGCCGGCGCGATCGCGGGCATCGCGGATGGTGAACTTGACGGCGAGATCGGCTTCTTCGCTCGTGACCCGATACAGGACGTTATTGGCGCCGCCGCGGATGCGCTCAATCTGCCATTGCTGCCACTGGGTGCGATCTTGCAGGTCGGCCATGGCAAGGTGATCGAGGAGTGGAGCCAACACATCGAGTGGCATCCAAGGTTGAACGTTGGGCACGAGGCGCCTCCTTGCCGGAAAGTACACTGCGTGTCAGTGTACCAACCTGCCATGGCCAAGGAAGGGTATTCGCAGCACCGGCGATGTAGCTCGCATGCGGTATAACGTCTCAAGAGGCGACGGTCTGTCGTGGGGTGAGGTGTTTGTCTTGCCGACGATGGCGTAGGGCTGAAAAAGCAAAGGAGGATAACCATGGATGCGCTGGCATTACTGCGCGACCAGGCAGCGATGGTGGATAATCTGGCAACCCAGGTGGTCGCCAATCTGACCGCTGAGCAGGCGGTCTGGCACGTCGACGGGGCGACCACAAACCCTATCGCCGCGACCTTCATGCACCTCTATTTCTCGGAAGATCGAATGGTGCAGCAGCGCCGTCAGGGGTTGCCGACCATCTTCGAAGCGGGCGGCTGGCGGGAGCGTATCGGCTTCAATCCAGATGCTCCCTGGGCGCAAACGGCACAGGCCGATCCAGACGCGATGCGCGCCTATGCCGCCGAGGTGCGAGAGGCGACGAAGCGCTTCCTGGGCAGCCAGGGTGTTCGTGGCTTCCCCTTTTAGCGTCGGCTCTTCCGAGCCGATGTCCACTATCGATCTATAGGTCAGTTTCAGGTTCATCGAGCGCAAAGGTGACACGCCAGACGGCCAGTTGGGCCAGGGCACTGTCGACGAGCGCGCGGTGGGCCGGATCGTTGAGCCAACGGCTGACGCCGGAGGGGTGGGGGAGGGGCAGCAACCAACACTCGCCTTCCTTTCGCCAGGTCCCAACGAGCGCTTCCAGCGGGCCTGGCGAGTAGAACTCGGCGATAGCGAGCTTGCCGGCGAGCAGCACGACGCGCGGTCGCAGCAGGGCCAGCTCGCTGCGCCACCAATGAGCGCATAGGCCACGCTCTGCTTCGCTCGGTGGCCGGTCGCCGCCGCCCGATGCACTCCGACCGGGATCGCAGCGGGTGACGGAACTGAGGTAGATGTCGCGACGCAGCGCCCCCGGTTCAAAACCCGCCCGCAAAAGCCAGTGCTCCAGTACGCGTCCACTGGGTCCGGCGAATGGCATACCGGCAGCGCTGGAGCGTACGCCAGGAGCCTGGCCGAGCAGGAGCACCTTGCGCGGCCCTTGCTCCCCCACGACAGGATTGGCGCGCGTCAACAGGCCAGCTTCCTGGCAGGCGCGGCAACGGCTGAGCTGCTGCTGCAACGCCTGCAAGCGAATGGCACGCTCCTCTGCCATGGCGGTACCATCGTTCCTAGATTCACCGGCAGGAGGATCAAGCGGCATGTCCATGACGCGGCCTCCTTGCGCTTTCGCGCACTGCCTGGCGACGCATGCCCGTATTGTACTGCGGGAGTTACGGATCCCAGGGCGAGGCCAATAGTCCGCCGCCAAAACCTACCAGTCTCCCGGAAATTTAGGGCGGATTTGCTATTTATCGATCCCGTCTTGACAAAATAGTAAGTTATGGTATATCTATGGGCCTGTCACAAAATAACCATCGCAGTTTCGGCAGGTATCGCCGCTGGTAGTGCCTCCAAATCTGAGACGGTTATTTCATGACGGGCCCTATGCTATTCCAGATCAAAATATTGCATCGACGCCCACCAAGTGCCCGGCCTGCGCCGCTGAGTTGATCGTCAGCCGCCTGGAGTGTCCGGCCTGCGGTACGGAGGTTGTGGGCGCCTTCCGGTCGGGTCGTCTCCTGAATCTGCCGGAACCGCACGCTTCGCTGCTGGAACTATTCCTGCGCGTGCACGGCAACGTCAAAGAGTGGAGCGGGAACTGGGCATCTCCTATCAAATTGAACCCTTCTACGTGGCGCCAGGCATGCGGCACGAAAAATGCCGTGCAGTGGCCCGATGTACCATTTAGCCGCAGGCGCCAGAATCGGTGAGTGCAGAAGCGGTGGGGAATGAGCGCGTGGCAACAGTGGCTGGCCAGCGCGCAGCGCCTATCCTCGCGTCTGCCTGCGGCACGCGCTGAGCTCGGCTACGTCATCCGGCTGGTGTTCCCCCGCGCGCCCGTCGCCAGTGCCATGTTGCTCATGCAAGGCGTGCTGGGCGGACTCAGCACGCCACTCCTGGTGTGGGCGATGGCCGGCCTCGTTAACGCGCTGGTTATCGTCCAGCAGGCGCCGGTCGATCCCTGGTTGCCCACCAGACCCTGGCTGACCGCGCTGCTGATCGCCACACTGCTGCGCAGCCTCACGCCCGCCGCCAGCGGCTACGCGGCGGCCCTGTTGCGGGAGCGCGTCAACGCGGCCATGCAACGCAGCATTCTCCAACAGTCGGTGGCGCTGCCGCTCGCCGCCTTCGAGCGGTCGGAAGTCTACGCCAAGCTGGACGCTGGCCGCATCGCTTTGCAGAGTCCGCTGGTGGACGCGCTGTGGGACCTGAACATGCTGGCGACGAACCTGATTGCGGCGGCGGGTCTGCTGATCCTGTTCCTGCAAGCCAGCTGGCTGCTCACGGCGATGCTGCTGGCCACGATCGCGGCGCGGGCCGTGCTGGCCACTCGCTCGTCCAGCGCCTTTACCAGCAGGCAGCGAGGCAACCTGCCGAGCCGGCGGGAAGCGGACTACTGGGCCGGCCTGTTGACAAGCCGCGAAGCAGCTCCGGAACTCCGGCTCTACGGCCTGGCCAGTGCGCTGGAGCGCCGCTGGCGAAGTGCCTACGACCGCTATCAGGGTGCAGCGGTCAGCGGGCGGCGCCGCATGTTTGCGCTAGAGGTGACCAGCACGGCGTTGCAGGAGCTGGTGAGCTTCTTGAGTGTGCTCGTCTTGCTGCTGCTGGCCTTGCGCGGCTCCGTCAGCATCGGCAGCCTGGTCGCCCTGCTCTACGGCATCAGTCGCTATCGTTCGCTCGCCTGGACAATCTCCGGCGGCATCGGGCGGCTGGTGGAGCGCTGGGCGCCGGTCACCTACCTGCGTGAGTTCCTGGCGTTACCGACGGAAAGCGAAGGGAACGGCCCGGAGGTGCGGCGCGAAGCGGGCAAGCCGGCGACACGAGAAAGCGGACGGGCGGCGGGCATTGGCGACAGTGCCGCCCCTCCAATGCTCCGGCAGGGCGTGAGCTGCCAGCAACTCAGCTTCACCTATCCGGGCGCCAACCGTCCCGCGCTCTCCAGAGTGAATCTCACCTTCCGCGCGGGCGAGCACGTGGCGCTGGTGGGTGAGAACGGCGCAGGAAAAACCACCCTGGTCAAGCTGTTGCTTGGCCTCTACCAGCCGACGGAGGGGCGCATCAGCGTGGACGGCGTCGACCTGACTGCCCTCGACCCGACCGTGTGGCGGCGCCAGGCGACGGCCATCTTCCAGGACTTCGTTCGCTACCCGACGACGGCACTGGAGAACATTGCCTACGCCGACGTGACGCTGCTGGCGAGCGAGCGGTTCCTGGAGGAACCGGCGCCGGCGCCGGTCGTGGCGGCTGCCCGGCAGAGCGGCGCCGACGCCGTCATCATGGACCTGCCCCAGGGCTACGCCACCTTGCTCGGCAAAGAGTTTGTGGGGGCGGCGGACCTGTCGACGGGGCAGTGGCAGCGCCTGGCCCTCGCCCGGGCCTACCTGCGCGACGCCCAACTGGTGGTGCTGGACGAGCCGACGGCAGCGCTGGACCCGCGCGGGGAGGTGGCGGTGTACGAACAGTTTGCCGCGGCAGCAGCGGGACGCTGCGCGGTGTTCATCTCCCACCGCCTGGGGTCAGCCCGGCTGGCCGACCGCATCGTGGTCCTACGAGCGGGAGAAGTGGTCGAGCAAGGCGCCCACGAGTCCTTGCTGGCCGAGGAAGGTGAATACGCCCGCATGTTCCGGCTCCAGGCCGCCTGGTACCGGCCGGATGGTGTTGCCGCCGGAGAGCAGACGCACCAGGAAAGCGAGCGACGGTGATGGATATCTTCGCCGGCCGGCTACGCACCTTTGGCCGTTTGGCGCGGCTCATCTGGTCGGTCCAGCCACTGGCGGCGACGCTGCTCCTGGCGCTGACCGCCGGAGCGGGGCTGTTCGCGCTGGCGGAGCTCCAGTTGCTGCGCCGGCTCATCGACACGGCCCAGGCGGTCGTGCAGCACCAGGCGCCGCTGACGGACGGTCTGCTGTTGGGAGCGGCACTGGCCGGGCTCGCCATCCTGGAAGGAGTGTTGGGCGGGAGTAGCGGGGGGGGGCTGAAGCTGGTCCTGAGTAGCTGGTTCCAGGGGAAGCTCGTCGCAGCTATCGAGCAACGCTGCTTCCGCCAGGTGCAGGCGATGCCGCTGGAGCGGCTGGAGGTGGCCGAACACCACGACCAGTTGCAGCGCGCCCGCCAGGGCATGGCCGGGCGGTTAAGCATGACTATGGCCTTCCTCTGGAACACGACCACCGAAGTGGTGACGCTCGGCTCGCTGTTGGTCTACCTGGGCGGCTTCCATCCCCTCTTACCGCTGTTGCTAGCGCTGGGCACCACGCCCGGCGCACTCATCCGTCTGCACCTGGGGCGCCGCCGCTGCCTGATCGAGCGTCGTCAGACGGCGGACGAACGGCGCCTGAACGCCTATATCAATCTGCTGATCGGCCGCGACGCCGCGACGGAAGTGCGCCTGTTTGGCTTCGGTGGCTGGATGATCGATCACGCCATGCACCTCTGGTGGCGGCTGCGCGACGAGCGCCTCGCCTACGCCGCCAGCGACGCCTGGCTGAGCGGGCTGGGCTTCGGCTTAATCACCCTCGCCTACGTCGGCACGATCGCCCTGAGCGTCTGGCTCTTCGCCACCGGCCACATCGGGCTTGGCCTGACCGCTGCGCTCTTCTACGCCATCGAGCGTTTCCAGACGAGCTATCAAGTGCTCAGCTACGGCCTGACGTCGATCTACGCCGACCTTCCCTACGTCCAGGACTACTTCGCCTTCACCGACGGACCCCGCCTCGACCAGCAGGCCGGACTGCCGCTGGCCGGTCCGCTGCGCCGGGAGATCCGCTTCGAGGACGTCTCCTTCGCCTATCCCGGCAGTGCCGAACCGGCGCTCCGCAACCTCAGCCTCACCATTCATCCCGGCGAGCGTCTCGCGCTGGTCGGGGAGAACGGTGCCGGCAAGACGACGCTCGTCAAGCTGCTCCTTGGTCTCTATCGACCGACAGCGGGGCGCATCCTGGTTGATGGTGTCGACCTGAGCGAGATAGCGCCGGAGGACTGGTACGGGCGCATCGGCGCCGTCTTCCAAAACTTCATCCGCTTCCAGGCTACCATCGGCGAGAACATCGGCGCCGGCTGGATCGACCAGGCGGACGACACGGCGATCGCTGCCGCGGCGGTGCGCAGCGGAGCGCAGGAGGTAGCGACCGCCCTGCCGCACGGCCTGGCGACTCTGCTGGGCAAGGAGTTCCACGACGGTGTAGATCTCTCGCTCGGCCAGTGGCAAAAGCTCGCCATTGCCCGCGCCTACCTGCGACCGGCCGAACTGCTGATCCTAGACGAGCCCACCTCGGCGCTGGACGCCAAAGCGGAGGCGGACGTCTACGCCCACTTCGCCGCGCTGGCCCAGGCGCGCACAGTGCTGCTGATCTCCCATCGCCTGGGCTCATGCCGCTTCGCCGACCGCATCCTGGTGTTGGAGCGGGGCCGCCTTGTAGAAGAAGGAGCGCACGCGGCGCTGCTGGCGGCGAACGGGCGCTACGCCGAGCTCTACCGCATGCAGGCCGCGTGGTACCAGTGACGGTGGATAGCGGCATACTGGCAGTGGGCCGGTGAGGACGGCAAGACTGGCGACAAACAACGCTGGTTCGGGCGGCATTCACGTGGAGCCCTGCGGTCGCATTGCTGGCCCCACCGGTTATCTTGACCTGTACAGCAGTCTGCCGTACCATAAACGTAAATGAGAGGGATATGTAGGCCGTGACTACATCAGAGATTGACCAGGCGGCAACGGCCGAGCTTGCCGAGAAGCGTGAGCGTCTCGACGTGCGCCTCAGCCACGAGCAGAAGGTTCTCATGCAGCGAGCAGCCGCGCTTGAGGGGACGACGCTATCCAATTTCGTCATCCGCAGCGTGCAGCAGGCCGCGGAGCACGCCGTCCGGGAGCACCAGGTTATCACGTTGTCGACGCGAGACAGCCTCGTGCTCGCGGAAGCATTGCTGAATCCGCCGGCGCCGAGTACACGGCTGCGCACCGCCGCAGCGCGCCATCAGCAGATGGTGGAGGAAGCGTAAGCCGGCGTGGCCCTTTTCGCATTGAATTGCTGAACGCCGCCCATCACCGGGCGGCGTTTTCGTGTGGCGCGCCGGCGCTGGATCGCTACCTGACCCAGCAGGCCGGACAGGACATGCGCCGGGGCGTGGCGCGGGTCTTCGTGCTCTGCGAGAACGGCCTCCTTGATGTGCTTGGCTACTACACCCTGAGTGCCACGTCGATTGAATACGGAGACCTACCGGCGGAGATCGCCAGGCGGCTGCCGCGCTACCCGACCCTCCCGGCACTGCTGCTCGGCCGGCTCTCGGTCGATGGACGGCGCCAAGGTCAAGGGCTTGGCCAGTTGCTGCTCTCCAGTGCCCTCAGACGCTGCCTTCAGGTGAGCCAGAGCGACATTGCCGCCATGGCGGTCGTTGTCGATGCGAAGGATGAGGATGCCGCCCGCTTCCATGCGCGGCACGATTTCATCCGCTTCCCCAGTCAGCCGATGCGGCTCTTTCTGCCCATGCCCACCCTTGACGCGATCTACGGGCTGCCCCAGCCAACGCCGTAACACCCATCGCCCGCCGCGCCGATGTGCCGCCGGCCGCACGCGGTAGACTGGCACCGCCCTGGCGACAGGTCACCACAGCGGAGAGTTGAGAAGCGAGGCGGTGGCAATGGACGCAGATCGGCAACGTGTCGTGACCGTCTTCGGCAGTTCGCAGCCGCGCGAAGGAGAGGCCGACTACGCGCAGGCCTACGAGCTGGGCAAGCGCCTGGCGCTGGCCGGTTACACCCTCTGCAACGGCGGAACCGGCGGCACGATGCGGGCGGCGGCGCAGGGCGCCAGGGAGGCCGGTGGCCGCACCATCGGCGTGACGATGGACATCTACATCCCCGACCCGCCCAACTCCTGGCTGGACGAGGAGGTCCGCGGAGGGGACCTCTTCACCCGCTTGCAGCGACTGATCTTGCCGGCCAGTGGCTTCATTTGCCTGCGCAGCGCCTGCGGACTGCCCCGGGTCTCCCCACGTCCCGCTGGTGAGCATGTTATGTCACTGATCCCGCCACCAGTGCATGCATCTGGAAGAAGCATGCACTGGCGGCGGTCTTGAAGTCTTGAAGAGGCCATACCACGCCCTGAGCATCGGGACGCTATACTGTTGGCATGAAGCCGCGACAGATAGCGTTGCCGGACGATCTCGATGCCGCCCTCACAGCCATGCATGGCCGTGAGGGCGCGCTCCTACGGCCTGATGATGTCATCCAGGCCGCCCTCCGCGAGTATCTCACGGCACGCGGATATGTCCCTCCTAAGCAGCCGCTCCGCATTACGCCTGCCATCCGGGGAAGCGGTTTTAGGGACATTAGCGTCGATCACGACCGCTATCTCGCCGAGGAGTGAACGCCGCCAGGCGTGGACCCACAGTAGGCGCACCGGCAGTTCTGGCCGATACTGGCGTCCTCTATGCTGCCACTGATCCGAGCGACCAATACCACGAACGAGCCCAGGAACAACTGCACCGCATCGAACAGCTGCGGATGAGCGTTGTTGTTTGTTACCCTACTGTCCTCGAAGCCTACTCTCTGATTGTCCAGAGGCTTGGCCCGGCGTCTGCCGCCGCATGGTTCAAGCAGATGCATGCCGGTGCGGGTTTCATCACCTCCCTGCCGGAGGATTACGAGCTGAGCGCGACGACAGCTGCCCAGTCATTCGGTCGATGCGCGAGGGCGGGTCGGAGGGCGCCGCTCATCGCCCACGATCCCGACGTTTCTGCTGCCGATCCAGTCGCCGGAGAGCTGGCAGCACGGCAAGATCCTTCTCTCGGCCTGCCGCCCGTTTCATCGCGATAAGGTCACGCAGGCTGGCGACGAGCACAGGGCCGACGGCCATGACGCGAGATTCTGCCCGCCGATAAACGGGCTCGTAGCTCCAGGCGCCGGGGGCGGCCCGCAGGCAGTCCAGGCGTCCGTAGCGCGTGTCGAAGAGGTTGACCTCCCAGGCGGCGAGCTCTTCGAGGTCAGTACGCGCAGTTCGCGAAGGTCCTCCAGGAGGATGCGGTCGGAAGGCTCCTGGCTGCGCCGCTGGATGTCGATCAAGTCCTCGAGGCTGGCGACAGCGACCTGGCAGAGCCCCACGTCCATGGTCGTGGCGCGGCCATGCACCTCGCTATAGCCGGCGCCGTTGGGGAGGGAGTCCCGCCCGGCGAATGGCGCTGAGGTCTCGGCCCCCCCAGTCCCCTGACCGCCGAGACTAGCCGACGCACTCGAATCCTCGGTGCCCGGCTGAATGGCAAACGTGCGGAGCGCCTCGACAAGCCGCTCGTGGTTGGCGGGCGATGGCTCGACCAGAAGCTCCAAGGTATCGGTCGCGTAGTTACTACCGTGGAGAGTACCGGCCCACCCGCCAATCAGCACGAAGTGTACGCCTGCCGAGGCGAGCGCACACAAGGCACACCGCGGGTCAACGACCGGAACAGGAGGGAACAGATCAGGGCCTACGGCGCGACCCTGCGCTGCGAATCGCACCGCGTCCAACTTCCGAGTCAGCCGCTCCTCCGGTGTGAGGCGGAGGAGGCTGCGCAGGCCGGAGACATCGATCCCGAACCGGGACTCTTCGCCGCCGAACTTGCC
Source organism: Chloroflexota bacterium (assembly GCA_036734945.1). Classification (GTDB taxonomy): domain Bacteria; phylum Chloroflexota; class UBA4733; order UBA4733; family UBA4733; genus UBA4733. Next base: position 52,442 of record DAIMXP010000005.1, read on the forward strand.
GCCTACCCAGTGGTTGCCTCGCTCTATGGCGCGCTCGCGTGGACTCGCTGCTGGATGCTGATGCTGTGCTGCCACGAGGACGAGACCCCTTTGCGCTGCTCTCCCAGTTCCACAGACACGCATACGTCCCAGGAGCCGCGGTTCCTGCTGCGCATCTCGGCGACACACTCCAGTATCGCATGGACCAGCTCGCGCTGCGCCGCGTCTTCGTCGTCGGCGTCTCCCTCGCTCTCACAGGGGCGGGCCGTGGATCCCCACCGGCGCCGATGCCGATGCCGGCGCCATTCAGTGTAGTTCGGTGCCACCGGTGCGCAACAGGTAGTCCGGCGAGATGCTCTTGAGGATGACGCGGCCCAGCTCCGGTTCGCTGCGCTCTTGCAGGGGCCGCACCACCACGCCCTCGCGCATGTGGCCGGCCAGCGTGCTCGGGCCGCTGCTGAGGCGGCGCAAGATCTCGGGGTCGTATGGCCCGCGGTAGAGCACCGGCACCATGGGTAAACCCACCTGCTCAGCGACCTGCACCAGCGCGTCGTGGTCCAGGTAGCCAGCGGGCGTCAGCACGTCGAAGAGGCGGAAGCCCACCTGGCCGCCGCTGAAGCCGTAACGCAAGTCCTGCACGCCCAGCACCTCGCCGAAAAGCATGGCCTGCTCCAGTTCAGCCTCGGCCAGGAACCGCTCCAGTGCCGCGAACAGGTCAAACTGGCCGACGGCCCGCCAATACACGTTGGCGGCGTCCTCGCGCAGCGTCTTGTGCCCCCGTGCCATACCGAGCGAGGAGACGACCCGCCGGGTGGCGTCGCCGTCCCGAAAGACGCCCAGACACAGGCACGTGCCGTGCAGCTTCTCGGTGATCGCGACCGGCTCACCAGGCCGCAGTACGTTTGGATAGCGCTTGACGTTCTCGATGTCGGTGTAGGCGGTGAAGATAGTGCCCTTCGGCGCTGCCTCCACCGCACCTGCCATGTGGATCGGGATTGGCGGTTCCCACTCCACGATGTCCAGCTCGGCGGCAACATCCTGACCGACGGTCCAGTGTGCGGGCCAGACCTCCGGCCGGTAGACGAGACCTTCGGAGAGCTCGCCGCGCAGCCGGATGGCCTTGACTCGGTTGTGCTGGGATCCGGCCAGCTTGCCGGCCAGCCCCAACTCCGCGAGGAGCGTGTCGGGGACGATGGCGCCGGTCGGAATGTACACGGCGAGTTGCCCGGAGCGGAACTGCCCTTTGGCCACGACGCAGCGATAGTCATCGACACGCGCCAGCTCGATCAGGTCGGCATTTGGGTGCAGGCTGATCTCGACGCGCCGTACCAGCACCTCGAACTTGCTCATCTCGGGACCTCCAGACAGTCGTTGGGGCAACCGTCACCCCACTGTGTGCGATGAGGCGCTGCCCGGCTTACCCGCCCGTGTTGCGATGGATCATAGGCCGTCTCCAGGCACCGGGTGCTTCAGCCGAGGGATGTTCGGGGGAACACCAGCGGCCTGCAAAGCGAGCAGGGACACGTACTGTACCAGGTATAGTGCCGTGAACGATGCGCCGGCACGTTCGCTGAAGGCGAAGGGATACTGAATGGCACGCCCGCTGCTGGTCCTCGTGAGCGGGGCGCCAGGCAGCGGCAAGAGCACGCTGGCTCGCCGCCTGGCCGAGGCAGTGAGGCTGCCGCTGTTGATGCGGGACGAACTGAAGGAAACGCTGTACGACATGATCGCGCCAGGTGGGCCGGTTGCTGCCGAGCTGTCCTCCCAACTGGGCGCCGCTGCCTACGCGCTCCTCTATGTAGTGGCTCACCGCTTACTTGACGCCAATGTCGGCCTGATCCTGGAGAGCAACTTCTACCGGGGCTGGGCCGAACCCCAGTTAGCGCCGGTGCTGGCGCGCAGCCGCGCGCTACTCGTACACTGCGGCGGCGATGCCGAAGTGATCCTCCGCCGCTACCGGGAGCGCGCCGAGCGGGGTGAACGCCACGGCGGGCACAACGACCTGGCGGTCATACCGCGCCTGCGCGACTACCTGGCGAACGGCCGCTGCGAACCTTTGGAACTCGACATACCCTTGCTCCGCGTCGACACCACAGGCGTGTCGGAGGCTATCGCGTACACGCCGTCATTCGGGGAAATCCTGGCCTTTGTCCAGGAACGCGCTTGAGCGTTCTTGAGTGGGCTTCGGCGTGAAGGGCGCATACGGCGGGCCAGTCCGCCCTGGCGATGGGCGATGGCGGCTACCGTGCGCCGGTCCTGGCCCTGCTCGCCTGATGGCCGCCGGCCTCGCCGCACGCCAGTGGTACGATGGCTGTGCCATGCTTTCGTAGCAAAGGGCTGCCTCCTGAGCAGTCAATGCACGGTGAATGGAGTGGCAGGAGCCCGCGACGACAAGGACAGGAGGCCATACGTGAGTGTCAAGATTGAGCTCCACCGCCTGGTGGACGAACTGCCGGAAACGGAGGTCATTCCAGCCAGGCGGTTCCTTGAGTACCTGCGGGATACGCGACGTGAACCGGTCTTGGACTCGCTCATGCATGCGCCCGAAGACGATGAGCCGCTGACCCCGGCGGATGAAGCCGCCATGGAGGAGGCAAAGGCTGCGTACCGGAGGGGAGACTATCTCACTGCCGACGAAGCCAAACGTGAGATCCTGGCTTGAGCGCCCGCTGGTCCTATGTTCTGGCTGATCCGGCCCGGCGCGATTTGCGGCGATCTGATCAAACGGTGCGCAACCGCATCCTTGCCGCGCTGGACCGCTTTGTTGACAGCGGCGTAGGCGATGTGCGTAAGCTTGCCGGCCGCGAGGCCGAATGGCGGCTGCGCGTAGGGGATTATCGGGTGCTATTCGAGCGGGACGCCGAGCGGCATGTGATCGTGGTGCTTCGCGTCCGGCACCGCCAAGAGGCGTACAGCGAGTGACGAGGGAACACCATTCGTCCGACCTTGAGCGGGCGCGAGCGATTTGCCGGCGCGTGCGGTTGGCAAGCGGTCGGCCAGACGGACGCTGCGGGAAAGTCGCTAAGGCCATCGCGGCAGACCTGGGCTGGGCGTACCGTTGGGGGCATCTGCGCCTGCTGGATGGCGGGTTCTGCTGGATCCACTGCTGGAACCAACTGGCGGATGGGACCGTGGTGGATACGACCGCCGATCAGTTTGAAGAGCGCTGGCTGGGCGGCGTGGCCGTGCTGCAGCCCGGCGACCCGCTGCACGCCAACTACCGTCCGGTCCTCAGCTCGGGGTGCGCAGCCACAGCCCGCGGCACATTCACTGTACCGAACGGGCAACTCGGCTCCCGCTCGCGTTCGCGGCCGGGAAGGCAGGCCTCCGTCGGCTGCCAGTCACCATCCAAGCGCTGCCAGTCGGTCAGGTAGTCGTAGGCACGTTGCAGCCTGGGATCCTCGAGGTAGCCGAACTTGGCCAAGGCATACGTCATGACGTGGGAAATACAGATGTACGGCCGCTTATCCCAGCTCTTCGTGTGGTCGAAGCCACCGTGCAAAAAGCCGGGCGGCTCGCCATCCGGCGCCTGTGCGGTGAGAATCGTCTCGGCCACGGTGGCTACCGGCACAACGTCGCGCTTCAGCCCGAAGTCGGCCAGGATTGCCAGCTTCCACAGGGCGTCCTTGGCGTCGTAGGCCCGGCTGAGCGGACGCGCTTGCGGCCAGACCTGCAGCCCATCCAGCAACTCCGCGACACGCGGATGCTCGGTGAGGGCGCGATAGGCACTGCGCACTTCCGGTGCATCCGGCGGCTGGCCCAACAAATCGAGCCGGGCGTTCAAGGTGACCCAGGGCTCGTCCCGAGTCGCCAGCCAGTTCACCAGCCCTTCGCTAACCGCCAAACGCTGTTCCGCCATGCTCACTCACCCTCAATCCCACCAGAAGTGCCAGACGCGGACCAGCATCAGCATTGCGGCCAGCCCTTCGATAGTATTCGTCGGCTCATCGTACTCGCCGGGCAAGCATTCGCCGGAATAGCCCCAGTATTCCCACGCCATGGTCAGCGCCTCCTCCCGCGTGGTCGGCGGACGGCGCATCAGCAGTTCGACCGTGTCGTGTTGCATGGCGAGCACGTCCGCGCCGAAACGCTGACTCCAACGCTTGAGCACCGCAGTGTGCTCGGCGAACTTGGGCGCCTCGTTCCAGCCCCCGAGGCGCAGGTAAGCGGGGACCTGCCAGCCGTGGCGCGTCGGGACCAGAGCGAGATAGATGAGTGGCACCAGGCCGCGCCGCCCCGTCTCGATACTGAGGTGATACACGACGTCTATCTCGTTGTCTGGCGGTGCCTGCAGCCAGGTGTTGTGCGCTGCCTGTACCGCCCGGAGCGCCTCCTCATCGGGCCAGGCGCCGTGGGGGGCGGGGAAATGACCGGAGACCTCGTCGATCTTCGTGTGCAACCAGACCGGGACATTGATCGCTTCGGCGTCGGCAATGATCTCGGACGGGCTCTGCCACGGCCCCCAGCCATCCTGCTCAGCGACCTCCATGCTGGCGGCATGGCGGCGCGCCTGACCCTCGTCGCCCAGCAGCACGGGCCAGTAGCCGCTGATCGCGACGAGGTTATACAGCATCTGCCAGGTTGCCACGGCTTTCTCACCGCGCACGACCAGGCGATACACGGTGTCGCCCCGCCCATCGTAGAGTGGAGCAAGCGTCGTCGTCTCGACACCGTAGCGCCCCAGGAGCCTGGCCAGCTCTTTCTGCGAGGCTGGCCGCTCTCCAGCGACGGGATTCGCGTCGATCACGTCTGGCTGCAGCGTGGTCGCCCTGCCAGCGGACAAGAGATGCGCAGCAAGCGCCAACTCGGCCCGGCGATTGGCGTAGTTCGGCGGGGGTTCCATCGGAGGATGGCTCAGAAAGCTGCTGACGATCTTATCCAGGCAACGGCGCAGGTGCTCCGGGTGAAAGGCCAGGGAACGCAGCGCTTTGCTCATATCCAGGTGCGAGGTCCAACGGTCGGAGAACGGCGAAACCTGCGTAGCGGTCAAGCCGTGGGAGCGCAGTTCCTCGTCGGTAACGGACACCAGCTTGGGCGACGTGGCGAGCAAGCCGGCCAGGAGCGTCACCAGATCCACCAGGGCCGGCGCCTCGTACTGCGCCAGGTTATACGCCTCACCGAAGGTGCGATCGTCGCCCAGCAGACGAATGATCGCCTGGACGACATCGCCACTGTAGACATGGCGAAGCTCGCTGGGCGAGCTGTCCGGGATGAGCAGCGGCCCACCGTCCGACAATCGCCAGAGGTAGCTCTCCACGCGCCGAAAGGGGTCGCGCTCGCCGTTTACCATGGGCAACCGCAGGCGCGTGGCCGGGAAACCCTGCTGCATCCAGGCGTTGGCCAGCACGTCTTCGGCCTGACGCTTGTCGATGCCAGAGCGCCAGTTCTTGCGGTCGTCGGGATCCTCCGGCTCGGGTAGCAGTGGCCCTGCATAATCTTCTTCGCGCGACGGACGCCGGCAATCCTGGCGCACCAGGTACACCTGACCGCTGCTGATGAATACGTAGTGCCCCACCTGGCCGCCGAGCACTGCCACAGCCTGACGAGCATCGTCCGCGGTGTATCCAGCAAAGTCCACGGCGGCGTCGAAGTGGCGCCCGGTGAGCAGGCGGGCAAAGTCCGGCGCAATGCGGTCGCCGTGCAGGCGTTCGACGCGCTCGCCGAAGGGGTCAGGCAGGCGTCCGCGGTTGAAGGTGGTGACCTGGTGGCCGGCGAGCAGCAGACGCCAGACCAACTGGTAGCCAACAAAGCGCGTGCCGCCGATCACGAGGACATGCACGACAGTATCCCCTTCCTGGAACGTCCGCCGCGGGCCTGCTACGGCAGTCCGTGGGTAGTAGTCTAGCCAATGCTGGGCGGGGCATCCGAGCCTGTAACTTCTGATGCGGAACGGGCAATGAGAGCGACCATCCGAATGGCGGGACCGCAGTGGTATGGTGCGTACAGCACAATGACGCATGCACACGGGAGGAGCCGGCCATGCGAGTGCGGCTATCAGTTGACGTGGAACCGGAACTGAAGCGGCGGCTGAAGGTAGCAGCGGCGTTGCGGTGCTTCTCGGTCAAAGCACTCATGGAGCAGGCGCTCAATCACGAACTCGACGCCGAACTGCCTGAGAGCGTGGCGACGGACCATGCCTGGCTAAAGATCGACCTTTCCCACCTGGGAGCCTATGAGCCATACCAATGGCAAGATGGCGAACTTGACGACGGTGAGCCTTTGACGGTGGAGCACGCGCGTGGCTGCTAGGTTGCGGGTTGGAAGCGGTGAGTTCGAACCCGTGCGCGAGGGGCTGCGGGTAGTGCTGGGTGAGGAGTCCCCCTGCGCATGAGCTGGCCTTTTGACACCTCTGAGCCGCTGGTGGCGCCGCACGTGACGCTGGAACTCAGCCGCCGCGAGCACGGGCTGACGCCGGAGAACGACGTGCTGCCGGCGGTGCTGGTGGCGACCTTTCAGCAGGCGGCCTATGACCGCATGCTGGAACGAGCCGGGGCGACGGATGGCGCTGCCGGCCACGGCGGCTCTGGCGGCACTGGCTCGCGCACCGTGGGCCAGGTAGCCGGCGTCCCGGTGGCGCTGGCGCGGATCACCGTCGGCGCTCCCGCGGCGGCGCTGGTGTTGGAGGTGGCGATCGCCCGCGGGGTGCGCACCATCCTCGTCGTCGGATCGGCCGGCAGCTTGCAGCGCGACCTGCTCCTCGGCAGCACCGTCGTGGTAGAGGGGGCTGAACGCGAGGACGGTACTTCCCACCACTATCTGCCGGCCGGCGAGGTGGTGACCGCCGACCCGGCGCTGACGCAATTGCTGGAGGACGGCGCCCGAGCGCGCGGCCTGACGCCCATCCGCGGCCGATCCTGGACGATTGACGCCCCCTATCGCGAGACCGTTGGCGCAATCCAGCGGCATCGCAGCGCCGGGGTGGCCGTCGTGGAGATGGAGGCGGCGGCAATATTCGCCGTGGCCCGTGTCCGCCGGGTGCGCGCCGGACTGCTGGTGGCCGTTTCCGATGAAGTCTTCGACACCTGGAACCCCGGCTTCCGCCATCCCACCTACATGGCGGCACTGGTCGCCGCCGCCGACGCGGCGATGGATGTGGCCGCCAGCGTCGGGAGCGAGAGGGCGGCGTGTCCTTGACCGGTCAGGCCAGAGCCAGTAGCATGCAGGCACGGGCGGCGAACAGGTGACTGGCGCCAATCCACGGTGGCGTACCCCAGGATGTTGGCACGAGGAGGGCCGGACGGCGATGGTCGATCTGCGCACGGTTCCAACAGCGACACCGGCGCCATGGGCGGAGGTCGTTCCGAACATCGGCCGGGTGACGGTCGACGACCTGCTGGCGTGGCCGGATGATGGCTGGCGGTACGAAGTGGTCGAAGGAGTGTTGGTGCGCATGGCGGGCAGCGGAGCGGAGGCGACGACGATCGGTCAGACCATCGCCTTCGCGCTAAATGTCCATGTGCGCCCGCGACGTCTCGGCGTCGTCACGGGAGCCGACGGGGTGTTCAAGTTCTCCGGCGCCGAGACGGGCCTCCTCCCCGACGTTGGCTTCTGCACTGCCGCGCGCTGGGCGATCATCACGGATCGCACCAAACCCATCCCGTTCGCGCCGGATCTTGCGGTTGAGGTGGTATCGCCCGGGCAGACCGCTGCCGCTATGACTGCCAAGGCGCGGCACTACCTGGGCGGGGGGACGCGCCTGGTCTGGGTAGTCTGGCCCCAGCGGCGGGAGGTCGATGTCTGGCGATTAGGCAACTCGCATCAGCCGGCCATGACCCTCAACGAGGGTGACATGCTCACGGGGGAGAGCGTCGTGCCCGGCTTTTCCTTTCCTGTCAGCGACGTCTTCGCGGACCCGCTTGGCTAGCAGCTTGTCGGAGCAGCCGTTCAGAGTAACCGCGCCTCATCGAGGCGGCGGATCAGACCCGAACGGCTCCGGTACCGCTCGCGTAGCTGCTGCACTCGCGTCTGGAACCCGGCGGACTGCCCCGCGCGCGCGGCAAGGTCGCGCAGATCACGCAATATCTGGACTGCCCGATCATACTCGCTGATCTGCTTCCCTTCAATCACTACCTCGACCGAATGCCACAGCTCCTGCTCCTTCCCAACGAGCCCGTCCAGATACCTGGCCCGTGCCGCCGCCTGCTCGCGCTGGCGTTGCGCCCCCGCTGCTGCTGCTGCCTGGCGCTGCCGCTCCCGTTGTTCCTCGGCAGCTTCCAGAAGCTGCCGAACCGTCCGAAGCTGGGGCGCGCCTGCTGCCGTTGGCACGGGCGGCCGGACTCGCTGGAGCAACTCAGTGCGCAGCGTCGGACCATCCCCCTTGAGGAAGCGAAGGAGCAACGTCTCTTTCTCCGACTCGGCCAGTCCATGCACCCACACCGTCAACTCTGCGTCGCCGGGCAGCGGCGCCAGGGGAAGGCTGCGCCGGGCCGCCGCCGCCAGGAGCGCCTCATCAACGCGCAGCAGGTCGGCCAGGGCGCGCAACGCCGCCGAGGGCTGGCCCAGGCCGGGCGGCAGGGGCGGTTCGATGGCACCGTCCTCCAGGAACCCGTCCTGCGCGGAAGCAAGCCAACCCAGGTAGAGCGCGCGCAGATCACCGATTGCCAGCTCCGCGCGCACCGGCAGGAGCCCGGCAAGCTGTCCCTCACCCTCCACGAACCCTTCGTTATCCTCGCTCTCGGACCGGAACTCCAGGATCAGGAAGTCGTCGGTGGTGCGGGTTTGCAAACAGTCTCCGACGCAGAACGGGGCCATTCGCTCCGGATCCAGCAGGCGACGCGGCAGGCGCAGGCTAAACTCGTGCGTCCCCCAGTTGGCAACGTAGAGGAAGGCATCGAAGTAGCGTTCCATCAGGACGGCGGAGTCACCACGGAAGTCGCCCCAGTTATAGACGTTGACGAAGCGCGTCGGCGTGATCGTGGCGCGCGTGGAGAGCCGGCGCAGTTCGGCTACTTCCTGCTCGTCGAGCGGTCGATCCACAGCCTGGAACTCGTAGTATTGGTATTCGCTCATCGCGGTGAACCTCCTTCCAGCGTCCTCCGTCATTGTTGGTAGGATAGCAATAGTGCAAGGAGAACGCCATGCTCGATGACCCGGCAACTGTCGACAACCTGATGGCGAGGATGCGCCAGCAGCTAATGAACTCGTGTACGATAGTATGGGAGCCAATGGTGGCGTGCCGTCAGCAACGCTGGTACAGCCACGCCTCAGCGAGCAGATGACAAGCGGAGCAACGATGGAACCCTATCCCGACTGGCTCAGTGCAACAGTGGCCTCCGACGCCACGGCAGGCCGGGGCGTCCTGCCCCCCATGGATTCGGGCGCTGTGGCCGGAAAGCCGGCTGGTCGGTCCCGCCTTCGTCGTACTGGCCAGCCAGGATGATAATGCGGCGGTCGTGCAGGCGGTGGCGGCCACACCGCCGCCCGGCTGCGTGCTGGTGGTTGGCGGCCAGAATACGTCCCGCACTGCCACGATTGGTGGCTTGATGGCGCTGGATATCTGCAACCTGCGTGTGGCAGGGCTGGTCACCGATGGCCTCGTGCGCGACGCCCAGGAAATACGTCAACTTGGCTTACCGGTGTGGTGCCGGGGCGTCACGCCGACAGCCTCCGCCAAGCGCGGTCCGAGCGCCATCGGCGGCGCCGTGCTTATCGGCGGAGCGCTGGTGCGCGATGGCGACCTGGTGATCGCCGACGACGATGGAGTCGTGATCTGGGCTGCCTCCGACTACCAACAGTTGCTGGGCCAGGCCCAGGCAAAACTTGACTCTGACAACGTTCGTCTGGCGCGTCTCCGGCAGGATGGGGGGCGATGACCGTCATGCCCAGGGGCGCGCAGCGTGAAGCGCTCGGTTGATCAGTGGAGGCGGTGCGCGCTCCGGCGATATACTGCGAGCATCGGGTTCGGCTGGGTGGCCGCCACACGCCCCTGCCCTGGCGGGCGGCCGAGGAGAGGAAGAGGCAGTGATCGAAACCTCCACGTGGCCGCCGCCGCGCTTCACGCAAGAGCAAGCGGACTTTCTGTTCATGCTGTTTTTGGAAGACGACACGAAGGATGCGCCCTGGATGGTGATGGGGGACTTGCAGTTCTGGTCGGCGTCGAGCTTCGCGCACAGCCTGCGCAACTACGCCCACGAGCAGCAGTTGCCCTGGTTCGTCGCCAGCATGCTGCCCATCCAGTTTGCGTGGCCCGAGGTATCGCGCAAGAAAGTGCTGTCTCCTGATACCTTTGTTGCTTTCGTTCCCGAGCACCCTCGCAGTTCCTTCGACGCCGAGGTAGAGGGCCAATTCCCGCCGTTCGTGCTGGAGGTAGTGTCGCCGTCCAGCACGACGCGAGACCAGGAGGAGAAGCGCAAGGCCTATAGCATGGTGGCTGTGCAGGAGTATGCCCTGTTCACGCCCCGAGACAGTGGGCCATCGACTCTGGAAGGGTACCGGCGCGATGAGCCCGGCGCGTTCGAGCCGTGGGTGCCGGATGAGCAGGGGCGGCTTTGGAGCGCGGTGTTAGGGCTGTACCTGGTGGTCAAAGGGAGGCTGCTGCAAGCGCAGACGCCGGAAGGCCGCCTCTTGTTGACGCCGGAGCAGGCGGAGGTTGCTCGCCAACGCGCCGAGGAGGAAATTGAGCGGTTGCGGCGGGAGTTGGAGCGGTACCGCGATGAAGGTTATCGCGGCTAGCGGCGGCCAGGTATCCGCGAGCGTGGACACGTTCCCATAGTGTCGACCTACAAGTGCCCTTCCAGCGTGGGTCGGTCGGTCGATCCGAACGAGACGTTCGCTTGCTGCTCCACGCTCAGGCTGTCGCCATCGAACCGGCAAGTGAGCGTCCGCCGAAAAGGCGTCTCGTACCAGCAGAGTTGGGCAACGTAGGTCTGCTTATCAGTCCAGGCGCCGCTTGCCGCAACTTGCCAGGGGGCGGCACTGGCCATCGTGTCCCGGCGGCGCGCCGAAAACTCGATGGCGGCTGCGCCCGGCACCCATGCTTGATAGCCACAGGCGATGCGTTGTTCGCCCTGATCGTTGTGGATGGTGAGTAAGGTATCCTCGTCGCGGAAATCGAAGCGGATCGACGCGATCCCGTCCGCGTTCTCGCGCACATGGAAAGTCTGGCCGGAAACGCGCGTAGCAACGCCCGACGTGCTCCGCCCGGCGGGAGGAAGCAGCCGCAAGCTCCCGAGGCGCTCGGTGAGGGCCTGCTGTGCCGGGCGATCTTCTGGTAGAGGAGCCGGCCCCATTGCTGGGAGAAGATGCTGCCAGACGAGATCGAGGACGCGCTGCATGCTGGGGACGCCGCTGGCAATGGCGAGCACCGCCTCCTGTTCGGGCATCACGATGCAGAACTGGCCGAAAGCGCCGTCTCCGCGATAGGCGCCGTGACGGCAGCGCCAGAACTGGTAGCCGTAGCCCTGTTCCCAATCGATATTGGTGGAGGGACCATTCGCCACCTGGCGCGCCGTCGCCTCTTGTACCCACGCCGCTGGGATCAGGCGACTACCCTGCCACTCGCCCTGTTGCAGGTACAACTGGCCGAAGCGCGCGATCGCCTCGGTCGTGAGACTCAGGCCGGTACCGCCCAGGTCGACGCCCTCGGGAGACGCCTCCCAGGTCGCGCCGTCTATGCCAAGAGGTTCCAACAGCCGTGGTTGTAAATAGTCGAGGAGCCGTTCACCGGTGAGCCGTTGGACGAGCGCCGACAGCACATAGGTGGCGGCGGTGTTGTAGACGAAGTGGCTTCCCGGCTCGTGCTCGACCGGCTGGGACAGGAAGACGCGCACCCAATTGGGATCGGGCTGACCGAACACGGCGGGCGTGGCGTCGACATTGTGCCCCGTGCTCATCGTGAGCAAGTGCCTGACGCGCATCGCCTGCAGGTTGGCACTCGGCACCGGTGGTGCATCGGCCGGGAAGAGCGAAAGCACGAGGTCATCGACTGACAACCTCCCGTCGGCCACGAGCATGCCGATGGCGGTGGAGGTAAAGCTCTTGCTGAGTGAGAAGAGCATGTGGGATGAGCGCGGATCGAAGGGCTGCCACCACCCTTCCGCAACCACCTGACCGCGGCGCAGCAGCATGATGCTGTGCAAGTCACGGATCTCCCGCTCGGCCGCGTCGACGAAGGCGTGGATCGCGGTGGAGCGAATACCTTGAGCCTCAGGAGTGTTACGAATAAGAGCTGACGCCTCGGTCATACAAGCGCTCCTCATAGCATCAATTACGGTCACCGAAGCCGCCGTCCGGTCTCAGAAGGCTTAAGGACTGCGTGTACGATAGCACAGGCGCCGACGACGGCATAGCGGGGCAGCGCCGGTGCAGCCACGCCCCGGTGAGCAGTAGGCGCACTCTCATCAGCGATACCACTGAGCCTGCGCCGCGAACATGCGCGCGTACACTCCCCCTTGGGCCACCAATTTGTCGTGCCGCCCTTCCTCCACGATGGCGCCGTCCTGCAGCACGATGATGCGGTCGGCCAGGCGCGCCATACCCAGGCGGTGGGAGATCATGATGGCCGTCCGGCCTTCCACGAGCGCGGCGAAGCGCTGGAAGAGCGCCAGTTCCGCCAGGGGATCTAAGGCGGCGGTCGGTTCGTCCAGCACCAGCAGGTCGGCATCACGGAAGAAGGCTCGCGCCAGAGCGATGCGTTGCCACTGCCCGCCGGATAGGTCCGTCTCGCCGAACTGGCGACCAAGGTAGGTGTCGAAACGCTCCGGCAGACCTTGCAGGAGGTCGGCAACGGCCGCCTGCTCCGCAGCCGTTGTCAGCGCCGCGTCGTCGTCCAGGCGCCGGAGGTCGCCGAAGCCGATATTCTGCCGCGCCGTGAGCTGAAAGGTGGCATAGTCCTGGAAAACCGCCGCGATCCGCTGGCGTGCGGTCACGGCAGAGGCGCCGTCCAGCGACACGCTGCCGGTGCATGGTTGGTACAGGCCGCTCAACAGTTTGACCAGCGTCGTCTTGCCGGCGCCGTTTTCGCCAACGATGGCGACGCGCTCACCACGTTCGATGCGGAGATCGATGTGCTGGACCACCGGCCGCGTGCTGACAGGGTAGCGGAAGGTGACGTCATGCGCCTGAACCAGCAGACCACGAGGGGTGGAACCTCTCTCTCTGACTCTTGCCCACGTCGAAGACCGGGTGCCCCTTGGGCGCGAAGGCCCGGCGCGGGGAGAGTCAGAGAGAGAGGTCTCCTTCCGCGCCACGCTCCAGAAGTCAAACAAATCCCCCAGGAACTGGGCCTGCTCCTCCAGGGAACGCAGCAGGCCGATGAACGAACCGAGCAGGCTGCTGAAGGAGAGCGCGCCGGCGGCGACGGTGACGTAGTTGCCGATGGAGAGCCTCCCACGCAGGATAAGGAGGGCGACCAGCACCAGGGCAGCGGCGTAGGCGCCGCCGGAGAGCAGGCTGCCGGCGGTACCGGCGCCGGCTCGCCGGCGTTCGGCAGCCAGGACGTCGCGGCTGTAGTCGTCGCGCAGCCGGCGCCAGCGGCCCAACAGAAAGGTGGCGCTGCCGAAGATGCGCAGTTCGGCGGCTGCCTCGCGGCCCGTGAGTAAGGACTGCAAGTGGGCACGGAGGCGTTCGCGGGTGGTGTGCTCCCGTTGCGCCCGATAGATGGCGGTGGCGACGCGCGCCTGGAGCCAGACGGCGGGCAGGGCGCCGGCTGCCAGCAGCGGCAAGAGGAGCGGCTGGATCAGGGCAAGGGCGACGGCGATGGAGCCGAGCATTACCAGGAGCTGGCTCAGGTCGACCACCGCCTGGTAGAGGCGGGCGAGCCGCTCACCCATCCCAGAGGCGGCCCGCTGCAGGTGGTCGTTGAACTCGCGCTCCTCGAACTGGAGCAGCGGCGCGGCGGCGGCCCGCTCCAGGACGCGCCGCTGAATCTGGTACGCCCCCTGGTCACGCAGGTAGTCGGAGATCAGGTTCTTGAAGGTCCAGTAGAACTCTTCCAGCACGCCGGCAATGATGAAGATTGCCAACCAGAAGGCGACAGAGTGGCCGCCGGCATGCGCTACGCCGCTCAGCGCGTCGACGACGCCGCCCATGGCAGTCACGGTGAGACCGAGAGTGGCATTGCCCGCGAAGAGGACGACGAGCAGGGCGAGTGTCGCCAGAGGATGCGCTGCCGCAAACTCTTTGAGCAAACGCGCCACATCGCGCCAGAGTCGCGCCCGCGAGCGCGCCTGCTTATTGGGGGCGGGAGTTTGCCCAGTGGCAGACGTTGTTGCGCTCATGCATACCACCTCGCCTGGGCCTCGAACAGCGTCGCATACTCACCAGCGGCCGCGAGCAAGGTGGCATGTGTTCCCGATTCCACCAGTTGGCCTTCGCGCAGCACCAGCACCCGGTCGGCCAGGCGCGCCATGCCCAGCCGGTGTGATATCAACAGTGCCGTCTTGCCCTCGGCCAGAGCCGCAAAGCGCGCAAAGAGTGCCAGTTCGGCCAGCGGGTCCAGCGCTGCCGTCGGCTCATCCAGCACTAGCACCTGCGCCTGCCGGTAGAAGGCCCGCGCCAGCGCCAGCCGCTGCCACTGGCCGCCAGACAGATCGACGCCACCGACCTCGGGCCCCAGCAGCGTGGCCGCACCATCCGGCAACTCCTGCATCAGGTCCAGCAGGCCGGCTTGCGCCAGCGCCTCCGTCAGCCGGCTACTATCGTCCAATCGTGCCGGCTGTCCCAACGTGACGTTCTCGGCGAGGGTCAGGTGATAGCGGACGAACTGCTGGAAGACCGCCGACATGGTCAGCCGCAGCGACCGTGGATCAATGTCCCGCACGTCGACGCCATCCACGGTGATGCGTCCGGTATCGGGCCGATAGAGGCCGAGCAGCAGCTTCACTATTGTCGTCTTGCCGGCGCCGTTCTCACCGACCAGCGCCGCCTTCTCGCCGGCCTCCAGAGTGAAGGTCACACCGGCCAGGGCCGGGTGATCGCTACCGGGGTAGGTGAACCCGACGTCCTCGAAGGCGACCGTGCGGGGGGACGGGGAGATGATGGGTGACGGGGACGAGGGCCCGCCTTCTCTCTCCTCATCTCGTTCACCCCTCATCTCCCCGCCCGGCAGGTACACGAAGGCACGGAAGGCGCTGGCGTAGCCGGCTTGCTCACCGAGCGCTTGCAGGGTGGAGGAGGTTTGGAAGACGCCGTGGATCAGACCGTCAAGGGACTGAAAGAGCAGCGCCACCGTGCCGGCGCCGGCGCCGCGCAGCAGTCCGGCGGCGATCACCCACCAGAGGCCGACGTAGATGGCGGCGGTGGAGGCGGCGGCGGCAGCACGCAGACGCAGACTGAAATACAGCAGGCGCTGCCGGCGCTCGTCGCGGGTTTGCCGAAACAGGATCGCCCACTGGTCGAGCAGGTAGCCGGCCAGCCCGTAGAGCCGCACCTCCTGGGCGAAGCCGCGCTCGGTCAAGGTGCTGGCGTAGTAGTCGGCCAGGCGGCGCTGGCGCGTCTGCTCACGCAGCAGCGTCCAGCCGTACTGGCCACTCGATCCCCAGGCGGCGGCTGTCGGGATCTTTGTCGCCAGGATCAGGAATACCAGCAGTGGCGAGAGCGATACCAGCGCCACGATATAGCCCGCAAGTTGGGGGACGGCCTGCACCAGTTGCACCACCTGCTGCAGGAGGAGGGGCGCCCGCGTCTCCGCATCGGCGAGCACCTCGTGAATCTGATCATAATAGCCCTGGTGCTCAAAGTCGGCCAGGTCGAGTGCCGCGGCGCGCTGCATCACCTGCTCTTGCACGGCGGCGCCGCTGCGCTCCCGCACGATCGCCTGCAGCCAGGGTTGCAGGCCACCGAGCAGCCGCCCAGCGAGCAGGACTGCCACCAGCAGCCCCAACCAGAGGAAGGGTTGCTGCTGTGTCTGCCCACGTACCTCAGCGGCCAGCGCATCGACCAGCGCCCTGGTCAGCCAGAGCTGCGCTGGGATGAGTAGACCCTGCCCCAGGGCGATCGCCACCCAGAGCGTGCAGGGCAAGGGCGCCGTACCTGCGAGCAACCACGTCAGCCAGGCCAGATCGGCAAGGAGTTGTTGGCGGTGGGGCCGGCCCTGCCGCAGAGAAGGTGCGGGTTTGGTGGGGGCAGCACTGGATGGAGCAGGTGTCGTCGCTGCGGGTGGCATGGTTGCTCCTTTGCGATGCGGTCGGCGGGCGCTCTGCCGATGCGCCGCTCGTTCAACCCCCAGCATTGCTCACGATATTGAGCACCGCCAGGTTGTTGGCGGCCACCACCACCTCCACGCTGGCCTGGCTGTTCACGTCCGCGAAGCCGGCCACCAGCGCCGGTCCGCTCGCCTCCACGGAGCGGGCCGGTAGGAAGCGCATGCGCGGGTGCTGCTGCTGGAAGGCACGGACTGCCGGCAAGGTGGAGAGGTGCGCGCCGAAGGAGCAGTCGAAGGTCCACCCACAACGTTCGCAGTGGAGGCGGATGTCTGGGGCGGGGCACTGGCCCCAGTGGCGCAGTTCCAGGCGCGTCGCTCGCCCACAGCGCGGACAGGGCGGCAACGCGCCGTCGGGCCGGACACGGGAGGTCGCCGCGAAGTGGTTCAGGAGGCGATCGTAGGCGCGCTTGAAGGTCTTGACATCACGCAGCAACTCGGGCGCGCGGATATCCAGTTCAACAAGGTTGGGGGCGGTGAAGCAAGCCGGGCAGCGCAGTTCCAGGCGGGTGTGCGCTTCGCTAAAGCGACCGCGTAGCCGCCGCGTGCCGCAGGCGCACCAGAGGCGGGTCTCCTGCCAGTCGGCATCGGGGGCGACGAGGCCGTAGGCTGCTGCTTCCGCACGCAACTCGGTGCTGAGCAGCCGGCGCAGGGCCAGCTTGCCGCGTTCGAGCCGCATGGCAACCGCCCCCTCCGAGAGGCCCAACTGGAGGGCAATCGCCGCCCGCGGCGACTCCTCGACGTAGCGCTCGAGGAGCACGCGCCGCGTCTCCGCCGGGAGCCGCGCCATTGCCCGGTCGAGGAGCGCCACGAGCTCCGCACGCTCCAATTCCAAGTCGAGGTCAAGGTCGGCCGCCGGATCAGCGAAGGCGCGATGGTCTTCCTCCAGGCATTCCCCGACCACAGCCGACAGTGGAGCGAGATGGGCGCGCTCGCGCTGACGGGTGCGCAGCCAGTGCAGGCAGAGATGGCGAGCGATGCCGGCCAGCCACTGCTCCCGGCGGTCGGGGTTGCGTAAGCGATCGGCATCGCGGTAGGCGACGTAGAGCGTTTCCTGGACCAGGTCTTCGGCGGCGTCGCCATCGCCGGTCCAGCGCCGGCACAGCCGCAGCAACTCCGCGCGACGCCGGACCAGGGCCTGGTCCCATTCCTCGCCGACTGTCGCCACCGGCGCAGTCGCTGTGTCCACCGTGCGTCCCTCCAGGCCAACCAGAGCATCCATGCTTCGGTCTCCATAAAGATAGTGCCCGCCGGGGGGCGAAATGTCACGCGGTTTCTCACCGCGCAGCGTAAATGGTCGGCGTTGACAGCACGCTGAAAGGTGCATTGTGCTCAGTAGCCTGCTGCTTGCGCGGCAACCCCGCCCGTTGGAGTGGAAAGGTGGGTGTTTCGCCGCCGATTCGAGATGCAGGCCGGCCGCTACCGTTGGCGGTGGGAGGAGCGGCACTGCTGTCTCACCAGTATCGTAAAATGGCGCCTGTCCCCACCGCTGAGAGGAGTGACCGCCGATGGCAGCGCTTGCTACCGAACGCCGAACCTACACCGCAGCCGAGTTCCTGGAGTTGGCCGCCGACCTGGAGTTAGCCGGCAGCCAGGATTGGTACGAGATTATTGGAGGAGAACTCGTGGCCCACGCCTCACCCGTGGATCCGCACATGCGAGCAGCGATGGCATGCCTTAAGCTCCTGCTCGATGCCCAATGGGCGGGCTACGGACGCGCCGGAAATGACCGCATGGTCGTGCTGGATTATCGTGGCCCCACCATTCCCGTCGAGGATGCCCTCAAGCCCGACGCCTTCTTTGTGCTGCGAGAGCGCGAAGCCATCCTGGACCACCCTGACCTTCCCTCGGTGGTCGGCGCCCCTGACATCGTCGTGGAAGTGCTCTCACCGAACACCGCACGCCACGATCGACCGCCGCGCGGCAAGAAGTTCGGCGCTTACGAACGAGCCGGCGTCCGCTACTACTGGCTCGTCGATGTCAAGCGGCGCACGATCACAACCTACGAGCGTCGAGAGGAACGACTGGTCGCGACGGCGGTGCTCCGCCCCGGCGACACGCTGCGCTGTCCCTTATTCCCCGAATTGGGGATCGCGGTCATCTACCTATTCAGTACGCCCTGATGCAGCACTGGAACTTTCCTCGGCCCTGTCACGTTCTGAGGAAAACGAGCATCGCCGCACGATCGCGGGTACGTCACCAGGAGGAGCAGCGATGCGGAGCAGCCATTTCCAGGCGCTGCTCTTCGCCGCGCTTGTACTGAGCGGCTGTGGAGCGGCCCCTGCGTCGGGCGGCCAGCCGTTCACGGTGGGATCGGTCATGACGCCGCTCCCAACGTGGACACCGAGTACTCAGCCGCTGCGCCGTATCACGCCGGTGCCTACCTGGACACCAGGCGAGACGACGTTACCGCCGGCAAGCTTCGGTTTCATCTTCACCTACGGCGTGTGCGTGCTCAGCCGGGTTGATACCTTCGCTGCCACCTTCTCGCGCGCCGGAGAAAGCGTGGACCCGGCGGTTACCGTGCGGCTATCGCTGCTGCCGGAGGATATCCAGCGCATCCAGCGCGACATGGACCAGATCAACTTCTTCAGCTATCCGCCTGATTTCACGCTCAGGACGCCGGGAGGCGGCTTCGTCACGCCGGCCGAACACTACGTCTTTGCGGTACGAGAGGGCGCCCGCGAGCATACGGTGCGCTGGCACGACAACGTGCTGGGCGTTTCCAGTCCCCAGGCCGACCAGTTGCGGGCGCTGGCGGACCTGATCGAGCGAACCGTACATGGGTTGCCGGCCGTGGCGGCGCTGCCGGAGCTGCGCGCCGGTTGTGTATAAGGGTAAGGCGTCAGAGATGGCGTCAGCGACAACATTCGTGGCGACCGAGCGTGGTTGACATCGAACTGGTGGAGTGCCATACCTGCTACGCTATCAGCCAACAGAAAGGACTTGGCTATGCTGACGGCACGGGACGAATTGCGACTGCTTGCGGAGAGGTTGCCTGAATCGGTGATTGAGGAATTGGCAGCTATCGGAAGGCTATTGGAGCAGCAGACCCGATGCGGCGATATTGAGGACGTGACCGACCCTGAGGAAATCGCCATTGTGCGCGAGGCATTGCTGGACGGCGGTAGTGGGGTGGAATTTACTTTGCAGCAAGCCAAGGAGGAGTTGGTGGCACGACGCCCTGTCAGACAGGCGTAGGTGCCCTCGATTGTTCGGTTTCGACGATCTGCCCTCAACGATATTGCACGGTATGGTGCCTGGCGGGACAGCCAGAATCGAAACTGGTCGCCAATCTCTGAGGCGCTGTTGGACGCCATTGCCCACGCAGCCGGTCGCTTCGATTCATTCGATGAGATTCCCGCGCCACTGCTCGCCGTGAATGGTGAGGCTGCACCGCTGAAGCGTCTTCTGGTACCAGTTCGGTCTAAGGTTTTCCGCGTGTACGTGGGCCCGGGCCGCAATGCCGGAGACATCAGTGTTCGCCGGGTGCGGCACCCATCGCAGGAGCCACTTGACCACTGACTGAACAGGACGCCCGCGCCCAGAGTGGCGCCTTGAAGCCTCACCCGTGACTTTAGCGGCTGCTCGTGCGTCTGTAACTGCTAAGCATGTGGCCATAACTTTGGCATGGCTCCCTCCAGAGGAGATCGGCTGCAAAAGCATGCCTTTGTTCTGGCTACGTGCTTAGATGCGCGATGCCAGAGTTCCGGTGTGTGGGACACCAGGCTGGCGGCGCATCACGAAGGGAGCATCCCTGTGCAACCGCGTGCTGCGGCGTTCTCCGGCTGGCCCCTGCTCCTCTTCGGTCTGATACTGGGTGTCAGTATCGTTGTGGGCACGATGATCGTGGCGCGCACGATCACCTATGTCAAGACGTTCGACAACGCGCAACTCACGGTCACTGGCTCGACCGAGCAGCGCATCACGTCCGATCAAGTCACCTGGTCAAGCAACTTCACGCGCACTGTTCCGGCGGACGGCCTGAAAGACGGCTATGGCCAGATGAAGCAGGATCTCAGCCTGGTGCTTTCCTACTTTCAGGCGCAGGGCGTGACGGATAGCGAGATCACGGTGGCGCCGGTGATGATGAACCCGATCTACAACAACTGTACGGCCAACGGCAAGCTGCCCGTCAGCAGCGGCTGCGTCAACAGCATCGTCAGCTATCGCCTCTCCCAGAACATCCAGGTGAACTCGGGCAATGTGCAGCAGATCACCAAACTGGCGCAGGACTCGACGAGCCTCATCAACCAGGGCGTCGTCTTCTCCACGCAGCGCCTGGAGTACTTCTACAGCAAACTGGCCGGGCTGCGCGTGCAACTCCTGGCCGCTGCCACCAAGGACGCCCAAGTACGTGCCCAGAAGATCGCCCGGAGCACCGGCAGCCAAATCGGCCACCTGGTGTCGGTCAGCACCGGCGTCATCCAGATCACGCCGGTGAACTCGACGGAGATCTCCAACGGCGGCACATATGACACCTCGACCATCGACAAGCAGATCACGGCGGTGGTGCGGGCCTCGTTCGTGCTGGGGCAGTAAGAACGAGGGCAGCCAGACTGCCCGTGGCAACGGCGGAGCTGGTTCGCGGGCGGCAGTCAGGACGAGCCCGTGCGCCGCGCCAGCCAGGCGCGGGCAGCGGCGGCTGGCCGTCGCCAGGATCGGGAAACCGCCCGCCAGTTAGTACGGGATCTCCGGTGGTCGTACCGCCTGACCGCTGGCGGCGGAGTCGTAGGTGGCCAGGGTAGCCGCGAGGGTGCGCAGGTTGTCGCGGGCGGAGGACTGAAAGGGTTCGTCAAAGCGCACGGCGTGGGCGAAGTGGCCGATGCAGTCGGTGAACGCCTGCTGGTGCGGCGTGGCCCAGTCGGGGTAGCGTTCCAGCACGTGCAACGCCTGCGCATCGATCAAGCGCAGTTCGCCGGTGCGTTCGGAGTAGTCCAGCGCGCCATCGCGCCCTTCCGCCCGCCAGGCGTACTGGGCCTGCTCGGGTGCGCCGCCAGGGGTCACCCAGGAGGCGTCGTGTGCGGACGTCACGCCGTCTTGATGGCCGAGTACCACCAGCGCCATGTCTTCACCCTGGATGCCACCGCTGACACGGGCCATGCGGGCGTAGACGCTTTCGATCTCGCCGACTAAAGAGCGCGCGGCGTCGATCGAGTGGATCATGGCTTCGTAGACGATCAACTTCGGCATCTCGGCAAAGTAGGGTTGGTCCAGGAAGACGTGATGCGGCACACGCAAGGCTTGCCGGCCCCAGAGATAGTGGAGGTAATGGACAGGGCCGATGGCCCCGTCGCGGATCAAGCGACCCATCGCCGCCATCGGTGGCAGGTAGCGCCACATCTCGTTGACCATGAAACGCACGCCGGCCTGCTCGCAGGTCGTCACCATGGCGGCGGCCTCTTCCAACGATGGCGCTAACGGCTTCTGGCACAGGACATTGATGCCGCGCGCTGCCGCCAAGCCGACGAGCATGGTGTGCGTGCCCGGTCTGGTGGCGACATCGACAATGTCCAGGCGTTCCCGATCCAGCATCTGCACGGCGTCGCCATAGACGGCAGTGATGCCCCACTCCCTGGCGCGTTGCTCGGCTTTTGCCAGATCCTGATCGCAGACGGCGACCAGTTCGGCGTCCGCCGACGCCAGCCAGGCCGGCCCATGCCGGGCCGAGATGAAGCCACAACCGATCAGGCCCGCCCGCAGGCGCCCGTCATTCGCCATCGTCTTCACCGCTCCTGCCTTGTTGCCGCCGTTCGACCGGCGCCGATCGTCACCGTCCAGCGTCGTGAGTCATACCATGAAGGTACGTCCGTCTTCCTCGACGGAGGAGAAGGTCGGGCGATGCATGCGCATCATTCGCTCACGTCTGTACCGCCCATCAGCCGAGAGTACCAGCGGACACAGGCCGAGCAAGCGAACGACTTCCCTTCGCCCATTCAGTACAGGCTGCTATCCGGCATTTCATCCTGCTCTCTCGGTTCGAAGCGGGTGTCGACGATGCTGGTCCAGATGAAGACGACTGCAGGTATACCAAAGATGAGAAGAAACAGGAGGGAAAGGCTGCTGCCCTCGGCGGCGGCAAACCGCAGGGTCCACCAGACCACCATGGCAACGGGGAAGGCAAGAAGCATGAGACCCAGACAACCAAGCTCTCGCATCCGCGCCTCGCTTTCCCCGCTGTGGTCTCTCCACGCAGTGTAGGTCATTTCGGTCTCGCTTGGCTAGGGCCAGACGAGGCCGGCTGTCGGCAACAAAACGCCGGCCACCTGCGCACCACAGCTTCCGTTTGACCTGCCCTGGCTTGATTTGTAGAATCGTGGCATACGCCGCCGCGGAATATCTCACCTTAGCGGTAGACGCAGACGAAAGGAACGCGCATGGGCAAAGCGGAGTTGGTGCGACGGGGGCTCACCCGGCGTCAGGCACTTGGTGTGCTCGGATCTGGAAGTGGCACCGCGGCCGTACTCCTGCTGGCAGCATGCGGCAGTAGCACATCCGGCGCCAGCAGCAGCACGGCTGCGAGCGTCGCTCCAAGCATCCCGGCAGCCCTCACGTCGACGAGCGTGGCGACCGCCACCACGGCAGCGACCGCCACCACGGCAGCGACATTGAGCCAGGCTGTGGCGGCGAACGTCGGGACGGTGACGAAGAGCCAGGGCACGCTGCGCCTCTTCGACTACGACAGCCAGCCCTCGGAAGCACCCAAGCAGGACCTCCTCAAGCAGTTCACACAACAGACCGGCTTCCAGGTCGAGCTCGACCCGAACATCCCCGGCGCCTTCGACCAGAAGTTGCTTGTGCAGGTCGCTTCCGGCAGCGCTCCCGACGTGACGAAGGCCTATGGCGATCCGCTGTTCAGCCTGGTCGCCGGCGGCGGTATCGCCGATATCACCCCGCTGGTAGCGCGTGACATCAGCACGGCCGAGATTGATGACTTTCTGCCCAGCCAGTACCAGATGTTCATCGACAAGGGTCACCAGTACGCCCTACCGAAGTACGTCTCCAGCCACCTTTATTTTGGCAACAAGGCCATGTTCCGCCAGGCCGGCCTCAGCTTCCCGACGGCAACCACGACTTGGGATCAGTTCGTCGCCATGGGGGGATCGCTCACCAAGAAACAGGGCGCCGCGTACAGTCAGTTCGCCCTCAGTAGCGGCATGGCCAACCTGAGCGGCTTCCTCTCCCAGATCGTCTGGAGTTGGGGCGGCGAAGTTGTCGATCCCAAAGACAACTCTATCTGCTTGCTGGATCAGCCGGCGGCGCTGGACGCCTTGCAGTACGTCCAGGATCTCATCTGGAAGCAGCACATCGCCCCGCAGCCGACCGAAGTCACCGCGTTAGGCAAGGATGCCTTCGGCAACGCCAGGTTCGCCACGGAAGAGAGTGGCTCCGCGTCGCTGCGCGACCTACGCCTGAATCATCCCCAGATGGAACTGGACTTCTTTCTCAATCCCCTAGGACCCACGGGGACGACAGCCAACTATCACACCACCGACTGCTATGCCATGTTGAAAGGCAGTCAGAGCAAGAACACCGACGGCGCCTGGCAACTGCTGCGCTTCGTCACCGCACCAACCTGGGAGCGTATGCTGATCGAGCAGGAGCAGATGCAACCGGCGCGCCAGTCCCTGGCCAAAGAATGGCTGGCGAGCGTGCGATCGGTCACGCCGACGCTACAGTCCGCCAACCTGGAAGCCTTCCTCACCGCCCTCACGCAGGCACGGCCGCAACTGCGCTTCTCCAACGGCCCGAAGGCGCTGGCCATCCTCAACCCGGTGATCGACGCCGTCTACAACAAGAACACGACGCCGGCGCGCACCGCCTTCACCCAGGCGGCGCCGCAGGTGACCGCGGCATTGAAGGCGGCCAGCACGTCCTAGCGCGGCGCATCAATGAAGGCAAAGACGTGCTGCCACTGCCCCTGTAAGGGGTTGAGATTCGTCGCGTCAGCCCGGCGCCGCGCCTTGGGTCTGCACCAGCAAGGCGTACAACGACTGACTGGCGCACATGAAGAGCACGTTGCGTTTGGGGCCGCCAAATGCCACGTTGGCGCAGACTTCCGGTAAGCGGATGCGCCCGAGCAGTTTGCCCGCCGGGCTGTAAATCAGCACGCCGGAGTAGCCAAGCTGCGAACTGGAACTGCTGATCCAGAGGTTGCCGTTGATGTCGGCACGTATGCCATCCGGTCCGCAATGGATGCCGTCTACCCGCATGTCGGCGAACGGACGCATGTTGGTGAGCGTTGTACCCGCCACGTCAAAGGCAACTACCGCGCGCTTCCCGTCCGGTCCGGGGTCGCCGGCGAACTTGCCGGTGCTAACGACGTACAACGTCTTGTAGTCAGGGGAGAAGCAGATGCCGTTCGGGTACGGTAGGTCATCCCCGCTGACCACCACGTCGAGCTTGCCGCTGGGGTCCCAGCGATAGGTGTTCGTCGGCAGTTCCCGGCGTTTGCCGCCGATGTCGCCGGCAAGTTGGCTGCCAACGCGCGGGTTGAGCAGCCCCGCCGGGTTCGACATCCCGCCCGCGAAGTCCGGGTGCCCCTCCGAGAGTGATCCACCGTAGGGCGGGTCAGTAAACCAGATACTGCCGTCCGGGTGCGGTACCAGGTCGTTCGGCGAGTTGAGCGGCTTGCCTTCAAACGAGTCGGCGATGACCGTGGCCGAGCCGTCGTGTTCCCAGCGGACGACGCGCCGGAAGAAGTGCTGGGCGGAAAGCTGGCGCCCCTGAAAGTCGAACGAGTTGCCGTTACTGTTGTAGGAAGGGCTGCGGAAGGCGGTGACGCGACCGTCCTCCCAGAGGTAGCGCCGCTGGACATCCCCCACCACGTCGCTGAAGACCAGGTATTGGCCCTGGCTGGACCAGGCAGGCCCTTCGGCCCAGGTACCACCCGTCCACAGGCGCCGGATCACGGTGTTGCCGACCAACGAGGGGCGCAGGGCAGGATCAATCACGATGACGTCAGGGTCCGGGTAGGACGACGGCGGCGCGTTCCGCCCCCAGCGCCGCGGTGGATTCGTCACCACGCTCGGCGGCGTGGCGATCACTGCTTGACTCTGTTCGTCGGGCATCCTGGTATCTCCGCTACTGCATACCGCTGGACTGCCAGCTCGCGCGACCCGACACTATACGCTGACCAGATAGATGTCAAGCTCAACACGCAGCGGCGGTGGGCCGCAAGCGAACGGTGATTGTACTCTCGGCCACATCATCCCTCCCCTTCTCAACGTCTGCTTGCCATGCACGGCTTTGCGGTTCACCTTGCAGGCCGCGCAGCCCTCTACCGGTACAACACATACCCGGCAACTCCCGCGAAGCCGAGGATGGCGACCAGGGGGATACGGCCTGTCAAGGCCAGCCCTGAGGCTGCTGCCGCGATCAACCAGCCGGACCAGGTGATCTGCCGTTGCTGCAGTATCGTCCAACAGACGTAGATGAAGATGCCGATCACCGCCAGGGAGATGCCCCGCATCAGGCCGGCAGTCCAGCGCTGGCCGGCAATCCGGGCGTAGCCGGCTGCCACGGCCAGCACCAGGAACGGTGGCAGCGTGATCGCCAGCAGAGCCAGGCCGGCTCCCGGCAAGCCGTAGGTCAGGTAGCCCAGGCTGATCGCCCACAGCCCGTTCGGTCCCGGGCTGATCTGCCCGATGGCGATCGACTGGCTGAACTCGCTCTCGGCGGCCCAACCGTTGCCCAGCAGGTCTTGATGCAGGCTGGGCAAGTTGCTGAAACCGCCGCTGGAGAAGAGCGACGCCTTCAGAAAGAGCAGGAAGTAGAGCAGCGGGTTGATCACGCCGAGGACTCGCTCCCCGCGCGGCTGTCGCCGTTTGGGGCGGCGCGAGCGCGCCAGGGTGTGAAGATCATTGCCCCGAGCAGCGCCACGCCGAGTATGACCACGACGACGGAGAACCGGAGGAGGATCAGGACGAGCGCGCTCCCCAGTAACAGCAGCACACTCAGGCTCAGGGCCGACAGCCCTTCCTTCCGGGCAGCATACAGAACGGGACGGGCGAAGTTCCAGGCAACCACCGCCATGATGCCCGCTGTCGCCGGGATGACGCCGCGCAGGATGGCCTGAATCGCCGGACTGTGCTGGACCACTTCAAACCCGGCAGCCAGGCCACAGGTGACGCCAGCGCTGGGCACGAGCAGCCCGGCCAGCGAGGCGGCAATGCCGCGCTTGCCCCCCAGTTTGCGCCCGATCAGGATCGTCAGCGCGATGATGTTGATGCCGGGCGTGAACTGGCACAGGTTCCAGAAGTGCAGCAACTCGTCCGAACCGACCCAGGAGCGTCGCTCCACGAAGGCCCGACGGATAAGCAACTGGGTCGACGCCCCGCCGCCAAAGGACTGGATGCCGATGGCCGCCCAGATCCACCACAGCGCCCGGATGCTGGGGCGTTCGAGATCATGCTCGTCGGGCATCTCGTTCTTCCCCCTGATCGCCGTACACTGTCTCACCGGCCGTTCACCGTTGAGAGACGAGGTACCATATGCGCCTGCTCCCACTCCTGGCGTCGCTGCTCCTCCTGGTAGCGCCCGTCACACCACCAACTCTTGCGCAGAGTACACCAGACTGCCGGTTTGTGTTGGGCTTCCAAACACTGCACGACCTGATCCCTGCCACCGTCGGACCGTGCCTGGACGACGAGCAACACAACCCGACCAACGGCGATGCCCTCCAGCACAGCGCCAACGGCCTGCTCGTGTGGCGCAAGGCTGATAACTTCACTGCCTTTACAGACGGCTACACCAGTTGGGTCAACGGCCCCTATGGTGTCCAGCAGCGTCTCAACACCGCGCGTTTCGCCTGGGAAGCGAATCCGGATGGCTTGCCGGTGGTGGGCGCAGCGCCAACTACGAACGGTGACTGGCCGACGTACCACCATGACCCTTCCCGTGACGGCGTGGCGGCTGCGACGCCGCCTATCGCCAGTCCGCAAGCCCTGTGGCAATCGCCGATACTGGACGGTTCGATCTATGCCGAGCCGCTCGTCGTCGGCAGTCACGTCTTCGTGGCCACCGAGAACAACACCGTCTATTCGCTTGATGTCACAACAGGCGAGGTCGTCTGGCAAACACACCTGGGTGCGCCGGTGCGTGGCGCCAGCCTGCCCTGTGGTGACATCGATCCCGTCGGTATGACCGGCACCCCGGTCATCGACCCAGCAACCGGCACCTTGTACGCGGCCGGCTTCGTGCAACCGGGTCAAGACGTGCTCTTCGCCATCGACATCGCCACTGGTGCTACCCTTTGGCAGCGCCCGATCGATCCAGCCGGGAGCAACCCTGCTCTCCAGGGTCAGCGCGGAGCGCTGGCCTTCGCCAACGGTACGGTGTACGTGCCCTTCGGCGGCCGTGATGGCGACTGTGGCCGCTATCACGGCCTGGTCGTCGGTGTGCCCGCGACGGGCGCCGGCCCGTTGAGCGTCTACCAGACGCCGACCACGGCGGGCGGCGGCATCTGGGCCCCATCTGGACTGGCCGTCGACGGCAGCGGCGCAGTCTACGTCACCACCGGCAACGGCGGATCGAGCAGCTTCGACTACTCCGACAGCGTCATCAAACTGTCGCCCAACCTCGGCCTGCTCGACTACTTCGCGCCCCAAAACTGGGCCCAACTGAGTCGTGACGACATCGATCTCGGCTCCGTCGCCCCGTCGCTGCTGGACAACGGCTTGCTCTTTCAGGTCGGCAAGGCGGGCGTGGGCTACCTGCTGCGGACGGCGCAGCTCGGTCAGATTGGCGGTGAAGCCTTCTCGGCTCAGGTCTGCGCCTCTGGCGGCGTTTTCGGCGGCGTCGCCTATGCCGCTCCCTACATCTATGTGCCGTGCGGCGATGGGATGGTCGCCCTGCAACTGGACGGCAGCACGCCATCCTTCAGCGTCGCCTGGCGGAACAATGCCGTACACGGCGGCGCGCCGGTTGTGGCGGGTGGAACCCTCTGGATGATCAGCCGAAACGGCACCCTTTCCGGTCTGGATCCGATAACCGGGCAAATACGCAGCCAGACGGCGGTCGGCGCGTCGGCGACATCCTTCCCCAGCCTTGCAGCGGCCCCCGGCCGGCTGTTCGTTCCAGCGGGAACGCGCCTGGTGGCGCTGGGCTAACGACGTCGGACGTCGACGCCAACGGCATGCGGACGTTACGTCCGACTCAACGGCGCGATGTCTGCGTGCCCACCGTGGCAAGGGTGCGTTGCTCGGCATCCGCACGGACGGTGCTGTACCGTGGCGAGGGCCGAAACGTCTGCTCCCGTTCGCCCGCCGGTCGGGCGGCCGACGGGCGGCGATACGCACCGACGCGACCACGATCACCGTCCCACTGCCGTGGCGCCGCAGCCGGGCGTAGCTCGGCCACCGGCGTCCCTGCCGGGTCGCCGGTGGCCGGCGCCGTCGGGCGACCATGCGGCCATGCCGTGCGTGGCAGGCGGTGCCCTAAGGCGCGTTCGATCTCTCGCCACTTGGGCGCGTCCTCCGGTGTGAGGAAGGTGACGACCTCGCCGGAGCGGCCCATGCGACCGGTGCGGCCCGATCGGTGCGTGAACAGGGCGGGCGAGTCGGGGATCTCGAAGTTGATCACCCGATCAATGCCATCCACGTCCAGTCCCCGTGCTGCAACATTGGTCGCCAGCAGGATCGGCAGCTTCCCGGAGCGGAAGGCCGCCATCACGCGTTCCCGCGCGTTCTGGCTGAGGTTGCCCTGCAGCGCATCGACCGGGTAGCCCAGGGTACCGAGTTGCAGCGCCAGCTTCTTCACGCCGTGTTTCGTCCGCCCGAAGACGAGGACAGACCCGTCGCCGCGCTCGTCCAGCAGGCGCCGCAACGCCGACAGGCGTACTTCGGGGGCCATATCGTAGACAACGTGGTCGATGGCAGGCGGTACGTGAACGTCGGCATCGACGCGAACCATGACCGGGTGACGCAGGTGGCGGGCCGCCGTGCCGGAGACCCAATCGGGCACCGTCGCGGAGAAGAGCGCAGTCTGCCGCTCTGCCGGCGTCATGGCCAGGATGCGTTCGACATCGGGGGCGAAGCCGCGGTCCAGCATTTCGTCGCCTTCGTCCAGGACGAAGTAGCAGAGCCGGCGCAAGGACAGGCTGCCCTGGCGCAGGTGGTCGAGCGTGCGGCCGGGCGTGCCCACGACGATCTGCGCGCCGGCCAGCAGCGCCTGCCGTTCGGGCAGCAAGGACCGCCCGCCGTAGAGCAGCGTCAGGCGCAGCCGGCGAACCTGGCACAGCGTGGAAAGGACGCCGCCAACCTGGATGGCCAACTCGCGGGTCGGCACCAGCACCAGGGCTTGCACACTTCGCACCGCAGGGTCGACGCGTTCCACCAGGGGCAGACCGAAGGCAAGCGTCTTGCCGGAGCCGGTACGGGCCTGACCGATGACGTCACGGCCGGCCAGCAATTCGGGGATTGCCTGGGCCTGGATCGGCGTGGGGATGGTGATGCCCATTGCCTCCACGGCGACGCGCAGGGCAGGCAGCAGCGGTAAATCGGCGAACGATGCAGCGATGTCTACCAACGCGGCTCACCGGCAGAAAAGAAAGAGAAGGGATGGTTCATTTCGAGTTGACTCCTTGGCGATTCTGGGAAACCGACCGGTCAACGCGAACTGGGGACAAGGAGGAAAGCAGGAGTTCCTGATGGAATTCCGAACACAACCTGACCACGACGGTGGGCCGACGATTCATGACTTCAGTCATTCAAGGCTTAAGCGTACCATGCCTTTGGTCACACGCTTGTTCGCCAGAGCGTTGACGGCGCTGAGCCGCTCGCCGGCATTAGCTCTCCGCGCGCTCGGAGGCGCGGCGCATGTCTAACTGCGGCCCTTCCGGCGTCGGCATCTCCTCACTATCATCCGGCACAGCGGTCAGCGACGGTCCTGCTGTGCCAGCCATCAGGCCGACCGGCGAATCCGGGGTCAGGTCAGATGGAGGCGTTCCTGCCCGAATGGCACTGACCACCCGGTATCTGTTTTCGGTTGCCCCTCCCGCAGTGAATGCCCCGATAGCACTCCGATCGTTTGAAGTCAGCGGCCGCAGGTGACACTGGGTTAGGTCGTACGTTGCCGTTTCATCATCCGGTTCAAGGCCAACCACAAGGATCGGGAGAGTGATTGACACTTTTGCCGAAGGCAGTTCACGGCACACGCGTTCATAATGAGTGATATTGCTGTCTATTCGCTTCGCCAGTACGAACTTGGGAACGACACACACGCCAAGGTCGATCTGATTCTGACTATACGATGTCTGGAACTTGAACACGTCGGTGTACCAGCGTGCCATATTGCCGAACTGTGCTTCCACCTGGACGGCCAGCCTTTGGTTGTCCACGCTGGATTGCGCGAGTTTTTTGAAGTCAGCCTTCAATTCCGAGTCCAGAATGGCCGTCGCACTTGGATGGTATTGCCATCCGCGCAGGACGCTGAACTCGTAGTCGTAGTACGTATTGATAATCTGCTGCACAACGTCGAGCCGCTGATTCTTTGCCGACTTTCCTCTAAACACCGGAAGCGGGGTCCGCCTGACGACGTCCAGAATTTCGTCGCGCAAGACAGCGTAGGCCGAGTCGCCACTCAAGATTTCTCGGGCAAAGCGATACGAATAGAGGTCGTATTTCATTCTTTGCTGC
This sequence comes from Chloroflexota bacterium, assembly GCA_036734945.1. GTDB lineage: Bacteria > Chloroflexota > UBA4733 > UBA4733 > UBA4733 > UBA4733. The sequence continues at coordinate 83,195 of DAIMXP010000005.1, forward strand.
CCGGAAGCTGCCTGTTTCCGACACCCAACAACGTAGTAACGGATACACCGAGGGCATCCGCGAAGGCGACGACCTCCAGGTCCGTCACGGCCCGGTCGCCGCTTTCAATTTTCGATATGCCCGCCCTGCCCAATTGCACTCCCCGCACGGCGAGACGGGCAACGAGTTCCTCCTGCGTTATCGGTGGTCGAGCCGACAGCCGAGCAGACCGCACGTAAGCGCCTACCAGGTTTCGTCGTTGGGTCATTTCCTCCTGGCATTCTTGTCCAGTGCCACAGGCATAGTAGAGTAATGACATGGTGACTGTGTTCCGAATTGGAACATTTCGGGAAGGCGGGAGACAATTATGGCCTTGAGTCCTGCCCAAGAGGTCGATCTGGCCGTGACGCATCGGTCGCCGGTCGGTTCGATCTATGACGAGCACAACGCGGCTACCGTTTTTCTCGGCGACCGGCTCACGTTCCTTCGTTCCATCCCGGACGGATCGGCGGGACTCGTTGTATCGTCGCCGCCATACAACATCGGCAAGCGGTACGAGCAGCGCATATCGCTTGATAGCTACATTGAACTCCAACGCGAGACGCTGGTCGAGGCAACGCGCGTGCTCGCACCGAATGGATCGCTGTGTTGGCAAGTCGGGAACCACATTGCCACGGATAAGGAGGTGGTTCCCCTCGACATCATTTTATACCCCGTTTGCAAAGCATTGGGACTCAAGCTTCGTAATCGCATCATTTGGCATTTCGATCACGGATTGCATGCTTCAAAGCGATTTTCTGGTCGCTATGAGACTATTATGTGGTTTACAAAGAGTGACGATTACGTATTTCATCTTGATCCGGTACGTGTTCCGCAGAAGTATCCGGGGAAACGCTATTTTAAGGGGCCCAGGATGGGAGAGCTGTCTGCAAATCCCCTTGGGAAGAATCCGAGCGACCTGTGGGAGATACCGAACGTAAAACACAACCATCCCGAGAAAACGGAGCACCCCTGCCAGTTTCCGATTGAACTAATTGAGCGTCTCGTCCTGGCACTCACAAATCCCGGCGGTCTTGTCGTTGATCCATACTTGGGAGTCGGCTCGGCAGCCTGCGCGGCAGTGTTGCACGATCGTCGCGCGGCAGGAGCCGAGATCATTGAGAGGTATGTCGCCATTGCCCGACTGCGCATTGTCGCTGCTATGGAAGGGCGGTTGCCACGGCGTCCAATGGACCGTCCTATTTACCAACCCGACCCACGATCAAAGGTGGCACAGATACCGGATAGAGGCGCCGAAGCCGCTCGACCTAAGCAACTAAAATTGCTGAACGACTAACGAGGAAACCGCGCCGGTCGATGCCGTCGTGCTGTTCGTCTTCGTCGATGTAGCGAGGCATGGGTAACTGTCTCCTTTGCACTATCGAAAGCTAGCGGGCGGTCACGATGACGTGCCCGATCATGTCCGGGTGAATCAGGCAGGTGTATTTGAAGGTTCCCGCCTTGGAAAAGGTGAAGGTGTAGCCCTTCCCGTTGTTTACGGTGTCGGAATCAAAGCTCTTGTCGTCGGCGGTGACCGTGTGCTGCTCGATGTCGTTGTTCGTCCAGGTGACGGTTGCCCCCACCGGCACCGTGATGTCCGGCGGGCTAAAGGCGAAGTTGCGAATCGCCACCGTCGTAGTCGCCACGGCTGGCCCGGCCGTCGCGGTCGGCGCAAGCGTGATCGTTGCCGTTGCCGCCGGCTGCGCTGCCGCCTGGCCGCCGCAGCCGGTGAGCAACGCCGTCAGCCCGATGCCGAGCGCCGCCGCGCGCCACTGCGCCAGTGCCCCCCTATTACCCCAAGCCATTCCCTCGTCACACCTCCAATCCGTCGCCCCTTGTGGAGCAGTCGCGTCTGAACCTTCTACACGCGAACAGGCGAATCGGATGCATGACGGCAGCATGCACGCAGGCGGTGTATGCTAGATGCCGCCGCAATAGGGTCGGCCACTATCGGGAGAGAAGGCGTGAAGTATTGCCCGCGCTGTGCCAGTGAACTGGGCACGCGCTTCGAAGGCGGTCGGGACCGCATCGCCTGTCCGTCCTGCTCGTTCATGTTCTTCGGCGATTTCAGCATCGGCTGTGGTGGTGTCGTGATCCGCGACAGCAAGGCCCTGCTGATTCGACGCGGCCACGAACCGGGGCGCGGCTGGTGGCAGATCCCCGGCGGCTATGTGGAACACGACGAGGTGATCACCGATGCGGTGGCGCGCGAGGTGCTGGAGGAAGCCGGCATCCAGGCGCGAGTGGTCGACGTACTGGGAATCCGGCACTCCGTCGGCGGCGCTGGGTCAATCGGCGGGCCGAGTTCCAACGTCTACGTCATGTTCCGCCTGGAGCCGCAGGCCGGCGAGCCAACCTGCGACGGTAACGAAGTCACCGGCGCCGGCTATTTCAGCATGGACGAGATCGCCGCCATGGACCGCGTCCAGAGCCTGAGCAAGTTCGCCATCGACCGAGCGCTGGCGGGTGTGACCGGCTTCACGGCAGCGCAAGCCGGCAGCGCCCCCAACCGGCCAGGCTGGGTGCTGTACGGCTTACAAATCGAACTCACGCGGTTGGCGTGAACCTTGCGCCCCACCGGATGCACAGCGACGTATGAAGCAGGAGGAGACAAGCAATGGAGTACCGAACCCTGGGCAAGACCGGCACGCGGGTCAGCGCAATCGGCATCGGCGGCGCGCACGCGGCGAAGCCGGACGACCCGGCAGAGACGGTCCGCATGATCCGCCACGCGATCGACAGCGGCATCACCTTCATGGACAACTGTTGGGACTACTCCAACGGCGATGCCGAAGTGCGGATGGGACGCGCGCTGCGTGACGGCTACCGCGAACGCGTCTTCCTGATGACCAAGATCGACGCCCATTTCGCCCCAGTCGCCACCGCCCAGATCGAGCAGTGCTTGCAACGCCTTCAAACCGACTATCTGGACCTCGTACAGATCCATGAGGTCATCCGCCACGACGACCCTGACCGCGCTTTCGCCCCGGGCGGCACGATGGAGGCGCTGCTGGCAGCCCGCCAGGCCGGTAAGATCCGCCACATCGGCTTCACCGGCCACAAGGACCCGACCATCCACCTGAAGATGCTCAACATGGGTTTCGACTGGGACACTGTACAGATGCCGCTCAACTGTGTCGATGCGCACCACCGCAGCTTCGAGGCCCTGGTGCTACCGGTGCTGGTGGAGCGCAACATCGGCGTGCTGGGCATGAAGCCGATGGCGGCCGGTGAGGCGATCCGCAGTGGCGCAGCGAGTGCCGAGGAATGCCTACGCTACGCCATGAGCCTGCCAACCTCCGTCGTCATCACCGGCTGCGATTCGATGCCCATCATCGAGCAAGCCATCCGCGTCTGGCAAGAATTCAAGCCGATGACGGCGGAGGAGATGGCGGCGTTACGCAGCCGCACCGCCGCCCACGCCGCCGGCGGATCCCTGGAAGGCTACAAGACCACTGGTCGCTTCGACGGCACGGTCAGGAACCCCCACTGGCTGAACACGGCGTCGGTCACTGCATAACAGACCGCCAGTTTGGGGCAGCGCAGGACCACAGGCGGCTATATGCCGTCAGATACAGACGTCAACCTGTGCCGCCCCAAAGAGGCGGTACAATCGAACGGGGCCCATAGCTCAGCGGTGAGAGCAGCACTCTCATAAAGTGATGGTCGCAGGTTCAAATCCTGCTGGGCCCACATTATTTCCCATCTGGTAGCGTCGCAAAGTGTCAAGTCGGGGAAGGGGCGATCTGCCCCGTTCCCCCTAACTGGCCCCCTAACCAGAAGTGGCCCCCCCTAACACGCGCGCCAGCCGCTCCGCAGCATCGGCGTCCATCCCGGGCACAACGTGGCTGTAGGTGTCCAGCGTCAGGGTAATTGTGCTGTGCCCCAGGCGTTCTGAGACCACCTTCGGGTGTACGCCGGCTTGCAGCAGCATCGTGGCGGCGGCGTGCCGCAGATCATGAAAGCGCACGGCCTGCGGCAGGTCGGCACGGCCAAGTGCCAGCTTGAAAGCACGTTGGACGTTGCGCGCGATCAGAGGCGAGCCAGTAGCGCTGGCGAACACCATATCGTGCGGGCCGTAATCTGGTCCCAGCAGCAGTCGGCGTTCTACTTGCGCCTGTCGGTAGGTACGGAGCACTTCGACTGCCTCGACCGGCAGTGTCACGTTGCGCCGGCTACGCTGGGTCTTCGGCTCACCGAACACCGGCTCGGTATCTTTGCAGCTGACCAGGGTTCGTCGCACGGTGAGCGAACCGGCGGTGAGGTCCATGTCCGGCCAGGTTAAGCCCAGCAGTTCCCCCAGGCGGCAGCCGGAGTAAATCGCGGTCGCCCACAGTGCAGCGAATGGATCAGCGGCGGTCGTGGCAGTTGCAAGTAGATGCCGCAGTTCAGCGGCGGCCGGCGGGTGCAACTCTTTCCGAGGCACCTTGGGCGCATCCACAGCATCGGCAACATTGCGCGGAACGGCGTTCCAGCGCACGGCGTCGTGCAGCGCGCGGTGCAAGATACTATGGATCTTCCGAACCGTCGCCGGGGCAAGGCCAGCGGCTAGCTTGTGGGCATAGAGTGCTTGGATGTGCTCAGGTCTAAGGGCCGCCAGACGATGCCGGCCCAACTCTGGAGCGATGTGCAGGCGCGTGTAGTCGGCATAGACCTTCGCCGTTCTTGGCCGTACCGTCGCCTGAATGGCGTCCAGCCAACGGACCATGAACGCCTTGACGGTCGCCCTATCGGCGTCCCTCGTGCCGAGCAGCCCTTGCTCAGCTTTCTGGCGCAACTCTACGAGTTTCTTTCGCACGTCCCCTTGGGTCGGGCCGTAGACTTCCCACACGTCCGGCTTGCCGTCCTGACGGTAGCCGACCATCAGCCGGCCGCGCCAGGTGCCTTTGTACGGCGCGATGCTGCCTTCGCCATCGGCCCGCTTGTGCGCCCGGCGTTTGGCCGGTGCAACCACCGTAGGGAATACTTCCGTTTGCGTGCTGATCATCGTTTGTCCAGTGTTGATAGGCACGCACGGGACCCTTATTTGGGCGCCGTGCCGGGTAGGGGATCGCACCCCCTGCCCAGTGGACGAACGGAGGTTCCCGTTCGTTGCTGCTGCCATGCTACGAAATAATACGACAGAACGAAAGAAGTCCTACGGTGACCATCGCGGAGCCGCCGTCGGCGCCTGGAAGGTACGGTCGGCGCACGAGGACGAGCCGGAGTTGTGGTGGCGTGGAGGTAGACTGTCGTCATGACACTCCTAATCCCGATTCTGGCATCTTTCCTCGGCGGCATTTTCGCTCTTGCCGGCGTGCTGTTGACACAGAGACGCCAGAATGAGTTGGAGCAGCAGCGCTATACGCATGCGCTCCACGACGCAAAAGGTCAGCGTATTCGCGCCGCGTGTGCGGTGCTCGTCGCCGTGGCGGACATTCGTGCCGATGCTGTCCGTGTCCTCCAGCTTCCAGAGCGATCAGCGCTGCCGGAGGTACCATCGGAAATCACAGCCATTTTTGAAGCGTCGCGCGTCAAGTCCTTCATTGCTCGAGGGGAGCTAGCGCTCGAAACGGAAGCGCGCGAAGTTGCGGACTTGGATACCCAGCTATTTCAGCGCTACGTGGACTTCGTGGACGCTCGGCGAGCGAACTTCGCCGCCCCCGATTCCAAGCAGAGGGAGGCAATGGCTGCTGCTGAGCGCGCTATTCGGGACGGGGCGGCGCGTATTCGTCTGCTTGCTCAAGCACTCGCTGCTCAATATGATGTGCCGTCGACCAAACCACACGTCTGAACCACACTGGTCAGCCGCCCTACCATGCCGTGCGCTACGTGTGCGCTACTTCTCTGCTATCCGGTTGATATAACGCCGATCTTGGTCGCTGGGCTGGCCAGCATCCACGCTCTGCCTACCATGCCCAGCGTGTCCTGACCGCATCTTTAGCGTGTCTGCGTCGTGACACGGGCGCTGTCCGCTTCGTATAATGGGCATATAACGCCAGGTAAGGCCGAGTAAGGAGCCGCTTCGCCCCAGCCCGTGGGACAAGGAGGGAAGGAAGCCGGTGAACCAGACCCCCTCGCCCTGATCGCCGACATCCAGCGGCGCCTCGGCCACCTCGCTACGTTCGTCACCCTCAGGGCAGGAAAGCGATATTCGGTCGATACGGAGACCGGCAGCATCAAGACGATCGCCATGTGACCGGCGGCCTGCGCAAGCGCACCTCGCCATAGGAGGGGCGGCCCATTCCGGCCGGACTGGTGACAAAGAGCGACGCACGCGAATGGCCAGATCGGCGCTGTCCGCCTCTGGTGGAGGACGTTTGCGATGCTTCATCATTGTGGCCGGAATGGGTACCCCATGTCGGCTCTCCGTCACTTTCGGTGAAATGCGCGCAGCGCAGACACGTGCATTCGTCTGGCGGGCCAGGGGCAGGCGATAATGCCAGCCAATAACGTCTGCTACCGCGGCTTTTAATGCCGTGCGAGCACCTCCCGACTGCGTTCGAGCGCGCTGTCCACGAGTGCATCGAGCGCCCGCCGGGGCACATACCAACGCCGGCCGAGCCGGATTGCCGGCAGAGAGCCGGCGTGGGCGAGCTCCCAGGCGCGACAGCGCCCGACGCCCAGCAACCGGCCCGCCTCCGCGAGGGAAAGAAACTCCGGTTCAGGCCTGTCCCCAGTTGGTGGTGCTTCACCGACATCACCACGGCGCTGTTCTCGTGCGTGAGGTCGCCCTTGATCTGCTTGACCGCTCGTCTGCTTATTCATCTTGGTTCTCCTTCGTGTTCTGCGCTTGTTGTTCGTTCGTCTGTGCGTGCAGCTGCACCACGTCCCGCTTTATCGGTCTCTGCTGATCCGTGTTGTCGGACATGACCGGCCGTAAAGTCTCGATGACGTCCCTTGCTCGGTCGGTCGCGCAACCGCATCGTCACGGTGCGCGGCGTCGTACAGCAGGCCGGTCGTGTCTCCGCGCAGGGTCTTCCATCCCTCGCTGCCGAACTGTTCTGAACTGGCAAGTAGCTCGAACAGGGCGAAGGAATACCAGGGCCATGCCTCTGCTGGCACCACGCGGCGCCCTACCTGCCAGAGATGGTTGAGGCGCTCCGTCGAATGGGTCAGCACGAGGACCTCGAAGCCACTCTGCCCAAAAGTCTGCGTGAAAAGTCCTTGCGCCAGATACAGTTCCAGCGCCCGGAGCTTGCTGCCGAAGTCGACGAGGCTGACCGTTCCCATGTCGATCTCGACCATGCAGCACTGCACCGTGCTGTCCGGGTACTCCAACTCGGCGTAGCCGTCCGGCAATACCGGCAACCAGCGCTCGGTCAAGGGATCCCGGACGTGGATCTTGCGCGCGCGCAGTTCCCGTTCCGGCACCCAGCGGCATGCCTGCAGCCGAGTGGTCCGTGTAAGCGCCTGCATCTGCGCCCACAGCGTTGCTGCCCACGCGTCGTGCTCGCTCAGGCAGTCGTCCTTGCGATCAACCCGGCGCTGGGTGGTGGTAGAGTCTGCCGGATCGGACGGAACGTGCTCCACGCCGTGCGGTGTCAGGGCATAGACGAAGGGACGCCGCCCACCCAGCACCCGATTGATCGGCAGTTCGATGCGCTCGACCAGCCCTGCCAGCCAGAGCAGTCGCAGGCGCCGGTGCGCCCGCGAACCAGGAACAGGCTCACCACCGACTGGGCTGGCGAAGAAGGCGAAGTCGACCAGTTCGGTACTCAGGAAGCCATGGGTACCAATGGCCGCCAGGATGGCTTGGTCGCGTTGGGTCAGTGCCAAAGGCTGACGAGCAGCCAACTCGACCGCGCTGGGCAGCCGGCGCACCATCTGATGACGCAGCAGTTGCACCATCTTGTCGCTCGTGGCCATCAGCGGCTTCCTTCCCAGACACCGGTGTATGGACAGCGGATAGCACACACGAGTGAAATGATGATGGGGATGTAGAACGGGAGTAGTGGGGCCAGACTTGGTGTCCCACGTGGGCCCTGCCAGAGGCTCCCGACGCATCTGGAAGCGGGGAGCCGCCACGGGGCCTGGCACGCTACCGCAGCGTCTGTGTCTGATTTAGGCACCTTTTCAGACACCTTTCTAGGCGCCCTCCACCCGCTCGGCTGACGTTGACTGTCTCGCAGTGGGTTCGTCACCCGACGACAATTGAGTGCTGGCATGGGATCTATCCCTCCATTACCGAGTCGCCGGCTGGCGTGCCGGGAGTGGCAGGAACAGCAGGTTCCGGCACCGATGCGAGAGCTTGGTCGAACAGGGTCTCCTGCTGCCCGACCGTCCGAGGGCCTTTCCTCGCCCGACCTTGCCTGCCGCCGGTCACGCTCCCGGTGGCGTCCTGCTCCGAGGCGGGGGTCGCCTGGCCGGCTCCGCCGGACGGCGATCTGGGGATTGGCGTGCCCAGGATGGCGACGTGCGTCGCGGCGATGCGGGCCAGTACCGCCGCTCGGTTCGCTTCGACTGCCGACCGCTCTTTTCCGTGGCGCTGTGCGGATGTATCGGCGAGTTCGTCGGCGAGCAGGGAATCGCTCGGTGGCGGCGGGTCCAGTTGGATGGAGAAGACCGGCAGCCGCTCTTTGGCTGCCGAGAGCCGCGCGTAACAACGGTGCTCGCCCAGTCCCATGAGGTCTTGCACCGCTATGTCGCCGCCCAGTTCTGGCACCAGATACTCGGCATCCTCGGCGCTGCAGTGGAACGCGAACAGCCCGTCCAGATTGCTGAAGAGCGTGGCCCGTAGTGTCCGCTCGTGCGCGCGATCCAGCATTTCCAGACGCGCCAGGGTCTGTGAGGCCAGGATCAGGTTGCTGCCGAACTTGGCCAGCTCCCCAAGAAAGGCCTCAAAGTCGGCGCCGGGCAGCGTGTGAAACTCGTCGACGATCAGGACGACCGGTCGGCGCCGGTGAGGAGGCAGGCTCGCCTGTGCCTGCACTTCGAGCTTGACGAGATTGAGCAGGGTGCCGCCGATCAAGGCGGCGGTGTCCTCACCCACCGTCCCGACGGCGGTGTTGACCAGCACAAGGCGCCCGTCCCGGAGCCAGGCCGCCGGTTCGATGGTGCTGCAACTCTGCCCCAGCAAGCAACGGCTGGCATCGGAGGCGGCGATCCGATTTACCTTGCTGAGCACAGGATTCGCGCTTTCCAGGCGAAGCCTCCTGTCCAGCAGGATGTCCCAATGCACGCGCCACCACTCGTTGACGAGCGGATCGTGCGCCTCAGCGAGCACCGCCTGCCGGAACGCAGGGTCGGCCAGCAAAGCAGGGATCTCCAGGAGGGTGTACTGCTCGGTACGTGCGCCTGGTTGGGCGGCACAGCGCGCGGCATTAGCCCGGTAGAGCGTTTGCAGCACCATTCGGAACACGTCTTCCATACGCGGACCCCAGAAGTTATCCCATTGGTGGCGGAAGACGCTCAGCGCATTCGCCACGGCGCGGTCGGCATCCCAACCCAGACCGGTATCAAGGAGGTTGAGACCAAACGGCCGACGAGCCTCTCCCACGTCGAGGTACACAACGTCGTCCCGGCGGTGGGGCGGAACGAGTCCTAACGCAGCGCGGGCCAGGTCGCCATGAGGGTCGACGAGAATGAGTGACGGCGCACGGTGATCCGGGCCGCGTTGTGCCATCACGTGCTGGGCAAGCCGCAAGAGCAAGGACGACTTACCGCGACGTGTCTTGGCGACCAGTAGCAAATGCCGTCGCAGCAGTTCATCGGGTATGGACACGGGGATGGCGCGCCCCTGGTGTACCGACACGCCGACGCGGCAACCAGCGGCGACGGACGCCGGCAGTGGCGCCCAGCGTCGCGCCGTCGTCCGTTCCAGGAACGGTACGTCTGCCTGCGCCTGCGGCAGATGCCACAGTCCTGCCAGTTCTTGACTATTGAGGATCGACGTTGCCGCAGCGCTGGGCAGCCCGTCGAGCAGCTTCGGCCAGGCGCGCAGTGGAAGCGCTCTTGTTGTTGAGAGATCGACATGATTCAGACGGATGGCGCGCGGCTCCAGACCATTGCCGGATGGCAGCGTGAACTGGCGATAGGCTGCCGTGAGACGACCGAGCCAGGCGAGCAAATCGGCAGCGTCCGTATTCGCTGGCGCGAAGACCGACAGGCGCAATTGGGTGACATGTGCTGCGTGGGCTAGCTTCTCTCGTACCAGAAGCGGATCGTACAGCGGACGCCTCCCCAGGCGCGCTCGCAGGATAAGGAGACCAGGCACACCGCCGCCCACGCCACCGACCAGTGCCCCCAGGTGCAGCCAATCGCCGGTGGCGTACCACTGTTGACCCAATGAGGCGCCGCCAACGGCCAGCATGGCCCCCCCCAGCAGGAAAATGCTGCCGAGCGAGGGACCTTGTTCGGTTGTGACCGTTCGCTCCGCGTCCAGAGGGGATGCCAGGGCGAGGCGCTGATACCCGGCAGCCCAGTCTCGGGGTGCCGGACGCAGCACGAGCTGGCTGAGCGCGCGCCAGCCCTCCGGCAGGTTGCCCATTGCAGAGAGGATGCCGAGCAAGGGATCGGCCTGGGGAGCGCGCTCGCCGGCCAGTTCGGCGTCGGAGAAGGTACGGATCGGCAGGTAACTCGGGGCGTGCAGCACCAATGCGCACGCCGCGACCTGTTCCCGCTCGCCAAGGTGTGCCGGGTCCAGCTCTGGTGACCGATCAATATGGAGAGGTCGGAGGTCCGCCTGGGGATAGACAGCCAGCAGTTGCCGCTGCAATTGCCGCAGCGTGCCAGATCGGGCGCGGGCCAAAAAGCAGCATCCGCGTGCCGTTGCCGCGATCTCCAGGCTGAAGGGATCATCCGCCGCGCTCGCGTCGAGGAGGTGGGCCGCCGAGGAAAGGGACGCCAAGTTAGTGCGCGGGGTGACGATCTCGAAGATCTCCACGGCGGAGTCGGGCCGCGACCGAGAATCAGCAAACATAGTCATCGTCGCATCCCGTCTTTTCGACCCTGTGATTTGCCAGCGCGCGCGCTCGCTGGCGCGCCAGCCGAACGGCAATGACCTGCATGATGTCGCGGTACTCGCCGACGACTGCGAGCAATTCCTCGCTGGCACAGCGCTCCCACGGCTGTCCGGTGACGGCCTCGACAAAAACGAGGATTTCCTCCTGGGACCAGCCGAGCAGGTTTCCCAGGTGCAGCACGGATCGCCGCAAGCGCGTCAGGCCGGTAGAGGCAGGCACGGCAGGTCGAATATCTCTGCCTGGACGCCGGACAGGCAGTCCGGCCGCGGCAGGCATGTGCTCATTCCTCAGCATCAGTCACTCCTTCATTGTGGGCTTGCCGGGCAGCGGCAAGCAATTGGAAGAACTCCGCCCGGCCATTCGGCTGGCGGGCAAGGTCATTGAGGTCGCAGCCGTCCGGTAGCCAGAGGGGCCGCCAGCGCGCGCCGAAGACCGCGCCGAAGCGCTCTGCCGCCGCGCGTCCGGCCGCATCGCCGTCGAGCACGCCGTAGACGGTCGTGGCCCGCGCCAGCATGCCGAGACGCTCCGCTGGAAAATGGGTGCCGCACGGGCTGCACGCCGGCAAACGCCAACTCACGGCAGTCAGGAAATCGAACGCTCCCTCACAAAGGAAGGCTGTCCGCCGCCCGGCCACGCGCTCCTGCCCCAGGAGTGGCCGTTCGCCTTCTAGGGCCAGGTATTTGGGGCGAGCGGCCGCCGCTTCGATGCTCCGACCAATGAACCAGATGTACTGGCCGCCGCGCAGTTCCGGCACCACGACGCGACCGGCCAGGCGTTCTTGCCCGCACGTGGTGAGCAGACCCAACGCCTGCACGATCCGCAAACCACCGTGCCGGCGTAGATAGGTCTCCAGCGAATGCCCGTCGGCGTAGCCCAGGCCCGCCGCGCGGATCAGCCAGTCCGGCAGACCACGGGAACGGAGATACTCCAACGCCGTTGGCGTGTGCCAGAGCGCGTGTTGATAGATGGCGGCTGCCGTGTTCATCAACACTTGCTGTTCCAGGACGAGGCGGTCCCAGTGGCGTCTGTCGCGCGCTGCGCTTTGCCCAGGAGGCGCCTTCGCAGGCAACGGCATGCCCGAGAGCCGCTCCAGGGCCTGCCGAAAGTCGAGACCATCGTGGCGCATCAGGAAGTCGATGACATCGCCATGGGCCTGGCAGCCGAAGCAGAAGTAGTGGCCGTCGCGCTCGTCCACCAGGAGACTCGGGGTATGATCGTCGTGGAATGGACAGCGGGCTCGGTAACGGCCGGTCCCGGCCGGGCGCAGCGGTACACCTGCCGCGCTCACCACGAGCGCCAGCGAATGCGCCCGCTTGAGCGCGGCGACATCAAGAGGGGGTGTGGGGAATATGGCCATGTCAAGCCTCGCTTTCTTCATACCGACGTCTGAGGTCCTTTGCGCTAGGGCGGAGCGGTCGTGTGGTTCCCGCGCCGTCCTGGTCCAACCATGGTCTGGACTGCCCCGACTGAGCAACATCGCTGGCGGTTCGGTCTTGCGGTGCGGTGGTGGCCAGCGCGTATTCCTTGGGACTCGCCACGACACGCAGCGCCAGGTGGGTGTTGCGACAGAAGAGCAACCCTTCCCCCTTGGCTGCCCCCAGCAGGTAGTGGCGTTCCTCGTTGGAAAGGGCGAAGGCGTCGGCGACCGGCCCGATGGTGCTGGACGACTGTTTGAGTAGCAGGGTGCAGGCGGCATTGGTCAACACCGTGCGACCATGCGCGTTTCCCAGGGCATCGGCGACATCCTGGGTGATGGTCACCAGGCCGAGGGCGTACTTGCGTGCCCGCCGGGCCATCGCGTCGAGAAAGGCGGCGCCCTGCTCGTACTGCAAGAGGCTCCAGGCTTCATCCACCACCAGCAGGCGGGGCCGAATCTCCTGCCGCACCCGACTCCAGACGAAGCTGGTGATGGCGTGGATGGCCAGCGGCCGCAGTTCGCGTTCCAACCGTTGCAGATTGAAGACCAGGAAGCGACTGTCCAGGGCGACATTGGTTGGACCATCGAACAAGCCGGCCAGCGAGCCGAGGACGTAGCGCTCCAGTCGGCTCGCCAAATCCTGGGCGACGGCGTCCTCGCTGCGGGTGAGCACGCCGTAGAGGTCACGCAGCAGCGGCGCCGGTCGGGCGTAGGTCGCCGGTCGGCCGCGCTGGATGCCGGCTTCGGCATAGGTCTGGTGCAAGGCGCGATCCAGCAGGCCGCACTCCTGGTTGGTCAGGGGCTGGCCTGGCTCGGCTGCCATCAGTTCGAGGAAGGCCAGCAGCGCCACGACCTGCTCGGCCAGCGGGTCCCGTTCCTCGCCATCGGTTGAGTCCCCGAGTGGCAAGTCAAAGGGATTGAGGTGCTGTCCCGATGAACTCGCCAGGCGAACGTACTGGCCATCCACCGCGCGGCAGAGCACCCGGTACTCGTCCTCCGGATCGATGACGATGGCATCGATCCCCCGCAGCATGCTGCGCAAGAGCAGCAGCTTGCAGAAGAAGCTCTTGCCGGCGCCGGAGGTGGCGAAGATCGCCAGATTGCTGTTCTCCAGGCTGCGGTCGAAGGGATCGATCAGGACAGGCGTCTGGCTGTCGGTGGCGATGCCGTACAGCACGCCCGCCGGCATGGTCAGCGCACTGGCGGAGAAAGGGAACATCGTGACCACAGAACTGGTGTCCATATTGTGGCCGACTCCCAGGCGATCGTCCGCCTGGGGCAGGCAGGACGCAAAGCCGCGATCCTGCTCGAAGAGGGCCACACGCGACTGGGTCAGCATGCCGTCGAGCGTGCGCTCGACACGCTGGGTGAGCAGGTCCAGACCCTGCGGCGAGGTCGCGCGCACCTGGACGTAGAGCGAGACGCTGAACACCTGCTGGTCACCGCGTTGCAAAGCATCGCGCAACCGCTCCGCATCCTCGTAGGCGGTCTCCCGTTCCGGATCGGCCAGGCGACCGTGGCGGTCCGCCAGCAGCCGCGAGGAGTGCAGCGCCGCCAGTTGGTGCGTCAGCGTCGAGATCATCGGCGCGCTCTCCAGCCGGTTGAGGTGCAGGCTCACCTCCAGCGGCTCGGCGAACCTCAGGAGGGGGTCCAGCCAGCCCGGGCTGACGGTGCGCGGATACCCGGTGACGGCGAGGACTCGCACGTATTGCTGTTCCAGGCGGAGGTGATCGCGCGTCACCTCCACGGCGGCGGGCGCGATGAGGTCGGCGAGGGAGCGTGTGCCGGTGCGGCTTCGCTGATCCCCGCCGGACGGTACGGATCGAACTCGGAGACGGCGCGGCCAGGCAAAGGGCAAAGGGAGAGTGGGCAGGCCGGGCATTAGTTGCTCCTTTCAGCGGGATGGTGACCGGCGACGGTGAGCGTGGCGTACTCGGTCAGCGCCGAACGCAGCCGTTGCAGGCGGGCGCGCTCCGGACACCAGCAGGCGTACCAGAGCTGGGCGAGTTGAAAGCTGGTGAGGCGGCGCGCCGTCAGACCACAACGACCGAGGCCGCTGCCCACTTCGTCGCAGCGGGCAGTGAGTTGCTGACGAGCAACAGCGGCATCTGCCGAGACGTCTTTCTGAGTAAAGGGCGAGCGGGCCGGTGCGGCGCCGTTGTCGGCCGGGACGACGACATAGACGTGGCGCTCCAGGAGCGCGCGTTCCCGTGCCAAGCCCTGCAGAAATGCCGTGTGGTCATGCAGCAGGCTCAGCAGGGAAGGCGACAGGCGCTTCCGCGCCTGCCCTTCCAGCGTGTTGAGGTAGGTGTCGAGGTCCAGCGGCAACACGCGCACCAGCACCTGGAGAGGATAAGTCACGCCTTTCAGCCAGGTGGCAAAGCCGGCCAGGACCGCCTCCTGCTGGGCAGCGCCGAGGAGGCTGAAAGGAACCCCTTCGACCTCCAGGACCGCCCGGTACTGGCCGGAGCCGAGCTCGACGATGTCGTTGGCGATGCTTTCCAGGTGGAGCCATTGCGTCTGGACCGAGGCGTCACGGCGCGTCATAGCGCTGCTGCCTCCGTCCAGACCGCTCTGCCGGCTGCTGCCCGGGTGTTGACCGGCCAGGCAAGCGAAGGGGCATGGCCCGCCCAGCCGGCTTGCGCGTCTTTGCCATCGGTCGCCGGTGAGCGAGGACGCCAGACGCTGCGCTTCGGCAGCAGCGCGTAGCGGGCGATGACGGCCGCCCATACCTCGATGCCACGGCCACCCGGCCGCAGCAGTGCCAGGGCCAGCGTGAGCGCGATCGCGACGGCGGTGACGCCGATACGTATCGTCAGCGGCAAGGTGCGGAGGAGCATCGACGCTTCGTAGGCGACGGAAGCGCCGCTGAGCAGGATCAGCACCTGCCGCATGGTGAAAGGACCGAGCACGCGATCCTGCACGCCGAGGTGAGTGGGCAGTTCGTGTTGCCAGAGCATGTGTCATCTCCTCCTAGCCGCCGAGGCCGACCAGTGAACTGCCGAGCCAGGTCGCCACGGCACGGGCGGTGAGCACGAGCGCCAGGCCGGCCAGGGCGTGAAACATGGCCTGCTTGCCGGACTCCATCTGCCGGGGGCTGCCGCCGGCGGCCATCAGTTGAAAGGCGCCCCACATGAAGAAGACGGCGGCCACTACCACCCCGACGCCGGTGCCCAGGGTCAGGAGTTTGCCGAAGAGTTGCGTAATTGCCCCGTTGAGATCCATCAATCCTTCTCCTTGTTGCGGGCTGCACGTCGGGCGCACAGCCGTCGAATTCCATCCGAGTCACTGGGGATGTGGACGTGGTGGCGGGCGCGGCCAGGGTGTGGACATGAGCCAGACTCCTCATACATTTCGTCAGGGGGGTAGCCGCAGCGGGGCGGAGAGCGAAAGAGCCGACAATCAGCCCTGGGGAGAGACGGGATTGCCGAAACGATCGCTGTGGACGGTGGCCGGATCAACCCAGCCGAGGTAGGGTGCTCGCCAGCCCGCCATCGGCATGCGCTGGAGGCCCCAGGTGGTAATCGAGGTGAACGTGCCGTCGCTGTCGTAGATGCCGACGTGGCCATCCCATTCGTTGTCCGACGATGGCCCGAAGTAGACGACGACGCCGGCGCGCGGCGGCGGCCCAGAGTACACCAGGCCGAGGCCGGCCAGGCGCAGGAAGGCCTGGAAGGCAGTCGCGCCCTGGTTGCCCCAACCGACCTGCTGTTCGACGTAGACCTCGCAGTAGGTGTTGGCGCCGTAGCCCCAGCGTGTGTCGCCCAGCGTCGTCGCAGACAGTGCCGGACCAGGCGCTGCAACGCCAGGCGCTGAGCTGGAACCCACGATCGGTGTGCCGGCAGACGCTGAACTGGCGAGTCCGGCCAGCAAGGACGCCAGGAAGGCCAGACCGAGCAGGGGGACCAGCACCAGACCGATGGCCACCTTGGCGGCATCGCGGCCCAGCGTCCCGAGGGTAAGGGTAAGCAGCATGGTTACGGCCTCCCACGTGAGGCGCTGGTGGCAGCGGAGGAGCCGCCGGCGCCACCGCCGCTGCGCCCGATGCTGCGTGTCGCCTGACCGACCAGGACGCCGCGCAGGGCGCCCCAGCCATCGGCGAGTTGATGACTCACGATCCCCGGCAGCTTGAGCACCAGCACCACCGTCGCCAGATCGAGCAGCGGGCCGAGCGCTGTGCCGGCGATGCCCGACCCGGAGCCGACGGCGGTCAGCAGATTGCCGGAGAGCAGCATGGCCGTCACCTGCAGGAACTGGGTGAAGACGGCGCCGACGAAGGTCGTGGACCACAAGCGGGCCCAGCGTTCCGTCTGCGGCAGAATCCAGCAGAGCAGGCCGAGCGGGGCGATCACCAGCAGGACGTCGACGAGCACGAGACGCATGAGCATCTGCACCGCCAGGAGCAAGCAGAGCACCAGATAGAGCAGCATTGACAGGACGAAGAGCAGGCGGGTCGGCGACCAGAGCGCCGTCAGGCCGGCGTCGAGGGCGGCGTTGCCGGCGATGCGGCCCCAGCCGGGAAAGCCGACGGCGCCGATGCTTTGACAGAGCGCATTATTGAGGTCGATCGCCAGGCTGCCCCACCAGAGGCTGGTGTTCACGAGCAGCGCGCCCACCAGCAAGCGCGGCAGGAACTCCAGCGCGCCGTCCGAGCGTGCCGCCACAGCCCGGCGCACGATCACGTTGTAGCCGCCGACCATGGCAATGAGTGCCAGCGCTGCATCGGCGGCAGCGCGCAGACTGCCCGAGAGTCGCCGGACATCGGGGTGGTTGTAGCTGAGACCCGGCGGGGTCTGGGTCAGGAAGTTGAAGCCGGTCGCCACCTTGAGAACGTCGTCCAGCCCCTGGGCCAGAGCGCTAAGGAGACCGCCCAACGCGCTCAGGAAGAGGCCGGGCGTCTGCTGCTTGATCTCGTCCATACTTGGACCGCTGTTGACGACGACCACGGACGGCTTGCCGTCGCTCGCTGCGCCGGGATTCGACGACGGCGCCGTCGTCGCTGGTGACCCGGCGGCGGGAGAGATAGGCACGACAGGGACCGGCACCACGGAGAGCACTGCCGGATTGGTCGCGTGCTGCGCGAGCGCGGTAGACGGCCAGAGACAGCAGCCCACCAGGGCGATGACAATGGTCAGCAGCTTCATCGTGCAGCCTCGCTTCCGAAGGTTGCCAGCGTGTAGGTGACGTTGCCGTTCTGCGGTTGGGCGATCAGCGCCTGCGCGTGTACCGCATCCCAGCGCACGGCAGCCGGACTGCCGGAGCTGAGCGGCAGAGTCCCGACTGGCGTCGCCAGCCCGCTGGTGACATCCACCGCCGCCACCGACCGGGTGACGGATCCGTTGGCGTGAACCAGTGCCAGCACACTGCCGTCGGCGCGCCAGACCGGAGCGTCGGCGAGGATGGTTCCTAACCGCCGGCTG
This sequence comes from Chloroflexota bacterium, assembly GCA_036734945.1. Lineage (GTDB taxonomy): Bacteria > Chloroflexota > UBA4733 > UBA4733 > UBA4733 > UBA4733. The sequence continues at coordinate 100,993 of DAIMXP010000005.1, forward strand.
GTGGCGCCTGCCACCTCCGTCGTGAAGAGCCCGGACGCTGAATGGTCGCCGAGGAGCCAGCCGCCGAGCGTGGTTGGCGTGGATGGCACTCCTGCCGCGTAGACCGCACGGTGACTATCGGGCGACCAGGCGAGCGGTGGGAAGAGTAGTGGTGTACTGCCGGTCGGTTGGAGATCGGCCAGATAACGGAAGCTCTGATCCTGGACGCCGACCAGACAGAGCGATTGGAGTGCCCCAGCGCGCGTGAGCAGCGCAAGTCGATCCCCCTCGGGACTCCAGAGGTAACTGCCCGGTACGATCGTGGTCGGCAGATTGAGCAGCGTGCGGGCCGTTCCCTGGATTGGGTCGCGCCAGAGCAGTTCGTTGCGCGCGCCGGTGGAAGAGTCCTGCCTGGCGCCGACGAGCAGGAGATGTGCACCGTCCGGCGCCCAGGCCAGATCCGTCAGTTGCGTGGACCGCGCACTCGGCGGGAGCACGTGGCGCAACGTCGCGCCGTGCCCATCAGCGCCAACGGTCCAAACCGTGGTGAGGCGCTGACCGCCGACGGTTCCGGCTTGCGCTGGGGAAGCCGGCGCCATCGGCATGAGGTAGGCCACGGTCTGCCCATCCGGCGTCACCACCATCGGCCCGGCGGCGTCGGCTGGTCCGATGCGCTCCATGCCGCCGTCGCGCTTCCGAAGCCAGAGCTGGTGATCGTTACCGGGTGGCAGCGTGATGTCCAGCGCCAGCCGGCCGTCGGCAAGGAAGGTTGCCTTGCTGATCGTGCTGCCTGGGAAGGGCGGACGGATATCTGTGATTGTTGCCGTGCGATCCCAAAGGCTGGTGTCGAGTTGAAGCGTCTGCCCGGCCGTGACGTGGAGGGCGGAGGACACTGCCATGAGGTCGGGGCGCCGCAGCGTCACCTGATGCTGGCCGGCGACGATTGTGAGGTTGGCGGGCGTCGTCCCGACCGTCTTCCCATCGATCAGCACGGCGACGCCGCCCGGCATGCTCGTGATCGAGATGCTCGCTGCTGGCCCGACTGCGGCAGGCGTAAATCGGCGACTGGACACGGCAACAGCCCCTGCGAGCGCAACCGCGGCGACCGGCAACGCCAGCGCGCGGCGTGGCCAACGGCGGGGAGTGGAACGAGTCTGCGAAGGGGCAGAAGATAGAATCGTGGCCTGGGGCATGTGCAGTTTCCTCCTATGCGTGAGCCGTGCTGGTTCTTGGGCACGACGGGCGCAGCATAGGAGCAGAGGCGTTATTTGACCGTTATATCGGCGTTATTTGACAGAAGGAGCGTTATCCGAGCGTTAGATTGGCGTTCGACAAGGGTGGGAAAGTGCTGTACATGCCGTGAGCGTCAGTGTTGTCGCCCGGTGGGATGCCCTTCGACGACAAGATTGCCGGGTCGAGCATCTTCTATAATTCACTCTAAGCGCTCGCGACCAGGCCCGTGACGTCCGGCACTGTTGCGCGGCTAACGCCTTCGATCTCCGTGCGCCGTGGCCCGAAGGGGTCTCGTTGTTGACCACATGCTGGGTGCCGCGTCTCGCTAAGGCGGCACGGGTTCCAGTCCATAGCCCGACAGATAACGAGCCGCATCAGAAAGGCAGCGACATTTGATCCGGATTGAATCGTGGCGGTGAATCAACGTTGAAAATTGCAAATAATTGCTCGCCGACTCGCAATGCTTCACAGTCAACGCTCCAAATTGAGCCGCTGCGGAAGGGGATTGATGCGCGTCCCGAACAGAGTCGTCCATCGTTGGCCCGGTACGAGTGCCATAAGAGATGGTCCTTCGAGATGGCGGTTCCGTGCGCAACGCTGTATCGCATGCTCTCCGAACTGACAGCCGTGTCAACCCGGAGCGTCGTGACAGATGCCAACTGGCCGAACAAACCGGAATCTCCGACCTGCGGGAAAACTCGACACACCATGGCGATGCATCGGTGTATCGCACATAAAGCTAATTGTACACAGATTGCCGTTCGTGATGCTCTTGTCGTAACATATAACCCGCTAATCAGCAGGGACGAGAAACCAGTTCTACGAATTCTTTCAAGAACCATCTCCCGGGGCATCAGGAATTCTGCTGCACCGGTATTGCAAAGCCACTCGTTTACGCGATGGTAGTCCTCGTCAGTACGGCATTGGTCGTGGATAACCGAGAGCAACTCATCATTCCTGCGGATCAAGTGGTGCGTTATCTCGTGGTAAAATGTAAAAACTCTACGTTCTTCTGACCTAATCGAAGGATCGGTTATGATTACATCCTGGAATGCTGCACCTTCTTTACTGCTGCCGAGAGAACCGGAGACAACGCGGATATCTAAGTCTTTTGCTAGCTGTATCAGGTCTTCCCATCCAGGAAATCGCTGCTTGATCTCCTGGACATTCCTGACTACCATGTCCCTCAAGTCCGATTCTCGCATGTACAAGATATTACTGCCTACTCTCCTCTACCGAGTCCTTTCCGGAAAGGTATGGTTTGATGATTCGGTGCAGGTGAAGATACAGCTCATACCATTCTTCCGCTGTCTGCGGACGCTTCCCGCGTAGCTCAATCCGATTGAGATCCTCTGCCGCACGCTGATCAATCCGGCTGTCCTTGAGAAGATCCGCGAGACCTGGTGCTAGACCAGCAGGCGAGCCTGTCCCATAGTCTTCGACTCCAGCAAGCAGATCCACCGTGGACAGGGTATAACAGGAAGCGAGCCGGTTCAGGGTCTCTAGAGAGGGGGTTGTTCTCCCCCGTTCTAGGTCGGATAGGTAGGATACAGACAGCTTCGTCGCACCTGCTACCTGAAGTAAAGTGAGTTGGCGATCTCGACGGACCTCGCGTAGTCGATCATTGAGTGTCACCCGTCGGACCGTGTGGCAGAGGTGGCGCAGATACTCATAAACAACCGGCCTTTCATTTGCGGCGTGCTCAGCCGCGCAACCCGCGAAGATGCCTCAACTCTGCCTAATGGGCGTCGCTCCCATGTTGACGCGGATGGAACATCACTACGTTGACACCGTAATCATGGTATTCTACTACGGTTGCAACGTATATAACGAGGAGGAGATTGGGATGGGTCGAAGAGGGATCTGCATCGCTGCGGCCGCGATGCTGGCCATGGCGAAGCTGAAAGTGCTGGCCGAGGGACACGCGCTGGACTGTGATTGCCAGCAATGCGTCGTCATCAATCTCTCGTTCCCGATCACAGTCGCCCTGGCGATCCCAGGGACACCGAAAGCCGGAGTTTCAGGGAGAGCATAACACCCGAGGAATTATGCCGACGAAGTTATGTCTGCCCCGGAGGCAGGCAGCAAGCCGCAATAGGAGGAACCGATGAAGACCGAGGAACAGCGCGACCATTCGGCGGATAGTTTGGACGATAAGTCGACGCACCATTCGCCAAATTCCCATCCGCCTTGTCCACCGCATCCGCCCAAGCCACCCGAGCCTCCAAGTAAGCCAGGCGGGCCCCCCGATGTTCGAGGCGGGCGCACGTACGCGTACGGAGCCTGAGCTTGGCAGGATACCGTCTATGGCATCAGCGTGACCCCGAGCGGTTGAAGCGAGAACGGGGAGCGTACCACTCCGCAGGCTTGGCCTTTGTGCTCAACGAGGATCTACTCCGCCACAAAGGCCTCGTGGCCTTCGGGGGAGAAGTGGTGGCTGCTGGCATAGCATATCCTTTGACCGTCCTCTATCCCCCTGGCTTCCCATTCGTCCGGCCGGAGGTCATCAGCCCAACCACCCAACTATCTCGACATCAGCACCCCTATGCCCGGAATCTGTGTCTCATTGAAAACTCGCCAGCTGCCTGGTCCTCCAGCATGACCGGCGCGAACATGGTACAGCAAGCAGTGCGTCTACTTGCTGATTCGCACTCCGGTCCGGCCGCCGTGCATGCGAATGAGGTGGACGCTCCTGAGCCCCGGAGCGTGTACTACCCGTACACAGCGCACAGTTCGCTGGTAATACCTGAGAACATGCAGCACATGCCTTCAGGAAGTTCTGGGCAGGCCTGGCTTACCGGGTTTGACCAAGCCGCCGATGCACGCGGACTTCTTAACAAACTGGTCATGCACGAAAATGGCCAGCAGAGGGTGGCGGAGGCACCGGCGGGGCTCCGGAATCTCTTCAGCGGCGCGACCATGACCGGCCTTTGGATTAAAGTCGACAGCGCTCCACCATGGTTTGGGAGCTACCCAGTCCTCCGAGCGTGGGTGAAGCAGCAGGCACCCGATTTCGAGCGGCGGGTGCGCCGTCTCTCCAGCGCTCCGGGCAACTTCGGATGGAACAAGGCACTGGAAGTGCTGGCGGTGTGCTATCCGGAAGAAGGCCCAGCGCGCGGCGAAGTCCATGACACGTGGCTCACTGCCGTTCGCTGGGAGACGAACGCCAACCGGCGCGGTGAACAAATACTTCGTCCTCACCTTGTCACTGAGCAAGCCAGATTCGTGCGGACGCCGCAGCTCGCGGCATTGCGCGGGAAACGGGTTGCCGTCATCGGACTCGGGACTTTGGGGGCCGAGATCGCTGTGCGTCTCGGGCGCGCTGGCGTCAGCACTTTCTACTTGGTCGACTATGATTTAATTGAGTTTGGTAATCAGGTGCGGCACGAGTCCGACCTGCGTGATGTTGGGCTACCAAAAGTGGAGGTAATCACTCGCCGTTTGCACGCGATCAACCCTTATGTCCGGGTCGAGTCCAGTGCAATACGGTTAGGAGGGTTCACAGATATCGGACGTCCGGAAGAGGATGTCGATCAATTGGGCAAATTCGCCGCGAATGTCTGCGGGTATGACTTGTTAGTTGGCGCCACCGGTGACTCGAAAATAAACCATCTACTCAACCGCATCGGTCAAGAACTCCATGTTCCACTCCTCTATTGCTGGACGATGAGCGGTGCATGGGGAGGTGAGGTCCTGCGCACGCTGCCCGGTGAGACCGCGTGTTATGAGTGCATGGCCTTGCAGGAACGAGATGGGATGTTATCTCGTGTACCTCAAGAGGATCCGGTGAGTCGTGAGATCTTCCCGCTGGGTTGTGGCTTCCCCACTTTCACTGGCGCCGGTTTTGACACCGGCTCAGTAGCGCTCTTGGCCACTCGGCTTGCCGTGCAGACTCTCCTCCGTGAACACCCCGATGCCTACCCAGACGCGCCCTATCACTACCTGCTCTGGGACAGCCGCGGTAGCGGTAATGGCGCATGGCCTGACCTTTATCGGTGGACGATTCCTCGCCATCCCGAATGCAGCGCCTGTGGGGCCGGGAGAACGTGAGCGCGCCAATACTGTTCGTAGTCAAGGATGTCTGGGAGATCTGGCAGATGGAGGCGCAGCGAAACCCCTGGCGCGAAACAGGTGGCATCTTAATGGGCTACTGGGTGTCGCGGGATGAGGTTGTCCTCACCCATGCCACCGGTCCGGGACCACATGCTTGTCGGAAGCGACGAAGCCTCGAAATGGATGGTGATTATTGTCAGGGCCAGCTCGAGATTGTCTACGCGTCTTCTGCAGGAGCGCTGACCTTCCTTGGCGACTGGCACACTCATCCCGTCGGCCCCCTGCACCCGAGTCAGAGAGATCGATCGACGCTTCGTGACATCGGTGCCGATCCTAACTATCGCACCGAGGCACCGTTGATGATCATCTACGGTCCGACCTGGTCCGCAACGGCTTTCCGATTTTGGAAGTGGCTGCCTCCTCCAACAGCAGCAGCCTATCTGCTCACGGACAAAGGCGACTTAGCGGCGCTTCAGATCTGGACGATTCCATCCATCCCAGCGGAATAACCACTCCCTCTGGATTTGAGCACTTCTGTCGTACAGGGGAACGTGAGTTTGTTGCCTTGCACAGTCAGATGTGCGAGCAAAACCGGCATGACGCAGCCGGAAGCCAAGGAATTTCGGTCGTCTTTGTATCCCTTACATGCCCTGGGATGATCATGCATCCTCGAACTCGTAGCTGCTGAAGTGCAGCGTGCGGCAGTTCTCCGTCACGATGCGTACGACGTGCTCCGGCGTCCCTTGCGGGATGCGGACACTGATCTCCAGCGTCACCTCGGCCTCGGCGCCGAGCTGGCTCACCAGGTGCTGGATGACCTCCTGGGCGATGTTGCTTGCCTCGCTCGCCATGCGCCGGGCATCTAGCGTCACCGAACCGTAGAAGCGGCGCGGCGCGACAGTCGATGGCGTGGGTGGGGGCGGCGGAGGGATCACCGTGCCGCCGGTCGTGTGGCCGTCGGCAATCCGGCCGGTCGCGGTCGGTGTGGAAGGATAGTCCACGGCGGGCTGCACGATCGGGGCTGGCGTGTCGGCATCTAGTTGGCGGAGCGCCGCCTCCGGCTTGACCAGCAGGCTACTGCTGTCCAGCGTGACGCTGGCGCCCTGGTCGGCGAGGAGGCCCAGGTAGCGCTGTTGACGCTCATCGTAGCCCTGGGCATAGGCGAAGGACTCCTGCTGCCAGGTCAGCATGGCGAGGCCGCTGCGGATGCTGGTGAGCAGAACATCGCTGTCCTTCAGGCGGGGCAGGTAGATGTACTGGGCGAGGTCCTCCCAGAGCT
>DAIMXP010000006.1:0-97164 GCA_036734945.1 Chloroflexota bacterium
AACCCTACCGCTACCTTGCCCATTTGTCAAAGTTATTTCGTGACGGGTCCTTAGTCCGCGTAGGCGGACTTCGCTTCGTGTAGCCGCGACTTTAGTCGCCGGGCCTGCTTTGGCAAGGAAGACCGAAGTTCGTAGCTGCACCCGTTAGTGCGTGCTCAGCCCCGGCCCTTCCGGCAGCGGGTAGCAGCCGTCAATCAGGCGCACGGGGGAGTTGGGCGAGAGCAGGCTGGACTCCATCAGCAGGCAGTTCGGCATGGCCGCCAGGAAGTGCAGGTGCGCGCCGCCGCCGTGGGAGGCGTAGGGGATGCTGAAAGCGTCGGCCATGGCGGCGATCTCCAGGCACTCCGTGCCGCCGCCGGCGCGCCGCAAGTCCGGCTGCACGATGTCTACGGCGTGCCGGGTGAAGAGGTCGCGGAACTGACGCTTGCCGAAGTTGTTCTCCCCGGAGGCGATGGGGATGTCGAGGGCGGCCGCGAGCTCGGCCAGTCCCGCCGTATCGTCCGCCGGGAGCGGCTCTTCGAACCAGTAGCAGCCGAGTTGCTGGTAGACGCGGCCCCGGCGCAGCGCCTCGTGTACGGTGAAGACCTGGTTGGCGTCGACCATCAGCAAGGCAGCGGGACCGATGGCGGCGCGGGTCGCTTCGATGCGCTGGACGTCCTCCTCCAGCGTCGGCGCGCCGACCTTCATCTTGACGCCGCGGAACCCTTGCTCCATTGCCTGCGTGCTGATCCGGCGCAGGTGGTCAAGGTCGTAGTTCAGCCAGCCGACCATGGCGTAGGCCGGCACGCGGTCGCGGTGCGCCCCCAGGAGCCTCCAGACGGGCTGGCCGACAAGATTGCCCACGAGGTCCCAGAGGGCGAGATCGATGGCGGAGATGCCGAAGCAGGCCAGGCCGGTAACGCCGTGGTAGTCGGTCAGCCGCCAGAGACGGTCGCGGATGCCGCGCAGCAAGAAGGGGTCCTGGCCTACCACTTCCGGCGCCAGCTCCTGCTCGATCAGCGTCGCCAGCACCGTCACCGCGCCGCGCAGCCGGCCGAAGGAAGTGGAGGAGACACCGGTCACCCCCTCATCCGTCTCGATCCGCACCTGGACGGCGCCGCCCCCGTCCAGCACCTGCAAGGCGTCGCGAATCGGGTTGGGACGGGGGGCGGCGATCTCTGCCGTAGCAGTGACAGTCGTGATCTTCATTGGCTTCCTCCTGAGCGTTGGAGGAACAATAGCACGCGGCAGGCGAAAGGGAGGACATTGCGGCGCTGTAAAGACAAGGGCGTATGCAATACGCCCCTACGACGGTTGGGCATCGCCGTGCGCGTCAGAAAGGAACGCCGCTCCCGGGCCCGTAGGGGCGTATTGCATACGCCCCGATGCCTGGGACACGACCAACTTCCCGGTTGGATGGCATACGCTCAGGGTAGATCGCACACGTCCCGCGCTTCAATCCCCCTTTGGCGCTCGCATCCTGCCGTGTGCTACCGTACCCATCCGACATCACGACAGCGCGTGGCGCGTCACAAGGAGGTTCGTATGGCGACCGTCGACGTTTCTGATCTAGGTCTGGCGCGAGCGGCGGACGCGGAATCCTTCGCCTTCTTCACGAAAGCACTGACGGCCGCGGTTTCTTGAGCGTGGTGAGTGGGTTCTCACCGTCACTTTGAGGCGCTGGGATTTACGGTTGTGCCGCACGAGCACGAAACAGGTCCGATTGGCTCCAGCGCGGGACGGTGAGCAGGGCGACGTGGCGCTGTTCCCGCATGCAGTGGGGTGAGCCGCCGCCGGGCGACCCGCGCTGGCGCGCTTACCGAGGCCCAAACTCGCCGCGCTATCGCCGCCCGGTACGGCGCTAACTGGAACGGTGGTCGTGCCGGGTCGGGCGACAAACGATCCCTGCGCTACGAGATGCTGCGGCGCTTGGCCGCCTTGAACGCGTCAATGTCCTTGCCGCTGGAGAGGAGGAACTTCAGTAGCGACTTGCCCTGGAACCGGCAGCTTTGGGCCAACCCGAGCAGTAGCAGATAGTGCGGCGCGACCGAGGCGAAGAATGATCCCGAGATCTTTCGCTGGACGGCGAGGTGCCGGATGCCCCGTTCGGCCATGTTGTTGTTCCATGGGATCCCATCGTGCTCGAGAAAGGTGAACATGCTCTGCCGATAGCGCTGGAAGCGCTTCTGGTAGGTCCGGACGAGCTCGGACCGGTACGTCTGGCCGGTAATGGCCTCGCGGTAGAAGCGCTCGACGCGCGGCAGGAACTTGCCGAGATGCCGTTGCTTCAAGCCGTACCGGCCGACGTCCTCCAGGATCGGCACCAGCAGGTCGCGGACCGCCCGGACAAAGGTCTCATACTCGCGGTCGAACGGCGCTCGCCAGAGATCCTCGTTGAGGTCGCGGATCAGATGCACCAGACATTTCTGCTGCCGGCAGTTGATCGCGTCGTAGCCGGCGTAGAAGTCGGTCACGAGGATGCCGGTGTAGTCGGCGAGCACGTCCCGTACGACCGCCGTCTCTCTCGTCGCGGTCAGCCGGAAGAGCACGTGGGCGCCATCGGTGAAGACCCAAGCGTAGTGGTCAACGCCTTGGATGCTGATCTTCGTCTCGTCGACGTGGACGAAGGGGCTGGTGAGGAGTTGCTGTAAACAGCGCTCCTCGGTCTCGGCGTAGGCCCGGGCGAAGTCCTGCAGAAAATGGATGAAAGTCGCCGTGCTGATGTGCTCGCTGAACTGCTCATCGAGCACCTGGGTAATGATGCGGTAGGGCAAGCGGAGCACCAGGCGCTGGTAGATGACCCAGGCCTGAAAGCCATGCCCAAAGATGCGGGAGCCGAACGCGCTGATGTCTGGTGGCGGGTACTGACGCCCGCACTGGCAGCAAGCCCCATAGGCGCCCACATACTTGGTGACGGTCTTCCGACAACCGCTGTTTGTGAAGACCAAGTCGATGATGATCTTGTCGGCGAGCCGCTCGGTCGGTTGCAGCGGCAGGTCGTCGCAGTGCGGACAGGCTCGGCGCGAAGAAAGCGCCACGACTTTCCCGGCTCTGGGCACGATGCGACTATGGCCGGGGTGGCCCGGCTGTGCCCCCCGCCGCTTCTGCGCGGCGGGCGCCTCTCGAGCCTGGCCGAGGCTGATCTTCGCGTGCTCGTACTCGGCGTGCGCCGACCGCAGGATCGCCCCGAACTGGCGGTGGATGGCCTCGCCCGCATCGGTCGCCTCTCGCTTGGGCTGCGCCGCAAAGTCGACGGTCGGCTCCGTCGCAGCGGTGTCGCGCAAGCGGGTGAGGACCTCAGCCAGGGCTAGTAGCGCACGGCAGTCCTCCTCGTTGTACGTCAGCAAGTGCTGCTTGTCGTCCTCCTGCCCGCTCGCCTCCCAGCGATCCCGCCAGACCAGACTCTGCAGGCCGGAGGCCTCGGCTGCGCTCCACGACACGCCGAGGAAGTGGCCAATATCCTTGAGCCGGTTCGAGCGGACGGGGAAGTACACCTTCCCGTAGATGGCCGCATTGAGGTTGACCAGACGCTCTTCGAGGCCAGGGCAGTCGGTCTGGTACCGCCTGGCGAGGGCCGCCAGCGCTCGTGGTTCATACTGTCCGTAGTGGTAAACGGGAGCCTCCGGGTAGGCGGCGAGCGTGGCGAGCAACTGTCGCCACCCTTGCCCTTCCTGGGCATCGGTATCGGCCCAGAAGGCCTGGTAGACCGCCGCGCCGTCCTGGCAGACCAGCAGGCCGAACAGGTAGTAGGCGCGCCGATCAGGCACCCCTTCGATATCCAGGAAGCATTCGACCGGAGGTCTGGTCAGGGTTGGCACTTCGTGCAGGTAGGTCTTGCCGGTTCGGATCGCCAGGGCTTGCAGCTCGGGTTCGTGGCGGGTACCCGCTGGCGGGTGTGGCATTTTCGGCGTGCGCTTCCGCTGCTTGCGTGGCCGGTAGCTGTAGGAGAGCTGCCGAACGGTAAAGATGCCGCGATCGTGGTAGCGTTGCCGCAGCTTTGGCGTCACACGATCAAGGAGGCTCAGGTCGTCGTCACGCTCCGCGCCGGCCAGGCAGGCCGCCCGAAATTGGCACTGTGGGCAATGCGCGTTCACGATCACGGGCGGTGGGTCGGTCGGCGGCGTGGCCGTCCAGGCACGCACCGTCTCGACGATGGGAACGAGCTGGCCGGCCAGCGCCGTCAGCGGCACACGGTGGGCCTGGCCGTCCATGCCCACGATGGCGCCGGCGGTCGGCGGCGTCCCCTGGAGCTGCCCGAGCACGTAGGCGACGAACTGGAGTTCCAGCCGCTGCTCCTGGCTGATCGTGTGCGTGCCGACCACGAGCGTCGGTTCGTGGCCGCAGACTTGCCCCAATACTCCGCGCGCCACCGGCGTGAGGACCGGGCATCGTGCTTCCAGGTCTTCCGTTCGGAGGGTGGCGTCGAGCAGCACGTGCCGGCCAGCGGTGGAGAGTTCCCCGGCATATGGCCTGGCCTCGTGATGCGCGCGCTGGATGCCCGCGACGTAGGCACGCTGGTTCGCACGCTGGTGTTCGGCAAGGACGCCTTCATACTCGTGCGGCGTGCCATGCTCATCAGTGCATTGGAGCAGGAACGCCTTGCGCGGGCAGCGCGTGTAGGCGACGACGATTTCCGCGGTGATCGGTTTCGGCATGGCTCCTCCAATGGTGAACTGCGCCGTCCCCGCGCGTTCACGGCGTCCGGTCAGCCATCTGTTTGCGCCAGCGCTCCCGCCACGGCACTGTTCCTGCCATCGCTCAGCGGAGGTAGGCTTCCGCCGCCACGTGGAACGCCTCTTCGGGCGGGCCAACGAACTCCCCGGAGGGGTAGACCGACAACTCGTAGCGTTCATTGCTGTAGGTGTAAAAGGCGAAGCCCCAGCGATCTTCGTTGCCGAAGTAACGGAGGCGGCAGAGGTGGGTTGGCGTGTTGCGCAGGCGCTCCAGGTACTCCTCACGGGTCTCCGGCGAGTCCGGTGGTGGCCAGTTAGGGCCTGTTTCCTCGGGCTCGGTGAAGGCATCAACGTAGCAGAACTGCCCTCGAAACCGGATATCCAGCCGGGTGAAGCGACCGGCGAAATGCTCCTCGGCGTAGCGGCGCAAGCGTTGTGCGGTGCGGCGCTGCACCGCCTCAGGAACGCGGACGCCGCCGTGGTCTGGGTCGAAGACCCATCGTCGTTGCTCGGCCATGGTCACCCCTCCATTCGCCACTATTATGCAGCCTTTGCTCGTGGGAAGCCAAAGGACGCGGATGGTAGGATTATCCCACTCATCGTGGTAAGGTGTCTGGCGCAAACGATCGGGTGGTATGGCCGTGAGTGATGAACGTGGGATGGCAGGTTTCGCTGTACTCGACAACAAAGGACGCTTGACACTGCCCAGAGCTGTGCGCTCGGCACTTGACGTCGAAGGTGGCTCAACAGTCGCCTATGTCGTAGCCGGCAACACGCTACTTGTCGTGCCCCAAGACGCCCAACTGGCAGCCCTAATGGAACGAGCGAGCAGTGCGGTGACATCGGCTGGGCTAACCGCGAAAGACTATCTTGCCGAGTTGCCGGCGATCCGGGAGGAACTGCTGCTGAGGAACTACGATACCGGCATGGTTGCACGACTACGTGACGATCACACGCGAGCACGTCAGAACACGGCCCTCCAAACAGATGACGGCGACCCGCCTGTGACCGAAGCAGAGTGAGCACGCTCCAAGGGCGACGGGACGCGGCGTTTATTCCCGAGGCGCTTCGCGCCTATCTGCTCCGGCTGCATCAACCAGCAGACCTTGATCCGTTCCTTCCCATAGTGGGGGCATACGCTGGCGGTCCCAGCGACGCGGCACAGGAACATGACCACTACCTATCATCTGCCGTCTATTTCCACGCCTCGACGGTCACGGTCGCCTGCTCTATATCCTTCCGGTTGATATGCAACAGAGCGCGACCCAAGTGTAACTCCGTATGGTAGCTTTCACCGATGCTGCGGTTCTGGATCTGATCGTCCACGTCACTGCTGATCTGGCCTTCGCCGGAGAGGCCGTTTTCGCAATCCATTGTCCCGTCCATTGAATCGGTCCCTGTTTGCCTGATCACTGATGCAGAAGCACTTAATGGGCCGGGTTGATCCGCGCACCAAATGCTACCGGCAGCACATGCTCCATTTCAGCAACCAGTGCGGAGAGACTACGACCGTGACGCTGATACGGCGCGTACATATCTCGCGGGATCGTCGGGCTACTTGCCAGGTACAGGTTGCCCTTGAGGTCGATAAGTCCAACGAGCTCGGGGGTCTGATCGGTGGACACTCGTGTGAGCAGCCAGTACTGTATAGCCTGCTCCACTTGTTCCCACCCCTCTCGGCGGGCGATCTCGGCATGCGCTAGAGGAAACTGGCGAATTTCCTCGCGCACTGAGCTTCCCTCCATCCCGCTACTGTCACACCAAGCCGAACGAATCTCCAGCCAATCACTTGCGGCAAAGAATCGCGACTGCCAGGCTGCGAGTAGCCGGAATACAAGGGTAGCTGGAGTCGTTGGGGGGGCAGTTTGCTGCCGCGTGCTTGGTAGGCCCAGTGCGTCTTCTAAATGGAAGACAAAAGCCTTCGCATCCGCCATTGCAATCCAGGCCGTCAAGTACTCCAGGCGGGTGGTATCTGCCCATCGATCCCATGGCGGATCGTTCAAGGCTCGTCTCGGCGATGCCCACGTATCGAAAATGTGCAGTCCACCCGGCCGATTAATATGGCAGAGAGATCTTCCTTCGCGTCCGTGAAGCCCAATAATCAGACCGAGACAGTCGTATTGGCCGTCCCCTGGGTGCAGTTCCATCGCCTGGAGGCCGCTCTTGTGGTGACGACGCATCAGTTCTGCGATGATCCGCCACGACGCTATTGTGGCGAGCCGATAATCGTGGCTGATCTCCAGGCTCATGCTGATATTCCCCGCTCCGGTGGCTCTGGCGGTTCCATGGCGACCAATGTGTTGGACGGAACGGTAGCACATCCGATAAAATTGAACGCCATCTTGGCGACATTTCCCAGTTCTGACAGTCGTCGGAGATCAAACAGAAGGTATTCCGTGGCTGTTGGCTAATGGTCAACGCGAGTCGGCGATTGTTCAGATCGAGCAGCACTTGGTGTCGTGAGCAATACTGCCAACTTGTCCAACACCAACGGCAGAGGTGTAACTGGAAAGGACGAATAGAATTGCGGGCATTCTTCGTGACTGGCTCGAGGAGCGAAGTGAAAGCCTGGAGCGTTCAGCGCCTCCCATTCGAGCCGAAGGGAGCCATGCTGCAGTTCCGCACCGAGATACGGCAGGGTCTGCAGGCAATGGTTGCCCCGTCCGGTGACGTTCTGCATGCCGTCTACGGGTCGCTCAGCGAAGATCTGGTCGACGCAGAGAACGTGCTTTTTTACAATGTCGGGACAAGCCACTTCACCCATCTCGCGAACGATGGCATCCGGTTCGAACGCGCCTATGAACAACCGCCTCAGATACCCAAAGCCGTGGATTATATCCCCAAGCACTACCACCGCTATATGACTACTGGCAGGCAAGACGAATTTACCCATTGGCATCGTGGTCAAACTCTGGCAACCTGGGCAGACAGTAACTGCGGACCAATCACTTCAAGTCTCAAGGTCCCTGCAGTCTGGCTTGGCATCAAGCTGGCGGCCCACACGTTGTCGGATCCGTCGCACACCCCGCCGAAGCAATTCGGTGTGTCGGTCCATCTGAGGTACGGAGCCAAGCAGACGAATATCCATCCCGCCACGGTCGTGAAGCCTTTGCTCGACGGTATCATTGCAGCCTTTCATCAACATGCGTGGGGATCGAAGTATGACGCCGAGGTGCTGAAACGACTAACCGCTGTGACAGGACGGTCGGTGTCGGAACTCATCAAGATTCTCGCTGCCCCAGGCGTCCTCGGGCCACGCCTATTAGTGTACTGTCACGGTATGGGCCTTCAGTGGAATCCGAAGGATGAGGACTGCATGGCCGCCGAGATCCTGCTGGTTCAAGATACCGGCGGCGATGGCGTCCAGGTAAGTGGGGAACTCTTCGAAGTGGTGGCGCGCAACGCCTAACCGCGTGGGCAGCAGCCACTCACAGCCGCCGTACATACGCTGCCGGGTTGGCCAGGAACTGCCGCGTCAGCGTGACGTTCTCCACGGCGTCATACGGCGTTGGAGTAATCGTCTGGCCGTCGAAGATCAGGATGGTAGCGCCGGGGTACGCCAGCAGGATGGGCGAGTGCGTGGCGATGATGAACTGGGCCTCCTGCCGCACTCGTCATTGTCCCCGACCTGACGCCCGTTCCTCGTGACTACACCCAGTCCGGGTCGCCCCGCCGGGAGAGCAACCGGCCACCATCGCAGACGATCGTCTGGCCGACGACGAAACTGCACTCCTCGGAGGCCAGGAACACTGCCAGCGCCGCCACCTCCGCCGGCCTGCCGGCCCGCTGCACCAGTGTGGCCGCGCTCTGATCGACATCGGCCGGCACATCGTCGGCGGCAACGTAGACCGGCCCCGGTGCGATGGCATTGACGATGATGCCCAATGGGGCGAGATCAATCGCCATACTGCGCGTCAGCGACATGCCGGCGCCTTTGGCTGCGGCGTAGGCGGCGTTGTGCGGCAGGGGCACCCAGGCCTGAATCGCCAGCACGTTGACGATCCGGCCATACTGCCGTGCCACCATCGCTGCCGCCGCCGCCCGGCCACAGTAGAAGAGGCCACCCAGATTGACGTCGAGGGTCTGCTGCCAGATGGCGGTCGGCAACTCCTGGAATGGCCGCCGTTGCGGCGACGCGATGGCGGCGTTGTTGATGAGGATGTCCACACCGCCGAACTGCTCGACAGTGGCCTGGATCAAACGGTCACAGGCGGCTTCATCGCTGACGTCAGTGGGGAGGACAAGGACGCGGCCACCAGCCTCCTGAATCGTGGCGGCCGTCTGCTCCAACGTGGCAGGATCGCGGGCCGCAATCACAACCGTCGCCCCTTCTGCGGCGAAGCGCTGGGCAATGGCCCGCCCAATGCCACGACTGCCGCCAGTGACAATGGCAACCCGATCCTGCAAGCGCATCGGCGTTCTTCCTTATCATGTTGCTCGCAGACCCCGGCGGCACACTGCTGCCGAGCGGCGGGATCCGCCAGGTAGCATACTCCAGATAGGGTGAGGAGGAAACAGATGCCGAGCATTGTCGTCATCGGAGCAGGTGTCGTCGGCACTGCCGTGGCCTACCGCCTGGCGGCAGCCGGTGCGACGGTGACGCTGGTCGACCAGGGGGAGCCGGGCGCCGGCACGACCAGCGCCAGCTTCGCCTGGCTTAACGCCAACAACAAGCCGCCCGCCGCCTACCACGCCCTCAATGTGGCCGGCATCCACGCCCACCGCCGGCTGGCTGCCGACCTAGGCACCGCGCCCTGGCTGCACCTGACCGGCAGCCTGCGCTGTGCCGTCGGTGACATGTCGACCAAGCGTCTCACCGCCCATGTGGCGGCGCTGCAAGGGCTCGGCTATCCCGCCGAGTTGATCAACCGGCATGAGGCCCAGGCACTGGAGCCGGCTGTCCGGTGGCCGGATGCTACGGACACTGCCTTCGCCAGTTTTCCCTTGGAGGGCTGGGCCGACGGTCCGCTCCTGGTCTTCACGCTCCTTGCCGCTGCCCAGTCCCTGGGTACGACGGTTCAGCGTAGCGACGGTGTAACGGCGCTTGATCACACCAGCGATCGTGCCACCGGTGTCCACCTTGTCTCGGGCACACGACTCCATGCCGATCATGTCGTCATCGCCGCCGGCCGCTGGAGCGACCGTGTCGCCGTGCTGGCAGGGCTGCGTGTGCCGCTGGCGCCAACCTGCGGCCTGCTGGCGCTGACTGCTCCGCTCCCGCGTGGCCCGCGCAGCGTCGTCCATGCGCCGGACGTGCAGTTCCGCCCAGAAGCCGGTGGCCGGGTGGTGTTGCAAGCCGACGATATCGACACCCTGGTTGATCCCACCACGCCGCGTGATCCCAACCTACCCGCCTGCCGGGAACTCTGGCGGCGCGCCTGCGCCTACTTGCCGGACCTGTCCGGGGCCAGCATCGTCGAGGCGCGGGTGGGCGTCCGTGCCCTGCCAACCGACGGTTACCCACTGGTCGGCTACGCCCCCGGCTGCGGCAACCTCTACCTGGCCATAACGCACAGTGGCATGACCCTGGGACCGCTGCTGGGTGAACTCGTCGCCGCTGAAGTGCTGGGAGCGGCGCCCGACCCACGCCTGGCAACCTTTCGCCCTGATCGCTGCGTGACGCGCCGCTAAACTGAAGCCGCGGAGGGCCTCGCTGCAGACGGCAGGACGGTTGCGTTGGGGCAAGGTGGGGTGCGCCACTATGCCGGCTCGGCCCCAAAGGCGTACTCGTCCACGTCGCTGACCGCCTGGTAGCCGATGGCCTGGTAGATCTTGTTGGAGGTAGGGTTGCTGAGGTCGGTGAAGAGGAAGCAGGAGCGGAAGCCGCGGTCCAGCAGCAACTGGCTGAGCGCGGCGACCGTCGCGCTGGCATAGCCGTGGCTGCGCTGCTCCGGCGGCGTGTAGACCGGGCCGATACGGATGCCATTCGGGGTGGGTCCGGTGCAGCCGGCGAGCGACACCGGCGCACCGTCGATCCACAGGTAGTAGCCGCCGGGGTCCGTGTTGAGCCGTGCCTCGACGTTCCGTTCCGCCAGCGAGTGGGCGCGTTGCACGTCGGTTTGCTGATCGGCCTCCAGGTAGAAGTCCACCGCCCAGGCGACGAGCAGGTCGCGGTCGGCATTGCCGGCCCGGAGCAAGTGACCCGGCACTCCCTGGACGGGCGTCACTGCTGTGAGCCGGTAGATTCGCTGGGCCATGCGGAGCCGGTAGGGTTGGCCGCTCAGGGTCTGCCAGCAGGCGACGAATGGCTCGGCTACTGCGCTGGGCGCCAGGACGCCGGGGAGGGTGGCGTGCAACCGGTACACATCCTGAGCGATCAGTGGCAGCGCCGCCGGCGTCGCCAGCTCGGAGAGGATCAGGTTGAAGGGCGGCGTCATCATGGCAGCAGCGACCACGGCGCCCTGTTGCTCCACGACCGCCAGATACGGCTGCTGGTCAAAGCGCGCCGGCTGCCGTCTGCCGGGGCCGCAGATGCCGAGGATCAGGTTGTGTTCCGCCTCGCGCGCCAACAGGAAGCGTTCCGCCCGGCGATAGAAATCTTCGATGCGCCGAAAGCGCCGCAGCTCCATCCCACGCATCCCTTTTCTCTCCGCTGTCCCAGCAGTGTACAACGCTGCTTCCTGGCCACCAGCGAGTCCAGTCACGCGAACAGTGTTTGGCGCCGCCTTGCCATGGCGGCACTTTGGCCGCACAATGAGGACCTCTGAACGGCGTGACTTTCGGCGCGATGCTAGCGAACCGAGGAGAGGTGTGTTCTGGCGGCCACCATGCGAGAGCCCTTTCGGCAGCGCGCCGCCGAGACCATCCGCCTCTGCCGGCTGGCGATCCGGCTCGCCTGGCAGGTCAGCCCGGCGCTGGTCGCCGCCACCACGGCCGTGCTCGTCGTCCAGGCGCTCCTGGCGCCGCTGCAACTCGTCCTGTTCCGCCTGGTGCTCGACCGCGCCGCCCTGGACCTTGGCCACGCCACAGTAGCCGATCCCCTGGCGGCGCGCTTGCCGCTGCTGGTCTGGGTCCTCGGCACGGCAGCCGTGCTGGCGGTGACCCAGTTCCTCCAACCGCTCGCCGCGACCTTCCAGAGTGCGGCGGGTGACCGCCTGGCGGGCGGCATGACCGAACGGCTGATGGCCGCCGTCAGTCGCTGGCAGGGGCTAGCCCGCTTTGAGGACCCGGCCCTGGCCGACGACCTGGAGCGGGTGGGCAAGCGCGGCGCGCAAAGCGGACTCGACTTGCTCACCTATGGTACGCGCGCCGCGCTCGCCGTCTTCACCAGCGTCGGGCTGCTGCTGGTGCTCTGGCGGCTCCAGCCGCTCGTCCCGTTCCTGCTCCTCCTGGCGACGGCGCCGCAACTGGCGCGGCGCTGGGAGTTCGGCCACCGCACGCGCAGCTATCTCTACGGCCAAACGCCGGACGCGCGGCGGCTCGCCTACCAGCGCGACGCGCTGCTCCTGCCGGAGCTGGCCAAGGATGTCCGCCTCTACGCGCTGGCGAGGTTCTTTCAGCGGCGCTACGGCGCCCTCTTCGGCCGCACGATGGCCGGTCTCGACCGGCTGCGCCGCCGACTGATGGTGGAGGTCGCGCTGGCCAGCGCCCTGGCCGCCCTGGCTGCCGGGGCCGTCTACTTCTATGTCGTCTGGCAAGCACAGAGCGGAGCGTCCGGCCGGGCCACGGTGGGCGACGTGGCCCTCTACGGCGGCGCGGCGACCATGCTTCAGGCCAACCTGCTCATGATCGGCTTCGACCTGGCCTTCCTGCCCCTGGTGCTCGGCTTCCTACCCAGTCTCTTCCGCATCCTGGAGGCGCCGCCGGACCTGCCGATGGCGGCGCAGCCGCTGCCGGCACCGCGGCCGAACCGCCAAGGGATCGTCTTCGAGCGCGTTGGCTTCACCTACCCCGGCAGCGGGCGGCCGGTGCTGCGGGAGGTCTCTTTCCAGCTCGCGCCGGCCGAGTCCCTGGCGCTGGTCGGCCACAACGGCGCCGGCAAAACGACCATCGTCAAGCTGCTGCTGCGGCTCTACGACCCCACCGCCGGGCGCATCCTGCTGGATGGCGTCGACCTGCGGGAGTACGACCTGGACGACCTGCGCCGGGAGATGGCGGTCATCTTTCAGGACTTCGCCCGCTACGAGCTGACTGCCGGCGAGAATATCGCCATGGGCCGGCTCGACGCCCTGGACGATCCCCAGCGCCTGCGCGCCGCTGCCCAGCAGGCGGGGGCGCTGGAGCTGATCGAGCGCTTGCCCCAGGGGCTGGACACGCTGCTCGGCCGCGAGTTCGGCGGCCGGGAGCTTTCCGGCGGCGAGTGGCAGAAGCTGGCCCTCGCCCGCGCCTTCGTGCGCGACGGTCAGGTGCTCGTGTTGGACGAGCCGACCGCCGCCCTGGACGTGCAGACCGAGTACGACGTCTACACCCGATTCCACGAGCTCACTCGTGGCCGCATGACCATCCTGGTCAGCCATCGCTTCTCCACGGTGCGCATGGCCGACCGCATCCTCTACCTCGACGATGGCCGGGTGGGAGAGGAGGGAAGCCACCAGGAGCTGCTGGCGCTCGGTGGCGAGTACGCCCGGCTCTACCGGCGGCAGGCGGCGCAGTACGGCGTTGCGGTCGAGGAGCCGGCCCGATGAGCCGGCTGCTCAGCACGACAGCGCGCCGGCTGCCCAGCGCGCTGGCCGCCGCGCGCACGATGGCGGTGCTCTTCGCGCGCGGCGTGGCGCTGGTCGCGGCGCCCGCGCCGCTCGTGGCAGCGCTCTACCTGGCGCTGGCCATCCTCTTCAATGCCGTCACCGTGCTCCAGGTCTGGCTCAGCCGCAGTGTGGTCAACCTGCTGCTCAGCGGTCAGCCCAGCGCTGCCCTGGAGCCGGCGGCGCTCTACGCCCTTACCTTGCTCGTGCCTGCCATGGGAGAGGCGGTACAGAACACCATGATGGCCTGGCTGACGGACCGCGCCGTGGGCGAGATCGATGGCCGGATCATGGCGGCAGGGGCGCGCCTGTCCGACCTCCAGCGGATCGAAAGCCCGGCGTTCGGGGACGAGCTGCGCCTCTCGCAGGAGGCGTATGGCCGTTCGCCCCGCCTGATCCAGTCCGTTCCCCAGCTCGTCGCAGCGCTGGTCACCCTGGCAGGGCTGCTCGCCCTGCTCGGCCGCCTCCAGCCGCTGCTGCCGGTGGCGTTCGTCGCGGCCAGCATCCCGCACATCCTGGCCCAGCGCCGCATCAGCAGCCTGAAGTACGAGCTGCTGAACGAGCGCTCGCGTCCGGCGCGGGAGATGGACTACGCCCTGCGGGCGGTCACCGACCCCGCTACGGCGAAGGAGCTGCGCATCTTCGGCCAGCACGCCTTCTTCCTCGGCCGCTTCCGCGAGCGCCTGACGCAGTTGCTGGCGGAGGACGATCGCGCCCGCCGGGCTGAGCTGCGGCTCTCGCTCTGGTCTACCGGGGCGCAGGCGCTGACGCTGGCGGGCGGCTTCCTCTACGTGGCCCTCCAGGCGAGCGCCGGTCGCCTGACGCTGGGCGACCTGGCGCTCTACCTCGGCGCCGTCTCCCAGACGGAGAGCCGCCTCTTCCTGGTCGCCATCCAGTACCGCAACATCCGGGAGACGCTGCTGCACCTGCGCGGCCTCTTTGCCTTCCTTGATAGCGCGGCGCCGACCATTGCCGTCGCGCCGGCCGCGACCGCCCGCGCCGTCCCGCCCAGGCTGGAGGCAGGCGTCGCCTTCCAGGGCGTCAGCTTCCGCTACCCTGAGAGCATGGAACCCGTCCTGGACGAAGTCAGCCTGCTCCTGCCTGCCGGTACGGTGACAGCGCTCGTCGGCGCCAACGGCGCCGGAAAGTCCACGCTCGTTAAGCTGCTCACACGCATGTATGACCCCACCGCCGGCGAGATTCTGCTCGATGGCATCCCCCTACGCGACTACGACCTGGCGGGGCTGCGCTCCCGCCTGGCCGTCGTCTATCAGGACTTCGCCCACTTCGCGCTTACCCTGGGCGAGAACATCGCGGTGGGTGGCGCCGATCCCACGCGGGTCGACGGAGCGCTGCACCGGGCGGCGGCCGCATCCGGCGCCGACACGCTCGCGGCAACCTTGCCGAGCGGCTACGCTACCGAACTGACGCGCCGCTTCGAGGGCGGCGTGGACCTCTCCGGCGGCGAGTGGCAGAAAGTGGCGTTGGCGCGCGCCTTCATCCGCGACGCGGCGCTGGTGATCCTGGACGAACCGGCGGCGGCGCTGGATGCCGACGCCGAGGCCCATCTCTTCCAGCAGTTTCGGCACCTGATGGTGGGCAAGACGGCCTTGCTGATCAGCCACCGCTTCTCCACCGTACGCATGGCCGATCAAATCCTGGTACTGGAAGGCGGGCGGATCGTGGAAGCAGGGAGCCATGCCGACCTGATCGCGCTCGGTAGCCGCTACGCCGAACTCTACGAGATGCAGGCGGGGCGCTATCGGTGACGTGATCGGTACGGCATCCTGGTCTACCTCCGGGAGGTCCCCCTCCCGCCTGCCGAGTGGCCTGGCTCGACGCAGCCAGGCCGACACCCGAGCAAGCGAGCCACCACCTATTCGCTACGTCCGCGATAGTCCGGTAGACGTTCGGCATCCCATCGCCGCAACATGGCGATCGCATCGTCGACATCGCCGACGTTCAACTCAGCTTCAACCTGCCGGAGCGGGTTCCTATCCGACACGTCGGCAAGGCCTAGCCGGTCCACCACATCGACTCCGCCTCCCTCATCGAACGTGGCCAGCAGCACCTGCTCAGCCCACACCTGAAGTTCCCAAGGCAAGTTAGCAACCCCCTCAAGACTGCCGGCCAGCGCGCTGAGCAGCAGCACACTCTCGTCCCGAGGAAGCTTGGTCGTCAAGGCCGCAATGGATCGGCTGCGTTCCTGAGAGGTAAGGCTACCAAGTGGACTCAGAACGGCAGGATCGGTCGTCAAGGTGCTCATTCGCGTCCTTCCCATTGCAGGCAGTCCTCCGGCGTCGTGATCAAGGGACCGGGTCCGAGTAGTGCCGCTACCCGGGATGCTCGACCAAGAAAATGCCGCCGATCATAGGATTAGGAGATAGTCGGCGCCTCCAGTATACGCTGCCGCAATATGCAGGGCGTCGGCTGGTCGGAACCCGAGCGAAGCCAGACGCTGAGCCAGCGGACGAGTCGGTTCGAGGAGCACTGAGGCGGAGGCAAGATCGAGCACTGCCAAGAGCGGGGCATGAAAGGACGTGGGCGTCCTCGTCACTTCCAGGAAGAGGATTTGCGTGGCGAGCAAACGCAGATACCCTGCTCGAATGGCGACTACCACCGCCTCCACCGCGGCGATCTCAGCAGCCAGGCGTCCATCAGTGTCGGTGAGCCGGCTGAGCGCGGAGTTGTCGAAGGCAACGAGAGGCGGCTCCCTATCCCGTCGTTGCTGGTTGCCCTGCTTGCCGTTGTCCACTATCCTACCAATCGCCTTGGACGCTGTCTCAGGCGACATTGTCAGCATCAGTATAAGGAGTCGTCACGGCGAACTGCCAGTAGTGGGGAGTCGACGGTATCGGTGAGGCGCTCTCTGGACGCCAAGGTGACGACGCCCCAGGGCCTGAAGGTAGCCTTGACCGCCCAACCATTACCCGGTAATTTCTGTGCTACACTGGTCTGATGATTGCAAAGTCCGATCCCTTCACCCTACGCCTCTCGCATGCGATGGACGCCCTTGTGACCGAAGAGGCTCGCCGGACACGCCGCTCCAAAGGCGCCGTTGTGGAGGCGCTCGCGGCGGAGGCGCTCCGGACCCGGCTCTTCCCAGGAATCGCCTTCCGCGGCACCGATTGGGAACGGCGTCCCTGGCTTATTGGTACCGCCCTCGACATCTGGGAGGTCATCCGCGCCTATCAAGACTTCGGCTCGCTCGAACGGACGGTTGCCGAAACGGACGCGGCGGAAGCGCAGATTCGGCTTGCCCTGGCCTACTACGAGCGCTTTCCGGACGAGATCGACGCGGCGATCACCGAAGATCGTCGATCACTGGCCGAACTCCGCCGCTCCTTCCCAGCCATCGACGTCCTCCCCACGTAGGTGCGGCTCTTCCTCGACGCCCATCTGTCGGCGCGCCGCATCGCCCGTGTACTCCGTCAGGCTGGGCATGACGTGCGGGCCGCAGACGAAGAACGCGCATTGGACGGCTGGAGCGACACCGACCTGCTCGCGCTCGCCGCGAGAGAAGATCGCATCATGGTCACCTTCAACGTCCACGATTTCCCTCGCATCGCTCGAGAGTGGGCGGAGGCAGGGGAACAGCATGCAGGGTGTGCCATCCTCGTCGGCATGGACCACAGCGAATACGGTACGATCCTGCGCGTACTCGAGGCCATCCTTGCCGCTCGCCCGCAGCAGGAGGACTGGCGCGACTATACGACCTTCGTGTCCCGCCGATCCGCGAGTGCCCCGGACAGCCTGTGAGATACGGCCGTCCGGCCGGATGCCCTCCCTGTACCTTCCAAGTTCCATCGATCCGCCCTCGGCCATGGTAGCCCAAGAACCGCGGTCGAATGGTCAGCTCGGCCACCCTTGACATGTAAGTCCTATCTTACGTAATATCACCGCGTGGGCCGCGATCGGGTCCTAGTTTCACCGGCAAGGGAAAGAGCAGTGGGAGATTCGATCTCGGCGACACCCTTCCGGCGGCAAGTGCGGGAGACCGGTCGGCTCATCCGGCTTGGGGTGCGGCTGACCTGGCGGGCCAGCCCCGGCCTGGTCCTGGGCATCCTGCTGCTCCTCGCCCTCCAGGCGCTGCTCCGGCCTGTGCAACTGGTGTTGTCGCGGGTCGTCGTGGATCGCGTGGCGCTCGACCTCGGCGCGGTCACGCGGCCCGACGTCCTCGCCACGGCGCTGCCCCTCTCGGCCTGGATTGCGCTCACCGTGACCGCGCTGGCGGTGAGTCAACTGGCGCAGCCCTTCGTCACCGTCTTTCAGGCGGTCGTGGCCGACCGCCTCACCGGCTATGTCACACGCCAGCTCATCGTGGCCGCCAATCGCTGCCAGGGACTGGCCCGACTGGAAGATCCCGGCTTCGCCGACGACCTGGAGCGGGCGCGGAGCCACGCCGCGACCGGCGGACTCAACCTGTTGATGTACGGCGGGCGGACGGCGCTGGACGCCTTCAGCGCCGCTGGTTTCGCGCTGCTACTGGTCGGGCTGCATCCCCTCGCCCCGCTTGTCCTCCTGCTGGCGAACCTGCCCCAGATGACGCGCCAATGGGAGTATCAGCGCCAGACGAGTATCCACCTCTATCGACGCACCCCGGCGGCGCGGCGCCTCGCCTACTACCGTGATCTGTTCCTCACGCCGGAACCGGCCAAAGATGTACGCCTCTATGGTCTCGGCCCGTTTTTCCGGCGGCGCTACGACGCCACGTACACGCCGATCCTCGCGGAGCTTGACGACATCCGCCGGCGCCTGGTCGGCCATAACGGCGCCGGCAAGACGACCATCGTCAAGCTGCTGCTGCGACTCTACGACCCCACTGCCGGCGCCATCACGCTCGATGGTGTGGACCTGCGCGACTACGACCCGGCAGATTTGCGCCGAGAGGTTGGCGCCATCTTCCAGGACTTCGTCCGCTACGAGTTGACCGCCGGAGAGAACATCGCCATGGGCCAGGTCGACGCGCTGGAGCATCCGGCGCAGTTGCTGGAGGCGGCGACGAAAGCGGGGGCGGCGGAATTGCTCGGGCGGCTCCCCCAGGGGTTAGACACGCCCCTGGGCCGCGAACTGGGCGGACGGGAGTTATCGGGTGGGGAGTGGCAGAAGTTGGCGCTGGCCAGGGCCTTCCTCCGCGATGCCCAACTCCTCGTGCTGGACGAGCCGACTGCCGCGCTCGATGTCCAGACGGAACACGACGTCTACAGCCGCTTTCACGATCTCACGCGGGACCGCACGACCGTGCTGATCAGCCACCGATTCTCGACAGTGCGGATGGCCGACCGCATCCTGTACCTCGCCGATGGCGCGATCCAGGAAGAAGGCAGCCATGCCGAGCTGATGGCCAAGGATGGCGACTACGCCCGCCTCTACCGCCTTCAGGCGGCGGCCTACATTGGACAGGAGGCTGAGGTGAGCAAATGAAGCTGGCGGCATGGCATCTACCCACGACCATCAGGACGTACCGGCGTGGCCTGGCACTTGTGGTAACAGCCGCACCGGGGCTGGCGCGCATCTATCTGGCGCTGTTGCTGGTGCTCAGCCTCTTGCCGGTGGTCCAGACCTGGCTGACCAAGGTGCTGGTCGACCATCTGGCCGGCGGCGACCTCGGCGCGGGCGGCGCCGTTCAGCGTGTAGTCGTCCTGGCCGCGTTCTACGCCCTGACGATGGTTGCTGCCGCCGTCCTCTCCCCTGCCCAGCAGACCCTCGCGGCCTGGCTGCAGGAGCGCACCGTGGGGGCGATCGACCGGCAGTTGCTGGCGGCCGGGATACGGCTGCCGGACCTCGGCCGCATCGAGCGTCCGGCCTTCGGCGACGAACTCCGCCTGCTCCAGCAGATGCACTATGCGCCGCTCACCCTCTTCCTGTTCCTGCAGCGGGGCATGGGCACCCTGCTCACGCTGATCGGGCTCTTGCTGCTACTGCTACGCCTCCACCCGCTCATCCCTGCGCTCCTTTTGCTGTTGAGCGTGCCGCACCTCCTCGCCTTGCGGCGCCTGGACCAGCTCAAGTTCCAGGCGATGGCCGACCGCAGCCGTCCGGCCCGCGAGATGGACTACTGTGCGCGGATTGCCCCCGAGCCGGGGGCAGCCAAGGAGTTGCGCGTGTTCGGCCTGGGCGACTTCTTCCTCCAGAGATTCGACGACCGTTGGCAGGCGGCGCTCCGGGAAGTCACCCGCCTGCACTTCCGGCAACTGCGCCTGTTCACGGCCTTCGACGGCCTCTTTGCTGCAGCAGTCGCCGGCTGTTTCTGGTATGTGGCGACGCAGGCCCACGCCGGACGGCTCACGCTCGGTGATGTCGCCCTGTACCTGAGCGCCATCGTGCAGGCCGAGAGCCGTCTCGTACTGCTGGCACAGGTTATCGGCATGACCCAGGAGACGACACTCCTCCTGCAGGGCTTCTTCTCCTTTCTGGACGGCGCCGGACCGTGCATTGCCCTGGCCGCCCCTGCGGAGGCGTTGCCACCACCCGATACCGTGCGCTTCGGGATCGAGCTGCGTGGCGTCTCCTTCCGCTATCCCGAGAGCGCGGAACCCGTCCTGGACGAAGTCAGCCTGCATTCCCGCGCCGGCACAGTGACAGCGCTCGTCGGCGTGAACGGCGCAGGCAAGTCCACCCTCGTCAAGCTGCTCACGCGCATGTACGACCCCACCGCCGGCGAGATCCTGCTCGATGGCATCCCATTGCGCGACTACGACCTGACGGGGCTGCGCTCCCGCCTGGCCGTGATCTATCAGGACTTCGCCCGCTTCGCCCTCACCCTGGGCGAGAACATCACCGTCGGTAGCAACGATCCCGCACAGGTCGACGGAGCGCTGCACCGGGCGGCAGCCGCCTCCGGCGCCGACACGCTCGCCGCGACGTTGCCCGGCGGCTACGCTACCGAATTGACGCGCCGCTTCGAGGGTGGGGTGGACCTCTCGGGAGGGGAATGGCAGAAAGTGGCGTTGGCGCGCGCCTTCATCCGCGATGCGGCGCTGGTGATCCTGGACGAACCGGCGGCGGCGCTGGATGCCGACGCCGAGGCCCATCTCTTCCAGCAGTTTCGGCACCTGATGGTGGGCAAGACGGCCTTGCTGATCAGCCACCGCTTCTCCACCGTACGCATGGCCGATCAGATCCTGGTGCTGGAAGGCGGGTGGATCGTGGAAGCAGGGAGCCATGACGACTTGATCGCGCTCGGTGGCCGTTACGCCGAACTCTACGAGATGCAGGCCGGTCGCTATCGGTGAGGCAACCGCGGGCAACGGAAGGAGGTCTCGAGATAACTGCTTCCCGCGGCGCTCCTCCGCCACCGGGATATCCACTCACAATGAAGTCAGAAGCGCACCGATGACCGCGGCGCCGCGATCGGCAACGCCTTTCAGCATACCTGTCAGCAACAGCGCGCAGAGTCAGTCAGGGCCATACTTCGTGGTACGATCGATCCGGTGCAACGAACCGCCGATATGCTTCACAACGTTTGGAACGATCTCGCCAGCGTTGTTGGGACCGAGTAACTCGGGGAGGACGCCCGCATCGTAATCATCGTCCGCATGCTCGAAGCGTACGCAGTAGGGAAAGGTAGTTTGCAGTGAGTGTGAAAAGCCAGATGCTTGCTACGAACGGCGTGACTCAGGCGAACGATAGCAAAATCCATTTCCTAACACCGGAAGAAGCCTGGGAGACGTTTGACGATGCTGCACAGTATTACCTTCACCTGAGCGGGCGGGAATTCATCGAGGCCTGGGAAGCGGGCAAGTTCGACGACGATCCAGATCGGCCGGCGGTTGTGCGCGTGGCGATGCTGAGGCCGTTGGTGCCTGGCCGCTCATTGGGCTGATGCAACCGCGCTGGGGAGCTAAAAAGGGGATACTGACAGCCATGACGAAGCGCCGTCGGGCTGACCGTCTGAAGTGGCAGCGCATCATCGCTCGTCGCTTCGCCGTGACGCGCCTTGAGACAACCGCCTTTACCGGCGCCGTGACCTTGCTGCTGCTCGATGAGTTTGGCGAGCCGTTCTATGCCCAGGTGGACGAGCAGCCGTGCTGCGTCGCCGCGACCGGCTACTCCTGGCTTCAGCACTTCCCGACGAGATACCAATACACCGTCACGACGATGTTCGACCCGGACGGCAACGTCGTGCAATGGTATATCGACATCTGCCGGCAGCACGGGGTAGATGCGGAGGGCATCCCCTGGTTCGAGGACCTCTACCTGGATGTCGTCGCTTCGCCCGCCGGGACGGTGCGCCTTCTGGACGCTGACGAACTGGAAGACGCACTCCGTGCGGGTATCGTGTCGCCGCATGAATACGCGGCGGCGTGGCGGGAGGCACGGCGGCTCCTGGCGGCGATTGAGCAGCGCAGCTTCCCGCTGCTGGCGCTCAGTATGCTGCACCGTGCGCTGCTTTTGCAGCAGCTTGCCGAAAGTCGTCCGTCATCCGGGTACACTATTTCCATGGGTTCCTCCTTTCGCCCCATCCATCCTGTCGCGGAAGCACAGATCGAACTTTCACGGGCGATTGAGCGCTTTCGTCGCGATGGCGCGTTGGCAGAACCTGTCATGTTCGGCTCACACCGCACGCCGGAGGCCGTCGTCATTCCGTTCGCCCTCTACGAGCAACTCGTCGAGGCGCACGCTGCCCGCCGTCGTGCTGCGGCTGCCGCATCGGCGTCGGTGCTGGCCGAACTGCCCGGCGCCTTCGACGCCGAAGACGATGCGGATGTCGAGCGGTGGATTCGAGGCGAGTTCACTGCGGATGAGCTCTACGAGCGGGCACTCACGCGCTCTCGCCCCGCCTGATCTGCGCCGGTGAGTGCCGACCCCTACGTTGACCCACTCACCGGCGTCTTTCGGAACAAGCTGGGAATCACCGATACCCAGCAATTGCAGCGCGTCGAGCGGCGACTGACACGCGCGGCATTGCTCCGTCTGGCGGAGCATCCCTTGCCTGGCCGTTATGACCTGGCCCATCTCCAGACATTCCACCTCGCCCTATTCGGAGACATCTATACCTGGGCTGGTCACATTCGCACCGTTGATATAGCCAGGACCGATTTCTTTGCGCACCACACGTACATCGAGTCCTACGCAGGCGACGTCTTTCGCCGGCTCGCCGACGAGCATCACTTGCATGGCTTCGATTTGGACCGATTCGTCGAGCGACTCGTGTATTATTTTGCCGAAGTCAATGCCCTTCATCCATTCCGCGAGGGCAACGGGCGTACCCAGCGGGCATTCTTCGGCCAGATGGCTGCGGAAGCGGGCTGGCGCATCGGATGGGAGCAGTTGGATCCTGAATTGAACATCACCGCCTCCATTGCCAGCCTCCGGGGCGACGACCGCGCCCTGGAGGCCATGCTCCGCTCCCTGGTTGCTGCCGTCGCCGGACGGTCTTAGCCGAAGGGTGCATAGATGCCCGGGAGAGCGGCTCTGCGCCGTCGAGCCGATCGCCTGGAGTGGCAGCGCATCATCGCTCGCCGCATCGCCGTGACGCACCTGGAGACACCTGCATTTACGGGCGCCGTGACCCTGCTGCTGCTCGATGAGTTTGGCGAGCCATTCTATGCCCAGGTGGACGAGCACTCGTGCTGCGTCGCCGCGACCGGTCGACAAGGGTATGACGGCATCTGCCAGGTAATGCGCTATCGTAACGGGGTACCATTGGTCATGTATAGATGCATCGTCCATGCACAATGAGATCAAGGAGTAATTATGCCTACCGGCAGTGAGCCGATGACCACGATCACTGTTCGCGTGCCGGAGCGGCTTCGTGATCGGTATGGCGCGCTGGCCCGGGCGACGGACCGCAACCGGCAGTATCACGCGCTGGAGGCGCTGCACCGTTACCTCGAAGCGGAAGCCTGGCAGATTGAGTTGATCAGCGAACGTCTGCGCCAGATTGATGCCGGGGAGGTCGGCTACGCATCGCCCGAGCGCATCGACGCGGTGCTCAACAAGTACCGTGCCTACGACGAAGGGCAAGGCGGGTGACGGTCGCGTGGTTGGACGCGGCGCTCGATGACATGGAACGGATCACCGATTTCATCGCCCGCGACAACCTTACCGCTGCCGCTCAATTGGAGCGGCGCATCCGGGAGGCCACCACCCTCCAGAGTGACCAGCCGAGACTTGGAAGGCCCGGTCGTGTGGGGCACACTCGTGAATTGATCGTGACTCCCTGCATCGTGCCCTACCACGTCCGAGGGGTCGGCAGTCGAGATCCTGGCGGTCATTGACGGCCGGCGCGATAGCATTGCGGAGATCGTTGCAGGCAGACGATCATAGGACCACTGATGGCGGTACGGGGAAGTCCGGCGCGCGAACGGCTGCGGCTCTACGTGGTCTGCTGGGTGCTGCTGCTGCTCGTCGTGGCGCACGGCACTCGCCCGCAGGCGAAGCAAGCAGTCCCCTTTCCAGCGGAGGCGAGCATACGTTGACAGCGTGACCCGCCGGCCCTAAGCTGGGCGGAGGTACGGCGGTGGACACGCCGGCTCGCAAGAAAGAAGACAACAGGCTATGGCTGCCCCGACACTGGCGCTGCACGATGTCGCCGAGCAGGTGGTGCTGGACCGCCGGCACCTCCACGCCCACCCGGAACTGGGCTTTCAGGAGCAGGAGACGGCCGCCTTCATCGCCGAACGCCTGCGCTCGCTGGGGCTGGAGGTGCAGACCGGCGTGGCGCAGACGGGCGTCGTCGGCCTGTTGCGCGGCGCTCGCCCCGGCAAGACGGCGCTGCTATGCGCCGATATCGACGCCCTGCCGATCCAGGAGCAGAACGATGTGCCCTACCGTTCCCAGGTTGCCGGCGTGATGCACGCCTGCGGCCACGATGGGCACACCGCCATCCTGCTCAACACGGCGAGCGTGCTGGCGGAGCGCCGCGACACGCTGAGCGGCAACGTCAAGTTCGTCTTCCAACCCAGCGAGGAAGCGCCGCCAGGCGGGGCGATCAAGATGATTGAAGAGGGCGTCCTGGAGAACCCCCACGTGGATGCCGCCTTCGGCCTGCACCTGGTCCAGAACCTGCCGCTCGGCACGATCATGGCGCGGCCCGGCCCCATCTCGGCGGCCAGTGATTTCTTCCGGATCGAGATCGCCGGCAAAGGTGACCATGCTGCCGGCGGTGGTCACGGTTGGCCTGATCCAGGCAGGCACCGTGTCCAACGTCATATCGGAGACGGGGCGGCTGGAGGGTACCGTGCGCACCTACGACCCGGAGGTGCAGCAGTTGCTCGCTCGGCGCGTCCAGGAGGTGGCGACCGGTGTCGCCCACGCCATGCGCGCCGAGTGCGTCTGCCAGTACCAGTTCGGTTACCCGTCGGTCATCAACGATCCAGCGATGACGGAGCTGGTCGCGTCGGTCGCGCGCGAGGTGATTGACCCGGAGTTCGTGATCCTCGGCGAGCCGGGGATGGCCGGCGAGGACTTCGCCTACTTCCTACAGCACGTTCCCGGCTGCTTCTTCCACGTTGGCACCCGCAACGACGAACGCGGCCTCATCTACGGCCACCACCACCCCCGCTTCGACATCGACGAAGCGGCACTACCGCTGGGCATCGAGATGTTCGTACGGGTGGTGGAACGCTACCTCAGTGCGTAACGGCGCGGTTGCCGGGTAATGAGCTCTATGGCAGGAAGGATCGCACCGCCAATTGCAACCCTGGGAAAACCTCGCCGCCACCCAGCACGCCGTCATGCTCGACTGTTTGTGCGCTGCCGTCGACGTGATAGACCACGACCTGATTCGTCTCCGGGTAGACCAGCCAGAGCAGCCGCAATCCGGTGCTCAGCCAGTCGCGTACCTTCTCCTGCACCATGCTCGCCGAGTCGTCTGGGGAGATCACTTCAGCCACGAAATCCGGCTGCGTGGCGTCCGTCTTGCGCGGCGGCCGACCGCTGGGGTACTTGGCGGCCGTGACATAGGCCACATCGGCCATGCGGGCGTGATGGATGTCTCCTTTGATGCGAAAACGCACCTCCCCGGTCATAATCCTGCCCAGGCGGCGCTCCCTGACGAACAGGTTGAGCTCGGTGCCCAAATCAGCCTCTATCGCCCCATGATCGGGTCCTGGTACCATCCATTCCCTCAGTTCTCCGTCGACTAACTCGCGCAGGATGTCGTCTTCCGGAACCCGATCAAGATCATCCACCGTCAGTCGTTGCCGTTGAACCTGCTGGCTGACTGGTGCGGCAACATCCTCAATGGTCGCCGTGTTCACTGTCGTCATAACCGTCCCCTTCTCCCTTGCCCGCACGGGTAGCATAAATGAAAGATCTCAGGAATGTATAGCATGACAGCGATGGAACTCCCCGTGCCGGTCAACGCCCAGGGCGTCCGGCAGATTTCGCCGACGGATGTGTCGCAGTTCATCCGGCTGGAGCAGTGCGCACGCTACCTGCGGCTGCGGCTGCACGAGCACGCCGTCAACCGGTCCTTCATGCGCGACTACGGCGTGACGCCGCAGTCGTTGCCGCCGTTGCTGACGCGGGCCGGCGCGACGTTCGAGCAACAGGTGGAACAGAGCGTCAGCGAGCGCTGCGCCAGCGTCCACCTGGCGGCGGAAGCGAAGGATGCCGGCCAGCGAATTGATGATAACGCCCGGCTGGTCACGCTGGCGCAGCAACTGCCGGCCGGGCAAGCGCTGGTGCTCTTCCAGCCCCGCCTGCAGGTCGCCCTCTCCGACTGGCTGTTGCGCGGTGATGTCGACATTCTCCGCCTGGAACGCGCTCCCGACGGCCAGTTGCAGGCGCTGATCACCGACATCAAGAGTTCGCGCAGCGCCAAAGTCGAGCACCGGCTGCAAGTCGCCTTCTATTACGAGATGCTCAGCGCGCTCTTCCAGCGCGAGGGCGTCGCCTGCGCCGGCATCGCCATGGCCATCCTCTACCACGGTCCCGCTGGCGGCGCCATCGGCATGAACCCCCAGGAACAGGCGCAAATCGACGCCCAACGCGCTGCTGCTGAAGATTGCTTCGGCGTGCAGGAAGGCTATCTTGATCTCGTGACCGACGTCGCCGGCTATCGTGGCGCCGTGCACGACCTGGTGACAGGCCCGAACTCGGCCGCCGCGCGCGTGGCAGGCGCCACGTTCGAGACCCTCCCCTTCCACCTCAGCACCAAGTGTGACGGCTGCCTGTACAACGAGTTCTGCCTGAAGTGGAGCGCCGAACGCGACGACCTCTCCCTGCTGCCCCACCTCACCGCCAACGACAAGAGCGCCCTGCTCCGCGCCGACGTGCAGACAACGCGCCAACTGGCGATGCTACGGGGGGATGCGGGGGAAGACAGTGTGACGACTACCGATGATAGTGTCGCAACTGTGGGTGGGAACGGTGTCGCAGCCGCGCCACTGTCTGCCCCCCAATCCCTTAATCCCGCCTACCGTGCCCTCGCCGCCACCTGGCCGGTGGGGCCGCGGCTGGAGGAACTGATCGAGCGTGCCCGTCGCTACCGCAAATTCAAGGGCGACCCGATTGAGGCGTTGAGCTACATCCCCAGCAAAGGCTACGGCTCCTTGCCCTACTGCGATACGCAGCAGAACCCCAACCTGGTGCGCGTGTACATCGACGCCCAGCACGACTACCTCCACGATCGCATCTACATGCTCGGCGCGCTCGTCGTGGGCTGCGAAGGCGGCGAGGAGCGACCGGAGCGGCGGCGCAGCATCGTCCACCTGGCCGCCGGCCCACCGGCCACGCCGGAGGCGGAGCGCGACCTGCTTCTGGGCTGGGTCTTCGAGACCGTGCGCGCCATCACCGAGCTGGCCGCGCCGGATACCGAAGGCAAGCCACGCGCCCCCATCCACCTGATCTTTTACGACAGCCTGGAGCAACGGCTGCTGTTGCAAGCGCTGGCCCGCCACATGACCGCCGTGCTCGGCGCGACGCCGCTTTACGACTTCATCACCCAACTGGCTGCCTTCGACTCCCCGGTCGCCACCTTCCTGGACCGCGAGATTCGCGAGCTCCGGAACTACCCGATGCTCTGCCAGTCACTCCAGGCCGTGGCCGCCTACCTCAAGTTCGACTGGAACGCCGGCCAGCCTTACCGCGAGATCTTCCGCGCACGCCTGTTCGATTTCTGGGGGAAGCTGGAGACCGCAACCGGGGAGTCCCCCTGGTATACCAACCGGGCGCGCTTCAGCAGCCAGATCCCGCTGGAGTACGCCTATGCCGCCTGGGGAGCACGGGCGCCCACCAGCGCCAAAGGGAAGGATGACGACGCCCCCTACCGCCGGGCCACGATCGACCTGTTGCGCGGCTTCCACGCTCGGCGGTTGGAGGCGTTGGAGCACATCACGCACGACTTTGCGGGCAACCGCCAGACGGAGAAGCGGCCCTTCGACCTGCCCAACCTGGCGATCTTCAGCCAGAAGGCGCACACGCTGGCGCAAGCGCTGGACGAGTTCGTCACCATCGAGCGGCACGTGGCGCTCAGCGCCTGGAAGACGGCACGGCTGGCGCCGCCGGAGCGCCGCGTCCTCGCCGGCGACACCCTGCTCGTGCGCTACCGCGAGGCGGATCAGGACCCGGCGGTCGTCACGCAGAACCGAGAAAACCAGCGCCGCCAAGCCATGCGCGCAGAGTATGTCGCCGCCTTCAAGGCAGCCAATCCCGAGGCCGAGAAGGTGACTTTAAATAAGGAGCAACAGGTCGCGACCAGGTGGACCTCGGATGGCTTGCAGGTCCGGCTGCGACTGGAGACGGAGGGGCTCGATTGTGGCCTGGACGAGGTACTGGCGCTGGCCACGCTACACGAGGGCGACTCTGTCGTGATCCTGCCGCGCACTACCGTCGATTCGCGGCTACCGGTGGCAGATCAGGTTCCCTTCACGCCGACGCCCAAGCAGATGCTCTACGGACAGCGCGGGACTATCTCCGCGCTGTCCGTGCAACGCAACAGCGCCGGTAAGGCGGCAACGGCCTTGGCCGAGGTGACCTTGCGCGCCTCCAGAGGCGGTTCCTGGTCCGGCGGCTTCGTCTTCGGCTCGATGGACCAGCCCTTCCTGGCAGACGCGGTCTATACGCTGGACGAAGACCCCAACGACTGGTACGGCTACTTCTGCTCGAAAGTCACCGAAGCGCTCGGCGCGTCGCTCCCAGGCATGCCGACGGGGAACACGCTCTACGACTGGCTGGCCGGACCTCACCCCCAACCCCCTCTCCTGGGCGGAGAGGGGGCTACCACGGAGGCTGACGGTAGTCCCGTCTCCTTCGTCTCCCCTCTCCGTCCAGGAGAGGGGCAGGGGGTGAGGTCCGGCCAGCAGCGCTTCCTGGAGGGGCTCGATGCCCTGCACGCTGCCGACCTCTTCCACGACTTCGAGCCGAGCAAGCGCGAGTATATCGGCGAGCATGGTGATACGCCGCTGCTGTTGGTGCAAGGGCCGCCCGGCACCGGCAAGAGCTACGCCACGGCCTTTGCGCTGTTCGCGCGGCTGCAAGGGGCGCTGGCGGGGGGCGTCGAGTTCCGGGCCTTTCTGTCCTGCAAGACGCACGCTGCGACCGACGTGCTGCTGCAGAACGTGCTGGCGGTGCAGCAACAACTGGCGCTGCTGGCGGCGCGCCACCCCGACCTCTTCGCTGCCCACTTTGACCGCCGGCTGCTCGACGTGCCGCTCTACCGGCTGCGGCCCCGCCAGACGCCGCCCGAGGGCGTCATCCCCCTGCCACACCGCGCCGACCTGCCCAAAGGCACGCCGAGTCCGGTGGAGACAATCTCCCAGCAGCGCCACTGCATCGTAGCCGCCACACCGGCCGCCATCTATGGCAGCATCACCGAGCGCTGGGACAAGAAGCTATTCGGCCATGCGGTGGCCGACTGCCTGGTGCTGGACGAAGCCTCCCAGATGAACCTGCCGGAGGCGATCATGGCGGCGCTGCTGCTCAAGCCGGCGGGCCAGCTGATCGTGGTGGGCGACCACCGCCAGATGCCGCCAATCGTCCAGCACGACTGGAGCAACGAGTTGCGGCGCACCTTCCAGGAGTACCGCGCCTACGAGTCGCTCTTCCTGACGCTGTTGCCCCTTGGTCTGCCGATCATCCGCTTTGCCGAGAGCTTCCGCCTGCACGCCGCTATGGCGGAGTTCCTGCGCCGGGAAATCTATGTCAACGACGGCATCCCCTACTTCTCGCAGCGCCACGAGGTTTTACCGCCGTTTGAGCACCCCGACCCCTTTGTGGCAGCGGTGCTGTCGCCCCAGCACCCGATCATTGTCGTGGTCCACAACGAGGCCACGAGCCAGGTGCGCAACCCCTTCGAGCAGGCGCTGATCGCCCCGGTGTTGCAGGCGCTGGCCGACCCCGGCTCCTATCGCCTCAACCCGATCGACGGCCTGGGGGTGGTGGTGCCCCACCGGGCGCAACGCGCCGCGCTGCGCGAGGGTATCCCCTGCCTCTCGCTCACCGACCCGGTCAGCGGCGCGGTCACCGTATCGGCAGTCGACACCGTGGAGCGATTCCAGGGCAGCGAGCGCACGGCCATTCTCGTAACGGCCACCGAGAGCGACCGTGAGTACCTGCTGGCCTCCAGCCAGTTCCTGCTCGACCCGCGCCGGCTGACGGTGGCCCTCAGCCGCGCCAAACGCAAGATGATCCTGATAGCTGCACAATCCGTCTTCTCCCTCTTCAGCGCCGACGAGGAGACTTTCGCCCACGCCCAACTCTGGAAGAACCTCCTCCGCCACACCTGCACGGTGCAACTGTGGTCGGGCGAGCGAGACGGGAAGCAGGTGACGGTGTGGGGAAATCAAACGTGAAGCAACGGCATCGCTCGTGACCTGCCTCTGATGGCGGGCGTCGAATAGAATAGGACGGCGTGAAGGTTGCGGGAGAGAAAGCCGCAACACGGGGCATCATTACGTCGGTGGCGAGGAGGTGACCGATGGATGTGCTGATGCGAGAGGCGCAGCGACTTGTGGCAGCAGCGGCCGTCGCCACGGCCGGAGCCCCTAATGAAGCAAGTTTGCGGCAGGAACTGGAGAACAGCCTCAGGGAAGGTTTGGCGGCGCTCGGCATTCCCTGGACGCCGTTTCGCCTCGACCTCACCCTCAGAAGTGGTAGCCGTGCCGTTTTCGCTGATGTTGCGCACGGTGCGGTCATCATCGAGTACGAACCACCGCGCGCTTTTCACGGCGCCGAGGGAGCGGTGCTCACGCACGCGAGGGAGCAAGCGGAAGAGTACGGCGTGTTGCTGGCTCGCGAAGAGGGGCGCGAGCTCGGGCAGTACGTCCTTGTCGCCTGGGACGGAGAGCACATCAGTTTCGGCCGCTTCATCAACGGCAACGCCGACTGGGAACGCCTCATGCCTTTTGACCAATCGTCAGCCCAGCGACTGCTCCGCCATCTTCAAGTTGACGGCGTCCCTCTCGTTCATCCACTGTTACTCACTACCGTTGCGGGACCAGAGTCGGCCCTGGGACACGCCATTATTCCGCGCTTTTTTGCCGCTATTCGATCGGCTATTGATCCCACATCGTCTGCGACGACGAAGACCAGACTGCTCTTCGTCGAGTGGCGGCGGCTCTACGGACAGGTGGTTGGCGATGGTGTGCAGTCCGAGCAGTTGCGCCGTCTCCTCCAGTCCCAGGGAGAAGCGCATCACCAACCGTATAGTGATGATCCTGCCGCCTACCTGTTCGCGCTCAATACGTATATCGCGCTGGTTGCAAAACTGGTTGCAGCGATGGCGCTGCCCGGTGCATCACAAAGCGTTGCCGACGAGACAGTACCGCTCAGAGCACGCATAGCCGTTTTAGAGTCCGGCCAGCTCTTTGTCGATGCCGGCGTCAGCAACATGCTCAACGGAGACTTCTTTTCCTGGTACTGCGATGATCTTCATTGGCCAGAATTCGAGGACGCTGTCCAGCAGCTCGTCGGCGCACTCGGTGGGATCAGTTTTGACGTCACTCGGAAGAGCTTTGACTCCATCCGAGACCTGTTTAAGGGCATGTACCAGTCGTTCGTTCCCGGAGCATTGCGGCACGCCCTGGGCGAGTACTACACTCCCGACTGGCTGGCGGCCCACGCCCTGGACCAGATCGGCTGGTTACCGGAGCACGCGCTCCTTGATCCCACGTGCGGTTCGGGCACGTTCTTGCTAGAGGCGCTCCGACGCCGATTGGCTCAGGAGAACCTGCAAGACGGGAGCGCTGCAAGCCTGCTGATGGGTATCTTCGGGCTGGATCTTAACCCGCTCGCCATTATCGTGGCACGGGCATCGTTAGTCGTCTTCTTGTCGTCCCGCCTGAACCCTCTCCTGCCGGTTCGTTTGCCGGTCTTTCTCGCCGATGCAATTAATCCGGCTGGTCCGGCAGGCGGCATCTACGAGCACGCTCTCCAGATTTATGAGCACTCGCTGCAGACCGAGCTCGGCCCGAAGACATTTCGCGTTCCTATAGAGTTGGTAAAGCGAGACGACTTTTTCGATCTGTTCGGTCGGCTTCGGGAACTTATCGATGCCCGATTCGATGCTGAACGGATCGTCACGGCACTACAGGAGAGGTTTGATCTTCGTGACCTGGATGCCCAGGACGTGAGGGTGCTGGAAGGCACTGTTGAGATCCTGGTTGATTTGAAGAGGCAGGGCTGGGATGGCATCTGGTGTTCGTTGTTAGCCGACCGTTTTGCCGCCGGTGCGATTCCGCCTTCCACCCATATCTGTGGTAATCCACCATGGGTGAAATGGAGCCATCTTCCCCCGGAGTACGCAGCATTCATAAAACCCAGGTGTCTGAGTCTCGGCGTATTCAGTCAGGATGTCTGGGTCGGCGGTATCGAATCGGACATCTCAACGGTCATCACCTACGAGAGTATCGAGAAGTGGCTGGCGCCGAACGGCGTATTAGCGTTCTTTATCACGGGCACGGTATTCACGAATCCTTCCAGCCAGGGATTCCGGCGCTTCAAGCTGCGGAACTCAGCCGTGTCGGTAAGAGTTGAGCGCGTAGAAGACTTCGATGCCATTGCTCCCTTCGAGGGTGTGAGTAACCACGCGACACTGTTGATACTCCGGCGCGATCAAGAGACTGAGTACCCGGTGACCTACCGGGTCTGGCGCCCGGCGGTCATTGACGGGCGGCCCCGCCGCTCTTACGATACAGCTACCCAGTTTCGGGCGCTAGCAACCGCCGTCGACCTGCTAGCGGCGCCGGTTCCCGGAACGGATGCCGGGGAATGGCTCAAAGGAACCCTAGCCGACCATACTGCTTGGAGTCGCATTTTTGGTCCTGCGGAACCAGCCTATCGCGCGCGGAAGGGTGTCACGACTGACCGCAACGGCGTGTTCTTCGTGGAGGTGAGCGCGCTGGCGGAGGATGGGCGCACGTGCCTCATTCGGAATGATCCAATCGTCGGACGAACGCGGGGGCTGCCCATCGTCTCGATACGTGTGGAGACGGAACACCTTTTCCCCCTGCTGCGCGGTGAGGGCGTGACTGCCTTTCGGGCGACGCCCGATCCGCGACACCGAATCCTGGTTCCGCAGCGACAGATGCATGGTGACCCCAATCTGCCCCTTTCGGCACCGCTTACCTATCGGTTTCTTGCCCGGTTTGAGGAGGAGCTCAAGCGCCGATCGAGTCTCCGGCGCTTCCAAAAGGGTCAGGTGTTCTGGTCATTGTGGAGTACCGGCCCGTACACCTTTGCCGACTACAAGGTGCTTTGGCGAGAGATGGGCGGCGGCCGCTTCGCCGCCGCCTACGTCGGTCCATACAGCGACCCCATTCTGGGTGCGCGCGTCGTGATTCCTGATCACAAACTGTATTTCATCCCGTGTGCAGACGAACGGGAAGCAGCCTATCTTACCGCGGTGCTCAATGCACCGGTTATATCCACTGCCATCGCAGCATATGCTGCCCAGCTGAGTCTTGGGGCGAGCGTTGCCGAGTACCTAAAACTACCGAAGTACGTGCCGACGGACGGCACACATCAGCGTCTGGCCGATCTGGCAATCACGCTCACGCAGCGAGGTGGCCAGGCCACAGCGCCCGAGTTCGGCGATCTGGATCGGTTGGCAAGAGAGTTATTTGGTGTTGACGATGGCGGCTCGGACACTGGGCGGGATGCGACCTAGCACCCTGTGATGCGCGTGCCTGCCCTTCCAGATGCCTCCGCCAGGCAGCGCGTCGCGACCTGCTCGGCGCAGGCCACAGCGTTGACCCGATCAGCATTGGCCAGGACGATCACGCTCCAGTGTTCCTCGGGGAAGCGCAGGAACCGCGCGTGGTAGGCGGCCAGGTTCCCGCTGTGGGCGAGCTGCCGCCAGCCCCGAAAGTTGCCGATTTCCCAGCCGAACCCGTAGCCAAACGTGGCGCCATCAATCAGGTGGCCGGGCGTCCAGGCCTCGCGCAGTGTGGCCGCCGTCACCAGACGCTCCGTGTCGAGCGCCTGATCCCAACGGTAGAGATCGTCGATGGTCGAGAAGATGCCGCCTCCGCCAGCCGTCCGCAAGTTGTAGTCCCAACGCTGGTAATCGCCACCGAGCGCCGTGCCGGCGAAGTAGCCGTGGGCCACCTGGGGCACGACCGGTCCTGACTCATCGTAAACGAGGGTCCGCTGCATGCCTAAGGGCGAGAAGATCCGCTCTTGGAGGAAACGGTGAAAGGGCTGGCCGGCAACGCGAGCAATGAGTGTCGCCAGCAGCACGTAGCCTGCATTGCTATACTGCCGGCGCTCGCCCGGGGGGAAGTCGAGCGCCTCAAGCCGGCAGAGCCAGCGCAGTACGTCGGCATTGGTGAAGCCGGCGAGTTCCGCCAGATCCCGTCGCTGACTCAGTTGAAAATAGTCGGGCAGACCGCTGGTGTGATAGAGCAGATGGCGAACGGTGATCGGGTCGGCGTAGGACGGCAACTCCGGCACGAATTGCCGCAGCGGCGCGTCGTACCGCACCTGGTCGGCCTCTGCCAGCAGCATCACCGCCATCGCCGTGAAGGCTTTGGCGAGCGAACAGAGGTAGAAGGCGGTCTCACCGCTGATCGGCAGCCCGGCCTCCAGATCGGCCAGACCGTAACCCTGGCGATGCTGCACCACGCCGTCGTGGATCACCATGACGGCGGCGCCGGGATGACGTCCCTGGCGCGTGAAAGCGAACATGTCATCAATGCCGGCAACAATGTCAGGCGCAAGCATGCTCAGGCCACCTATCTGCGCCACGGCGCATCCCCAGTCGGCGCAACCCGAGACCGATTCAAATGCTGCGCCCGATAGTAGCACCATCGGCAGCGGCGCCGCTGTGGCCAGGAATACGTGCGCTTGCACACAGTACATACTTGTATGCTACACTTGCCGGCATGAAACGCACGACGATTTCTCTGCCTGATGCACTCCAGGAGGACCTGGAGCAGTACCAACAAGATCAGGCGGCGCGGCTGCCGACGAGTACACTCATCCAGGCGGCGATCCGGGAATACCTGGAGAGGCGCGGATATAGCGCGCCACGGCGGCGCGGCAGCTTTCGAATCACACCGGCAGCCGCAGGGAGTGGCACGTCGGACGGGAGCAGCGCGCACGATCGCTATGTCGCTGAGGCCGCCCAGTCGCGATGAGGGGAAGCGTACTGGCCGATACCGGGCCGTTGTATGCAGCGCTGGATCGAGACGACACCTGGCATAGACGAGCGCAGGCTGACATTGAGCGTCTCAATGCCGCCGGGCTCGATGTCGTCGTGTTGTACTCGACACTGCTGGAAGCGTACTCACTGGCGCTGTACAAGTTAGGTCAGCGGATGGCGCGACGCTGGCTTGTGGATATTACCGATCATGCTCGGCTGTTAAATCCGGCTCCGGAAGATTATCAGGCAGCCCGTGAGCGCCTTCTGGCCTACACCGACCAGCCGCTGAGTCTCGTCGACGCGGTATTGGCTGTCGTGAGCTCGCGGCTGGAGCTGCCGGTGTGGACCTTTGATCATCACTTCGACGTGCTGCGCGCGGAAGTTTGGCACGGGGCATCGTAGCCGGGGACGCCGGTTGCCACACCGAAGGTTCAGCGTTACGCTATCACCAGTCGAGCAGTGCCCAGATGCGGGAGACCAAATGCTTCATCAAACGACAACCTCTGCGCAACTCCAGTCGCTCCTTGCCTCTGTCGACACCTTGCGCGAGGAGATGATCGACTTCCACCGCGCCATCGTGCGCTTTGCTACGGTGAATACCGGCGTGATGCCCACCGGCAACGAGACGCCGTGTTGCCAGTACATCCAGGCGCGGCTGGCGAGCGAGGGTATCCGCGGGGAGATCACCGAGTCGGCGCCGGGGCGCGGCAACCTGATCGCCCGCTTGCCGGGCGCCGGCGGCGCCAGCCTGCTCTTGATGAGCCACCTCGACGTGGTGCCGGTGGAAGATGCGAGCGTCTGGCACTACCCGCCTTTTGACGCGGAAGTAAGCGACGGCAAGATCTGGGGGCGCGGCAGCGACGACTGTAAGGCGGTGACGACTGCCGCCTACTTTGCCACCGTGCTGCTGAAGCGGCACGGCATTCCCCTGCGGGGCGACCTCATCTTTTCGGCCACCGCCGACGAGGAATCCGGCGGCAACTACGGCTACGGCTGGCTGGCCGAGCACGCACCGGACACGATACGCGCCACCTACGCCCTCAACGAGGGCGGCGGCATGCCGCTGCTCAGCCAATCCGGCCTGCTCTGCGGCCTCTCGCTCGGCGAGAAGGGCCGCTACGAGGTGACGCTGACGATCAGCGGGCGCAGCGCCCACGCCTCCCAACCCTGGCTGGCCGACAATGCGCTGCTGAAAGCCAGTCGCGTCATCGCCGCCATCGCCGCCTACGAGCCGGTGATCGACGTCAGCCACCCGATCTTCGACGCGCTCGACCTGATGCTGCCGGGCCTGGCCCGACCGACCACGGCAACCCTGGAGCAGACCCTGGCGACGGTCGCCGCGCAGGATGCCGGCACCGCCAGCCTGCTGCGGGCGCTCTCCCGCATGACCATCACGCCGACGATGCTGCATGCCGGCGTGAAGTCCAACAGCATCCCGGCAGCCGCCGTCTTGAAGTGCGACGCGCGCACCCTGCCCGGCCAGGATGCCGCCGACGTGCAACGGGAAGTAGAACGCCTGGTTACCGGGATCGACGGCGTGAGCGTGGCCGTGGAGGTCTGGGCACGGGCGACCCAATCGCCCTTCGACACACCCTTTACCCGCGTGTTGCAACGCTCGCTGGCGCTCGCCACTGGCCGCGACGACGTGGCGCTGGCGCCGACGACGACGGCCGGCTTCACCGATTCGCAGTACGTGCGCCCGCTGGGTACCCAGGCTTACGGCTTCGCGCCGATCCACCCGGCCGGCGCCCGCATCCGCAGTGGCGTCCACGGCATCAACGAGTTCGTGGAGATCGACACGCTCATCACCCGCACCAAAGCCTACCTGGCGGCGGCATACCTGACACTGGTAGAGGGAGTGTGAGGGCAGTGCTGCGACGCGTTCCCCACCGGTATCGTCCTCTCAGGACGATAGGGTATCGTGTTTGGTCAGGTATCGTTCACTTGTCTCCAGAGGTCAATCAGTGACTACAGCGACAGAACCAACCGTCATCGTGTCGATTCGTGTCCCGCATCGCTTCGAGACGAACTGGACGCCATCGTAAAGGCCACCGGGCACAACTGCGACGACCTGACACAGGAGGCTCTGCGCCGCTTTGTGGATGTCGAGAAGCGGCAGGTGGCTGTGATTGAAGAGCGCATACGCCAGGCCGGCTGCACGCTCGCCAGGGGAAGCGGCATGGAACCGGCGAACGGCGCGATTACGGCGATACGCTCGCTCAGTTCGAGCGCCAGCCGGTGGCACATGACGCCGCCATTGGAGAGGCCGGTGACCGCCACCTGCGCCACGGCAACCGGATACGCACCGATCAGGCGATCAAGGAGCGCGCCGACGAAGGCCACGTCGTCCACGCCATCCAGCTCGGCTGGCGAGTTGCCGCGGCCGTCGTTCCAACTGCGCTGGTAGCCCTCGGGGTAGGCGACGATGAAGCCCTGCTGATCGGCAACGGCGTCGAGTCGCGTCCAACGGCGAATATCCGCGCCAGTGATCTGGCGGCCGTGCAGCACGAGTAGCGGAGGGGTTGACGTGCTGTCAAGGGCGATGACCGAACGGCGTTGACAAATGTCAACACCGCCGTCTACAATGGCACGATGGCAAGGCGGCGTCATCCGAAAAAAGAGGTTGAAAACGCGCTGCGCTACGCCGAGGAGACAGGATGGATGGTCGAAACCACAGTGTCCGGCCATCGATGGGGAGTCACTCGCTGTGGCTCGGGTTGCTCCGTATCCGTTTGGTCGACCCCTGCGAATCCCGGCAATCACGGCAAGGACGTCCGGCGAGCGGTTGATCGCTGCCCCCATCGGTATGAGGAGGATAACGATGCCGGTGCATGAGTTCGCCCTGGTGATCTCCGGTAGCGTGCAAGTTGATGAGACGATCAATGCGCTCTATGCTGCGGGTTGCGATGACGCGACGTTCGGAGCGGTGAATGGGGTTAACTACGGCGAGTTTCATCGGGAGGCGCTGTCGTTGACAGCGGCAGTCGTCTCAGCGGTCGAGACAGTAGAGGCTGTTCCCGGTTTGCGCGTGTTGCGGGTCGAACCGGACGAGCTGGTGTCGGCGTCAGAGATCGCCGAACGCCTCGCCAGGACGCGGGAGAGCGTGCGTCTCTTGATTTCCGGCGAACGTGGGCCCGGCAGCTTCCCGGCGCCGGTATCCCACCTCCGGGTGCGCCATCGCTTGTGGCGCTGGTCAGAGGTGGCCGTGTGGTCCCAACAGGCATCGCCTGAAGAGACCGCGCAAGCCGAGGCGCT
The DNA here is from genome assembly GCA_036734945.1 of Chloroflexota bacterium. Lineage (GTDB taxonomy): Bacteria > Chloroflexota > UBA4733 > UBA4733 > UBA4733 > UBA4733. Next base: position 38,121 of record DAIMXP010000006.1, read on the forward strand.
CGCCGCCTTGAACGCGGCGCTCGACTTGCGCAACCGCTCTGCGACGCTGCCAGCGGAACAACGGCGGCTGGTAACGGCGCTTGCCCGGTCAGCTTGAACTCATCTCCTGAACATGGCGCCGAGGTTGGCGGTATCGGCATTTGATCTCTCCGGCCTACCATGGCTTAATCGGAACGGAGAGCCGGTTCGACGCCGCAGAGTACAGAGAAGGAGCAGCGCAATGTCCGTAGGAAGCGCCGAAGGAACCAGGGTCGTCCTGGTGAGCAACGTCAACGGGGAAGAGCAGCGTGCGCAGGTTCGCGCCGCTGCTCCCGACGCCGATTGCCGGTTCTGCGCCAGCAGGGATGAACTGGAAGCCCAGGTCCAGGGCGCCGAGGTCATCGCGGGCTCCATCGGGGCCGCCACCCTGGCACGCGCCGCCAAGCTGCGCTGGCTGCATAGCTGGGGGGCCGGCGTCGATGGACAGATGTTCCCGGAGCTCGTGGCCAGCCCCGTGCAGGTGACCTGCTCCAAGAGCAACGGCGCCGTTCCCCTGGCCGAGCACGCAATACTGCTGATGCTGCTCCTCAATCGCGATGCCCGCCGCTGGCTTCGGGACCAGGAGGAGCGACGCTGGGACCATTTCGAGCACGGCGAGCTCAACGGGCTCACCTGCGGCATCATTGGTCTCGGCTACTCCGGGCAGGACCTCGCCGAGAAGGCAAAAGCCTTTCACATGCGCGTACTCGGCCTGCGCCGTCAGGCCCAGCCGACGCCGTTCGTCGACGAGGTCTTTCCACGCGAGCGGCTGCACGACCTCCTCCGGCAGTCCGACTTTGTGGTCGTGACGGCGCCCAAGACGCCGGAGACCATCGGCATGCTGGGAGAAGCCGAGTTCCGGGCGATGAAGCCGAGCGCCTACTACATCTGCTTCTCCCGTGGCGGCATCGCCGACGACGCGGTACTGCTGCGGGCGCTGCAGGAGCGCTGGATTGCGGGCGCCGGACTGGACGCGCATGGGCAGGAGCCGCTGCCGGCGGATAGTCCGTTTTGGACGGCGCCCAACACCATCATCACGCCGCACAACGGCGCGAGCACCGCCGCCACGCGCCGCCGTGGCGTGGAGATCTTCATCGACAACCTGCGGCGCTACATGGTAGGGGAACCACTGCGCAACGTGGTGGACAAGGAGACCGGGTACTGAATTGCCCAGGGGCACGCTTTCGTCCGCACATTGCTCCGCGCGGCTGCGGCGACTGCGCCGACTACGGCGAGCGTAGCAGCATTGCCACGCGTGCCCCTCGGCACCCTCGCTACAATGGTACTACAGCCGAGGGCAATGGCCGAACTGCCACAATCCTTGCGCCCTGCTGGTGGCGCTGCTGGTCAACCAGCGCCTGCACGCTACCAACGTCTTCCGAACCGTGTTCTTTCTGCCCCACCTCACACCGGTGGTCGCCAGCATCTACGTCTGGACCTGGCTGCTCAACCCCAGCTTCGGCCTGGTGAACGAGATCATCTATCGCGTGTCTCACTTACAGGGACCGGGCTGGTTCGGTGATACCACCTGGGCGATCCCGTCGCTGGTGCTGGTGGCGCTGTGGGGCGCCATCGGCGTCAGCGACAGGAGGGTATCACGCTGCTTTGTCCTTCCCCGCCATCTTCATTGCTCCACTATATTTCAGGGTTTCCCTGTCTCACCCCATCCTGACAGATAGGAGGATTGGGTCTTTGAAGCAGGGGAGCGCGGCATTTTGTTTCAATGTCGCAGGAGAGAATGGACGGGCTAAAAACTTACTGTCATGGTAAGTGTTGTGCATGCAACACTATGGCGATCAGGTTGGACTGCGCCTGCTTCGTACGCTGGCGCAGGGGCGCGGCCAGCTTGTTACTGCTGAGGACGCCGTGGCGGTGGGAAGCGACGTGGGCGTTTCCCGTGCCCACGTCTACAAGTTACTCAGCGAGATGGCCGGCACGGGCCTCATTCGTCGGCTGAAGGGGGGACTCTACGCCATCGAGGCCCCGCTAGGCGGACGCGGCGCTCCGCACGACTTCGCAATAGCCACCCATCTTGCCCGACCGTCCGCGATCAGCCATTGGTCGGCATTGCACCACTGGGGACTCATGGACCAGGTTCCCCTGCGCACGGTGACCGCGTCGACCACACGGCGAGTACCCGCTCATACGGAAAGGCCGAGCCAGGCCGGATGGATCATCGACGGGATTACGTACCGGTTCGTGCGAATCCCGGAGCAGCACATGTTCGGCATCGTCGACGTTTGGGTGGACAGTGAGACACGAGTGCCTTTCTTTGACCGAGAGCGGACGATACTCGATGCCTTCTTGCAAACACGCGCCTTCGGCCGGGGCCACCTAGGAGAGATGCTCGTGGCCGCGCACCACGACGCCCTCGATCAAGATCGGCTGGCAGGCTATGCGGAAAGGACGGGGCGCGCGATCGTCGTGAGGCGCGTGCGGCAAGCCCTCAGCAAGGCTGGGAAGTGGGAGCCAGGCGAAGCGGTGGCGGAATAGATGCCTGAAGTCATGCGCCCATTCCGGGTGCGCGTCGCCACTGTCGTGCGTCGCGACGGTGTCTTGCACACGGCCGTGCTCAAGGACTACGCGCTGAGCTACATCCTGGCCGGCATCGCCGCCGTGCCGGAACTGGCGCGGAGCTTGGCTTTCAAAGGAGGAACCGCACTCCGGAAGTGCTTTTTCTCCACCTACCGCTACTCGGAAGATCTCGATTTCACAGCAATCCCGCCAACGTGGACCGCGTCCAATCTCGAGACTGCGTTGCGCGAGGCATGTGCGCAGACCGAAGAACTGACGAGACCCTACGGCGCCTTTACGTTTACGCCGGAATTGGTGCAACATCGGCGAGACCATCCGCAGCAGCAGCAGAACTTCAAGATCGCCGTCCACTTCCCGACCGGCGCTGTGGACTCCATCAAGGTGGAAATCACGCAAGAGGAGCCAATCGTGCTCTCCCTACGATCGTTGCCGTTACTGCACAACTTTGAAGATGAGCAGCTCAGCGCTGAGCTGGTGTGCTACGACATTGCTGAGATCGTGATCGAAAAGCTCCGTGCATTCCTGCAAGTGCGCGCCATGCTCGAACGGCGTGCGTGGACGAACCGGGCGCGCGATCTCTACGACCTCTGGTACCTGCACCGCCAAGGAGACTTCCCTATCGACTGGGCGCTGATTCGCCAACACCTACCGGACAAAGCCGCAGCGCGGGGAGTTACCTTTGCGGGCCCCGACGACTTCCGGGATCCTCGTGTGCTGGCCGCGTACGCCGAGCAATGGGATGGACTTCTTGGGGTAGTGATCCCGCAGCGTCCCTCGTTCGAGGAGGCGCGGGCAGAGCTCGACGCGGTGCTTCGGGAAGTCTTTCGTGACCCGGACTGACATTGCGCCGGGGAGCGGGAAGGAAATGCTATGGTTACGCAAGAGACCCTTCAGTTCGCCCGGACGGCGGCGAACGACTTGCGGCAGCGAGGCGACCATGAGCACGTGGCGGCGATCGACGCGCTGGTCGCAGAAGGCCGGAGCCGGGTGTTGATGGTGACAGATGCACTACGTTCCAAATGAGTAAGCTCACCCTCCCTCAGCTCGAGCGCCACCTGTTCGCTGCCGCCGACATCTTGCGCGGCAAGATGGATGCTTCGGAGTTCAAGGAATACATCTTCGGCATGCTCTTCCTCAAGCGCTGCTCCGACGTGTTCGACGCACGACGCGAGCAGGTCGTCGCCGCCAACGTAGCGCGCGGCCGGACGGTACGGGAAGTCGAGCAGCGGGCGGAATCCACCGCCTATTACGCCGACACCTTCTTTGTCCCCGAGGCCGCGCGCTGGGAGCACCTGCTGAAAGAGGTACACGACGATGTCGGCAACGGACTGAACAAGGCGCTCGGCGCGTTGGAGGCGGATAACGCCGCGCTGGATGGCGTGCTGGGCCATATCGACTTCAACCGGCGCGTGGGCCGGACGCGCATCCCCGACCAGAAGCTGCGCGACCTGATCCGCCACTTCAACCGCTACCGGTTGCGCAACGACGACTTCGAGTTCCCCGACCTGCTTGGCGCCGCCTACGAGTTTCTGATCGGCCAGTTTGCTGACTCCGCCGGCAAGAAGGGCGGCGAGTTCTACACGCCGCGCGATGTGGTGCGCCTGATGGTGCGACTGCTGCAGCCGGCCGCCGGCATGCGCATCTACGACCCCTGCGCCGGCTCCGGCGGGATGCTGATCCTCTCCAAGCAGTACGTGGAGGAGCACGGCGGCGAGGGGCGCAACCTGAGCCTCTTCGGGCAGGACAACAACGGCGGCGTCTGGGCCATCTGCAAAATGAACATGCTGCTGCACGGCATCCCCGACGCCGACATCCAGAACGAGGACTCGCTGAGCAACCCGCAGCATCTGGAAGGCGGCGAGCTGATGCGCTTCGACCGCGTGATCAGCAATCCGCCCTTCAGCCAGAACTACAGCCGCCAGGAGTTGCAGTTCCCCGAGCGCTTCCGCTACGGCTACTGTCCGGAGAGCGGCAAGAAGGGCGACCTCATGTTCGCCCAGCATATGCTGGCGGTGCTGCGCAGCAACGGCATGCTGGCGACCGTCATGCCGCACGGCGTGCTCTTCCGCAGTGGAGCGGAGAAGGAGATCCGGCGCGGCAAGGTGCTCTTCATCAACGCCGACGCCGAGTACTACGCCGGCCGCGCGCAGAACGAGCTGCGACCGGAGCACGTCGAGAAGATCGTCTCCACCTTTGCCGCTTTCGCCGACGTCCCGGCTACGCGGCGGTGGTGAGCCATGCCGACCTGGCCGCTAACGACTGGAACCTCAACATCCGGCGCTACGCCGACAACGCCCCGCCGCCGGAGCCGCAGGATGTACGAGCGCACCTGCTAGGCGGCGTTCCCAAAGCGGAAGTTGCAGCCAGGGCCGGCCTGTTCGCCGCGCACGGCCTCAACCCGCATGACCTCTTCGTCGAGCGCGACGCCGCCTACTTCGACTTTGCGCCATCGCTGATGAAACGCAGCCAGGTTGCGGCCGCCATCGAGGCAAACGCCGGGCTGCGAGGCCGGGAAGGCACGCTGCGCGACGCCTTTGCCGCCTGGTGGCGCGAGCAGGAAGCCCTGCTGATCCAGCTACCCGAGACGCGCAACCCGATGCTACTGCGCGCCAACCTCCTGGAGTCCTTCGTCGCCGCGCTGGCCCCGGTCGGCCTGCTGGACCGCTTCAAGGTCAGCGGCGTCATCGCCATCTGGTGGAACGCCGCCCAGTACGACCTCAAGACGCTGGCCGAGCAAGGCTTCGCCGACCTCGTCGATGGCTGGGTCGCCACCTTGCGCACGGCAATGGACCCCACCGATGGCGACAACACCGGCGCCCGCTTCGACCCCACCGGTCACAAGCTAGTGACCAGGCTGCTGCCCGGCTACCTGGATGAACTGACGAATGCCGAAGCGCAGCGCCTGGAGTTAGAAAGCCGCCTCACCGCCGCCACCAAAGCCGACGCCGAGGACGAGGATGCCGAGACCGACAGCGACGAAGAAACCCTCAGCCCCGAGGCTATCAAAACCCTCAAGCGCGAGATCACCGCCGCCCGCAAGACCTTGCAGCGCCTGAAAGCCGACCTCTTGCGCCGCCTGGACGCAGCCCGCGCCGCCCTCAGCGCCGACGATTGCCAGCGCCTGGTGCTGGACCTAGCCCGCGAAGACCTGACCGGATACCTGGATCGCTACGTCAGCGCGCATCGCCAGCAGGTGATGGAAGCGTTCGAGAACTGGTGGGACAAGTACCGGGTGACGCTGCGGGATATTGAGGCGGAGCGGGAGCGAACGGAAGGGCAGCTCGCGAGGTACATTGCTGGACTTGGCTATGGACAATAGTACGCCTACTGTTCCGCTAGGAAGCGTTGCGACTGTCCTAATGGGGCAAGCCCCGTCTACGACATTTGTGTCCGAGTCCAGGGTAGGCTTGCCGTTTCTCCAAGGAAATGCCGATTTTGGCGCCATGTACCCTGAACCTAAGCTGTTTTGCTCCCGCGCCATCAGGGTGTGCGAGCCGGGTGATATCCTCATCAGCGTGCGCGCACCAGTTGGAGCGCTGAACAGGGCTGACCAGCGTTACATCATCGGACGCGGGCTGGCTGCGATCCGAATTCGGGAACTTGATGCCGCGTATGCCTGGCATGCCGTCAAACAGGCGACTCCAAGGCTCAAAGGCGTCGCTCAGGGATCCACGTTCGACGCGGTAAGCAAGGCTGACGTCAAAGCCCTTTGCGTGCCTTTCCCGCCTCGAACAGTCCAGAGCAAGATTGCGGCAATTCTCGACACCGTCGACGCAGCCATTCAGCAGACCGAGGCGCTGATCGCCAAGTTGAAGGTGATGAAGGCCGGCCTGCTGCACGACTTGCTCATGCGCGGGTTGGATGGGGAGGGACGGCTGCGGGATGCGGGGGCGCGGCCGGAGGAGTTTAGAGATACGGTGGTCGGACGGGTTCCCAAGGAATGGCAGGTCTGGCAACTCGGCGATCTCTCTACCCTCGTGACAAGTGGGCCGCGTGGCTGGGCCGCGTATTATGCCGAGGATGGTGCCGTATTTCTTCGCATCGGCAACCTGACACGCGAGCACGTAAACCTGAGGTTGAAGGATGTGATTCGAGTTCGACCACCCGAGGGTAGCGAAGGTAGGAGAACAGCGCTGGAATCGGGTGACGTGCTAATTTCCATAACGGCTGATCTTGGGATCATAGGCGTTGCGCCAGTTGGCCTTGGTGAAGCCTACGTGAATCAGCACATAGCTCTTGCGCGCGTTGACCCGGCGAGCGCTCAGTCGCCCTGGGTCGCGAACTATTTGGCAGGCGAGCCTGGTCGTAAGCAATTCGAGCGGCTAAATGATGCCGGAGCAAAGGCAGGGCTGAACCTGCCCACGGTCCGTAGGCTTCTGATTGCGCTGCCATCATTACCCGAACAGAACAAGATTGCCGACTTGATTGACGCGCAAGATGTCCGGATTGAAGCTGAAGCCGCGTATCGCGATAAACTCCATAGACTGAAGCGAGGGTTAATGGCAGACCTCCTGGCGGGGCGGGCACGGATTCGGGCGGAAGCAGTTTAACACCTTGGCAGCGACATCGCAGTGAACGGTCGATGTGAAAGCCTATTATTGAACGCCGTGTGTCGCCTTGCCTGAAGGAGTTTTAACAGCAAGCATAATTAGCTGCTTCAGTATCCAGACACATCGCTGAACATACTTAATCGACAGGATGACGGTCCATAAAACGACACATGTCATAAGAGGCTTCGGATCGCTCTGCGTGTCAAGTACCAGGGATACCAACGCCCAAACCGTCGTGAGCGCGAGTACACGAATCGCGTTGAAGTAAACCGAGAAAAGCGTCCCAAAATGTTTGCTTGTTCGAAGTATTTCCATGCCAGGTATTTCGCCAATTCCAAGGATAATGGTAACTGTCGCGATAATAAAGCCGAGAAGGGAGCCGCTAATCTGAGCGATGGATGTGTATATTCCGGTCCTGTTACTTGCTATCAGTTCCAATATCCGCTCTCGCCCCCAGTGTTTTTCGAGGAAGATCGCTATCACAACCGTAAACAGCAGTGATAAGAGTACATCGTAAATCTGAAAATTCTGTTCATAGTGCCTTCGCATCCGTTTCACCTCCCGAGTGCGGTTGCCCTCGCTATCTCTTCCGCCATGTCGCCATGTGCGTTTTCTATGGCTAAGAACATGGCATCTGGATCAATGGCCCGGTGGCGCCCTTGCACCCGTGCTACCTCCCGGGACGCGATGAGCTGATTCCGCAGTAGATCGAGCTCCTCAAAAGCGTCTCCGACCTCCTCGCGACCTTGAATCTTGAAAGTATCTGCCGCGGACATAACGTCGGGGTGTCGAGCGATACCCCTTACCTGGTCTAATGCGCGTTCGGGGAGTGAACGTCCGCTTCGAGGCTGCGATCGTGCCATAATCTGAACAACCGGCGCGTCTAGGTTGTCCATTAACGCCCGGAATGTCCCGAACATGCTCTCGTCACGTTCCTGATCTAGATCCACGCGCGATCGGTTCAGACGTAGGTTGATAAGGTTTATTTCGCGAAGGCGCATAAGTTGCTCCTGCACGTCCGCGCGTAAAAGTACCTCGAATACAATTGCTGGCAGTTCGTTTGGGAACTTGGTCCGGAAATACCTGGGCAGGCGGGTGATTCGGGGACCATACGAGTTGAGTTCGATACCGACTACATTTCCGGCAAAGAACACCACGTGGGAAACCTCGAGCAGACCCTGGCGCTCAAAAATCGATAGAGGAGATATGTTGCCTGCCTCCTCAAGCATGGGTAGTCCCGACCGGCGCGATACACCGAGTTGCATGCGTAACGGCAACGAATGTCCGCTTGTCGGAGGCAACCAAACACAAAAATCGTGACCTCGTTCAATCTCCTGGTATCGGTCACCCGTTCCAAACTGCAGTTGTCCGATAAGGCTAGCCGCTTGCTGCAGATTGAACTTTCCTGCATCCTCTGGGCGGACTGTTCGCCAACGATAAAAATGAACTTGTCGCGTAGTTATGTCGTCGGGCGGTTGACCTCCGCCTGTCCCCCTGCGACGCCCTCTGTTGCCAACCACCTGTTGTCCTTTCCATTTTCCACCTCAAGCCATAGGATAGGTATCCACGCCGCGTAGGCCCCGGCGGAATTGGCTCCGGGCCAAAAGATAGAACGTAAGTTCTAGTATACCCCATGGATTGAATAGTGTCTGCCACGTCGCTAGCTCGTCGATTGGGGCATCAATTGAGCGCTGACCTTGCCAACGCCGCGAAACTCTGGCACATCTCCGTTCGTCCACCTGTACTATACTCCTGTCCGTTGACCATTTGCTGAACGCCGCGTTCGATCACCACCGAATAGGGCCCGCGTGGCGGAAGATCACCAGTCTTATCCTAGCCCAGCTTGGAGTGAATGAAGCCAGATGGCAGCACCTCGCGTCTTCGGTAGCTCGCCGTATGCTGATGTGCGGGTGCTGATTACCGTGAAGACTTACCCCACGCCGAGCGCAAAATACATTGAGACGGTATGCACCGCCGGTATCACGGATGACGGACGTTTCATTCGGCTCTATCCGATTCCCTATCGCATGCTCCAGTCTCCGCGGCGATACAAGAAGTATCAGTGGGTCCGCCTCAAGGTGCAGAAACGGTCCGCGGATTCCCGCCCGGAGAGCTACTCGGTGGATGAGGAAAGCATCGAGATCGAGAACGAGGTCGGCACAGCGAAGGCGTGGAAGGCACGCCGCGACATCATCTTGCCGCTTCGCTCGCCGTCCATCGAGGATCTTCGGCGGCAGCAGCAGGAAACGCGCTGCTCACTGGGGCTCGTTCGGCCGGCTCGTGTTGCTCAATTCCGCATCGTGGACGCCAAGGAAACTGACTGGACAGACGACGAACGCGCCAAACTCACGCGGACGCCACTCTTTCGATCTGCTCCGTACCGCTCGCTCGAGAAGATTCCCTACGAGTTCCGCTACCAGTTCACCTGTGACGACCCCGAGTGCAACGGACACGATATGCAGGTGCTGGATTGGGAGGTCGCCCAATCATACCGACAGTGGTCCCGGCAGTATGGAGCGAGGTGGCGCGACGCCATGGAGAAGAAATATGCCGATGAGCTTGTCACGCGTCGAGATCTTCACTTTTACGTGGGGACGGTGAGTTCACACCCCGCGACGTGGACAATCATTGGATTGTTCTACCCGCCATTGACGACGGACCCGCCGCCCCAGGCGGCTCGGCCCTCACAGGTGACAGGGAGTCGACGCCAGGATGCCTTCAAAGGCGTCAGCGATGAGCGACCGGTGACACAGGCTCGCCTCCCCTTCGAAGCAGAGGAGACAGACCCGTCGACCTGAAAGGAGCGAGACGTAGTCGCCAATGAGACCAATCAGGCTTCCAAGATGGTCGATGTAGCCGAGCCGGAACTGTGCCCACTCGCCGCCGGCCCGATATGCCTTGCGAAGATCCAGTGGACTGCCAAGCCGCGAATCGTGAAGATAATCGATACCCGCATCTTCGAGCGCACGCTTGAGCTGGCCCTTGGAGAATCCCGGCTTCCGACTCCAGGCATACTCTCTGACGTCAAGGACGATATCAACGTCGTTTTTCTGTAACGTCTGCGTGAGTTCGTCCAGCCGGCGCCCTTGATAGCCGATAGTGAATACCTGCATGTCTTCCCCGGTAGCCTCCGTTCCTCCACTATTGTAGCCAACGGCCATGATCGTTCCTGGCCGACTATACGTTCATGCAGCAGCGCGGTATCGTTACGCAGGCTAACATCCGCAAGAATCGGAATTACCTCAGGGGGCTGCATGATCGAGCTCGGGCACGGCGATCTGCTCCAAGCCGACGCTGAGGCGCTGGTCAACGCCATCAACTGCGTCGGCGTTATGGGCAAGGGCATCGCGCTGCAATTCAAGCAGGCGTTCCCGGAGAACTTCCGGCGCTACGCTCAGGCATGCGCCGGCGAGGTGCGGCCCGGGCGGATGTTCGTGGTGGATACCGGCATTCCAGGGCGTCACCGGTACATCGTCAACTTCCCCACCAAGCGGCATTGGAGGAACGGGTCGCGGCTGGAAGATATCGAGTCCGGCCTCCGCACGCTGGTAGCAGAGGTGCAAGAGCGCGATATTCACTCGATCGCCATTCCTCCGCTTGGCTGCGGCAACGGCGGTCTGCTTTGGGCAGATGTCAAACCGCGCATTGAGGCGGCATGTAGCCCGCTGGCGAATGTGCGGGTGATTCTCTTCGAGCCGGTTGGTGCGTGATGGGGAGCAGGGCGAGCGATGGCAACGCACACAGACATTGAAGAGATCCTGGCGCGCCGCGAGGATACCGACTTCGAGGTCAAGGCGGCGCAGGGGCGCGACGGCGACGGGGAGCTGCCGCGGTCGGTGTGGGAGTCCTACTCGGCTATGGCAAATACTGAGGGCGGTATCATCCTGCTTGGCGCCAGGGAAGACGAAAGCCGGGACTTGACGCTGCTCGGCTTGCACCAGCCGGCGAAGGTACTCAAGGCTTTCTGGGACCAGATCAACGACCGGCACGTCGTCAGCGCCAACGTGTTGCAGAGCGACGATGCCCAGGTGATCGAGCACGACGGCAAGCAGCTGCTCTGCATCCAGGTGCCGCGCGCCACACGCCAGCAGCGCCCGGTGTACATCGGTCCGAACCCGCTGACCGGTACGTATCGGCGCAACTTTGAGGGCGATTACCGCTGTGACGAGGCGACGGTGCGCCGCATGCTGGCCGACTCCAGCGATGAATCGCGTGATGCCCACCTGTTGCCCGGCTTCGGCTTGGCTGACCTGGATCTGGAGAGCCTGGCGGCCTACCGGAACCTCTTTCGCTCGGCACGACCAGGGCACCCCTGGATCACCCTCGATGAACGCGACTTTCTGGCGAACCTGGGCGGCTGGCTGAAGGAGCGAGAGGGCGGCAAGGAAGGCCCTACCCTGGCCGGGGTCCTGATGTTCGGACGTTTTCGCCCGATTCACGAAGCGGTCCCCTACTACATCGTCGACTACCAGGAGCGACCGGGAGCAGAGTCCGATATCCGCTGGCTGGATCGGGTGACGACCGACGGCACCTGGTCCGGCAACCTGTTCGACTTCTATCGTCGCGCCTATGCCAAACTCACGGACGGCCTGAAGGTACCGTTCCGGCTGGAGCACGGGTACCAGCGCATCGATGAGACGCATGTGCATGAGGCAGTGCGGGAGGCGCTGGTCAACACGCTGATCCACGCGGACTATGCCGGCCCCATCGGTATTCTCGCCATCAAGCAGCCGGACCGCTTTGTCTTTCGCAACCCCGGTGGGCTGCGCATGTCGGTCGACGCCGTTCTGGCCGGCGGCACAAGCGACTGCCGCAACCGCAACCTGCAGAAGATGTTTCAGATGGTCGGGCTGGGCGAGCAGGCCGGGTCCGGCTACGCCAAGATACTCCGCGCCTGGTCCGAAGAGCATTGGCGCGCTCCGCTGTTGCGGGAGACCTTGCAGCCGGAATACACCACGCTGCAACTGCCGATGATCAGCCTGTTGCCCCAGGAAGCGCTTGATGAGCTGGATCGCCTGATCGGACCAGACTTCCGAACATTGGGGCGTGACGAGCGGCTGGCACTGGCGACGGCGCTCATTGAAGGCCGGCTGACCAATGCCCGCCTGCGGGAGATCACCGACAAACACCCGCGTGATCTGACGATATTGCTGCGCAGCCTGGTCAGCCGGGGACTGCTGCTCTCCGATGGAGTCGGCCGGGGCACGTACTACCAACTCCCAGGCGCGCCAAATGGTGGAGGCCTCTTCCCATTGGTGGGGGCGGCATTTGCCACCGTCGCACGGGGACAAGTGGAACCTTCGACGGCAGAGGTCGCTCACTCGGGCCCGGACCTCGAACATTCAAGGCGAGAGGTCGAACATTCAGCTCTTGAACCCGAACATTCGAGCGTCCAGGTCGAACATATGGAGCGATCTCTGGATGCTACGCGCGCCCTGGCAGAATTTGGCGCAATCGCACAGAGCAAGGGTAGAGTGTCCAGAGCAATTACTGAGTACACCATCCTTGCGCTCTGCCGGGGTCGGTATGTTACCCCAAGAGAGCTGGCTACAGCACTGCATCGCGACGCGATAGCCGTTCGTGTGCATTATTTGCGTACTCTCGTAAGGCGAGGGATGTTGGAGATGCTGTACCCGGATACGCCCAGCCACCCGGCCCAGGCCTACCGAACCCGAGACAACGCGTGACCACCTTCCCCGACGAATACACCGAGGTCGAACGTCCGCTCATTGACCAACTGCAGGCACTGGGCTGGCAGTATCTGGCGGGCGATACCGATGTGCCGGAGTTGACGGAGCGGCGCAGCTTCCGGGAGGTGTTGCTGCTGGGGCGGCTGCATGCGGCCATCCGGCGCCTCAATGTGGATGAGGATGGCCTGCCCTGGCTGGACGATGGCCGGGTCTTTGCCGCCGCTGGTGAGCTGGAACGGCTCGGTGCGCCGAAGCTGCTGGAAGCGAACCAACTGGCGACGGAGTTGCTGCTCAAGGGCACGGCGGTCGAAGGCGACGCACTGCGCCACGACGGTAAGGAGCAGACGGCTCGCTTCATCGACTTTGTCCGGCCGGAACGCAACGATTTCCTGGTCGTCAACCAGTTCCGCGTCGATGGGCCGGGCGGCCAGCGCACAATCATCCCCGATCTCGTGCTGTTCGTGAACGGCATCCCGCTGGTCGTGATCGAGGCCAAGAGTCCGGCAGCGACCGACCCTATCGAGGCCGGCATCACGCAGTTGCTGCGCTACACCAACCGGCGCGGCTGGGTCACCGCCGAGGAGGGCGCGGAGCAACTCTTCCACTACAACCAGTTCCTGGTGGCAACCTGCTTCCACCAGGCGCATGTGGGGACCATCGGCGCTTCCTACGAGCACTACCTGGAGTGGAAGGATACCAGCCCCGTGCCGATGGCGCAGGTGGCGCAGGAGCTGGGTGTGGACCACCTCAGCAGCCAGCAGACGCTCGTCGCCGGCATGCTGCGTCCCGCCCACCTGCTGGATATCGTGCGCAACTTCACCCTTTTCAGTCAGGCCGGCGGCAAAACTGTGAAGATCGTCGCCCGCTACCAGCAGTTTCGGGCAGTGCAGGAAGCCGTGCGGCGTTTGCTGCACGGGCAGACGAAGGCCCAGCACGGGCTGGAGGATCAGCGCGGCGGCATCATCTGGCACACCCAGGGCTCCGGCAAGAGTCTCACCATGGTCTTCCTGATCCGCAAGATGCGCACAGTGCCGGGGCTGCGCCGCTTCAAGGTGGTGATCGTCACCGACCGCACCGACCTGGAGCAGCAGCTCAGCGGCACCGCTACCTTGACCAACGAGACCGTGCGCCGCGCTCGGAGCGCCACCGATCTGCAAACGATCCTACGCGAAGACGGACCGGACCTGGTCTTCGCCACCATCCAGAAGTATCGCGCGCCGGATGACGAGGTTACGGTGCTGGAGTTGGAACGGCGTCCGGCGGAAGGCCAGATGCGCGAGGTCGCGGAGACGCCGGGCGAGTACGCCACCGGCGGGCAGGTATTGCGGCTGCCGGCGGCGGAGCCTGACTACCCCCTCTTGAACGAGTCGACGGAGATTCTGGTGCTGGTGGACGAGGCGCACCGTTCGCAGAACAATACGCTCCACGCCGGCCTGCTGCACGCGCTGCCGAACTGCGCCCGCATCGGCTTCACCGGCACGCCGATCCTCATGGGTGACGCCAAGAAGACGCGCGACATCTTCGGTGACTTCATCGACCGCTACACCATCCAGCAGTCGGAGGCCGACGGCGCGACCGTCGCCATCCGCTACGAGGGCCGTACCGCACCGGGAACGGTGGTCGATGGGCAAAGCCTCGACCAGCTCTTCGAGGACATGTTTCGGGAGCGGACACCAAACGAGATCGAAGCGATCAAGCGCAAGTACGCCACCGCCGGCGATGTGCTGGAAGCGCCGAAGCTGATCGCCGCCAAAGCTGCCAACATGCTGCGGCATTATGTCGATACAGTGCTGCCCAACGGGCTCAAAGCGCAGGTCGTCGCCACCAGCCGCCTGGCGGCCGTGCGCTACCAGGCGGCGCTGCTCAAGGCCCGCAACGAGATCGTGGCGGCGGTGGAACGGCTCGACCTGGCGCTGTTGACCCTGCCGGACGATGAGCTCCTGCGCTACGATGCCGAGACGCAGTTCCTCGTCCGCGCGCACGCCCATCTGGACCTGCTGCGGCGCCTGGAGTTTGGCGTCGTCATCTCCGCCGGCAGCCACAACGACGATCCTGCCTGGCACACCTGGACCGACAAGGGGCTGACCGATGCCCGCATCGCCCGCTTCAAGCGTCCACTGGGCGCCTCCCGCTCAGAGCAGCAGGACCCACTGGCCTTCCTCTGCGTCAAGAGCATGCTCCTCACCGGCTTCGACGCCCCCGTCGAGCAGGTGATCTACCTCGATCGCTTCATGCAGAGTCACGAACTGCTCCAGGCCATCGCCCGCGTCAACCGGCCGGCCGCCAACAAGTCGCACGGGCTGGTGGTCGACTATTTCGGCATCGCCTGGCACCTGAAGGAGGCGCTGGCCGCCTACAGCGCCGATGAAGTCCAGGGCGCGTTGACACGCCTGGACGACGAACTGCCCCAGTTGCGTGACCGCCACCAACGGGTGGTGCAGGTCTTTCGCGATCGTGGGTTGGCCGGTCTGGAACCGGTGAACCCCTGTATCGACCTGCTACGCGACCTGCGCGGGCGGGCGGAGTTCGTCGTCAAGCTGAAGCAGTTCCTGGAGAGTCTCGACATCGTGCTGCCGCGTCCCGAGGCGCTGCCCTACATCCGCGACGCCAGGCTGCTCGGCTACATCAACAAGTCGGCGGCGAACCTCTACCGCGACGAGCAACTCAACCTCGTCGGTGCCGAGCCGAAAGTGCGGGCGCTGATCGACCAGTACATCGTGGCGCAGGGGATCGACCCCAAGATTCCGCCGATCTCCATTCTCGACGCCAACTTCGCCGGCGTGGTCGAGGCGCACACCTCCAACCGGGCCAGGGCATCGGAGATGGAGTTCGCGGCGCGCCACCACATCGACAGCCACTTTGCCGAAGACCCGGCCTATTACCGCAAGCTCAGCGAAAGGCTGGCAGCGATTCTGCAGCAGTTCGCCGACAACTGGGAGGAGTTGGTCGCCGCCCTGCGCCGGTTCTCGGACGAGGTACGCTCCGGGCCGGAGCCGGCGACGAACGGGCTGGATGCGCGCACGCAGGCCCCCTTCCTGCGGCTTCTGCTGGACGAGCAGATGCTGCCCGTTGGCTCTGTGCCGACGACCCTGGCGGCGTTGGCCGCCCTGACCGTCGAGATGGTTGAGCATATCCGGCAGGAGATTGCCCTGGTCGATTTCTGGCGCAGCGTCCATGCCCAGCAGGTGCTGCGGGGCTGGCTCGTGCAGTTTCTCGACACAAGAACGTATATCCCCTTTGCGCGCCAACAGGCGGTAGCGGACCAACTGGTGGACCTGGCCCGTGCGCTGCACACGCGGCTGCTGGCGTGACGGAGACACTGGCCCTGGGCGATCTCGCCTTTACCGTTCGCCGCAGTACCCGTCGCACCACCCTCGGCATCACCCTCGACCGCGACGGGACGCTCATCCTCTCCGCCCCTGTCGACTGTTCGCTGGACAGCATAGCCGAGACCGCGCGTGCGAAATTGCTCTGGGTCTACACCAGGCTCGCGGAGCGAGAGCTGCTGCGGCGGCCGGTACGCCCGAAGGAGTTCGTCAATGGCGAGGGCTTCGGCTACCTGGGACGTAGCTACCGCCTGCTGCTCGTGGCCGGGACACCTGCTGAACCACCGTTGCGCCTGTACCAGGGGCGCTTCCTGCTCCGGCGCGATGCGGCGCCGTGTGGCCAGCAGCACATGACCCGCTGGTACGTTGCGCACGGGCAGCCCTGGATCACCCGCCGTGTGGCCCTGTACGCCGACCGCATCGCCGTCACGCCGCGCTGCGTTGCAGTCAAAGAACTCGGCTACCGCTGGGGCTCCTGCAGTCCAACCGGCCGCCTGCACTTCCACTGGCGCACCCTGGCCCTGCCCCCGCGCATCATCGACTATGTCGTCATCCATGAATTGGTACACCTCGCCGTCCCCCACCATGACGACGCCTTCTGGAAGCGCGTCGACCTGGCGATGCCGGACTATGCCGAGCGAAAGCGCTGGCTGGATGAGCAGGGTGGGGATTACGCTTGACCCGTCGTCCTTGTTACTCTTGCGGCGGGTGCCGCCCAGCAGCAATCCAGTAGCTGCGAACGATCAACGCATCGGGATCGGTGCTCAGATGCAGTGCTTCGACGGTGGCTGGTCCGACTGGCGTGAGACCGACAAAGGTATTCTCAGGCGCGGCGCCACCGTTCAGCCGAGGGACGGGATCAGTTCGCGTGCGACGGCCACCTGAAAAGCCTGGGCTTTACGCACCAGCCCACGGCGGTAGACATGCATCAGTTCGTGGAAGTGAGCCTGCTCCAGGGTTGTCAATATGCCCTCCCGATTGCGGGCCAGTAGTTCGCCCAATTCGTCTTGCCAGCTCTCCGCTAATTCCGGCCGACAGAGGGCAAGGATCTGGTCGTTGGGCAGTGTTTCGACCGGTGGATCGACAGCCATGCGATCAAGCCACTCCGCGAGGACGTCCTCGACCCGACGGTCGCTCTTGACGGCAGTCTCCTGAGCACGGCGCGCCGCCGCTTCCGATATTTCGATCGTCACCACACGGCCCACGGTCGTTCCTCTCGGATCACTTGGCCACGGATCACGCTCCCCTCTATATGTACGTGTGAAGCATGTACTTGTACGTTCGGTCGCGAAGGATCTAGGAGCGGCGTGACCATCGGCGGCTGCAGCACCCGTCGTTTGACGTTTGTACGAGCAGGGTGTAATAGTCTAGGCGAAAGAATCGGCTCTTGACGTTGTGCTGGTGAGCTAGGATGCCGGAGATCTGCCATGAGCGTTGCAATGAACGACTGGCGAAGTGAATTCGGCATCGTCTCGGACGAAGCAAAGGGGTTCTTCGCCAGCCCCTCGGACTTGAATACGCCTGGGGTAGACGCCTCGCAGAGCTATGTCGTGCGCCGTGCCTTTGAACTGCTGACGCTCGACGGCGTCCTCTGCAGTGAAACTACCCCGCTCGTCTATTTCAAACGGGTTGAGCGCATCGAGACAGCGGAAGTTGCGAAACTTCATAGCACCTTTTGGAACTACGGTGGGGCAGCAGTGCTCGTGCTCGTCGCGCCGGATCAGGTCCATGTCTATTCGAGTCTCAGTAAGCCAAGGCTACCGAGCAGGCAATCCGGTGTTCCCATGCTCAGCTTGGTGGAAACTCTGCAGCGAGCTTCGTAAGCGCTTCGCGAGTTCCTACCGGCCGTCCAATCCGGCGACTATTTCCGGCAACATGCGGCATTGTTTGATCCGGCTCATCGTGTCGATCGAGTTTTGCTCGAGAACCTGGAGGCGACTCGGGGAGCACTCCTCGCCACTTCTGCTGGCACCGCCGACGTGCTAGACGCGCTACTCTGTCGGCTTGTCTTCGTATGCTACCTCTTCGACCGTGAGGTAATCGGCCAGAGCTATCTGGAAGCCCTTGGCTTGCCGGGGGCACAGCACCTGCGGGACGTGCTGCGCTTGCAACCAAGAACCAAGGCAAAGCAGTATCTCTACGATCTCTTCCAGAAGCTGGGCGACGATTTCAACGGCGACCTGTTCAGCGATGATCTTGACGTGGAAGCCCAATTGGTGTCTCCCGCGGTTCTCGATACCCTCGACAGGTTTTTTCAGGCGACGAATGTGGTGACCGGTCAGGGCGCGTTCTGGCCCTACAACTTCGCGGTGGTCCCGGTTGAGGTGATTAGCGCGATCTACGAGCGGTTCCTGAAAGGCGCCGAGAAGCAGCAAGGCGCGTTCTACACGCCACGGTTCCTCGCTGAACTTGTTCTCGACGTGGCGCTCGCCGAATCCCCGTCGTTGCTCGGCCGCCACTATTTCGATCCCGCCTGTGGGTCAGGCATCTTTTTGGTCGGCCTGTTTAACCGCATGGCTGAGGAGTGGAAGCGGGCGAACCCGACGGCCGGCAATGACCGCCGAGCGCGAGAATTACGGGAGGTCCTTTGTGGCGGTCTCTACGGCGTAGATATCAATCCCACGGCGTGCAGGATCACCGCGTTCAGCCTGTACCTCGCGTACCTGGCTCAGCTCACGCCTCGGGATATTCAGGAACTGCAGCGGAATGGCCATAAGTTACCGCGGCTCGTCCACTACTCGGGAAACACCGCGGACTCAGAGATTGAAGGCAACATCCGGTGCGGTGATTTCTTCGCTGATGACGCCGGGTACCCCATGGATGCCGATCTGGTCATCGGTAACCCGCCGTGGGGGAGCACTGCAGCGACTGGCACGCCCGCCGCCCTGTGGTGCGCCCAGCCCGCTCATCCATACCCCATCCCGGACAAGCAGATCGCAGCGTCGTTCGTTTGGAAAGCGGCGCATCACGTCGCGGACAGTGGGAGAATTTGTCTTATCCTTCCGCACGGCACACTGTTCAATCACAGCACAACCGCACTAGACTTTCAACGGAACCTATTCAGGCGCCACGCCGTAGATCACGTACTCAACCTCGCAGATTACCAAAACTTTCTATTCGAGGAGGCCCGCCATCCAGCGATTGTGCTCACCTACCGGAACAACCCGCCGAACGACCTGCGACATGCCCTTGAATACTGGGCGCCAAAAGTGGACTGGATGGCAACCCGGGCGGACGTTGTCGCCGTTATGCCAGACGATCGTTGCACGTTCAGTGTGAGCACGGTGCTTGACGACTTGCAAGGGCCGGATGCCCCCCAAATATGGAAGCAACGATACTGGGCTACAGCCCGAGACCGTCGGTTGATTGACCGACTCGTACTCTATTCCCGTCTACGTGATCATATTCGGCAGACGACAGAGACAGCGCCGGAAAAGTCCTGGCTTATAGCTGAGGGATTCCAGCCAGTGGGACCAAACGACGACCCGGCGATGGCACGGACGATTCAACTACCGTCACATCACTTTATTGAGGCAAAGTCCTCCGCCATAAAGTTATTCTTGCTTCCCAATGACTGCAACCGACTACCTACACAGGAAGTTCTCGTAAGAAGCAGGTCAAACAAGGGCACAGATATATTCCGATTTCCGCACGTCATCGTTTCGACTGGATTTAATAGTGTAGCCTTCGCCGACTTCGACGTCTCGTTCCGACACGCTCTCCGCGGGATTAGCGCTCCTATTGAGGACCGGAGCCTGCTTATCTTCCTCGCCGCGTACCTTCGTTCGCCGCTCGCGAGGTATTTTCTTTTTCATACCTCTTCCAATTGGGGCATAAGCCGGCAAAAGGTTCATGTAGAGGAACTACTCCGACTGCCATTTCCACTACCAGACGCAATGCCAAACTCCGCGCACGCCTGGGACTGCGTCAACAAGGTTGCCCAGATTGTGACGTCGGCGGCAGCGAAGGCCGACGACGACTTCACTAATCGTAAGGGTATTGTGCAGAGCGCCGACGCTGCTGCACGGAACCTGGTGGACGAGTATTTCGACGTTCTGCCGACCGAGAAAGTCCTTGTTGATGACACGATTCGCGTCATCGTTCCCAGCACCCGACCATCCAGGAACCGACAGCACGTACCTACCATCACGCCGAGTAAGGCGGATCAGCGAAACGATTACATACGTCGACTGTGCGACACCCTGAACGGGTGGGCTAAGGGTAGTGCGTTCGTCGTGCAAGGCAGCGCGACAGCCTCCATGAACATCGGGCTTGGCCTCGTCGTACTGCAAAAGACTCGTCGCGGCGAACTAACATCCATGCACCTGGAGGACCTCGGAGATCTCTTGGTTGTACTTGAGCACCTCCGCCAGGTTACATCACAGAAGATCAACATGGTCGAGATCATCCGCGGCATCAAGATTTTTGACGGAGATCGTCTTTATCTGATGAAGCCCATCGGCCAACGGTTCTGGACACAGACCGCCGCCTTGAATGACGCCGACGAGATTGCCGGCAGTATCCTCATGCACCCGCCACAGAGTCTCGCGTGACGATAGTCGGCTCATCGAACGAGTGGCAGGATGTGATTGGCCCTTTCGTGTCCGACATCCTGACTTTGGTCATCGCAACCTGGGAGGGAATGCTCTCCCCATCGTCGGACGAGTTCGAAGACAAAATCACGATTGCGCTGTGTCGAGCGCTCCGGATGAATCATGCTGCTCGGATACTGCCGTTCCAAATCCACTATCAGCAGGTCGAAATAGAACCTCAGGTAGAAGGAGACCTCGGCGTCATGGACATTGTCTTCAATCTATCTGGAGAATCAGAAGGCGCCTATTTCTGTTTGGAAGGTAAGCGGCTCAATGTGATCCGGGATGGTGTACGCCATCCATATACGGCGGAATATGTCAAGTTCGGTATGCTGCGATTTGTCACGGGTCGGTACGCCAAGGCAGTGCGCCATGGCGGGATGGTTGGCTACGTGCTTGACGGCAACATCTCCCAGGCGATGACCAACGTCGAAGGGAACATCCGACGGCAGGCCACTGCGCTGCGCATGGCTGCGCCCGAAGCGTTTCTTCCTTCCACGGCGCTGCCAGGGGATGCTCGCGCCCGCGAGACACGGCACAACCGCGCACACGAGGCGGTTCCCTTCAGCATTCATCATCTGTTCATGGCAGCCAAAGGGTGAGACGCAAATTAGCGATCAGCAATCGAACGGAGTTTGCATCTGGAGTACCGGGCCGCGACTGCGGTCGCGGTACCATGGCGAGTAGGACAGCGCCCATTCTCGCGACGCTCTGGTAGCTGAAAGCCGACGGAAGCCGTGATCCCGCTACCCACGCCCATCTATCACATTTCTCACGCAGGTAATCTCCCGTCAATCATCACTCGTGGCGGGTTGATCTGCTGTTCGGCACTGCGCCCTTCAGGAATCAACTACGTTGACATTGCGCATGCGCGCATTCAGGATCGCCGAGCGAGGACCGTCGTGACACACGGACCAGGCGGTGTGCTGCATGACTATGTCCCGTTCTACTTCGCACCACGCTCACCAATGTTGTATTCGATTAGTCGGGGCAAGGTGGTCGGCTATGATGGTGGTCAAGCTCCTGTTATCCATCTGGTAACGACCGCCCAACAGGTCCAGGCGATGGGACTGCAGTTTGCGTTTACTGATGGACACGGCATCATGTCGCTTACCAACTTCTTCGATGATCTTGATGCGTTAGACCGAGTTGACTGGTCGATTATGCGTGCGAGACAGTGGGCGTGGGCGAATGGTGATGGCGATAGCGGACGCAGGCGGCAAGCGGAGTTTCTTATCTGGCATGTGTTGCCCTGGTCGGCGATCCTGGAAATCGGTGTAATCAATGCCACGATGCAGCGCGTCGTCAACGGTCTGCTGAGCACGGAACGGCACCAGCCGCCGGTCAGAGTTCATCAGGACTGGTACTACCAACTTTGACCATCGGGCAACGCGGCTGAGAGGATGGCTTGATATACCGTGCAGCATCACCGTCCTTCGGTAGAGTGGTAATGGCGTTAGGAATATAGTACACTTGTTCGAGGGATCGGATGATGGAAAGCGGAAACGGCAATCTGCTCACAGCCGACGCCGAGGCGCTCGTCAATACTGTCAATTGCGTCGGCGTCATGGGCAAAGGCGTGGCGCTGCAGTTCAAGCAGGCGTTCCCCGAGAACTATCGCCGTTATGTTCAAGCCTGTGCTGCCCATGAGGTACAGCCTGGCCACATGTTCGTAGTGCCGACGGAGAGCCTGCTGAACCCCAGGTTCATCATCAACTTTCCAACGAAGCGGCACTGGAAAGCCCGGTCGCGTCTGGAAGACATCGAGTCCGGCTTGACGGCGCTGATTGAGACGGTGCGGCAGTATGACATCCATTCGATCGCCATACCGGCGCTCGGCTGCGGCAACGGTGGTCTGCATTGGCCGGATGTCAAGCCGCGCATTGAGGCGGCGTTTGCCGACCTGAGCGATGTCCAGGTGATCCTTTTCGGCCCTGGCCGCGCGCCCGAGACAACAGAAATGCCCGTGGCAACGAGCAGGCCACGGATGACGCTGGCTCGTGCTGTCCTCGTCTTGATCCTGGAACGGTACGGGATCCCTGGCTATCGTCTCACCCTCCTGGAAGTTCAGAAGCTCGCTTACTTTCTCCAGGTTGCCGGCGTTCCCTTTCGTTTGGATTGGGCGAAAGGACCATACGGACCATACGCTGAAAGTCTCAATCACGTCATGCAACGCATGGAAGGCCACTACCTTCGTGGCTATGGCGATCGGAGCCGGCAGGCCACGATCTATCCGCTGCCTGAGGCGAGCGAGGCAGCCCGCGCCTTCCTCGCGACGACGCCTGAAGCGGAACAGCCGCTAGCGCGGGTTAGCCAACTGATCGAGGGTTTCGAGACCCCGCATAGCATGGAACTATTGGCGACTGTCCATTGGGTGACCCAAGAAGATTCGGCGGCGGCAGCGGATGCTGCGGTGGCGGTGGACAGGGTACACGCTTGGAGCGAGCGGAAGCGCGAATTGCTCAAGGCCGAGCATATTCGCAAGGCGTGGCAGCGCTTGCATGATGAGCAATGGTTGCCCGTCATAGCCACCGAAGAGGTTATGCTCGCTCGGCAGTAACTACGGGAACGGCTCGGCCTTCGGGGGCCTTGCGTCCACACCAGTTGCGCGCTACGCTGGCGGGCGTGACTGGAAGGATACCTATGCCCCCCTTGCCCTCCATCTTTGAGCACTGCATCCCCCGCCGCGAGGTGCTCGTGGGCGACTTGCCCGACTCTATCTTCGCCGCCGACCTCTGGGACGTGCTGACCGGCCGCGCACACGAGGATTACCGCGACGCCGAGCGCTTTTTCGCCGGCACCTACCCCACCGCCAGCCTGAAAGTGCTGCTGCGCGACGTTGGCGATCGGCTGGCGGGCGTTTCCGGCGGCACGCCGGTCTACCGCCTGGAAACCGGCTTCGGTGGCGGCAAGACGCACGCGCTGATCGCCGCCTGTCACGTCGCTCGCTCCGGCGCCGACCTGGCGCCGCTGCTCAGCGGTTACGGCATTGATCATCTCCCGGTGGCGGGCTCCGCCCGCGTCGGCGCCTTCGTCGGCGAAGAGTCCGATCCGCTGAGTGGCATTGCTCTTGACGTTGGCGGACGCCAGGTGCGCGTCTTCACGCCGTGGGGGCAGTTAGCGGCGATGGTCGGCGGCCTTGCCGGCTACGAGCGGTTGCGCGAGCACGACGAGCGCGGCGTCGCGCCGAGCCGGGGCGACCTGGAGGCGGCGCTCGGCGACGGCCCCGCCCTGCTGGTGGTCGACGAGCTCGTGCTCTATATGGCCCGCTGCTTCGCCCTACCCGCCGATCACCAGCGCGCCCGCCTGAACAGCCAGTGGCCGACCTTCCTGCAGACGCTCTTCGGCGTCGCCGCCCGCCGGGCCGGCACCGTCGTGTTGCTCACCCTGCCCAGCGAACAGGATGCCAACCGCCGCCTCACTGGTGAGTTGCGCGCCGCCATCCCCTCCGTGATCGACACCGTTGATGAAGTCATGCAGACGGCGGGCCGGCAGGCGCGTGGCCTGACGCCGACGCAGAGCAACGAACGGGCAGCGGTGCTGGGTCGGCGCCTGTTTGCGGCGGTCGATAGTAGCCCCGCCCCGGCCGTCGCCCGCGCCTATCACGACTATTATGTCGCCCAGCAGGAGGCCGGCGTGGTGATCGATGGTCGCGCCCTGCACGCCGACTACGAGCAGCAAATCCAGGCCGGCTACCCGTTCCACCCCGAACTGATCCAGCTCTTCGCCGACCGGCTGGCCGATATTCCCGAGTTCCAGGCCACGCGCGGCGCGTTGCGGCTGGTCGCCCGTACCATTCGGGCGACATGGGCCCGGCAGCACGAGCTGGGCGACACGCCGCTGCTCCAGCCGCAGCACATTGACCTGCGCCGGGAGGAGTTGCGCACGGAGTTGCTGAGCCGGCTCGGCCGCACCAGTTTTGCCCACGCCCTGGATGAAGACGTTGTCTCGCTCGGCGGTGTCACCCACGCCGGCGACGTGGAGGCGGGCTGGCCCTGGCCGGCCGCCACCGACGCTGCGCTGGCCGTCTTCTTGCACAGTTTGCCCGCCGGCTCGCGCGGCCTGACCGCCGCCGAAGCCGCGCTGGCCGTTGGCCGGCCCGGCTGTGACCTGGCCTATGTCGCCCGCGGCCTGGAGGAAACGGAGCGCAACGCCTGGTACATGCGCCGCGAAGCCGACCGCTACCTGTTTCGCACCCGCGCCTCCGTCAACAAGCGCTTCCAGGACCTGCTGCGCCAGGTGGAACCGGGCGAGGCGCGGGAAACGCTGGACCGCTGGGTGCAGGACCTCTTCAGCGGCTTCCAGTCCTTCCAGGTGGTGCCCTTCCCCACCGATCACACCGCCATCGCCGACAGCGCCGAGCGCGTACGCCTGGCCGTCGTCCATTACGACAGCGAGTGCGGCAGCGTCGGCGCCGGGGAGCGGCTGACGTTCTGCCGGGACCTGCTGGAACGCAGCGGGGCCGCCGCCAGCCCGCGCAGTTACCGCAACAACCTGCTGTTCCTGCTGGCCGAACCGACGCGCGTCGACGGGATGAAGGAAGCCGTCCGCCAACTGCTGGCCTGGGAGCGGGTCCAGCGCAGCATCGAGCAGGAGCAAGCGTCCCTGGCCGAAACCGATGGCCGGGATTTCCGCGCGCTGCGTGACCTTGCCCAGCGCGGCGCCTCCGGCGTCCCCGCCGAGTTCCTGGCGCTGCAACACGACCGGGACGAAGTCGCCGTGAAAGCCAATGTGCAGGAAGTACATATCCGCTCGCGCGTGCTGGAGGCCTACCGCATCCTGGCGCTGCCGCAAGGCGCCGGCCGACGCGAGGTCTACGACCTCTTTTCCCGGCCAAACGAATCAGGCGAAGGCGGGAAGTTGCTGGAGTGCTATCGCGTCGACTTCGGCGAGGTGCCCGAAGCGAGCGGACGCTCCGGCGGCCTGCACCGGCCGGTGGCCGAGACGCCGATCCTGCAGTGCCTCCGCCAGAACGAGAAGCTGGTCCCGGAAGCGACGGGCGGCCGCGTCGTCCTGGCGCCGGACGTGGTGCGCCGCCCGCCGCTCTGGCGCGACGACGAACGTTCGGTCAGCACGGCGGAGGTGTGGGACCGCCTGCGCCGCGAGCCTGCCCTGCCCATCCTGCTTCGCCCGGCCGACCTGCTGCCCACGCTGCGCGCCGGCCTCACGAGCGGCCCCGATGCTCTCTGGACCTACTACAACCGCGCCGAGAAGCAGGTCTACACCGCCGCCAACGCTGCCGACCTGACGCCGGTGGTGGCGGAAACCGCGCTGCTCTACGATCGCGCCGCCGCCGTGCAAGACCGCATCCACCCGGTGAGCGCCATCGAGCCGCGGGACGTCTGGGACTACCTCTGGCCGCGCGAGGGCGCCGAGCACGTACCGGCCGCCAGCACGGCAAGGCTGTGGGAAGCCCTGCCGGCCAGCCCCCATTTCCCCGTGCTGCCGGAGCGGAGCGTGCTCTGGCAGGCCTTGCGCCAGGGCGCCATGGCGCGGGAATGGGTGCTCGTCCTGCGCGAGCGTCAGCTTGCTATCGGCGCCGACGAGCCGGCCGAGTGGCCCTCCCTGCCGCGCCTGGACGGCGACACGGAACTCTGGACCTACGAAGCCGCGTTGCAGCAGGACCTCTACCCCCGGCAACGGCCCGGCGAGGACGATAGCCCGACGCGCCCGGAATTGACGGCGCACACCCTGCGCGAACGCGCCTGGCTGGCCGGCGTGGAGGAACTGCCGACCGAGTTGCTGGAGCGCCGGGCGCGCGACACCTGGCCGGGGCTGACCCGCGTCAGCCTGGAGACTGTCCTGCGCGACGGCCTGCGGGCGGGAGCCTGGGGCCTGCTGCGCGGCGGGGACGACCCCGCCTACTTCACCGCCGAGGACGACGCGCCGGCCAGCCTCCTGGTCGGCCCGCTCTGGACGCTGGTCGAACCCGGCTCGGCCCGCGACGCCGCCGTGCAGTCGCTGCGCCCCGGTCATGGACCCCAGCCGGTGCAAGCGGCCGGCACGCCGCGTGAGGCGCTCACCGCCGTCTGGGACGCGCTGGCTGCCTTCCCCAACGTCCTGCTGCGCGAGATCACGCTCACGGCGGAGGACCGCACCACCTTCGACAACACCGTGCGCGCCACCTGGCCCGACCACCCGCCCACGGCAGCCGTGCGCGTCGCCGTCCAAGCCGATGGCGAACGCGAGCAGGCGACCGGCAAAGAGGAGGTCCATTTCGCCTTTGCGGGGCGGCTGGAATCGCTGAACGCGCTGCTGGCGAACATCTGGCCTTTCGCCAGGGAAGGGCAGTTGCACCTGACCATCAAAGTGCAACTGACGTTCGAGCCGCCGGTGGCGGCCAACGATCCGGCCTTGCTGAGCTACCGGACTGCGCTGATGAACGCCGGGCAGGGTCAACTGGAGGTGCGGGCCGTGCCGGCGCGGGGCCGGCTGGCGGTCACGACCTACTGATGGAACGCTTCCGCCTGCGGGTGCGTCACCAAGCAAAGCGCGGGCAGGTCTGGGAAGTCGCCATGTTCCCGGAGCACCCGTCGCACCGGCTGCGCGAGGCGAACGCTCGCCTGCTCGGTTCAGCCTCGGCCCCGGAGTCGATCCAGTGGCTGCGCGGGCTGGCGGCGCCCTGGCTGGCCGCCGTGGAAGAGCCCGGTCCGGTCGCGGCGGAGACCTTCGGGCGGCAACCGGAGGTCTGCTGGCTGTGCCACGAGCACGGCATGCGCCTGGCGCTGGCCTTCTCCGCCGCCCGCTACCTGACCACGCCGGCCCAGCGGCGCGACTTCCAGCAGCGGCTAACCGAGTTGCCGTCCGAGGTCGTATTGTACTGGTTCACGCTCTGTTTCTATGGCTACCGCCAGGCCGCCGGCCGCGCCGCCCTGCGCACGCTCTTCATCTACGAGGACGCGGCGCAGGACCACGCGCCCGTGTCGCACTCCATGCGCCCGCGCGGAAAGAATACGAAGAAGGATACGCCCTCGTTGTTCGGGGGAGAATTTGCCGGCGTGGCCACCGGGAGCGAGAAAGAGGGTATGGCGTGACGGAGCGCTACATCAAGACGAAGCCATCGTTCCTGGAGGCAGGGCTGCCCTGCGCGTCCCTCTCGGCGGAATCGCAGCGCGACAACAACGCCCGGCAGCGACCACCCCAGAACCGGCTGCACATCTGGTGGGCGCGCCGCCCGCCCACCGTCTGCCGCGCCGCCATCCTCGCCGCGCTGCTGCCGTTTGACCTGCGCCTTGATGCATCAGTCCTCCCGCCCGTCGTCCCTGAGCCAACGACGGAGGACCTCACGGGGTTGTCGCGCAAATACGAGCCGCAACGGGCCTTCTTTGAGCACATCCTGGCAGACATTGGTCCGACAGAGATGCCGCCGGCGTCACACGTTTTCCTGCGGGCGCTGGAGATTCTGGGTGACGCAGACCGTGCCTATCGCCGGTTGGCCGCCGCCGAAGGTGCCAACAACGGGCAGAACATCACGCTCGGTTCGGTCTGGGGCTATCGCCACGAGCGCGCCTTCGCGATTACGCCGACCCGAGAACTGTTAGCGGAACTCCATCGGGTGATTCGCGGCATGTTTGAAATGCGTCCGGATGAGCCCATTACGATCCTTGACTTCATGGCGGGTGGCGGCACGATTCCGCTGGAAGGCGTTCGTTACGGCTTCAAGGTGCATGCTAATGACCTGAATCCTGTCGCTGCTACCGTGCTCAAGGCAACGATGGAATACCCGGCTCGCTTCGGCAACGCGCTTGTTCCCCATATTGAGCGATACGCCCACGAGATTGATGCCAGGGTTCGCGAGCGGCTCTCGCGCTATTTCCCGTTCCAACCGGCCTCGGAGTGGTGGCCGGAGGAACAGGCGAGCGCGACCGCAAAGTTCTCTAGCCGTTCCATCCTAAACCGAGAACCGGCGGAAGATCAGGAGGCCAAAAAGAATACCTACCTCTGGCTGCGGACTGTCCCGTGCCCGGGATGCGCCCTGAACATTCCTCTCGCCGGAAACTATAGCCTGGTAACAGGGCGGGGCAACGACGATACCGCCGCCTTTCCCGAAGTGCCGCGCTACGGCTCCGGCAACGACTGCACCTTCCGCATCGTGCGCAAGGCGGAGTGGGGCGCCTGCGTCTGGCCGCGGCCTGGCTTCACGGAGTGGCACCCGTCGAACACGCCGACCTACGACGACGGCAAGGCGCTGTGCCCGCGTTGTGGGCGGGTGGTCGATGGCGACGAGGTGAAGACGGTCGCCCAGGCGCGGCCCGGCGGCCTGGCCGCGCAACTGTACGTAGTCTGCTCGCAGGTGCCGGTCCGCCTGACCTACCGCAAGGGCGAGTCGAAAGTGCGCTCCCTCTGGCGTTTCCGCGCCCCGCTGGCCGCCGACCTGGCGGCGGTGCGCGCCGCCGAGGAGGAGTTGCAACGCCGCCTGCCCCACTGGGAGGCCGCCGGGCTGGTACCGGACGAGGAGATCGAACCGGGGGACGAGACGCTGCGGATGCGTAACATGGGCATGCGCCAGTGGCGCGACCTCTTCGCACCCCGCCAACTGCTCACCAATATGACGGTGTTGGAGGAGATCCGTGCCGCCCAGGCGCGGGTGCAGGCCGAACTGCCGCCGGCGGAGGCGGAGGCCGTCTGCGTCTACCTCGCCTTCATCCTGAGCAAGGTCGTCAACTACAACAGTGTCAACACGTTCTGGGACTATACGCGGCGCAAAGTCACGCAAACCTTCTCCCGGCACGACTTCGCCTTCCGTCCGGCGTTCGGCGAGTTCGAAGGAGCGCGCGAAACAGTGCTGTGGGGCGCCGCCCAGGTGATCGGCGCCTACGACGCGCTGGCTCGCCTGATCCACGGCCAGAACGTGACGCTGGACGGCGCCGACGACGAGGATGGGGACGCCGACGAGCCTGCCGCCGATGAAGGGGACGACGCTGGCGCCGGCGTTGCCGGCGGGGCGAGCGGCGCCTTCGTGCTGCGCCCGGAGGTGATCCCGCCCACCATCACCTGCAACGACGCCGCCGCGCTGGCCGAGCCGCCGCCGGGCAGCGTCCACCTGCTCTGCGTCGATCCGCCCTACTACAACAACGTGCAGTACTCCGAACTCTCCAACTTCTTCTACGTCTGGCTCAAACGCTCCCTGCGTGACGTACACGGCCTGGCCCCGCTCTTCGCCGAGCCGCTGGCGGAGTCGGGGCGGGAGGCGGTGGCCAACAACAGCCGCTGGGCGGCGGCGGCGGCGGCGGACCGGGCGCGCTGGCAGGCGAGCCACGACGCTGCGCTGGCGCGGGAGCGCGCTGCCGGTCGGCGGGTCGGCGAGGCCAGAACGGCGGCGCTGGCCGCTGCCGGCCCCAAACCGCCGACGACCAGGGAACGGGCCGACCGCTTCTACGAGGACAAGATGACCGCCGTCTTCTCTCGTGCCCGCTCCCTGCTCCACCCCGCCGGACGAATGGTGGTCATGTTCAATCACCGCGAGACCAACGCCTGGCGCTCCCTGGGTATGGCGCTGATCCGCGCCGGCTTCGAGATCCGCTCCTCCGCCCCGATCCACACCGAGGCCGAATCCAGCCTCAATATCCACGGTCTGGACGCCGCCCGCTCCACCGTGCTGCTGCTCTGCCTGCCGCGCGAGGAGCGCGAGCAGCCGGTCGGCAACTGGGGCGCCACCCAGACGCGCGTCGGTCAGGTCGCCCGCAACGCCGCCGCCCTCTTCGGCCGGCAGGGTCTGCGCGGCACCGACCTCTACCTGAGCGCGCTCGGCCCCGCCCTCGGCGAGGTCGCCCGCAACTGGCCGGTCACCGACTTCGCCGGCCGCGCCATTGACCTCGGCGTCGCCCTGGACGCCGCCTACGCCGCCGTCGGCCACTGGCGGCTGGAAGGCATCCAGCGCGAGATCTTCAGCCGCGCCGAGTTCGCCGATCTGGATAGCTTTAATGCGCCCGACGTCGATCGCGACACGCAGACGCTCTGGCTCTGGTTGGACACCTTCGCCGGCGAGCAGGCCAGTTCCGACGACGTGCGCAAGCTCTCCAAGGCGCTCAACGTCGACCCCGCCGACTTCGAGCGCATGGGGCTGGTGAGCAAGAAGAAGGACCTCTACCTGCTGAGCGGCCCCGCCGACCTGAACCTGGGCGCCCTCGCCCGCCGGCTGCAAGGACTGCCGGCGCTCAGCGGGCGGGCGGCGCGCGAGCAGACCGACGCCTGGGAGGAACGCGCCTTCCCCAACTTCCTCGGCGCCGCTGTCTGGAACGCCATCGCCCTCATGGTCGGCGCCGACGCCGACGCCCGCGGCCCGGAAGCGCTGCGCCACTGGCTGCGCACCTCCGGCTACGCCGCGCGGCGGGAGTTCCGCGGCGCCTTCGCTGTCACCCTCTCCTTGCTGGAGGAGACCTTCGGCCGGCGAGCCCTGACCGACCCCTGGAAGGCGACCGCCGTGCAGGCGCGTCGCGTCTGGGACCTCGCGCTGGCGGCGGGAAGGCGCTGACCGAACATGCCCTTTCGCGCGCTGGCCGATCTACGCCGCCACTATGCCGATCAGGCGGGGCGGCTGGTCGACGAGTTCTACGGGCCGGTGCTGGCTGAAGCGATCCGCTACGACCGCCAGGCCGGTTACTTCGATTCCGGCGCACTCGTTCAGGTGGCCGCCGGGCTGGCCGGCTTCATCCGCCAGGCGACGGCCCACGATCGGCGCCCGGCCATGCGGCTGATCACCAGCGCCAGTTGGACGGCCGCCGACGTTGACGCCTACGAGCGCGGCCATGCGGAACTGGCGGAAAGCCTGGGCAGCCGGCTGCTCGGGCACTTCGCCCCCTCCGATGAGGAGTGCCGCCGGCTCGGCCTGCCGCCTGGCTGGCGGCCGGAAGAGGACGAGATCGCCCGCCACCGCCTCGGCGCCCTGGCCTGGATGGTCGCCTCGGGGCTGCTGGAAGTGAAGATCGCGCTGCCCCTGGATCCCGACGGGCGGCCCTACCTGCCCGGCCGCCAGGGAGCGCTCTTCCATGTCAAGTCCGGCGTGCTCTGGGACGCGGCAGGGGACAGCGTCGCCTTTCAAGGCTCCGTCAACGAGACCGGCGCCGCCTGGACGCGCAACCGGGAGAAGTTCGACGTCCGCCGCTCCTGGTACTCCCCGCAGGACGCCGAGGATATCCAGGTGGAGACGCGCGAGTTCGACACCCTCTGGCACGGCCGTGACCCCGGCCTGCACGTGCTGTCGCTGCCCAACGCCGTGCGCGACAAGCTCATCAGCTTCGCCCAGCCGGACGGCCCGCCGGAGCGCGACCCGCTCACCGACAATCGGCGCCTGCCACCGCCTCTGCCGACCGCCCTGCTGGACCGCCTGACCGCCCACTGGCTGCTGGAGGCGCCGCGCCGACCGGGCGGCGAAAGCCTGGCGCTGGCGCCGCTCACCCTGCTGCCCTTTCCGCACCAGACCCGCGTGGTGGAAGGCGTCGTCGGCGCCTACCCGCAAGCCTTCCTGCTCTGCGACGAGGTGGGGCTGGGCAAGACGATCGAAGCCGGGCTGGCGCTGCGCCGCCTGCTGCTGCGCGGCGACGTGCAACGGTCCCTGATCATCCCGCCGCGCCGGCTGGCCCGCCAGTGGCTGCAGGAACTGCGCGAGAAGTTCGCCATCACCGCCTGGTTCTACGACGGCGAGACGCTGCGCGACGTGGCCGGGCGGCTGCGCCCCGCCGCCCGCCCGCTGGAGGAGGACGGCGTCATCGTCGTCTCCCGCCAGCTCATCGCCCGCGCCGACCGGCGCGCCATGCTGCTGGCAGCCCGCCCCTGGGACGTGCTGATCGTGGACGAAGCGCACGCCGCCCGCCGGACAGTCTTTGGCCGCCACCAGCCGAACCAGTTCCTGGCGCTGCTGCAGGAGCTGCGCCGGCGGAACGCCTACCGCTGCCTCTGGCTGCTCACCGCCACGCCAATGCAACTGGCCCCCCACGAGGTCCACGACCTGCTCCTGCTCTGCGGCCTGGACGCGCCAAGCTGGCAGAGCTGGCGCCAGGCGAGCGCCTTCGACGCCTATTTCCAGCGCCTGCGCCAGTTCGCCGCCAACAGAGACGTTCGACCGGAGGTGGTGGCCATGGCTCGGCTGGCCGTGGCGCACGGCGCGCCAGACCTGGCCGCCGTCCAGCCGCCGCCCGGCTGGAACCCCTTTGCCTGGCGCTCGTTCGTGCCCCGCCTACGGGAAGAAGCCGGGCGGGCCCTCGCCCTGCGTAACCTGTCAATCGTCGAGGCGAACGCGCTGGTCGCCGAGCTCGCCCGGCAGACGCCGCTGGCCGTCTCCATGTTCCGCCACACCCGCGCCACCCTGCGTGCCTACGCCGAACGCGGGCTGGTCGCCCAACTGGCGCGCCGCGAGCCGGTGGATGCCGCCGTCAGCTTCCAGACGGCAGCCGAGCGCGACCTCTACGTCCGCATCGACGACCTCTGCTCCCACTTCTACCGCCTAGCCGACCTGCCGCCGGAGGAGCGCGCCGGCGTGGGCTTCCTCATGGCGGTCTTCCGCAAACGGCTGTCCAGCAGCTTCGCCGCCTTCCGCTGCAGCCTGGAGCGCCGTCTCAACACCATCGAACTGAGCCTGGGCCGGCTCAACGCCGCCGGCCTGGTCCGGGAGGCCGAGAATGACGACGAACCGGATGACGACGAACGGGAGGCCGAAGACGCCGGCAGCGCGGCAATCGAGCGCCTGCGCGAGCGCGCACGCCTGCAGCGCCTGGCCGGCGATCCCCGGCGCCGCCGCCTGCTGGAGCGCGAACGCGACTACCTGCGTGACTACGTGGCCGCCCTCGGCGCACTCCAGGGCGACAGCAAGTACGACGTTTTTGCGGCCGCTCTGGGACAATTGCTGGCGGAAGGGCAGCGCGTCCTGGTCTTTACCCAATACCTGGACACGCTGGACTTCCTGCGGGAACGCCTGGTCGCCCGCCACGCCGACCACCTGGCCTGCTATTCCGGGCGCGGCGGGGAGGTCTGGGATGGGCAGCGCAACGCCTGGAAAGCGGCAGACCGCGCCGAGATCAAAGCCCGGGCGGCCCGCCAGCACGCGCGGCCGCTGACGATCCTGCTGGGCACCGACGCCGCTTCGGAGGGCCTGAACCTGCAGGGGATGACCGCCATCGTCAACTACGACCTGCCCTGGAACCCCATGCGCGTCGAGCAGCGCATCGGCCGCGTTGACCGCATCGGCCAGACGGCGCCGGTGGTGAAGATCGTCAACCTCTACGTGCGCGACACCATCGAGGAAGACACCTACCGGGTCTTGAAAACCCGTATCGGCCTGTTCGAGGAGGTCGTTGGGCCGCTGCAGCCGATCCTTGCCGAGATGCCCCACCTCCTCGCCCGTGTCGCCCGCGGCGAGCTGGAACTGGCCGAAGCGCGCCGCCAACTGGATGAACTGGCGCAGGCGCGACCGGACAGCCCCCTTGCCGACCTGGAAAGCTTCGTCCGCCCCGACACTCCGACCACCACTCGCCAACCACCGTCATCCGCCACCCAGACCCAGCTCGCCGCCTGGTGTAGCGCCCACCCCGCGCCGGGCATGCACCTGGACTCTATCAGCGAACCGGGCGGCGCGCCCGACGCCAGAACCTGCTACGCCCTCACCTGGCCCGGGGTGCCGTCGTCGCTCGGCATCACCCCGGACGAGGTGCTGATCGCCACCTTCGACGCCGCCGTCGCCGACCGTCACCCACCCACTCCACCGCCCGAAGGCACAGCCGGCGGGCGCACCATCGACGAAGGCGCGCGTCTCCTGACCTGGGGCGACGCCTACCTCACCGCCTGGCTGGAAGCGCTGCGCGGCCGCCCACCAACCGAAGCCGACTACCAGGCGGCAGGTCAGTCGCCCGATACTCCCCCACCCGACCTCGGCATGCCAAGCGTGGCAGCGCTCCAGGCGCTGCTGACCGGCAAGAAGTGAAAGGATAGCCCCATGGCAGCACCCAAGACTTTCGTACCAAGCAAGCTTTCACCGACAGACAAAGCGCACGGCGCTACGCTCGCAGCAGAACTTGCACCGGCACTCAAAGCGATGCCAGCGAAGGCACGGGCCGACTTGACACGCGAGCTTGTAAAGGCAAAATTGATTACTGGCCATTCCAACCCTCTCAACGGTTCGACTGCCGTGCTGCGAAGCGCTATTGAAGACTGGCTAACAGCAAGCACTGCTATCCACGATTTGCTCCTCTCCCATTGGGCTCAGCGAGCTCGGCACGGCCTTGTCGCCGAAGTAAAGGCAATTTCCCCCAACCCACAGATAACCTTTGAGAACTGGGAAGAAGTTGCGCAGCAGGTTCGGGAAAAGCTTCCGCAATACTCGGCGATCCAGATTGACCTCGCCATTGCATACATGACCAATAGGTCGGCAGATGACAAAGGTCCGACTGTGGCGACGACCGTCCCACAGGACGATAATGTCGAGACCAAAGCGAAGGTCCCCGAAGTCGAACCCAACGGCAGGACAACGGCGGAGGATTCGGATACTGCCGGCCAATCGGACGACGCAACCGGGGAAGGGATGATCTACAAGCGTGCCCGACCGACCGGGGGGTCCGCAACGGGTGCTGGGGGTATGCCTGCGGAGTCGATCCTTCGCCGCTGGCTGGAGCAATTGGAAGCATTGCCACCGACGGATGCCGTCTGGGACAACACGGCGGCATTCGTCGAGGCCGTCAGAGCGCTCACCGCCAAAAAGGCAATGGAAAAGCAACACACCAGCGTTCGGGTCGAGTTGGATCGGAAACTGGCGATCGTCTGTGAGCGAGCGGCAGGCGCTAACGTACCCACGACGTGTGACGGTTGGGCGGCCTCCGGCTGCCCGGAAGGGCGGCTGGACGAGGCCGCCACGTTGCTGGACCAATTCGCTGCGCTTCTAGACGAGTATCCGCAGATCGAACCCCAGCAGCCGAGCACGTGGGCGGAGCGCCGCCAGCGCCGGGAAATGATCGCCGCCATGGACGCTCGTACGGAGGAGATGAACACACGACTGGAGGCACTGTTGCGGTCGCCAGACGCTTCCGCAAGCCCGCCCGTCGTGTCCCCGCCCGAACTCGCGCCGGTTGCTGCCGCGGCGCCTCAACCCGCATCGGGAACAACCCTTCTCGCCACTGACCCGTCGTCCGACGTGCAGCAGGCTCACGACGCCATCCCCGGCGAACTGAAGCCGCCGGACGAGGCGACCGCCGCCTTGCCGGAAGAACCAGCGTCCGCCACGACCGGCGCGACGCTGGATGACGCGCCGCGCGGCGCCGTTGTAGACGAGGCGCCCGCCGAGGTTGCAGAAGCGATTGCTGAAAAAATAGACAGTCCGGCATCTGATACCGACGGGACCCCCGAACGGTCGGCAGACGCCATGCCTCTTGATCAAGATCGCCCAAGCGCTGAGCCGGAAGCGCTTTTAGGGAGCGTCGCTGATGATGCGGTCAGTTTGGGCGCGCCTCCTTTCGCGTCTGACGAGGCTACCTCCGTTGCGCCGTCCGGCGACACGATCAGCGTAGCGACTGCCGACCAGCCGCTCGGACCAGCCGACAAGACAACAACGACAGACAGCGAGGGCTTCCTTTGGAAGGCGCTTGCTTCGGATGACCTGGACGGCGGCTACTGGTACGCCCGGTCCAAAGAGGCGTCCGGTGAAGTCCCACTGGTTCCGTCCGGTGTGCTTGCCGCCTTGATTGGAAGTCGTGCCCTGCTCACCGGCGGCGAAGTGGTGGAAGTGGAGCTGCTGGAGATCTTTCACGAGCCGCGGCCCACCGACGACGTGGCCGCGGCCCTGGCCGTAGCCGCTGCGCTTCTGCCCGCCCTGCGCTCGCCGGCTACCGGCGCGGCCAACTGGCTGGAGGAATTGTCGACGCCATTTGAGACGCTCAACCCCATCATCATTGCCGTGCGTCAGTTTGCCGAATTGCAGTTGCCGATCACCCCGGAGGATGTGAACGGCCAGCGCAACGTCTCCGAGCTGGATGGACGGCTGCGCCACACAGCCGCCGACCTGCGCCACAGTCTTGAGGCGGCACAACACCGCTCTATCGTGTTCGGGAGCGACGTCCTGCACGCGCTTTGCGCCTCTGGTGGCGAGCTCGCGGTAGCGCTCGCGCCGGCGACAGCCGACCAGCGCCTGAGCGTCGACACGTTATACACTGGCCTTCAGCCCTGGCATGATCGGCGTGCCATTGAGAACGTTATCCAGACGCAGCACCGCGCTTTCCATCGCTATGGCCGTTGGCGAGCAATCGAAGGAATGGCCCTCAACCAGTTGATTGACAACGTCCATGACATTATCGGCGTCGCCGATCAGTGGCTTCAGCAGGCGAGCGAGTGGAAAACCGCCAGCGGTGATCAGTCCATGCTGCACCGCCGTCTTGACGCACTTTCGCAGGCGCTGAACCGGGCAATACCTGCCGCCTTCAACGCCCTGGCCCCTGCGCCATACCAGCCGATACGCCACGCTCTGGCCGGTGTTGCGACCTTCCTCAGCGGCAACGTGCCGACCGAGGCGGCGACACCGCGCAACAGCAGGGGAATCGACGACGGCCTGAGCGACCGTCTCCTGCGCTACCCGGATATGCCGTTAGACGCCTCACCGACGGGCTTGCCGCTCGTTCCCGACAGCGGCTGGCAAACCCTCAGGGAACACCTGACGACATACTGGCCTGCCTCCGACGTCGCCACTGCACTCACCGGTTGGCTCGCCCGAGCCGACTTCCGGTTCACCGAGCGTCTGCTTGCTGATATCCCGGAAGACGAGCGCATCTCCCTGGCAGAGCGGGTCGACGTCGCCCGACGCGAGGCGGTCCAGGCCGCCCTGCGCGACATCACGGCGGCCGAGGAGCAACTGGAAGCAGGATACGCTGACGGCTCAATCGGAGGCGCGGTCCGAGCGCAGTTGGGAGCGGATCTCGAGGCACAGCGGGCAGACACGACGGTGCAGGCCATCAACGTCTCGGCTCTTCGAGAAGGTCTGGCGGTAACCCGACAGGCTATCGACTTGCAGCGTGAAGCCCCGGTTGGCGCGTACCGCGAAAGCTGGGACCAGGTTCAGAAACGCTTGCTGACATTCGCCCCGGTGGACCTCGTCAATGACGCTGGACGGCTCATCCGCGCTGCGCTGGATCGACATGACCAGACCGTCCTCAACGAGGTCCTGCCGGCGCTCCAACGCGCGACCGACCGACCGTCATTCGACCGCGCCCTCGCCAACCTGCCTAACGAACTCGCCTCCGATGCCACAACTGTCGACCAACTGATCGCTTTTCGGGCAGCGCGCACCCGCTTCCTCAGCGCACCGGAGGGCGCCCTTCGTCTGTCAGACCTGGAGACGAGGTTGCGGGCCGGTGAAACGCCGACCGTGCTGTCATCGCAACCGCTCACGCAGGCACAGGCCAATGACGTCGCTGAAGCGCTGAGCGCCTGGCAGGCGATGAAAACAGCCGGGCGCATCGGCGCAGAGCTGAGCGAGGCGCCCAGGCGGGATGATCATAGCCTCCATCTCTGGCGACTCATGCGGTTCCTCAGCTTCCACATGCGGATGGACAACCGAGCGGCCTTCAGCCAACGTCAGTTTGGGCGCGGCTGGGCCAGATGGCAGGGCAAGATGGAGGCCGAATCGGCGAATACCGTTCCCCAGTTCGGCTCTGATCATGGTGGCACACACGAATTTCTCCTGCTCTGGGAGCGCCCCGGCCTGGCCCGCCTGGACCACGTCTACCGCGAGGCGGGACTGCAGTCGTCGGATCCGATCATCGTAATGTACCTCGGTCGTGCCACGGATCGCGCCTGGCAGGACTTCACGCGCATGGCCTACCGGTCGCGCTTGCAGGCCTTACTCTTCGACGAATTGCTCCTGCTGTATTTGGCAAGCATCCCTGGCTATCGCCTGGACGCCTTCTTTGCATGCACCCTCCCGACCTCTCATGTCAACCCGTTCTTCCCCTTCGCAGCCGGCAACACGCCTCCGGAAGCATTCGTGGGGCGTGAAGCAATGCGCGAGGCCTTACGCGCACCGCGAGGCGCAGCGATCCTCTACGGCGGCCGCCAGCTCGGCAAGTCGAGTCTCCTTCGCCAGGTAGAACGCGACTTTCACGCCCCGGATGCCAGGCGGTTTGCGATGGTCGTTGATCTCCGCAACGTTGGAGATGCCGGTACTCCCGAATCAGCGCAACAGATCTGGACTCGTATCAACGACCGCTGGCAGTCCCTGGGTCTTCCGCGCGACCTTGCCCCCCATACGGCAAACGAGCGACCGCAGACCGTGCTCCGTCGGTTGCGCGACGAGAAGGTCGAACTTCTGATCATGTTGGACGAAGCCGACATGTTTCTGACCGCCGATCAAGAAGGCGGTTTCACCATCGTCAGCGAGTTGAAACGCTTCATGGATGAGTCTCAACGGCGCATAAAATTTGTGATCGCCGGACTGCACAACGTCCGCCGGACCGCCGCAGTACCCAATCAGCCCTTCGCCCACCTTGGCACGCCTATCGTCATTGGTTCCCTGCGGCCACCCGAGGCCCGGGCACTGGTCGGCCGGCTCCGTCTGCTTGGTTTCCAACTGGATGACCATGTCTTGCTCAAGATCCTCGGTTTGACCAACTACCATCCGGCGTTGCTCCAGTTACTCTGTCACCACCTTGTCGAGCACTTGCGCGGGGACGTGCTCCGCCTACCACCCTACACCCTCACGCTTGCCGATGTCGAGCGGGTTGCGAACGACCCGACGCTGCGTGGCGAGTTTCGGGACCTGTTCCTCTGGACGCTGGACCTGGATCCCCATTACGGCGTCCTGACGCGCGCCGTCATCGAGCAGCAACTGGCGTCGCCGTCTGGCCCGTCGCGAACCTTCACCATCGCTGACCTGCGCGAACTCGGCGAGTGGTGGTGGGCGGCGGGCTTTGCGCCCTTGTCCCCTGACCGCTTCCGCACCTACCTGGAGGAACTGGCGGACCTCGGTGTGCTCGTTCCCCTGACCGACGGCACCTATCAGTTGCGCAGTCCAAACCTCGCTCGCCTCCTCGGCGATAAGGCGGAACTTGAGGAGTACTTGCTGCATACGAGCAACCTGCCGGAGAACACCGTCACCGAACGCCGCGTGGCGAGCGAGCACAGGCGGCCCTCCACTGGTTCGACGCCGCACTACAGCCCGTTCTCCCAAGGGCAACTGGACCGACTCGGTCTGCAGAGCGGTGGCGTCACGCTCGTTTTCGGCACGTCGGCAACGGGGCTCGAGGCGATACCGCCCTGGCTTACCACCCTTGCCGGCGCCGCGAATCCCAGGCTTTTCAGCTTTCTGCATCGCGATGCACCACTCTCGCTGGGAGATCCGAGCGTTCAAGCTCGCGCGATGCGTACCGATCTACCGAATAGCAGCTTCCCCGTACTCTCCGTCGTGCTACAGGGTGACGCACCCGCGCTTCGCCGCCAGGTCGAGGCAGCATTCGCCATCGCGGACCACCTCGGCACTGGGGGCGGTCGCGTGTTGCTGCTCGGTGACGCCAAAACCCTGGCGTCCTGGCTGACGTTGCCGGCAGAGGAACGCGAAGATGTGGAAGCGCGAACAGGGTGCATGGTCCTGGAACGCTGGCACCCGGCCGCGATCACGACGGTGCTTGCCGACATCAACGTCCCGCACAGCCCGACAGCAGTCTCGCGCCTCCTCGAGATGACCGGCGGCTACCATCCCCTGGTTACGAACTTCCTTCAGCTCGTGGCGAGCCAGGGAAAGGTCAACGCAGCGCTTGACAGCATGACACGCGCCTTCGATGATGAATCGCCACTTCTCGCCGCGATTCGAGCCGATTTGCTTCCGCCAGCAACTGAGCGGGTGGCCACAGATCTGTTTGCCGCGCTTTGCCGTCGCAGCGCCGCGAGCGAGGGCGGCGCCCTGATGGACACAATCGCGGACCTTGTCCCCGGAGCCACCGACGAGGAAATTGGTAGCGCCGTGCTCCTCCTTGAACGACTGGCGCTGCTAGAGCGACGCGAGCGGGCGATTGTTCCGGTTTCGCTCGCGTGCGCGCAGGCGACGCAGCGATGAACGACACACCGTGGCTTGACACAGAGTACCTGCCGTCCGTCCAACGGTTGCTCAGCAGCATCGCGAACTGCTTCGACAATGGCCAGAGCGCCATACTGCTACTGCCTCCCGCCATGTGCCCTTCCGACGTCGGAGCCTGGCTGCACAGTGCGCTCGCCAACCGTGAGGTTTCCGCGGAACGCGTAGACGTCGCGGCCTGGCACGCCGTGCCTGACAGCGCTCAATCACTGTTCAATCAGGCGCTCGGCATACCGGTCGGTCGAGAGCGATCGCTGGAGGACTTATTCGGGGAACCGTCGTTTCCAACCGTCTTCATCATTACTGGTGTCGGCCATGTGGCGGAGAGCGGCCGCACGGCATGGCTGAAGCTCATCGCCGACTGGGCGGATGAAACTCGCCGCGCAAGCCAGCGGCAGCCTCGGTGCGTCATCTGCCTGATCGAACAAGCATCGGCGCTGCCCTCAACACCACCTCCTGACGTCCACCTCGCCCTGCGTTATTGGTGGGGGCTTCCATCGTCCCTTGAGTTGCGAACACACTGCCGTAACCTGGAAGGGGGAGATACTGCCCTCGCCGCCTGGCGCGAGAGCATGGTCGCCGGTGTCGCGCCAGGCGACGCCAGCCTGGCAGCGTACCTGTGGACGCACTGCCCAAAATCACTGCCCGAGCTGCGCGACAGTTTGCTAGAGTTCGCCCAACAGCATACGATCGTTGGGAGTGCCGAGCAGCCCCGTGATCAGCACTCCCAAAGTCGATTCGCCTGCACGCGCATCGCTGATCGACCTACCGATGCGCAACATGGCGTTTGGGCTAGCGGGGGGATCGTCGGCTCCCCCGAGTACGGGGAGGAACAGCATCCTTGCCGGCTCGCCACCTGCCCAGACCAGCAACAGATCGAGCATCTCCTCTGGCGCGGTCAGCAACAGGTGCTCCTTCCTCTCGTCGATCATGTGCGAATCGCCGGTTGCCACCACGTTAGCGCGAAGCGCGGAAACCACTGGCAAAAGCAGTACATAACCGAGGACACCAACCATGAGGACCGGCTCCGCCTTGAACAGGGTCCGTTCGGCGCTGATTTCGGTCCCCTCTGTTCCGAGCTAAGCAGTCTGCCCGACGGCAGAGGCGGCAGCACGGTCGCCCTGTTCCGACAGGTGAAGGCCGTGCGCAATCAGCTCGCCCATTACCGCGCCCTCGACTACGCTACATTTGAGACGTTCTGGGGAGCGGTGCGTGCCTGACGATTGGCGCTCATCGGTCGCCTCTTCGCTCTGGCGTAGCGTACCCGTCAACCCGAGTTGGAGGAGTGTATAGTGACCACCCGGACCCTGGTCTCCATCTCTGGCGACGACTTCTTCATCAACGGCCAGCCGACTTACCCCGGTCGAACCTGGCAGGAACAGCGCATCGAAGGGCTGTTGCTGAACTCGCGGATGGTGCAGGCGACGTTCGACGACCTCAATCCGGAGACGCGGCCGGGCTGGGCCTACCCGGATAGCAGCGTCTGGGATGCGGAACGCAACGCGAACGAATTCCTGGCGATGCTGCCGGAATACCGACGGCACGGTTTGCTGGCGGTCACGCTCAACCTCCAGGGCGGCAACCCGGAGGGCTACGGCAGGCTGCAACCCTGGCTGAATAGCGGCTTCACAGCGGAAGGCCAACTGCGCCCCGCCTACCTGAACCGCCTGCGCCGCATCCTGAACCGCCTGGACGCCCTCGGCATGGTGGCCATCCTCGGCCTCTTCTACTTCGGTCAGGACGAGCACCTGCGCGATGAGGCCGCTGTGCGGCGGGGCGTGGACAACGCCGTCCACTGGCTGCTGGAGGGCGGCTACGGCAACGCCATCATCGAGATATCCAACGAATGCGACGTGCCGCGCTACGAGCACGCCATCTTACAGCCGGAGCGGATTCACGAGTTGATCGAGCAGGTGCGCGACACCAGCAAGGATGGACGACGGTTGCTGGTGGGCACGAGCTACAAGGGGCGGGCCATCCCCGGCGAGCGCGTCCTGGCGGTCTCCGACCTGGCGCTGCTGCACGGCAACGGCGTCAGCGATCCGGCGACCATCGGCGACATGGTGGGCCGCACCCGCGCCTTGCCGACCTACCGGCCAATGCCCATCGTCTTCAACGAGGACGACCACTTCGACTTCGACCAGCCCATAAACAATTTCCTGGCAGCCACAGCCGAACACGCCTCCTGGGGCTACTTTGATCCCGGACCGGCGGCCGGTGGCGGGGCCTTTCACTCCGACTATACTGAAGGCTTCCAGAACGTGCCGGTGAACTGGCGCCTCAACACAGAGCGCAAGCGGGGTTTCTTTGCGCAGGTGCAGGAGATCACCGGGAGCTAGGTGACATCGCCATGTGCCCGCAGGGCGCCTTCTGCCAGCCGTGGAGCGCCGTGCGCTTCCCCTGCGCCAGGCACTCGGGGCAATAGCAGAGAAAGTCGTCGCGCGACAGGATCAAGTTCTCCCCCGTGTGGAACTCCTCCCAGAGGTGCGGGTCAACAGCCAGGGCGCGCAGCGAGAGGTAGATCACCAGCGCTGCGAAGCGGTCGACCCCTTCATCATGGTCCTGCTTGCTGCGAGTGGGGTGCTGGAACTGGTCGTTGCCGCGCTCGTCGGGGGCGTTGCCGCGCAGGCCGGGCACGAACATGCCGTCGTAGTCCACCAGTCGGATATGGCCGCCCGCCACCAGGATGTTGCGATATCGTCATTCCGTAGCCGCCGTTGAGCGCGCTGCTCGGCGATGAAGCCGGCGAAATCGGCATCTGCCGGCAGGCTGGCCCATGGTCGCTCGCCCTGCTCATGACGGCGGAGGAACCACTGCGCCAGTGCGTCGGTCGCCATGACCAGCGTGTCGCCCAGGCGCAGGTCGCCCTCGGCGGTCGCCAGTTGCTCCACGCCGGCGCCATCGGGCACCTTGCGGGTCCGCTCTTCCACCCG
Organism: Chloroflexota bacterium; assembly: GCA_036734945.1. GTDB lineage: Bacteria > Chloroflexota > UBA4733 > UBA4733 > UBA4733 > UBA4733. The sequence continues at coordinate 81,803 of DAIMXP010000006.1, forward strand.
CGCCGGGTTGGCGTAAATATCCTCCACCGAGACCAGCGACCGTGCAGCAAGGGTACCTTCGAAGGCCGGACCTACCTTCCGGCCATAGCCGATGACGCCGATATCGAAGTAGTGACGCACCCCCTCGGCCTTGGTGGCGCGGATCACGAGGGTGCTGAGCAGACGGTTGAGCGCATCGGCGACGCTCTGCGCCTTGCTGCCGGCGCCGGGACCTGCGCCGTCCCCCTCGCGCCTGGACATGCTGGACCTTCTCGCCGCCGGCGAGATCGAGTTCGATGAGGCGCTACGGCAGATAAAGGGGAAATAGGCGGAGCAGCCTGGCGGACCAGAAGAACATGCCCCGACATCATGAGCTACCAGGGCCATGCCATCGGCTTGCCGAATGGGGCGGCGCCCAACCTCTACTACTACAACGCCGACCTGTTCCGCGCCGCCGGCCTCCAGACGCCCTACGAGCTGTGGAAAGCGAACGGCTGGACCTGGGAAGCCTTCACCAGTGGGGCAACCCATATCGCCAAAAAGACCGGCGCCACCTGGGCGCCGGCCGGCGCCTCCATGGGCCTGCCCCGCCTCTGGATGAATAGCGCCGGCGGCAAGGAGTTCGACGACATCAAGGCGCCAAAACAGTGTCTGTACGGTGACCCCGCCGCGATCGAAGGCCTGAGCATGCTGCACGACCTCATGTACAGGAATCCTGTCATGCCGGTCAACTTCAGCAAGGAAGTGGGCAACGACGACACCAAAGCGTTCAGCATCGGCAAGGTGGCGATGATGCCGCGCTGGACATCGGGCATTCTTACCTACAACAAGATCACCAGCTTCAAATGGGGCATGGTCCCCTACCCCAAGCAGACCGTCAATGCCCACGACTTCGCCACCTCCGGCGATGCCATCGCTAAGGACCCGCGCAAGAATAACTCTTGCAGTTTTGCCCGCCCTCCCTCCTGGTGGCGGTGCTGACAGTGACAGGGTTATTGCTGCGCGGCTCCTAAATCCAGCAAGGCGCTGACGCCGCCTGGGAGTGGGTCAAATATGGCGTCGGCCCGGAGGGCAGCGCGGTGTCGGCGACCACCGGCACCAACGTCTATTTCCACCCGGACGCCCAGAAGATCGCCCAGCAGGCGCTGCAGAAGATTCCGTCATTGGAGACACCCAACGCCGTCGTCGAGATCATGGCCGATGGCCCGGGTAGCTTCACCCGACTGCTCTCCGTCAATCAGGACAAGATCAACGGGCTGATCAACCCGGAACTGAGCAAGATCTGGAATAACACCGTCGCCCCCGCCGACGCCGGCAAGGCCATCGCGCAGACCGTGGATGCCTTCTTGCAGGCCAACCCGCAGTAAAAGGGGACTGCCTCTGCCGGCACCGCGGCTCCTTCCACGTGCAGCGGCTGCAGGTCCATCCGCGCTTCTCGGTCGACGGCCTCCAGGTCGTCTTCACTGCCGACCCTGACGGCTATGGCAACCTCTATCTGGTCGACGTGCCGGACTTCGACGGTTTACCAGTAGTCCCGCTCAAGCCACCCGCGCCTGCCCGTAAACGGGCAGGCTACGATAACCAAGCAAGCTAAAGCGCGCTACGAGGGCGACCCCACCCTCCCGATCCACAAGATTGCGCGGCGGCATAAGTTGCGGCTTATTTGCTGTATAGCAAGTAATGGATAGTGACCAAATATGCCCGTGGAAGCCACACTTCGCACTAGTCCCGGCAACTCCGTCAGCTTCCTAATCTGCGTGCCGGAGCGACCTCCACGCGCAGTACGGACAGAAAGCCGCCAGCTCTGAAGGCCACGAACTGCCCTCCTCGGCGGCTACTGGAAAGAGAGCCACTCAGTGATAGCAGCCACTGACTGGTAAGATGGCTGCGAACCGTCAATCACCAGGTCAGCCAGTGACGGCAGTAAATCCCCGACCTGCTCCTCAGTAGAATGCGTCGCGGCGATCGGGAGATCGTACTCGTAGGCCGCTCTCCTTTCCGCTATTCGGCGGGCGCGGACGACGGGGTCGGTCTTGACAAGCACCAGCAGGAAGATGGACGGAGCCACGAGATGCTTGAGCGATACTGCGACCTCAGCGTGGCGCGCACCGTCAACGACAATCGACGCACCGGGTTGCCACATCGCTTGACCGAGGACAGAACGGCAGAAACCTTCCCAACCTTGCTCGTCAATCAGCGTCGCTCCGAGACTCTGCAGCCGATCACGCGTGGCTGCGATCCCTCGCTGGATAGCAACACCACGAACGTAGTCGCCGAAAGCAACCCTTGGCCAACTGAGGCGTTCAGCCACCTCGGTCGAGAGCGTCGTCTTTCCGCTGCCAATGCCGCCCGCAAAGGCCAATGCCACCGGTCTCACGTTTCGGCGGGGAACGGAAGGCTGAGAGACAATGGCAATACTACCCAGCCGCGGCGATCCCGCTTCGGAAAGGCAATGCGCTCCACTAACTTCACCTGGTCGATGCTCAGGAGCGTCGCATAAGACGCCGATCGGCGACGTTCCCAGAAGGCCGGATCCTGGGCGCAGAGCGCTTCGGCATACTCAGCTCTTATGTAAGCGAATGAGCCGGGATTGAGCTCGTAGAACATCGCATCTCGAACGCGGCAGAGGCCCACAATCGGACCGGACGACCGTTTCAGAAGGAGCACATCGCCGGCTTGAACGTGTCGATATGGCGCGATCTTGCGAGCCGAGAACCGGGACTCCATGCTCTTCCGTCCGTCGAGCATATCCTGGAGGAACGGCTCCACGCACACGACAACGTGTACGACGCAGGGGGAGCAGAGCCCTTCACGGAGCGATGCGAGATAACCTTCCCAAAAATGATCTCCGCGAACAGCATCGGCTAGCGCCGCTCGCAACTGCGCGAGTACCACTGCCTTACCGCCAAGATTGGCTTCGTGATCCCGAGCAGCGGGATAGGCAGTCATTGTGGGTGACGTTGCTCACGGAGGGGAACATCGACGATATTCTTCGCGCGGTCGGCCGCTGTAAACCGCTCCTCTAGCTCCCTTTGCCACGCTGCGATAGCGGGTATTTGGCTGTCGATCACTCCCATTTGCTCTCCCCGAAGACGGCGTTCGACGGGCGTATACGTCTTAATTTCCAACGGCACGGTACGAAGCGGCAGGTTTTCATCGAGACGCTGCAGCCAATCGACGAATCGCGCCATCGCGGTACGGATTTCTGCGCTGGGCCGAGCAGGGGTGGTGAATGTAGCGTATCCGTACACGTCGATCCCGAGATCCAGCAATCGCCCCATCAACTCAAACTGTCGATCAAATAGGGCTGGATCAGCACACGTATTGAATGAGAAGGAGTGATCGTCAAACCCCTTGAAGCAGCCTACCCGCCCATAGTTCCGGTAATTGACAAGCATGTCCAGATCAGTATCTGAGAGATAGCGCCACAGATAGTCCGTACTCAAGTTGTCATCCGACCATAGGTAGATGTCCCGATCAAGGTGGCGTGAACGCAGTTCGCTCATCATCCAGGGTATCCATTCTGGGATGAGATCCGGCTGCCCCCCGGTCAGGTCAATAACGAATGGCGGCTCCGGCTGGTCTATATACAAGTCAATGAGTTGCGCTGGCGTGAGCCAGTCTGAGTACCGCTTGCTAGCTGCCAGCAAATTGAATGGCACATAACAGTACCAGCAGCGCCAATTGCAGGCAGCGTTTTGGAAAGCCTGCGCGCGAAGTGTGTCGACTGGTCGGCTGCCAAGCGCGCGACATGCCGGATCAATCGGCAGCGGATTTTGGGGCCAGCCTGTGCTGGTCTCTCGGTGAAAGTGGTGAATACGGCCGAATCCCTGGCAATTGGGCGGGACGGTCAGATCCCTCTCTTCTTCGGAGCCTGCCAGATTACTGATGAGCAGGCGTCTGCCCCCCAGGTCGATTGAAAGCGCACGATAGCGCTCCGAGACGGCGTCCGTGTCGATAAGGCGTTGCTTAGCCATGACCGGCGCCGATCGGGCCGGCGAGAATGAGGATGCGCAAAAGAGCACGCGCCAACGCGTTCACCTATGCGCTGCCAGTTCTTGAAATCCGCTTGGCCCCCGACCCCGCGGAACCTTCACCCCATCTTCGGCCAGGTTGGGTAGGCGCTCGTGAACGTATAGGCGGACCAGATCGGTCAAGTAGGTCACTTCGGCTTCTTCGAGCGGTGGCCCCTGCGGGATTGCATGCCACTCTTCGATGCACTTGCGGCAACATGTCGCAGTCGCGTGCTGCGCGTAGTGAATAACGTTACCCGTCAACGGGGTTTGGCGTCCATCAAAGCCAGTAGTTCTCCCGACCTTGATGCGGATCTCCTGTTCTGCTCGTTCGTCGAGCCCGCGCATGCCTTTTCCGAGCGCGTGGCGTATGGCTGCCTCATCAAACTCAGCATGCCAGAAATAGTGCCGAATCCGCTCTTTGCGCATCTCCTCGAATGTGTGAGCCACGTCGGAGAGGTCGCGCTGTGTCACACGGTTCCAGTCCACCAGATCCGCTCCGCATGCTCGGCACAGCCCGCGCGGCGAGATCGGCGGCTGCCACCGAGCAGCGGGTGCGTTCTCCGCGAACCCAGGCAAAGGGAGCGTCAGTTGGCTCGTAGCCGCGCGTGCAGCGATCACTTTGCGCTTCTGCGGCGGTTTGGGGCGAAAAAAGTGAAGCCCATTTGCGCAGTCCGTACTGGTACACGTCATGCCAAGCGGCTTTAGCCCGCCAGGCAGCGTTGTATTACCGGCCATCAACTCATCCCTCTCCCTCAGCGAGAGCTTGCATAAGCGCCATTTGGTCACCCTGTTCGAGTTGATCGACCTGAACGCGCTCCGCGAACACGCTGCGTGCTAGTTCCCAGGCATCAACGCCACTCTCTTGCAGTGTCGCCGCCGTGCCCCACCAGTTCGTACCCTCCAGCGTCAGTCGATACGCCAGGTAGTTGGCGAGGGAGTCAACTGGCACGCCCTCCTGGTTGGCTACCCTGGGCACGATTCTCTTCAAGAACGGGATGTAGCCATTCGCCTCACTTGCGCAGCGATGGGCTAGTTCCTCTGCCTGCCCATTCAGAAGGACGTTTCCTGCAAAAGTATTAGCGACTTGCTCATCGTCCCGACGTTGGAACTGGTGATCCTCTAACCCCGCCTCAACCACGGCGAATGATGATGCCTCCGGCGCCTCGCCGGCGTGACGGAACTCGTGAAGGGCAACGTGTGCCAAGCGCGCTGGCGATTGCGTCTGCTGCTTGAGCACAATCACATTCCGGCCATTCACTCGCCAGCAAGCGCCGTGGAATGCGCCGGCATCACGAAGGGGCAGCACCGGTACTCCTTGATCCCACATGTACCTCAGTACGTGCTCGAACGTGATCGTTCCGTACGACGAAAGAATGGCCGACCGCACCTCGCGCCAATCGGTCGGAATTGGTCGGATTGGCAAATGCTGAGTGGCATCAAGGACGAGGCGCGCAAGATGATGAGCGTATACGGTGTAAGCGTAGAGTTTCTCCTCGTTCACGCCCGCCGCTACCTTGAACCGTACACCCGCGAGTGCTGCCTGGCTGTCCAGCTTTGGGATACCGGTCCCAAAGAGCGCAGCAGCACTCAAGTCAAGCAACCGTCCGGCAGCCTCCGCCGCACGAAGCACCAGCACCTTGCTCTCTTCTCCGGCTTCACCTACTGCTTCCAGTTGCGCCAAGAGCCGCCGAGGAATGAGACGAGTTGTGGCGAATTTCCGATCAAAGCCGATCTCTTTCAGGCGATCAAGGAGTGTCTGGAGGGACGCCTGAGTGGCGACAGCCGCACTATCGATGGCAGGGCGTACTTCAAGCGCGCGCATCATCTCTTGAAGTCGTCCGAAGCTGGCGCTTGCGTAGTCGGTTGCTTCGTATTGTTGCACCTGCTGCTCTTTGAGGCCCAATTGATCCGCCAGGTCCTTTTGACTCATTCCTGACGCAATCCGCCGCTGGATCAGCAGGCGGGGAAGTTCCATATATAGCGCGAAGCCAGGAAGCGCGTACTGCCCTGCGCGTACGGCGTCATACTCAGCTAACTCCTCACGCAGGTCATCGAGCTGACTCTGCAGCGCGTCTTGTTGTAACTGGCGAAGGAGAGGGTCTACCTGCTGATCCTGCCCTGGCGCCGATAAGCGGGAAAGCGCCTGCGCAAAACGGTCGGCCTGCGCCTTCGTAATTCGATACTGACGCTGGTTCTTTATCATGGCATCCTCCGAAGGTCTATGGCAACGATTCCTTTGCTCCCACCAGTTGCTTTATCAATCTGAAAGAACGCTAGGAAAGTGGCTCCTTGTCCATCCGCAGCGTCTGACGCTGGAAATAGCTCCCCCATGAATTTAATCTTCTGTGCCAATCGCCTGTTGGCAAAGGTGCGCAACGCCGGGTCGAGGAGGGCCAGCTTGACACCAGTTTCGTCCCAGCAGGCATCGTAATCGCCCGGTACTACCTTACTCGTCACAAAGCTGCCGTCGACGTAGACGCTCATACAACCTGCCCCTTTGAGCGAATCGAGCGCTGCCTTAAGTCCCCGCATCAGTTGTCGTCGGTAATCTGTCGTACCATAGCGAACCACGAATTCGCTCCAGTCGACCCAGTGGATCCCTGGCGGCAAGTTGCCATCAGACTCAAACGGAGGCATCACGACACAAGGATAACATTGTGTTGACGCGGTGTCAAGGGCAGATGCCTGGCGAGACGTGATACGTGAACCGGCGGCATCCGCTATGCGAGTAGACATCACTTGGGTCTGTCAGGCAGCACAACCCTGTTTGGGGCACGCCGACGCTTACACTTGCGGGCAGTAAGTTGCCATCGGATGCAGCACATGGCGCACCTCCTCGAACAACCCTGCACCACTTGCATAATCCAATCAAGTGTTTTATGATCTATGAAGCTGTATAGGATGGAACGGCACGATATGAAGCGAGGGTTTGCTGCTGGATCTGCCGCGCAGTTGTCCGGCGTGTCTTATCGCACCCTCGACTTCTGGGCGAAGACCGGCTTCATCGTTCCTAGCATCGTGCAGTCGACGGGCAAAGGCAGCGATCGAATCTACAGCTTCCAGGATGTGGTGGCGCTTCGCGTCGCCTGCCGTCTCCGCAACGCGGGCATCAGTCTGCAGAAGCTGCGGCAGGTCACGAAATACTTGCAGGATCGCGAAGGGCTCGAGTCGCCGCTTGTCGAAACCTACCTCATTTCGGATGGCGTCGATGTCTTTGAACGCCAGAGCGACGAAGTTCATTCTCTCCTTCGCCGACCCGGGCAAACGACTTTCGCCTGGGTCCTTGATCTGCGTTGCGTTGTGGAGGAAGTTCGCGCTTTGATGACCGCATGACGGGTCCCATGATGGTGGTCTGGTCGAGTCGTGATTTGTCGCCGGGAGGGCGTGCGCAATGATGCATGCCGGGTTGCGTTCCGTCCTGGAGGCGCTGGAATACGTAGAGAGCGATAGCCTCGTCACCCGTGAGACGGAGGAGGTGCCGGCGAGCCGTTCTTACATCTGGCAGGAAATTCAAGCTAAATTCGGCGTTGACGCCGCCTACTTCCACGGTGCGGTGCCCGTGGTGTACTTCAAGGGTCTGGCCGCCGGAGCCGATAGCGATGAAGACCTTGCCGAACTCCACCGTCAGCTTTGGAACCACAACCGGGTGCCGCTGTTCATTGCGGTACTACCACAGGAGGTTCGGGTTTACAACTGCTTCGCCCCGCCGGACGCGAGCAGAGATCGGAGTCACGCGCCATTCTCTGCCTTACTTCTGTCCGTGCACCTTGCGGCAGACATTTTGGAATTACGGCGCACGCTTGATCCCTTTCGGCGAGCGGAGGTTGAATCTGGCCGCCTCGCCCGCGTCCATGCGGGGAGGTTCCGTCGTGACCAACGCGTCGATCAGCGTCTGCTGTTCAATCTTGGGCAGCTACGGCGTCGATTTCTCGACCAGGGGCTACAGCCTCATGTGGTCAACAGCCTTGTTGGACGGTCAATTTTCGTAAAGTACCTGGAGGACCGCGGCGTGCTCACGCCTGACTTCTGGGTTGAATTGGCCGCGAAGAGTTCCTACGCCGAATTGCTCCGAATGCCAGAGGCCAAGAAAGTAGTATATCGACTCTTTGCATCCCTCGCTGAGACGTTCAATGGAGACATGTTTCCGGTCGATCAGGTCGAGCTGGACCAAATTGAAGAACACCATCTCGCGTCGTTGGGTCAGTTCCTAGAAGGCGCCAATTTAGCAACCGGCCAGATGGCACTCTGGCCATACGACTTCAATTTCATCCCCATCGAGCTCATCAGCAGCATCTATGAAGAGTTCCTTCATGAGGAACGGGATATCATCGGCGCCTTTTATACGCCAACGGAAATCGTTGACTTTGTGCTGAATGAGGTGCTGCCGTGGGGCGGGCCGGATGAGCTCGTCCGCGTGCTGGACCCGGCCTGCGGTTCGGGTGTTTTTTTGGTTGAGGCCTATCGTCGGCTCGTGATGCGGCGCTCGAGTGGAGATACGAAGCGTACTCTCAGCTTCGATGTTCTGAGTGGGATGCTCACTTCTAGCATTTTTGGCGTCGATATCAAGGAAGACGCCATCCGTGTCACCGCTTTCAGCCTTTATCTCGCGCTGCTCGATTTTCTCGAGCCGAAGAGCATCTGGAAGCAGGTGCGCTTCCCGAATCTCATCGGGTCCAACCTATTCGTCGCCGATTTCTTCGACGTGGCGGGTACCTTCAACGACGCGCGTTACGACGTCATCATCGGCAATCCCCCTTGGCAGAGTCGCCTCAGCGTACTGGCACAGGCGTACATTCAACAATTGCACCGGCCAGTGGGTGACAAACAGTTTGCGCAGGCCTTTCTGTGGCGCGTACCCGATCTGCTCACCACCGCCGGGCGAGCCGGTCTTCTTGCTCCGAGCAAGGGTGTCTTGTTCAATCAGAGTGGTCCAAATCGCGCGTTCCGCAGCATGTTTTTTCGCGAGTATTCGGTCTCAGCGGTCGCTGATTTCTCGAGCTTTCGGCGTTCGTTGTTCCAGAATGCAACAGCGCCGATGGTCACCGTGTTTTATCAGCATCGAGCGGTGCTAGCGCGTGACGAGCTTCGCTACTACACACCACATCCGTCTCCGCTCTCGGAAAGTCTGGCCGGCGTGGTTATCTCAGGCGATGAAGTCAAACGGCTTTCTTCGCGGAAGCTGCTGGACCATCCTGACGCCTGGAAAATTGCCTTGTGGGGAACGGCCCGCGACTTCGCTTTTATTCAGGACTTGCGGCGGCGCTTTCCCGCCCTTGGACTCTTCGCGACAGGGCGTGGATGGTTCGTAAGCCGTGGACTGCAGGTCGGGGGAGGCGACCGCCACCATCGGCCAGATCTTGCCGCGATGACGTACATTCCAGTGGAAGCCCTGAAGCCTTTCAATGTCACGTCCGATCGGCGTTGCCGAATCGGCACAGAGGTATTTCACAGGCCACGCGAGTCCCTTCTCTACCAACCTCCACATGTGCTCGTTCGGTGCGGACTCCTGGCCGGGGGGGTAGTTGCTGCCACCTTCGCTAACCATGCGGCGATCTTCACAGACGGCATAGTTGGCATTGCTGGTCCCGATCATGACACGAACATACTGAAGCTGCTCAGTGCATACCTAAATTCGTCTCTAGCGCGCTACTTTTATTTTCTTACGTCAGGTTCATGGGGGGTCGAGCGGGATGTCATTCAACTTCAGGAACATGTGACCTTCCCTTTCGCTGACCTTACCGAGCGCCCCGAGCTCGCGCAGCAGATCCTTGGCTTTGTGGACGCGGCGCAGGCTGGCGATGGGCAAGCCTGGAACAGCGCTGAACTTGATGCCTTGGTCTTCGACGCCTATGCGTTGACACCAACGGAACGGCAACTCGTCCATGACACTGTTACTACAGTCCTCGACCAGTTTTACCAAGGCACGAAGGCCGCCGCCTTTGCCCCACCGTCTGGCGATGAGCTCACTGCCTATGCCGAGGCGTTCGGACGGGTGTTTCAGGCCGCTCTTGGTCGGCGCGGTGTCACGGCCACGGTCCATTCCGGCCGCGCCCCCTTCCGCGCAGTGTCCTTCCGGTTCGTGGTGGATGCCAGCCCGTCGAGAGCGACGGAGGTCGTGACTGCGGAAGGCTTGGACGATTTGCTGCGCCGTCTGGACGGCGTCTCGCTGGAGCGGCAGTCGGCCAGCCTATACCTCCGGCGCAACGTCAAGGTCTTCATTGATAATGAGGTACACATCGTAAAGCCGGGTGAACGCCGCTTTTGGACGCCGTCAATAGGTTGCAATGACGCCGACGAAACAATCGCCCAGTTGTTCCGCGCCGCTGTGCCGAGCTGATGTCCGATTCGGACGATACGATCTTAGGACCCGCGAATAAATAACTGATGCAATTGTCGATGTGAATTCCCCTGGTAGACAGCCCAAAGAATGCATCGGTAGTTATTTCGGGGCTACTTAGGATCACCCGCTCAACTCGCACGGTTGCTCTTGCCGGAGTTCGAGCGTAGTATTCTCGAACTGCTTGTGGAGGGGTTTGAGCGCTGGAAAGCAGGCGGATTCCAACGCGCGGGCGACCACGAAAATGACTTCACTGCCGTCCTCATCGGTCACATGTTGCAGGTCCGTCGCGAGCGCGACCTACCCTTCCTACCCCAACCGGAGCAGGTCGAGTTCAGTGCCGATGTTCTTGCCGGACGCGCCAGGCCAAATCGTGCGCCGCGCATCGATATCGCGGTCTGGTGGGACCGCTTGGCTGAGGGCGCCTATTTCACCATCGAGTGTAAGCGACTTGCTCCCGGTGACCTGATCGCTGAATACGTGGAAGAGGGCATGATCCGTTTCGTCTCACAGCGCTATGCGAGCGCTGTGCGAGCGGCAGCCATGGCCGGCTATGTGATCCACGGTGATCCAGAGCAGTTATGGCAGCAGGTGAATTTGCGCGTCACACGGACAGTCTCGCTCGGAAGCGCCCATCTGTTGGGACCACGCAGCCCCATTGCAAACCTCGCCACGGTCTACGAGTCGCGGCATCCTCGTTCGGGCAGCACGCCGGTGATCGTTCTGACCCACCTGTTCCTTGATGTCCGGAGCCGTCCGCCACTTCCGGTGAAACAAACCGGCGCATCCGTTCAGCAAGCCAGGCCGCCTCGGCCCCGACGACGCAAATGAGGCCCGGAGCTTGTTCGCGCGCTATGGCGTCTGTCATTTGTCCTTACGAACATCGCCGCCACCATTGCCCTACCCCTGCACCACCTTCCCTGGCGGCCAATTCCGCCTTACCCTCACCGCGCCTCATACCGCCCCTCCCGCATCCGCGGCCCCAAACCCAAACCATCCCACGCCGCCAACACCAGCCGCCGCGTGCGGTACTCCCCGTACCGCTTGATCTCGTTGCTCTGCAACACCCGGAACGTCTCCCCCGGAAACTCCGGCCCGTACACGTCGCTCGGGTCCAACACGTAGCGCAACTCGTCGCGCCGATCCACCATTGCACAGACGCGCCACTTACGGTATATTTGCTGTACAGCAAATAAGGCACGTTCACCAAATATGTCCGAAGCAACCGTACTTCTCGATGAAGCGATCGCAGCACTCCGGGCCTTGCCCGGCGTAGATGTGCATGATGGATCACCGCATGCCGAGCTGGGTGGCGACGTCGACGGAAGGACATACCGTCCAGACCTGGAAATTTGCATCACGGTGCAAGGTCGTCCAGTCGTCGTCGTCATCGAAGCGAAGGCAAGTGGCTATCCCCGTGACGTGCGCGAGGCGATGCATCAGGTGAGGCAGATGGTCGAGGCACGCGCCGGGAACAACGGTACCGTCGTGATCCCAGTGTTGGTAACGGCAAGCCTTTCCGTCGGTGCGCGGGAGCTCCTGCGTCAGGAAGACATGGCGTACTGGGATCGGAGCGGTAGCCTCTATCTGAAACTGCCCTGGGCCCTCTATTATGTTGATCGTGCCCCTCTGGGCGGAGAACCGAGGGCACTGCGCCATCTCTACAAGGGGCGCAGCGCACGGGTGCTGCACGCCATGTTGCTGGACCCCGACCGGCGCTGGCACACCCAGGAACTGGCCGCACAGGCTGAAGTCTCTCCCTATACCGTACACCGGGTATTCACGGCGTTAGAAGAGCAACTCTGGGTTGAGCGGCAGGGAGCAGGTCCTGCCACAACGCGGCTGTTACGGGAACCTGGGAAGCTTCTTGATGCGTGGGCCGGTGACCACAGCCTTGCCGCCTATACCGTCCACCGCTATTATCACTGGACTCAGTCACCCTCCATCCTGCGCGGGTTCGTGACGCATGCGTTGGATACGCAGGGGGTGGCCTATGCGCTCACGCTCGCTTCCGGCGCTGAACTCGTCGCGCCATTCGGCACGCCAGGGTCGCAGTTGCAGGTATTAGTCCCTTCTGCTGCCGACATCGACCACTTCGCTGAGGCGGCGGGACTGTCTCCCGCCCAAGAGGGAGAAAACGTGCTCTTCCTGAGCGACGGGAGCAAGGATCCGCTGCAGTTCCGTCGCCAGGTAATGGGCATCTCCGTCGCCAGCCCCGTTTGGCTCTATCTCGACCTCTGGGCGTGGCCGAAGCGCGGCAAGGAGCAGGCGCGGCGTCTGCGCTCCGAGCTACTACCGTATTAGGAGGTCGCGTGAAGCCCAAGCATCAGGGCGGCTATACGCCCCTCCACGCTGAGTTCTGCGAGCGAACACTCGTCACCCTGCTCCGCGGACTGGGGCCATGGAAGGCGGCGATCTGCCTGGTTGGTGGTCTGGTACCTCGCTACCTCATTGATCGTAGCGCCGAGGGAGAGACGCCGCCGCATGCCGGTACGACTGATGTTGACATCGTCGTGGACCTCGAAATACTCGCTCAGACTGAGGCCTACCGCCGATTAGAGCAAAACCTGAAAGCCCTGGGCTTCGTTCGCGGTACCAACGAAGAGGGAAATGTTCAGCACTACTCCTGGCGGCGATCAGTCGGCTCGGGAATCACCGTCATTGTGGACCTCCTGTGTGACGCCTCATTCACTGAGGGAGGACAGGTCGCCGTTCTTCCGGGTGAACGGCGGCTGTCTGCGCTCAAGGTTCCGGGAGCGCACCTGGCCATGCAAGACAACGTCGGCGTGGAACTCACCGCGAACCTGCTGGACGAAGGCGGCGTCGCCACGGAGACGATACGCGTGGCAGGCATCGTGCCCTTCGTTGTGCTGAAGGCGCTCGCCTATCAGGACCGGTTTGAGGAGAAAGATGCCTACGATCTCATCTACTGTCTGAGCTACTACCGCGCCGGACCCGTCGATGTTGCTGCGGCCTTTGCTCATTCGATGCAGCAGTTCCCCGATGAACCGCTGTTCGCCCAGGCGGTCGCGATTCTCCGCGACCGGTTCACCGCAGATGAGTATACTCCAGGCACCCGGAAAGATGGCCCCGTCAGCTACGCCCGCTTCCTGACCGATCCGGGTCGGAGCGACCTCGATGCGCGGTGCCGACAGGAGGCCGCAGGCGTGGTGCAGGCGTTCCTGTTGGAAATCGATCGGCTGAGCCGCACATAGATCGGCCTGGGCGGTCTGAACGGCGGCTAAATCGTCTCGGTACTGGTGTCAATAGTTACGATGGCGCTGACACCGTCATCGTCATCGTCGAGAGCTAAGTGCTTGACCAACCACTTCATCCGTTCGCGCGCGTCCTTAACGACTTGCCAGAATGTCGTTGGCCGCACCGCGTCCATATGGTAAGCATCCGGTCGAAAAGCGGGGGCTACGATTCCGCCAACGACTACAACATCAAAGCCGCTGCCCGGTAAGTACCGGAGGAGCTCATCACGATAGCCGAGGGCTTGGGCAATGTCGCCGTGGTCAATGGGATGGCTCGGACGCTTCAGTTCGACCAGCAGGTATCGTGCGTGCGATCCAGCGAGGATGAGGTCGGGGCGTTTGTCGGCATGATCGCCTCGATACTTCTGGCCAAGCATCTGCTCGATTACACTTCTCAACGTCTTATTGGACGTCATCACTTCGTACTGGTCTCCCAGCAACCAGATATTTTCCTGCAAGGCTTTATGTACGCCCGAGAGTTCAAGCGTAGCCGAATTACGGATCAAGCACTCAAACGCGTCCACTTCCCGAAGGCGCATTCGCGCTCGGTATGCGAGTGCTGAGATCTCGCTCAGCCCCCAGTGCCGAAGTAACTCCGCAAGCCGAACGATATCGCCGTCCTCGGCCTCGTCCATCCCCTTGACCAAGGCCCAGTATTCATCCGATTCCAACGCCTCTAACACAACCCGCGCGATAGCATCACGTCTGTCTGGCACGTCGTCGTAGAACCGTTTGAAGACACGCTCCAACGCACGCCGCGCCTGCTCGCGGCGTGGCGCCGGCAAGCGCTCAATCTCCGCTGCGTAGCTCTCCACAAAAGTCTCAGGCGCTGCGCCTGCTTCGGTGTCTCGTCGCTGGAGGATTTCCTGCTTCAGCCAGACGCGGACCGCTTCGTGAAGCGCTCGATATTCCAAGCTGTTCTCGACAAAGCCGCCCCAGCTCGCCAGCACGTGATCGACCAGATGATCGGCGTTGACTTCTCCATATACTCGCTTCAGCAGCGACTTGGGCACTTCGGGGTCTTTCTCCAGACCGAAGAGCGTCGGGGCACCAATCGCGCGCTCACCGACGCGAATCAGGATGCCAGGGTCTGCCACCACTCCGCGCTTGGCGACGAACCAGACCTCACAGGGAGCAATGCGCCCATCCGGCAACGCCAGATTGACCGTCATGCGTTCGCCTGACAACACCTCGGCCGCGACCTGGATGCCATTAATATCGAGGCGAAAGTTGTCGACTCGCCGGAACTCGCGAAGGAGCACTCGGCCGAGCGACTCACGGGTCGGTAACGAAAAGGTCTGACGCAAGCCGGAAAGCTCCAACACTGTCCCGTGTTGTCCGGTCCCGGCCTCCAGTTCCAGCGTGATCTCCGCCTTTTCGATATCGTCCAATCCATCTGCGAGTTGCGCACGGTCAAGCACCAGACGTGTGCGACCGTCCCACGACTCGGTGACGACCGTCATCCTTTGTGCAGCGATCAAGCCCGCAAACTTTCCGATGCCGCGGTAACCTCGGACTTCGCGTCCCTTCGGCGTATGCTCGCCATTCGCGCGACGGTTATACGCGATGTTAAGGTACGCATCCTCGACCTCGCGTCGCGTCATCCCGTAACCGTTGTCACGCAAGAAAATAGGGTGACCTGTCATCGGTTCTGGCAGATGGATACCTACCTCTGTTGCATCGGCGTCCCAAGCATTGGCGACAAGCTCCTTAATGGCCTCCTCAGAGGGCTTTCAGATAATCCCTTGTGGGGGTAAAATGGGAGGAGGTTTG
>DAIMXP010000007.1:0-95928 GCA_036734945.1 Chloroflexota bacterium
AGCACCCCGAACACCTTCCCGCCTCTCCCCATAATCAATGCGCATCACACGTCTTCAGCGTAGGGTGGACCGCCTCACGCCACGGTCGCCCCTTCACCGGCGAACACGCTATTCTCCTGGGCAGTCAACTCGGCGACTTCGGTGGCGTCGAGCTTGTCCCGCCATCGGGCGTCCGGGTCTGGGCTCGGCAGCGACGAGAGCAGCATCTGGGTATAGGGATGCGTCGGGTGGACCAGCACGTCGTCCACCGCACCGCTTTCGACGATCTTGCCCTTCGAGATCACCAGCGCTTCCCCTCCGACGTAGTAGGCAGTGGAAAGGTCGTGGGTGATGAACAGCGTGGTCATGCCGTACTTCTGCTTGAAATCGAGTAGGACGTTCAGGAAGAGCACACGTACCGCCGCGTCGAGCATGGACACCGGCTCGTCGGCAATGATGAACGATGGCCGACACATGTAGACGCGGGCCAGCATAATGCGCTGCCGCTGACCGCCGCTGATCTGGTGGGGATAGCGGCCGAGCACGTCGTTCGGGCGCAAGCCGACCGCCTCCAGCGACTCCGTGATAAGCTCCAGGCCTTCCTTCTGGGAGCCGGCCAGCTTGAATTTCTTGATCGCCGTCCAGAAGACACGATCGACGCGGTAGAACGGGTTGAAAATCCCGTAAGGATCTTGAAAGACTGCCTGCACGTCGCGGCGGTAGCGCCGGAAGTCCTCACCATGCAGCCCGTAGATGTCCTTGCCGTAGTAGGTGACGTGGCCGCTCGTCGGGCGCTGCAAACCAAGGATGATGCGGGCGATCGTGCTCTTGCCGCTGCCGCTTTCGCCGACCAGGCTGGTGATGTGGGGCGGGTCGGCGGTGAGCTGGAAGGAGACGTGGTCGACTGCCGTCAACTGGCCGCCGACCTGACGAAAGGCCGCGCCGCGGAAGACTTGAGTGACGTCGTGCAGTTCGATCAGCTTCTCGCTATCGGCCATCAGTGATCCCCATTTCCGCCCGGTGGTGGTACAGGTGGCAGGCTACAGCCGATGCCGGGCTCTGGTCGTCGGCCGCGCGACCCGGAACCGGCAGCAACTCCGGGTGGACCGCCCGGCAATAGGACGTGGCAAACGGGCAGCGCGTGTGGAAGCGGCAACCCTCGGGCCATTGCGTCGGGTTGGGAGCACTACCGCCGATGCCCTCCAGGCGGACACGTGTACCGCCCACCTGGGGGATTGCGCCGATCAGCGCCTGCGTGTAGGGGTGCAACGGTTCCTTGAACACCTGGCGTACGGGGCGTACCTCGACGATTTGCCCGGCGTACATGACCGCTACGCGGTCCACCAGCTCTGCATGTACCGCCATGTCGTGGCTGACGATCATGATCGACATGCCCAGACGGTCGCGCAACTCGGCCAGGGTCTGAATAATGATGCGTTGTACGTTGACGTCGAGCGCCGTCGTTGGCTCGTCGGCAATCACAAGATCGGGGTTCAGGGCGATGGCCATGGCGATAATCACGCGCTGCTTCATGCCTCCGGACAACTCGTGCGGGTAGAGCCGATCAACATAGGGAGCCAGGTTGACCGCCTTGAGCAGTTCCGGCACCTTGGCACGGGCCCCGCTTTGTGTTTCGCCGTGCTCTTGCATGGCATCGACAAACTGATCGGCAACGCGCATGACCGGATTGAGGGAGTTCATCGACCCCTGGGGAATGTAGGCCATGTTGCGCCAGCGGATGCGCCGCAGCGCTGCGTCGTCCACAGTGAGGAGGTTCACCGGTTCGCTGCCGCGCGGGTGAAAGCGGACCTGCCCGCCATCGATATAGCCGGGCGGGCGGGTCAGGCGCAGCAGTGCATTGGCGAGGGTACTCTTGCCGCAGCCGGATTCGCCGGCGATTCCGAGGATCTCCCCGCGTTGCATGGTGAGGCTGACGCCATCCACTGCCCGGCTGACGCCGGACACCGTCTTGTAGAAGACGCGCAGGTCTTCGATCTCCACGAGCGGAGCCGGAGTGGTTGTGCGCTCGTTGAGGAGCAAGGACTGATCAATTGCCATACCGCCACCCTTCCCAGTCGGTCGGTGTTAAGGAATCGCCGCTACGCACCGGCCGTGCCACGAAGGCGCGGATTGTAGATCTCTTCTAGCCCGATGTTGATGAGGTTAACGGAAATAAACACGAAGGACAGGAAGACGACCGGAGCGACGAAGATCGGCCAGGCGCCGAGACTCATCGCACCCCAGCTTATCGCATAGTTGATGAGGAGACCGAGGTCGATGATATTGGCCGGGCCAAGGCCGATCACTTCCAGGCCAACCAGCGCGAAGACCGCGCCGAGCGCCGCGTTGGCGAAACCGACGCCGACGCCGCGGACGGCCTGATCATCTACCTCAGCGGCCAGCCGGGGTGTGCGGAAACGGTCGCCCGCCTGGAGCGAAGTGGTATCCCTTTTGTGCTGGTGGATCGCACACTTGCCGGACTGAGCGCCGATCTGGTCACCGCCGATAACATCACCGGCGGTCGCCTCGTCGCCGAGCATCTACTCGGTCTGGGGCATCGCCGGATGGTGGTGGTGCGCCGGCAGGGCGACGACATTTCGACGGTGGAGGAACGTGAGCATGGCTTTCGCGCCGCCTTCGCCGCAGCAGGGATCACGACGGAAGACACGCCATCGATATTCGCTCCCGGTCACCTGATCAGCGCCTGGGACTATCTGCGCCTGCCCTCCCTGGCCGACCATCCCGATGTGTACGCGATTGCGGCCTCTCTCAAGCGCCTGCGGCCGACAGCGGCCTTTGCTATCAACGATATCACCGGTGTGTTGACCATTCTTGCCGCCCACCGCCTTGGCTGGCGTGTTCCCGAAACGCTGTCTGTCGTCGGCTTCGGTGACGACAGCCATTCCCTCACGACTTACCCTCCCCTCACCACTATTCACCAGGATCCTCTGGAAATGGGCCGCCAGGCGATGCTACTGCTCGTCGATCGCCTGGAGACGCCGGCAGGCGAACCAAGGGTCATCCGCCTGCCGGTGCATCTCGTCGTCCGGGCAGTTCGGGGGCATGTGGACCCGCAGGTACAGCGTAGGCGGAAGAGTGTAGGGCCGCGATTGCGATCGGCGGCCCTGTCCCTCGGCTACAAACGCCCCTTGCCATTGACGCCAGAGCCAGCGTGCTCTAAGATGTTGAAAAGGACGTTAAGGCTGCGGGGTGTCTCGGCCGCTGTCTACCCTGGTTCAGATGCACGAGAGGTATGCAATGTCTGTCGTCCCTGTATTGCGCCGACGGCGCAGCGTTGTCGCCGTCCTTGCCGTGCTGCTGGTCACGACTGCCTGCGTTGGGCGACCGAAGGAAGTGAGCGGCCAATTCCCCTCATTCCTGCCGTCCAGTGGGAACGGTGTGAGCGCCGTCCCCACCAACGTCGGCGGCAACTCCAACACCTCCGGCATCGGCGCCGGCCTGCTGCAGTCGCCCGGTACTGAGCCAACCGCGACGCCCGCGGCAGGCAAGTAAAGGCGTCGCCAGGCTTGGCTTTCGCACTTCGCAAATCGAAATGGAGCAGCAATGAGAACGGAATCTTCTGCTTCTGGTGCCGACCCATGGAGAGCGTCGCCGTAGTCGTCACCTTCGGTTCAGGGCCTTGTTGCGCCGTTCGGGGGCGCGAATGTCGGCATGAAAGGGCTTTGGCGGACCGAACGTGGATCGAATTCGACATGTGCGAAGTCCAAGGCTAGGGCAAGGAGCACACGATTAGGAGCCGCGATGCGCGACGAGCCGCCGCAAGGACTCGACCGCTGGGCCTCCTGGCTGCTGCGCCAGCCCCACCTGACGGCGCCGGGGCCCCACCCGGTCCGTGACCGCGTCCTCGACGGGACCAAGCTCGCGGTCGGGCAGCGGGTGCTGGACGTGGGCGCGGGGACGGGCTGGCTGACCCTGGAGGCGCGCCGGCGGGTCGGCCCCTCAGGCAGCGTCGTCGCCCTGGACCGCTCCCACGACGTGCTCGCCGCCTGCCGGCGTTTCGTCGAGGCGGACGACGGGGAAGGGGCGCCGGTCCGGTACGTCGTGGGCGATGCGCGCTGCCTGCCTTTCCCGGACGGGAGCTTCGATGCCGTGGCGCTCCGTTCGGTGTTGATTTACGTGCTCGACAAGGAGACGGCTGTGCGCGAGTTGTGGCGCGCGCTCCGCCCGGGCGGCCGCCTCTCGCTGTTCGAGCCGATCAATCGCGTCTCCGCTGAAGGCTGGGAGCGGGCGTGGGAGCCGGAGTTGGCGGCGCTGCGGGCGGACGATGCCAAGGTCCAGCGCTACCTGCGCGCACATTCCGAGCACTACGAGCCGATGGTGGGCTTCGACGAGCGGGACCTCGTGCGGCAGTGTGTCGCTGCCGGGTTCCAGACGGTGGACCTTGGCTATGAATACCACTACGACGCCGGCACGTCGCGCGACCCCGCGCTGGTGGCCGCAAACCTGCGCTTCGCCGGCAACCCGACGGCGCCGAGCTACGAGGAGGGGGCCCGCGCCGTATTGGGCGACGCGGCCGAGGAGCACGTCGTCCAGGTGGCGCAGTTGTTTGCTGCGAGGCCGTCGCCGCAGGCCAATGCCGTGGCGTACCTCACGGCGCAGCGATGATCGAAGGCGAGCCGAAATCGGCAGCGTGATTCCGCGTCGGAGACGCCGCCACGGGCGCTCACGATGCGCGAGCGGACGGTTGCGCCGGCTCCGACCGGAGGGCGAGCTCGATGAGGTCGGCACCCTCAGCGATGACGCGCGGTTGGTCGGTGGTTTCCTGGAATAGCGCGTAGGCTTCAGCGTCCTGCCGACCACGCTGCACGACGTCGTCGCGGACCGCCGCGAGGGCAGCCGCCAGCGTCGGAAATTCTTCGGTCAGGTTGCCGGATTCGACGTCCCAGAGCGTGTACATGCCCATAGTGTACGGCGCAGCTCACACCGGTACAACAGCGACGACGAAACGCTGGAGAAGCGTGGCCTCGCCCCAGACGGTGTGATGCCCAGGAGCACTGCCCGTCTGCTCAACGGCGACCAGCGCCCTGTTCGGGATTTCCAGACGGGCAATATACCGTCCGAGGCGTGGCGCCTGCTGGGCACGTATCCGCGCCTCCTGCTCGGTCGCGCAGGTGGAGATGCCGCGCCACCAGCGTTCTGTCTCCGGCGTCGGCCGGCGTAGCACCTTCCCGAGCGCGGCGTTGGACAGGAAGTCGCTCACTTCGGGCGGGTCGTGGTGGACGATGCGATAGAGCACCCGGACGGTGACCGAAGCAGCACCGCTCATTGCCAGAATCGCCACCAACGCCGCTGGGGCCCCGCCTCCTCCTCGTGCGCCGGCAGCGCCAGAAGCTGCTCCACCTGCACCTCCAGGTTGCGCGCCCGCTCCAGCCACATCGCCGCCGCCTGCTCCGCCTGGCTCGCTCGCTCGCGCTCGGCATCAAGCAACGACCGCCGTTCCCGGAGTGTGGCTGCCAGCGCATCCTGATTGGCGGCCATGGCCGCCCCACTGCCAGCATTGGCGGTCGTGACGGCCACATCGCCGTTTTGGCTGTCGTCGCTGGCCGGCGTGGCCGAACCTGTGATGGCCATGGCGGCCAATGTGCTCGAAGCGGGCATCCAAACTAAACGCCGCCCACCCGTGCGCTGAGTGCCCAGTTCCCTGCTGGCAATCTGCCGCCGGAGCGTGCGATCACTCACACCACGTAAACCAGTGGCCTGAGCGAGCGTCACCCAATGGCCGCCAGCCGTGCCCGCCATGACCGCCGTCGCTGACTCTCCTGACCGCCTTGACCCTCTCTCATGATACGGCTGGCGGCCATGGCGGTCAGCGCCAGTGGGACCCTGCTCCCACACGTATGCGGCACGACCAAGCGTTAGAGGAGGACGGCGTCATACTGGGAGCGTGCCAATGTGTACGCGAGCCAAACAAAGCTGCCCGCTCTTCGAGCGCGCACAGCGGCACCGCACCGGGAAGCTGCGAAGGGGGACAATACTCCTATACCTGCGGCAGCTTGCCGCTGAAACGTAATGCTCGCCGTGGATTATGATGCGCTTGCCCGGCAAGCCGTACTCAATCTCCTCGACCGCGAGCATGCCGCGATCTGGTTTGAGATCGCGGCATGCTCGCGGATCGGCCACTTCTCCAACTACCCGGTGGCATCAACCCCCACCACCTCACCAACGCCAGGCGAGAACTGACCCAACGGCACCGCATCGACCAAATTGCCGCGGTCACCCGTGGGGCCGGAGCGTCGCCGGCCTGGCGCTTCGTGACCGCCATGGCCGGTAGACGGCCTTCCAGCGCGCGGCTGCGCACAAACGCCTCCTCCAGGCCCACTATCTCGCTGGTCCGCCACATCCAGCCGTGGTGTGAACCTCATCGCCGATGCTGGCGAACACAAAGCAGCGCCGCCCGCAGAGCGCGAGCGGCCGGCAGCAAGCCAAGATGGGGAATGTTAAGGTCGCTGCGGCTAGGCTAGGTCGGACCCACCTCTTCCTGGCGATGCGTGCGCGCGGAGCGGATGGCGGCATCAAGGATAGCCATAACATCAAGGTTGAAGTCGAGCCGCAGGGTTTCATGCAGCGGTTCGCCGGTCTCCAGGTGGTGCAGAAACTCTTCAGCCAGCGTTGCGCGACCCGGTGGCAACGGATCGCCGGAGATCAAGCGCGGCTCGTTCCCCTTCCCCTGAATCAGGCGGACGACCTGCTCCGCACCGCTCCGCTCGACCACCATAGTGCCTTGCTCCCCATAGAGAATCGGCCCGGTAGGCACACCGTGGTCGATGGTCGTCCATGTCGCCTCCAGGAGCGCCAGCGCAGTGGGGAAGCGCACGGTGACGACCGCATTATCTTCCGCATCGCCGTAGGGACTGTTCAGGTTGGCGGTGACACCAAAGGCGGCAACTGCCGGTGTACCCGCGTACCAACGGGCCAGGCAGGCGCCGTAGCAGCAGTAGTCGAGCAAGGCCCCGCCACCGGTGGCCTGCTGGTGCCACCAGGTGGCGCCCTTCTGCTCGTCCGACATTTCCAGGGCGGCGCCGGCAACACCGGGATGCGTGGAACCGTGGGAGAGCGGCCCCAACGAGCCCGCCCGCCACTTGACCTCCAACAACCGGCCGATGGCCCCGGCGTCGAGCAATTCCCTGGCTTTGCGCACCGCCGGACTCCAGGTAGTGGGCCAATTCACCATGCACTCCACGCCGGCAGCCCGCACGGCGTCCGCCATGGAACGGGCTTCCTCCAAGGAGGCGGCCATCGGTTTTTCCGTCACCATATGCGCCCCGTGGGCGGCGATCGCCCTCGCCACCTCACCGTGACGAGCGTTCTCCGGGCAGAACAGGACGATGTCGAAGCGCTCGTGGTCCAGCATCACCCGGTAGTCGTCATACACCGTGGGGATGCCGATATCCTGGTGGGCGTGCTCCAGGTTCCACTGGCGAGTAAAACGCGCCTTCACCAGTTCCGGGACCACCGGGACCGTGTCGGCGCAGGCGAGCCACTGCACGTTCGGCAGCGCCGCAAAAGACCGCATGAGTTCGTTGATGTGCATGTGCGCGAAACCGATCACGCCAACGCGGTAGGTCTGTGCCACCAGGTGATCCTTTCCTTCCCCACTTCAGCCCTTGCATAAAGCGGTATGATGAAGTCTACTCCGCATCTCGAATGACCGCGACATCCCGGCGCCAGCGGCGGCGGAAGGAGGGGCGGATGGTCGCTTCCGGCGACTGGCAGGTGAGGCCGCCGTCGACTGCCAGCACTGTGCCGGTCACGAAGGCGGCCTCGTCCGAGGCCAGGTACAGCGCGGCAAAGGCGACGTCCTCCGGCCGTCCCCAGCGGCCCACCAGATATGGATCACGGCTGCCCCGCGCCTCCGCTTCGTCCGCCAGCATGCGGGCTTCCGTTTGCGAGTTGATGATCAAGCCGGGACAAATGGCGTTGACGCGAATACCTTGCAGCCCGTAGTCGATGGCCAGGTTGCGCGTCAGCCCGATGACGCCGCTCTTGGCGGCGCTGTAGCTGGCGAAGCCGGGGTTGGAAACCAGGCCGTTGGCTGACGAGATGTTGACGATGGCGCCGCCGCCACCTTTCAGCATTTCCGGGATGCAGTGCTTCGCACCCAGATAGACCGATTTCAGCGTCACCGCGATGGACCGGTCCCACTCCGCCTCCTCCAGGTCAACCGC
This sequence comes from Chloroflexota bacterium, assembly GCA_036734945.1. Taxonomy (GTDB): domain Bacteria; phylum Chloroflexota; class UBA4733; order UBA4733; family UBA4733; genus UBA4733. The sequence goes on from DAIMXP010000007.1 coordinate 8,166, forward strand.
CGGCACGGCGCGGCTCCAGGCTGCGCCATTGACGAGCACGTCGAGGCGGCCAAAACGCTCCACGGTCTGCTCGACGACCGCTCGCCAGTCCTTACTGCTGGATGCATCGCCCTGCACGACCAGCGCCTCACCACCCGCGGCGCGGATGCCCTCTGCGGTCTCCTCCGCCGCTCGTGGCTGCACGTCCACCAGCGTGACCCGAGCGCCCTCCCGCGCGAACACTTGGGGAATCGCCCGGCCAATGCCCGGACCGGCGCCTGTGACCACTGCCACCTTGCCATGGAGTCGTGCCATGTTGCCTCCTCTTTCGCCGGTACCGAAGCCGCGAGCAGCGCTCGTCAGTTGGTGACCGCCGGTAGCAATCTAGCACGAGAGGCCGGGGTGCATCGCAGAGTCGTTACCGTTGGCGAATGACCTCTGGTTCGTCGGCCCACCCGACGATTTATCGTCGGGCTACGAATGCAAAGCCTCGTCAACGAGGCTGGCTCATACTTGGTGACATCTTGCACGACCGCGGACCTTGGCCCCCAGCCTGCTTCAGCAGGCTTCGTGATCGTAGCCCGCCCGTTTAGGGGCGGGTGGGTTGGCAGTTGAGGGTCTTTTCCCGGTTGGTGCTATACTCCCGCCGATCTGGCGAGGCGCTTCGTTCGCCCTGCCCGCGCATCTCACATCAAGGAGACCCTCATATGGCGACGGTGAAGACCGGCATCATCGGCTGTGGCGGCATCGCGCGGCGTCACGCCGCCGCTTATGCCACTCTGCCACAGGCACAGCTCGTTGCCGTCTGCGACGCACTGCCCGAACGGGCGCAGCAGTTCGCCGAGCTGTACGGGGCGACGGCATATAGCGACCCGGCGACGATGCTGCGGGAGTCCGGCGTGCAGGCGGTCTCGATCTGCACGCCGCATCTGTTGCACCCGCCGCTGCTGGTACTGGCGGCCGAGCACGGCGTCCACGCCATCACCGAGAAACCGATGGGCATCACCTTGGACGAGTGCGACCGCGCCATTGCCGCCGCCCGGAAGGCGGGAACCAAACAGGCGGTCATATTCCAGAGGCGCTTCTGGCCGGCTTCGCTGCGCCTGCGCGCTGCTATTGACGCCGGCAAGCTGGGTACGCCGGTGCTCGGCAGTTGCACCGTGCGCTTCTCGCGGCCGCCGGAGTACTACGCGCGTGACGCCTGGCGGGGCATGTGGGCCAGCGAAGGGGGCGGCGTGCTGGTGAACCAGGCGGTGCACGCCATCGACATGTTCCAGTGGTACATGGGGCCGATCGCCAGCCTGAGCGGCCGCTGGAGTAACCTGACGCACCCATATATCGAAGTGGAAGATACGGCGGTCGCCGCAATCAAGTTCCAGAACGGCGCGCTGGGGACCATCGAGACCAGCGTCTCGCCGGATAAGACACACTACAGCTTCGCCCGGATTGTGATTTACGGCAGCAACGGCGGTTGGGCCTCCGTCACGGAGCAGCCGGAAGGGCGCGTCGGCCTCAACGATGTCTGGGAGATTCCGGGCGAGACGCAGGAGGGCCGGGAGCGCTATCAGGAAGAGAATGCGCGCGACGAGTTCATGTTCGAGTCGGCCTCCGGCGGTCGCCCGGTGACCTCCTACCACCAGTTGCAATTGGAGGACTTCCTGGACGCCATCGTGCAGGATCGCCAGCCCCTTGTGACTGGCGAGGAGGGGCGCAAGTCCGTGGAGATCATCCAGGCCATCTATCGCTCCGGCCAGGCCGGGCAGGACTTGCCGTTCCCGCTGGCGGATCGTACTTCGGCGATTGCTCTCTGATGACTGTAGGTCGGTGATGCGTTTCAGCGCCGTCACCTCCTGCCTGACGGAGCGCGGGGCGGAAGGAGCGGTGGATACTATTGCCGCGCTCGGCTACGATGGCGTCGAGTTTCTGGTCAGCGGCACGCTCCTGCCCCAGGATGCGTCGCCGGACCGGCGTCGCGACCTGCGCCGGCGCTGCGCGGACCTCAACCTGGCCGTGGCAGGCTTGAACGGCAGCCTGCCGGCGACGGGTCATCGCATCCTGGCGGATGACCCGGCTGAGCGACAGGTCGGTCGCGATCAGCTCTTGCGGGTGATCGATCTCTGTGCCGACATTGGCGGCCAGACTGTCACGGTCGGCTCCCCCGGAGCCCGCAACTTCCCCGCCGGCATGCTGCCGGACACCTGGTATCCGCGCGCGCTGGAAGCATTCCGCCAGTGGGGCGAGTACTCTGCCACGCTGGGTGTGTCGGTAACTGTGGAGATCATCAATCGCTTCGAGTGCAACTGGGGCCGTACCATTCAGGAAGGCCTGGAGTTCCTGGCGGCGGCAAGCGATGGGAACCTCGGCTTGACCATCGACACGTTCCACCTGAGCATCGAGGAAGGGCCGTTCGCGGCGGCGTTGGCCGGCGGCGGTACTCGCATCCGGCATGTCCACGTCGCGGATAGCAATCGCCAGGCGCCCGGCCAGGGCAACCTCGACTTTCCAGCCTTCCTGCAAGCTTTGACGGCGACGGGATACGACGGCTTCGTGTCCGTGGAACTGTTTCCGTTGTGGTATGGCATCGCCCTGGCGCAGCCCGGCGAGGAGGCGCTTCGCCGCGGATTAAGCCACCTGCGGGCGGCGCTCAGGCGGGAAGCCTAACTGGTCCGCCCGCCTGGCGACTGAAGTCGCGGCTACACGACGCCAAGTCCGCCTTCGCGGACTCGTTCTCAGCCCGCGAAGGCGGGCTTCGCGGCCTTAGGCGCGACTTCAGTCGCCGGCCCTCGACACACCGACTGCGCCGCCTTTCCTAATGGGCAACCGCCCCATCCGCCCCAAAGTTCCCGCTGATTGTGTGTGGTCGGTAGGGAAACTGCTTCAGCTTGTCCTCGCGGATCTCGACGCCGATGCCGGGGCGATCAGGCACGATCACGTAGCCACCGTCCCGCTGCAACGGCTCCTCCAGGATCTCGTTCAGGGCGTCCGCCGCCGGGTAACTCTCTTGGAGCACGTAGTTGGGCAGCGAGGCGTCCAGTTGGAGGAAGGCCGCCATGTTCACGGGACTGCCCATGAGGTGAGGGAAGACGCCGACGAAGGCGGCCTCCGCCAGCGCGGCGATCTTCTTGCCCTGGGTAAAGCCACCGGCCAGCGAGAGGTCCGGCCGGATCATACTGACCGTGCGGGTGGTCAGCAGTTCGGCAAATTGGTAAAGCGTGTGGAAGCGCTCGCCGGTGGCGATGGGAATCTGGATATGTTGCGCCACGTAGCGCAAGGCTTCCAGGCTCTCCGGCGCTAACGGGTCCTCGTAGTAGAGGATGCGGTAGGCCGCCAGCTCCCCGGCCAGCAGGATGGCCTCGGTCGGCCTCAGGTTGCGGTGGATCTCCAGTCCCAGATCGACCGCGTCACCGACGGCCTCACGGATGGCTCGCACGATCGCCACAGCATCGCCGATAACCTTGCTGGCGGGCTGCCGCTCCCACTGCGGGAAAAAGGGTGTCGTGCGCAGCGATGTATAGCCTTGCTCGACGCTCTGCCTGGCGCTGTCGGCGCACTGCTCCAGCGTGTCGCCGGTCACGTTGGCGAAGACGCGGACCTTGTCGCGCACCTTACCACCCAGCAATTGGTAGACTGGTTTACCCACCGACTTTCCGAGGATGTCCCACAGCGCAACGTCAATCGCGCTGAGGGCGGCGCTGAGCACCGCGCCACTGAAGTGCGTGTCGCGCGACACCACCTGATAATGGTGTTCGATGCGTGAGGGGTCCTGGCCGACAAAGTACTCGCTGAGCTCGTTGATCGCCGTGTAGACCATTCGGTGGTGCGCCCACAACCCCGCCTCCCCGGTACCGACGATACCCTCGTCGGTGTATACTCGAACGAGCAAGCACCGGTCCACCAGGAATGGCGTAATTTTCTCGATCTTCATGTAGTTCTTCTCACTGCCACCGTGCGATGTACCGTGCGCGGGTACAGCATGATGATAGCCGACAGCTACGGCTAGCGACCACTTCGATGCGCCGCGATATTCAGGGCCGCGACTGCGGTCTGCGGCCCTGTCCCCTTTCGCAGTCACTTCCTTCTTGCAACGTCGTCCCTCTGCTACTATTCCCAATCGGAGTTGCAGTTGCAAGCACAGAAAGATAGCAAATTATGCCGGCACGACAATTGGGCGTGGGGGTCATCGGCTGCGGCGGGATAGCCAACGGCGCCCACCTGCCGAACTACAAACGGAACCCCCGAGTGCAGGTCGTGGCTGTCGCCGATGTCGACCGCGAGCGAGCGCGGGCCACTGCTGAACGGTGGAAGGTCGACGCCTACTACGAGGACTACCGTGAACTGCTGGCACGGGATGATGTGGAGGCCGTGAGCATCACGACGCCTGTCTTCGCCCACGCGGAGCCGGCGCTTGCCGCGATGCGCGCCGGAAAACACGTCCTCTGCGAAAAGCCGATTGCCCGGACGCTGGCGGAAGCCGACGCCATGGTGGAAGCGTCCAGGCAAGCCGGCGTTTTGTTTACCATGGGCTATCAATCGCGCTTCAGCCGCCTCTGGGAAACGTCCAAGCGCATCCTTGATGAAGGCGCCATCGGCCAGATGATGGCCATGAACGTGGTATCCACCGGTCGGGCAGCCCTACCCCAGCCCTGGTTCCTCGACAAGGATCTCGCCGGGGGCGGCGTGCTGATGGACTGGGGCATCTACACCGCCTACATGTTCAACTGGCTGGCGGGCCCGGTCAGCGCCGTGCAGGCGGTGACGCGCGCTTTTCGCCATGAGTACACTGCCGCCGGCAAGATGATCCACGACGTCAAGGTAGAGGACACCGGCGTTGCCACCCTGGAATTTGCCAGTGGCGCGGTGGGCGTGTGGTACAGCACCTGGGCCGGCCTCGCCGGCCACGGCTACACATCTATCGACGGGACCGAGGGCTCGTTCGTCATGCGATCGGCGGACGAAGGCGGATCATTGGTCTTCACTTCCAAATCGAGCGATCCCGACTACCTGCAAGGCTGGCGCAAGCTCCCCTTCCGTGAGCTACCGCTGGCCGACCAGCACTATCGGAAGCTCGATCATCTGGTCGCCGCAGTGCTCGACGGTACGCCGCTGGTGATGACCGGAGCTGACGGCAGGGATGCGCTGGAGCTCATTCAGGCCATGTACCTTTCCGCCGAAACGGGGCAGCGGGTCCGGCTACCGTTGCCGCGGTAACTTCCCAGTGGTAGGCGCAGGGGTTCGTATCGGGCGGCCCCGGCCTTTGGAACTCAAGCGTTGGATAAAGAGGAGAGCACAGCGTGCAGCAGCGTATTCGTCTTGGCTTCGTCAGTGCCGCCCACATGCATCTGGGTGGCCTGTTACGTGCCGCGTTGGAGTGCCCGGAGATCGAGGTTGTCGGTCTCTCCGAAGCGGACGCCGAACTGCGGGGCCACCACGCCCAGCAGTTTTCTGGGCTGGCGACCTATGCCACAGCGGACGAACTCTATGATGCTGGACACCCTGAGGCCATCGTCACCTGCGCGGATAATCGTGCAGCGGTCGACGTCGTCGCTGATGCCGCGCGGCGCGGCGTCCACGTCATGAAAGAGAAGCCGATGGCCGCCACGTTGGAACTGGCCGAGCGGATGTGTACCACGGCAGCCCGCGCCGGCACTCGCCTCATGATCAACTGGCCTACCAACTGGCAACCGGCGATTCACCACGCCAAACGGTGCGTGGACGAGGGGCGAATTGGTAAGGTTTGGCAGGTACACAACCGGGCCGGCCACGGCGGACCGCCGGAGGGCTATGCCCAAGGTGGCCCCGTGGGTCGGGTGGGCTGGGGCTGGCTGATCGAGCGGGATATGAACGGCGGCGGCGCACTTGTCGACTTCTGCAGTTACGGGGCGGCCATCAGTCGTTGGATCATGGGGCAGCCGAGCCGCGTCTCCGGCATCGGCGGACGCTACTCCAAGCAGTTCTTTACCGTCGAGGACAACGCCATCCTGGTTTTGCGCTATCAGCAGGGTCACTCGGTTTGCGAAGGCACCTGGACACAACCTGCCACGCCCGTGCGCGTGCCGTTGATGATCTACGGCAGCGAAGGCGCCATCGCGGTCACCGGCCCGGCGGAACTCTCGATTGCCCGGCAGGACAAACCCCGAGAGCCCGAGGTCGTCACTGCTCCGGCGCTGCCGGATCACTTTCGCTCCGGTCCGGCCTATTTCGCGCACCAACTGATCACCGGTGAGCCTTTCGCGGACCTGGTGAGCGTCCAGGTGTCTCGCGATGCCCAGGAGATACTGGAAGCGGGTCGAATGTCTATGGCCTCCGGCTGCGAGGTGGCGCTGCCACTGAGTTCGTTCCTGTAACGACGGGCCAGCGGCGTCCAGGGCAGTATCGTATCATTGCCAGCAGGCCAGGCGCGGCGCCGCAGGGTCCGTATACTACGCCACGCACGAGCTCCCGACGTTCCGGCTGCGCCAAAGGGAGCGTTCGCCGGCACATATCTTGCATACCCGGCAACCGGTTCCGGTAGCTTGCCGGAGACGAGGAGGACTTCGCTGTTCATCTCCCAACTCGTCGGACGGCCGGTCAGCGGCGCCGCCGGTGAACGACTCGGGTCCCTGCGGGATGTCGTGGTTGGCCTGGAGGAGGCCGGGCACCCGCTCGTGCGCGGCCTCGTGGTCCGGGCCGAGAAGCGTGACCGGTTCGTGTCCATGCGGGATGTCGAGTCGCTGGACGCGAACAGCGCCCAGTTGCGACTGACGGCGCTGCCCGAAGGGGAGTTTGAGCGCCGTGCGGGAGAGGTGCTGCTGGAGCACGACATTCTGGACCGGCAACTGGTTGACCTCAACGGCGTACGCGTCGTGCGGGTCAATGACGCCGAGCTCAAGTCGGTCGATGGCGACTGGCGCCTGACGGGCATTGATATCAGTGCCAAGGGTATGCTCCGCCGCTTGGGACCGCGACGGTTCGTCGGCGGCCTCGGGGCGGAGATCGTCGACTGGGCGGTCGTCGAACCGCTTGCCACGCAAGTACCGGAAGTGCTCCTGAACATCCCGCACGACCAGTTGGCCAAACTGCATCCTTCGGACATCGCCCGCATCGTTGATTCCCTCGCCTATCCACAAGGGGCGGAACTGATGAAGTCCCTGGACACGGCGACGGCCGCCGACACAATGGAAGAGATCGAAGCCCATCATCAGCTCGACATTTTGGAGGCGCTGCCGGCGGAACGTGCTGCCGACATCCTTGGCGAGATGGCGCCGGACGCCGCGGCGGACCTGCTGGACGACATGCCGAGGGCGCAGGCGGACGACCTGATCGCCCGCATGGATGCTGACGAATCGGCCGATGTCAAACTGCTCCTGAGCTATTCGGAGCACTCCGCCGGCGGCATCATGACGACGGACTTCGTGATCGCGCTGGAACATGAAACCACCCGCCAGGCGATCGAATACATCCGGGGTCAACTCGACAAACCGGACCTCGTCTACTACGTTTACGTGGTGGACGACCCGGATAATCAGCGCCTCGCCGGCGTGGTCTCCTTACGGGACCTGCTCCTGGCCGAGCCCGATCAGGCGCTCCGGGCCTACATGCGGCGTGCCCTGCGAACCGTGCAGCCCGAGACCTCAGCGACGGAGGTGGCGCGCATCATGACGGAGTACAACCTCCTGGCCCTGCCCGTAACGGACGCCAACGGACGAATGCTGGGGCTCGTCACTGCCGACGACGCCCTCGAAATCTTGCTGCCGGAATCCTTGAAGCGGCATGTGCCGCGCCTCTTTAGTTGACGGAAGGGCGGCAAGGATGGCGACTCAGGAGCACCTCGACCCCCAAACGACCCCGGTCCCGGCGGTAGCGGCGCCCGTCCGCCGGCTCTCCTGGCGGCAGCGTCTACGTACCCGCCGCACCGGGCTGCTTGCCTTCCTCGTCGTGCTGGGGCCGGGCATCATCACCGCCTCCGCCGACAACGACGCCGGTGGCATCACCACCTACGCCATCGCCGGGGCCCAGTTCGGCTATTCGCTCCTCTGGATCCTCTTCCTGACGACCTTCAGCCTGGCCATTACCCAGGAGATGGGCGCCCGCATGGGCATTGTCACCGGCAAGGGGCTGGCGGAGCTGATTCGGGAGCGTTTCGGGATTCGCTGGACCGCTTTCGCCATGCTGGCCTTGTTCATCGCCAACTTCGGCTCGACCGCCGCCGACGTCGCCGGCGTCGGCGCTGCGCTAGAGATCTTCGGAGTGAGCCGGTACATCACCGTGCCCCTGGCGGTACTCGGCATCTACCTGCTCGTTCTCAAGGGCAGCTACCGCTGGATTGAGAAGATCTTCCTCTTCAGCGCGCTACTGTACGTCGCCTACATCATCGACGGCCTTCTGGCCCACCCCGATTGGGGAGCCGCGCTGTTTCACACCGTTGTGCCGAACTTTCAACTCAAACAAGCCTACGTGGTCGCCTTCATCGCCACCATCGGGACGACCATCACACCCTGGGGCCAGTTCTTCATCCAGTCCTATGTCGTCGACAAGCGCCTGGGTCCCGACGATCTCAACTTTGAGCGGGGCGACGTCTATGTAGGCTCCTTCGTCACCAACTTCATTGCCTTCTTCATCGTCATCGCGACTGCTTCGACATTGTTCGTCCACCATCAGTCGATCAATAGCGCCAGCGACGCCGCCAACGCTCTGGCGCCGCTGGCCGGGCCCTTTGCCGCGCTCCTCTTCGCGGTGGGTCTGCTCAACGCTGCATTGTTGGGCTCGACGACGATCCCGCTCTCTACCGCCTACGCCACCAGCGAAGCGTTCGGCTGGGAGTTGGGCCTGGATCGCGGCTTCAAACAGGCGCCGGTCTACTACGGCGTGTACTCGGCGGCGCTGATGGTGGCTGCGCTCTTCGTCCTGATCCCTGGCATGCCGCTGATCACGGTGATCTTCCTGACCCAGATGGTCAACGGCATCCTCCTGCCGATTATCTTGACTTTCGTACTCTTGATCATCAACGACCGCAGCATTATGGGCAAGTTCATCAACGGCCCGGCCTTCAATGCAGTGGCATGGATCACCGTCGTCGCCCTGGTGCTCCTGTCCCTCCTGTTGATCCCAGTGACGATCATCCAGCAGTTCGGCGGCGGTTCCTAGTGGCGCTGCCCGGCAGGGAGATTGCCCTGTCAGAACAGGCGACCACGGACCCAGGTACGTCGAAGCGCACCGTGCGCACCGCCGTCACTGGTAGGTCCTCGATCGTGTCGCCAGTCATTCGGTGGGCCACCTGGGGCGCTCTCGCCAGGAGTTCGTCAAGCGTCGCCGACGCCCGACGCTTTCCCGCTTCTTCCAGCGCTTCGCCGCCCGTCTGCATGAGGGCGATCACGACGCCAGGGAGAAACTCACCGGTACCGGCCGCCACGAGGATCGAGAGCGTGGCGACGATGTCGGCGGCGAACCGCCCGTGGAGCATGCCGCGCGCTGTGCCCCAAACGACTCTGAACCCGCTCACCACCAGCGTGAACAGTAGAACCATTTGCGCCAATTGCGCGGCCCCTGCCAGATAGCGGAGGCCGAGTCCGGCAGCCAGGCCAACGAGCGCGACCAGCGGCTCCGGATGCTGCCGTGCGAGCCGGCCCCATGCCAGTTTTTTCATGCAGGCGACGGCAGCCGGGCCAGCAGTTGCTCAGCGTCCCGGCGGGTCCGCTCGTCGCCGCCAGCGGCGCGGCGCGCCAGCCCCAGGGCATGCTTGACCAGCGCCGGGTCCTCCGGTGTCAGCTCGGGGTAGACCTGCTCGCGGTCCGCCGTCTCCTCCGGCGCGTTTCGCGGCGTCTCAACGCGCCGGGCGGTGACGGCGGCCGGCTGGAACAGCAACACCGGTACGGTGCTGCGCTGCATGACCTGGAGCGCAACACTGCCCAGCAGCATCCGTGCGACGCCGCCGCGACCGTGACTGGCCATGACGATGATGTCCGTCAGCAACTCTACGGCAAGCTGCGTGATGACCTGCTCGGGCACGCCCGCCCGTGTATACACGTCCGCCACGACCCGCCGCTCCCGCAACCCTTCGGCCAGGCGTTCCAGATTGCGCTGCGTCTCCGCGACCAGCATTGCGAGGAAGGCCTCTAGCGGCGTCGAGCCCGGCACGACCGCGACGTTCGCCACGTCGACGACGCCGACCAGATCCACCGAAGCGCCGATCCCCAGCGCCAGCTGTTCCGCCGGCGCCAGCGCCGTCTCCGCCAGCGCCGAGCCATCGAGTGGCACAAGCAGCCGCCGAGGCCGCTCCTCCGGCCATTGCCGGTTGGCCTGCGCCGTGCAGAACAGGACGGGGACGGCAGCGTGGCGGACGACATCGTCGGCCACGCTGCCGAAGAGGGTGCGGCCGACCGTGCCGTGGGCGTGGGTACCCATCACGATGATGTCAGCGTGTACATCGCTGGCGACGGACAGGATCGCGCGACCCGGATTGACGCCGTTGGTGTTGGAGACGTGCGTCGTCACCGCGATGCCGGCCTGGCGCAGTTCGGCGCCGATTATGTGCAGATGCGCAGGCGCGTCAAAAGACAGTTCCCAGGGCGCCAATGCATAGGTCAACACGAGCCGCGCGTTCGTCGACCGGGCCAGCGCCACGGCGTAGGGCAGCGCGTGGACGGCGAGTTCCGAGCCGTCGAATGGCATAAGGATCGTCTTGAGCATTTGGCGCTCCTCACCGCTCTTTGGGGATGCTCGCTTCCAAGCTCATCCCAGCAATAGTATTCGGCGTCGAGGTCAACACCGACCTTGTTATCGGTAAATGGCAGGTAGACACGGCGGCGCGGAGCGGCCGTTTACCAATCATTGACCGGCGCTTAGAGCATTAACTTCCCGGTTTTGGCGGGGCTGCCACGCGACGTGATCGGGAAGCTGTTCCTTGACAAGCCCTATGCGAGGTGCAGGTTGTCCTTGGCATTGCGAGAGGTAAATAAAAGGTTGCTGCGCTCGGGGCCAATAGCGCACGCCGCCTGCGCGGGAAAATAGGTGAGCGCCTCGCCATAGGCGTCGGCGCCCAGGCCGTAGAACACCGCGCGCACCACGTCGTCCGGCTCAATCGAATAGTTGGGATCGATGTCGAGGCTCGTGTGCGAGACATCGTCGTTGATGCCGACTGTGAAGCTATTTTTGGGCTCGGGCTTCTTTAGTTCGTCGAACACCGCCTTGACCATGGCCGGGTTAAAATCCTTGGACGCCAGCCCGTAGCGACCGCCGACCGCCCGTCGACACCTTGAGTGTTCGGCGCGTGGGTGTCCAGTGCGGTTAAGATAGGTAAAAGGATGGTCAGCAGTCGAGCATCTCCAGCGTTGTTGCGGCGGACGGCGATCCGCGCTAGCCGTCGATCTGAATCAGCCCGCGGCGCAGAGCATATTTGATGAGTTCGGCGCGACTGTGCAGGCCCAGCTTCGCCATCAGGTTCGCGCGATGGCGTTCCACCGTCGCCGGGCTGAGTACCAGCACTTCGGCAATCTCTCGGCCGGTCTGGCCCTCGGCTAGCAGTTGCAGTACCTCCCGTTCGCGCTCGGTCAGCGTGGCGAGCTGGTCCGCCGCCTCGCCCTGGCGCGCCTGGCGCAGGTAGTCGCCGACGAGCTGCTTGGCCAGCGTAGGATAGAGGTAGACGCCGCCTGTGGCGACGGCACGGATGGCCGCCAGCACGTCCGCCTTGTGCGCTCCCTTCACGATGTAGCCCGAAGCCCCGGCTTGCAGGACCCGAAAGAAGTACTCCTGGGTGTCGTGCATGGTCAGCACCAGCACCTGGGTCTGAGGAAACGCCTGTTTGATCGCTTCGGTGGCCTCTAATCCCCCACCGTCGGGCATGGTGAGATCCATCACGACCACGTCGGGTTGCAGGAGGCGAGACATGCGGACCGCTTCGTTTCCCGAGGCGGCTTCGCCAACCACCTGCAGGTCGTCCTGACTCTCAAGGATGAGTCGCAAGCCTTCGCGAAACAGGGCGTGGTCGTCGACCAACAGCAAACGAATCGGCGTCGTCATTCGGTCGGTACCTCCCAGGCAGCAAGTGGCACGATGATACTGACCGTGGCGCCGGCGCCGGATGCAGACGTGACTTGCCAGCGCCCGCCCAGGAGTTCCGCGCGTTCTCGCATGCCGAGGAGTCCCACGTGCGTGCCATGCAGCGCATCTGCGTACACCTGGGCTGTGTCAAAGCCGACGCCATCGTCGGTAATCGTCGTCTGCACCTGCCCATCCTGGAGGCCCAGATGCACCGTGACCTGGCGGGCATGGGCATGTTTGGCAATATTGCTCAGCGCCTCCTGCACGATGCGGAAGAGGGCGATCTCCACGGCTGGCGGCAACTGCTTCGGCAATGCCACGTCGAAGCGTACGTCTACGCCGTGCTCCTCCAGGCGCTGGGTCGCGAAGGCGCGTAAGGCGGGAACCAGACCGAGGTCATCCAGCAAGGCAGGGCGGAGCCCGGCGATGAGCGCTCGCAGTTCGGTGAGCGTACTGGTCGCCAGTTCTCGGCTGCGCCGGAGCGACCGGCGCACGGCGCTCGGCTCGACCGGGAGCTGCTCGTCGAGCAACTCCAGCGAGAGCAGGACGGCGGCCAGGGACTGCCCAGTGCTGTCGTGCAGACCGCGCGCGATGCGTTGCCGTTCTCCTTCCTGAGCGCTCAATACCCGGCTGAGCAGGGCAGCGCGTTCCGCCGTGCGCTGTTGTAAGGCAGCGTTCAGTCTGGCGGCTTCGGCATTCAGGCTCGCCAGGCTGCGGTTCTGCTCCTCCACTTGCTTGGTCCGTTCCGCGACGCGCCGCTCCAACTCCTGACGGCCCCGCTCGACTTCAGCGAGCGACGCCTGCAAACGCTGGCGCATGGTTTCGAAGGCCGTGGCAAGGCGGCCAAGTTCGTCCCGTCGGCTGAGCGTCACCGGCACATCAAGACGTCCGGCGGCGAAGAGATCGGCCGCTCGCGTGAGCGTGAGTAAGGGACGTACCACCTGGTGTACGTCCAGCCAGGCTACAGCGGACGCAAGGAGGAGGGCGCCAACGCCGAAGAGCGCCAGGCGTCCGGCAAGCAGACGTGGCGCCGCCAGCACCTCGTCCTGCGGCACTTCCAGGGCGATCCCCCAACCCGGTACGCGCTGCAGTGGTACATAGGCCACCAGGTGAGGCGGGAAGGCGTCGCCGGGGCCGGGTTGGTGCATGAGGACGCCGGCCTGTCGGCTGTACAGCAGCGCTGATAGCAGGCTGACGTGTTCCGCCACTTCGCCGGCGGCCGCCTGGCCGCTACCGGCAATCACGCGGCCGGAAGCGTCGAGCACCTGGACGGCGGCATCGGGCTGACCGCCTGCCGGGGGAACGAGTGGCAGCGATCCCTCGCGGGCGTCGAGCTCGGCCACGAGGATGGTCATTGGTACGGAACCGACGAGCGGCGACGCCAGGCACAACGCCTGCTGGCCTGGCGTTTCATCATCCGGACACTCGCCAGCCTGGGCCACGCCCTGCGTGCGTGCGGTGCTGACGAAGGGAAGCGACATCCAGGCTGGCGCCGCTACCCCGACAAGCGTCGAACCGCTCCAGCGCAGATTCCCGCCGCCATCCAGCAGTTCCACTGTACTGAAGTCGCCATCCGGCAGGAGCGTCTGCTGCAGGCTGGTTTGCTGGAGTGGCGTGAGCGCGTGGCCCGACCAGCCGGCCAGCCGGGCGGCGGCCCGTTGCAGACTCTCCTGTGCTGCCAGCACGGCGTCATCGGTCTCAGCCGCCAGGGTGCGCGTGATCTGGAGGCGTGCGGCGTATTCCGTCGCTGTCGCCTGTTGAATGGTCCAAACCGCCAGCGTGCCAAAGAAGACGAGGATGAGCGCCAGCCCGACCGCCACGCTCAAGACGATCCGCTGGGCCAGACGTAGCTGCCAGGGGAAGATCGAGCTATTCCTCCTTGTTTCCTTGACCGGACGTGCCGCATGCATGCTACCCGGCCTGATGCGTTGTGCTCTGCCGCTCAAGCCGCTGGCGCCACCATGAGCAGATGGTATCGCCGCGTCTCTGCTGGGCGGCAACCCGTGAGTGAGCGACGGAAAATCCTCGGCGTCTACCTAATATTTACCTGTTCATACGCGCGCCGCAACCCTTCCCGCGGATGCTGAAATGGTCAGGTAGGGAGCCGAACGCGCTCGCCAGAACCAGTACCGGTGCGCGGAAAGGAGTGAGTGATATCGGCGCTTCACCTACTTTTTTTGCGGCCTATTGATACAGGCGGGGCGACGGTAGCGTGTGCCCGATGCGAGACGAGTGATTGAGAGGATATTGGCCAATGCAAGTCGGAGTACCCCGTGAACAGATAGCGGGCGAACGGCGGGTGGCGCTTACACCCGAGGTCGTGTCGTCCCTGGTTAGCAGCGGGGTGACAGTCGCCATTGAGGCAGGTGCTGGTGAGAGAGCCGGTCACTCGGACGCGGCCTATCAGGAAGTCGGCGCCGTTATCGCCGCTGACTGTCGCCAGCTCTGTGCTTCGTCCGATGTTCTCGTGCATGTGCAGCACCCCTCCGCCGTGGATGTCACGGCCTTGCGTGAACACACAGTGGTCATCGGCTTCTTGCAGCCGTTGCTGGCGCTCGATCTGGTCAGGCAACTCCGCGACCGGCGCATCACGAGTTTCAGCATGGATGCCATTCCGCGCATCGCCCGCGCTCAGGATATGGATGCGCTCTCGTCCATGAGCACTATCTCCGGGTACCGCGCAGTGATCCTGGCGTCCGCCGCCTTGCCGCGCTTTTTCCCGTTGCTCATGACGGCGGCGGGGGTAGTGACGCCGGCCAGGGTGTTCGTCCTTGGCGCAGGAGTCGCCGGGCTACAGGCGATCGGCACGGCACGCCGGCTGGGAGCCGTCGTGGAAGCGTTCGACACTCGCCCCGTGGCGAAGGAGCAGGTGACCAGCCTCGGTGCACGCTTCGTGGAACTGCCTGTGCAGGAGGAAGTTGGAGGGACGGTGGAAGGGTATGCCCGCCAGCTCAGCGCCGAGGCCGAGGTGCAAGAGCAGGCGCTCGTCAGCCGGCATGTGGCCGAGTCTGACGTTGTGATCACGACGGCGCTCGTCCCCGGCAAGCGCGCACCCATCCTGGTGACCGCTGACGCAGTGTTCCAGATGCGGCCGGGCTCCGTTATTGTCGACCTGGCGGCGGAGGCGGGTGGCAATTGCGCGCTCACGCGGTCGGGTGAGGTCACGACGGTGCGCGGCGTGACGATCATCGGTACGACGAACCTGCCCAGTCAGATGCCAGGGCAAGCGAGCCAGATGTATGCTCGCAATCTCTTCAACCTGCTGCAGCATTTGGCGCCCAAGGGCACGTTGCAGTTGGACTTCAGTGACGCCATCACCGGCGGCTCCTGCATCACGCACGGCGGGGAGATCGTCAATGCCGCCGTGCGAGCGCTCGTCGACGGCGGCGAGGCGGCAGCATTGGCAGCAACAGGGCGGAGGAACGCATGACGACACTCGTGATCGGGGCCTACGTGTTCGTGCTGGCGGTATTCATCGGCATTGACCTGATCGGCAAGGTGCCGCAGATGTTGCACACGCCGCTCATGTCGGGGACCAACGCCATCCACGGCGTCGTGCTGGTGGGCGCGATCCTGGTGGCCGGTACGGCCGACGATACGCTTGGCCGCGTCATCGGGACGATCGGCGTTGTCCTTGGGGCCATGAACGTCATGGGTGGCTTTGTCGTCACCGACCGGATGCTGGAGATGTTCCATGCTCCTGCCCCGCGGGAGAGGCGGCCATGAAATTCTTACCAGCGTCACTGGTCGAGCTGGCCTATCTGGTCACCGCCGTCACCTTCATCATCGGTATCAAGCGCCTCGGCGCGCCCGCCACGGCGCGGTCCGGCAACCAGTGGGCGGCAGCCGGGATGCTGTTGGCCATCGTGGCGACCTTCTTCAGCCAGCGCTTCGGTAACTACCTGCTGATCGGTGGGGGTATCGTCGTCGGTGGCGCCTTGGGCGCCGTGTCGGCGCGGCGCGTCAAGATCACGGCTATGCCGCAGATGGTGGCGCTCTTCAACGGCATGGGCGGTGGCGCCGCTGCGTTGATCGCTGCAGGACAGTACCGCTTGCTGGCGGCCGGTGGCGCGACGGTGGCGCCCAGCGCGACGTTCACGGTTCTCCTGAGCGCCGTGATGGGCGCCATCAGTTTCTCGGGTAGCTTGATCGCCTTCGGTAAGTTGCAGGAATGGCTCTCCGGCCACCCGCTGCGCTACCGGGCGCAGCATCTCGTCAATGGCGCGCTCCTGGCGCTGGTCCTGGCGCTGGGACTTGCCCTGCTGGTCGTCGGCACGCCGGCCCTCTTTGCCGCCTATCTGGTGGCAGCGGTACTGCTCGGCGTCCTGGTCGTTCTCCCGATCGGCGGGGCCGATATGCCGGTGGTGATTGCCCTGCTGAACTCCTGCACCGGCCTGGCGGCCGCCGTGACCGGCTTCTTGCTGGGTAATAACGTGCTGGTCGTGGCCGGCGCCCTGGTCGGCGCCTCCGGCGCCATCCTGACGCAGGCGATGAGCCGTGCCATGAACCGCTCAGTGGTTAATGTGCTGTTCGGCAGCTTCGGCACGTCAGCAGGCAGTGTGGCGGGTAGCGCTGGGAAGATGGGCGCTGTCCACGCGACCACGCCGGAGGATGTCGCCGTCATGCTGGCCTATGCCCGCGAGGTGATTATCGTCCCGGGCTACGGGCTGGCGGTGGCGCGGGCCCAGCATGCAGTGAAGGAACTGGCGGACCTGCTAGAACAGCGCGGCGTCGAGGTGAAGTACGCGATTCATCCGGTGGCCGGCCGCATGCCTGGGCACATGAATGTCTTGCTGGCGGAGGCGGACGTGCCCTACTCGGAGCTCTACACGATGGAACAGATCAATCCTGAGTTTCCCCACGCCGATGTGGCCCTGGTGGTCGGCGCCAATGACATCACGAACCCGGCAGCGCGCAGCAGCAATGGCAGTCCGATCTCAGGCATGCCGATCCTCGACGTCGACGCGGCGGCGGCCGTGGTCGTCCTGAAGCGCAGCATGGGCGCCGGCTTCGCCGGCATCGACAATGAACTCTACGTCAACCCGAAGACGCGCATGCTCTTCGGTGACGCGCGGGCCTCGCTGGGGCAACTGGTCGCTGCGGTCAAGCAGGTGTAGAGAGGCCCGGCCGCGTGGGCGCAGGTCGCAGGAGCACTTCGAGACGGATGGCAAGGAGCTCGAAACGCTGACACGAGAACACTCAGGAAGAATTGGAGAAAGGCACAGATCCATGCAACATCCCATCATCGTCCCGCTGGACGGCTCTCGTCTGGCTGAGCAGGCCCTACCCTACGCCGAGAGCCTGGCCTCCATGACCGGGGCGGCGCTGGTGCTGGTCGAGGCGGCCGCCATCACCCCCCGGGCGCGAGAAGACACAGAGCATGCCAGGCTGCGTGCCGGCGATGAAGCGCAGGCGCACTTGGAGGCACTGGCCGGCGACCTCGCCGCCCGAGGGGCGCCGACAGATGTGGTGGTCGAGTTGGCGCCGCCGGCCGAGGTTATTGAGGAGACGGCACGAGCGCGTCGGGCCCAGTTGATCGTGATGACCACCCATGGCTGGGGCGGCGGCTCGCCCTGGGTGCTCGGCGGCGTCGCCGAGCACGTCTTGCGGCGCAGCCGTGTGCCGGTGCTTTTCCTGTCGCCGATGGCGCTCACCCATGGCGATGTGACGCGGCTCCAGGGCTCGGTGGTCGTGCCAACCGACGACTCGCTGCTCAGTGAGCGCATGTATCCGATGGTGCAGCACCTGGTGCAGCACATGAACGTGCCGGTGACCTTGCTGCGCGTGATCGACCCTGTTGGCTACTATACCGGTGCCGCCATGCTGCCTTACGGGTCAATGATCCCGTCAACTCTGGTGGACGAGGCCGTCGCAGCAGCGCGTACGGCGTTGGAGGTCGAAGCAGGCCGCTGGCGAGAACGGGGGATCAAGACCGCAGTAGTGGTGCGCAGCGGCTCGCCCAGCGCGGTGATCGCCGCCATGGCCACCGAGCTACAGGCGGGTTGGATCGCCATGGCCAGCCATGGGCGCGGCGGCATCGGCGGCTTTGTGCTGGGCAGCACCGCGTTACGCGTGTTGCGCCACGTTTCCCTTCCCGTATTGATCGCTGCAGGGCGGCTGGCTTAGGGGAGAGAAGCGCCAGCGGATACCCGGTGACGGCTGGGCGGAAAAGGAACCGCTGCTGCTATTCTGCCCTTCGTCGCGGCGTAGAAACCCAGCGGAGAGTTGGAGGTGCTCTTGATGAATCGGACCGACGTCACGGATCTGGCGGTGCTCAGTGCGCGGCGGCTGCACGTCTAAGCTCGGGGCCAGGACCGGGCAGGCCTCCGGCTCGTGCAGTGACCTGGTGATCCAACTGCTGGTCCAGCCCGGCGCCCGCCGGGACGAGGTGGTTGGACGGCACGGGGAGGCGCTCAAGGTCCGGGTGCGGGCCCCGGCTCAGCAGGGCCGGGCGAACCGGGCGGCGCTGGCGCTGCTCGCGGCTGCGCTCGGCGTGCCGGAGCAGCAGGTCACCCTGGTGGGCGGCGCAGCCTCGCGCTCCAAGTGGGTGCGAGTTTTGGGCGCCGACACTGGAGCGCTCCGGCGCCTGCTCAGTGAGACCAGGGGGAGGTCACCACCCTCTTCACGAGGAGCGTCAGGTCGACCGGCACCCGCTCCGATGCCAGTTTGCCTGCTTCGATGCGGGAGAGGTCGAGGAGATCGTTGATCAGCGCCACCTCGCGTTCGGCGCAGTGGCCATCGGCAATGCGCCGAGCAGCGCCTCAGGCGTGCAGGGCCTGGTAGACTTCCGCCGCCAGCAGTGGACCAATGCCCCGGATGCTTTGTAGCGCTGCCGGGTCGCAGTGCCGCAGCCCGGCAGGATCGCGGCCCGCGCGAATCAGGGTATGCCGGGCGCGCGTGCTGAGGCCCGTGCCTTCCCAGGGATCGCGCGGCGGAGTTCGCCAGACGGCCATGTCCTCGAGCCGGGCGAGGTGGGCAGAGAGGAGCCGCGGATCGTGCCCGCCGAAGAGACGGCCGTACAGCGTGTGCTCGGCAGCGAGGTAGCCGTTCGCGGCGAGTGCCTGCAACTGCGCGGCCGCTTGGCGCAGGAGCGGCGCTGTCGCTTGCCATATGCCAAGGCAGCGGCCGAAGGCGTGATCCTCCAACTGCCGGATGCGCGAGGTGGAGACCCCAAAGTGGATGGCCAGCACGCGCACAGGTACCGGCGGCGTGCAGACGCAGTGGGCGTACAGAATGGCGGTGCAGCGATCATTGAGCAGCGGCAACGAGGCGCGAAATGCCGGTGGCACGGTCGGCACTGCTGAGTCAGCGCTCAGCGGCATCATTGTCGGCGGCATCCGGCGCCGGGCCGAGCGCCTGGCGGAGGACGGCCCACGGCAGGAGGGCGCATTTCAGCCGGGCTGGGCTAAGCGGCACGCCGAGCGCTGCAAGCAGTTCCTGCCCCGGCATGGCGCGCACGTCGGTCAGCGAGCGCCCCTCCACCATCTCCGCCAGGATGGATGCCGCTGCCTGGCTGATGACGCAGCCCTGACCCTGAAAGCGCATTGCCAGCAGTTGGTCATCGGCAGTGCGCAACTCGATCCGCACCTGATCCCCGCACAGCGGGTTCATCCCCTCCTCGGCGCGGTCGGGCTTCTCCAACGTGCCACGGTACGGCGAGCGCCGCCAGTGTTCCAGGATTTCCTCCTGATACAACGCATCCATTGTTCGGTCTATCCCTTTGCTACTTACACCAGAGAGAACACCTGGCGCACCTCGGCCAGCCCTTCCAGCAGTCGGTCAACGTCCTCGTCAGTCGAGTAGACGTACAGGCTGGCCCGGCAGGTTGCCGGTACCCTCAGGCGGGTCATCAGGGGCTGACAGCAATGGTGCCCGGCCCGAATGGCCACCCCGTGCCGATCAAGGATGGTCGCAACGTCATGCGGATGAACGCCGGTAACATTGAATGACACGACGCCAGCTCGCGCCTCGCCCGGCGGCGGACCGTACAGCGTGATATCGGGGAACGCGGCCAGCCGGGCCAGCAGCCGTGTCACCAGCTCCGCCTCGTGGCGGCGCACGGACGCCATGCCCAGCCCGCTTAGATAGTCCACCGCCGCTCCTAGCCCGACCGTGCCGGCAATGTCCGGCGTGCCGGCTTCAAACTTCCAGGGCAGGTCGTTCCAGGTCGATTGGCGCAATTTCACCTCGCGGATCATGTCCCCTCCGGCCAGGAAAGGCGGCATGCGCTCCAACAAGGCCCGTTTGCCGTAGAGGACGCCGATCCCTGTCGGCCCAAGCATCTTGTGCCCGGAGAAAGCGAGAAAGTCGCAGTCCAGGGCCTGGACGTCCACCGGCATATGGGGCACGCTCTGAGCGCCATCAATCAAGACGAGCGCGCCGTGCTGATGGGCGCGACGCACGATGCCGGCGACCGGGTTGATCGTGCCCAGCGCGTTGGAGACGTGGGTCAGCGCGACGAGTTTCGGTTCCAGCTTCAGCAGGCGATCCAGCACATCGAGCTCCAACCGACCATGCTCGTCGATCGGCACAAACTCCAGACGCAGCCCGCGCTCCTGGGCCAGCATCTGCCAGGGCACCAGATTGCTGTGGTGCTCGAGCTCGGTCAGCACGATCACAGCACCGGGCTGCAAGGTGGCCCGTCCCCAACTGGCGGCCACGAGGTTGATGGCCTCCGTGGTGTTGCGGACGAAGACAACTTCCCTGGTCGAGGCGGCGCCGATGAAGCGCGCGAGGCGTGTGCGCGCCCCTTCATAGGCGGCTGTTGCGGCCTCGCTCAGCGCGTAGACGCCCCGATGCACGTTGGCGTTGCTCCGGCGGTAGAAGGTGTCGAGGGCGCCGAGCACCGTCTCCGGCTTTTGCGACGTGGCGGCGCTATCCAGGTAGGTGAGGCGCTGGCCGTTGCTGCGCTGGCGAAAGATCGGGAAATCTGCCCGCAGGCGGTGGGGGTCCAATTCCGCCGACGCGGCGGACCGTGTCATGGTAGCGGCCACGTCCTTGCTCTTCCTGCCGACCAACCGACCAGGACCAGCAAGGCAAGCTCCTTGCTGCCGTCCAGTCGTTAGTGTACGATATGGCTACACGTTTAGCAAGAAGATTCAGGTATTTTCCGGTGCGTTTGCGCTGGGATAGGGTAGCTACCGGCCTCCAGGGCGGCGTCAACCAGAGAGATCGACGCCAAGGATGTCGCCTGCAGGGCCCCGCGCAGCGCGTCCACTGCCCGATCCCAGGCGGGGTGCAGCGGGCACATGTCTTCCCAGCGGCAGGGACCATCGCGCAAGGTGCAACGTTCCGGTCGAAGGGGGCCCTCCGCCGCTTCCACCACCTCCACGAGCGAGATCGTGGCGGGATCACGCAGCAGGCGATAGCCCCCCTGCTGGCCGGCGCGTGCCTCCGCCAGCCCCGCTTGCGCCAGGAGGTTCAGAATCTGCGGCGTGTAGGCGCGCGGTAAGCGCATCTCCTCCGCTACCTCGCGGATTTTGCGGTAGCCGCCCTGCGGAAAAGCGCGCGCCAAGGCAATCGCGGCGCGGACCACGTAGTCGCCCCGGCGCGTCAGGGTCAGATCCATCGAGCGGTACTCTCCGTGCATTTTGTTATGGCCATGCTGTGGCAACTGAACATAGCATACCGTACTATTCTACGTACACTGCGAAGCTATACGTATAAAGCGCGAACGGGTGTTCGTGGGTGGTAAGGAAGGTGATGGCACATGGCTGAAGTGAGCTCAGCGGAAGTTCTCGTGGTTGGCGCCGGTATCATCGGCTGTTCGATCGCCTATCAGTGCGCCGTGGCCGGTCTGCGCGTGCTGGTGCTCGAACAGCAGCGCATCGGCGACGGCGCTTCGGGTGCTGCCGCCGGCATGCTCGCTCCCCAGGTCGAAGCGCACCAGCCCGATGCCTTCTTTCGGCTCCTGCTCGCCGGAAGAGCGATGCACGGCGAACTGGCAGCACAGCTTCAGGAAGAGACGGGGATTGACGTCGGGTATCGTCGATCCGGGGTGCTGCGGGTCGCCCTGGAAGAGCGCGAAGCCGTCGACCTGCGCAACCGCGCGGAGTGGCAGCGCGGCCTTGGACTGGCCGCAGAGTGGGTAGAGAGCCGTCAGCTTGTCCACCACGAGCCGATGTTCGCGGGCGCAGCCGGCAGGAAGCTGATCGGGGCGCTCTGGCTATCAGAAGAGGGCCAGGTGCATGGCGGCAGACTCGTGCAGGCGCTGGCAGCGGCGGCACAGACGCGCGGGGCGCTGTTCCAGGAGACAACGCCGGTCATCGGCTTTGAGCGCGCCGGCCGACGCGTCATCGGCGTGCGTACCCCCGACGGCATACACCGCGCCGCCACGGTGGTGCTGGCCAGCGGCGCGTGGAGTGGAGAGCTTGCCAAGCAGGCGGGCCTCGCTGTGCCGGTAGAGCCGATCAAGGGGCAAGCAATGGCGCTGCGCATGGGCACGGACCGTCCCCAGCACATTATCTGGTCACGTGACTGCTATCTCGTGCCAAAGGTTGACGGACGGCTCATTGTGGGCGCCACCGAGCAACGCGCCGGCTTTGACACTCAGCCCATCCTCTCCGGCCTGGTACACCTGGCAAACGGTGCGGTGGACCTGTTGCCCGCCCTCGGTCGTCTGCCGGTCGACGGTCTCTGGGCCGGGCTACGCCCGGCGACTCCAGACCGCTTCCCGATTATCGGCTGGGCCACGGACGCTGAAGGACTCCTGCTGGCCACCGGGCACTTTCGGCACGGCATCATCCTGGGCCCGCTCACCGGCCACCTCGTCGCCCAACTGCTGCAAGGGAAGACGACGGACTGGGATCTCGCGCCCTACGCTCCGGCCCGCTTCGCTGCCGTTCCGGCGGGATAACGAGCAAGCAGAAGAGTCGCTGGGCGCTGCGCGACGATACGCGCTCCCCGTCGGCTCCATCGAGAGCGCATCGAGTGAAAAGGAGACGCCGTGAACGGGGTGACACGCCGATAATGGACGGACGGCCAAGAGTAGACCGCAAAGCGCGCTATCAGATTCCACCGCAGCCGGTTGTCGAACAGCCTGCTGCTGAACGCAGACACAACTGGGACGAAGTTGTGTTGGGCTGGACCGACGAGCGCTCCGTCCTCATCGAAGCTTCTCGGTGTCTGCAATGTCCGGCAGCTCCGTGTGTCGTGGCTTGTCCCCTCCACAACGCTATTCCAAACGCGCTACGGCAGATCGAAGAGGGAGACTTTCCGGCTGCCGCCCGCACATTCGCCGAGACCAATCCGATGCCGGAAGTGTGCGGGCGAGTCTGCCCCCAGGAACGGCTCTGCGAGGGGGCGTGCGTGTTGACGAAAAGCCGCGCCCCCGGCAGCCGGGCCGTGGCTATTGGGCGTCTCGAAGCCTTCGTCGCCGATGCCCGCCGCAAGATGGACGGCGACCTGTCGCTGCCGGCGATAGCCCCGGACACGGGCAAGCGTGTGGCGGTGGTCGGCGCGGGACCGGCGGGTCTGACCGTGGCCGAGGTCTTGCGCCGCGAAGGGCACGCCGTCACTGTCTACGATGCCTGGCCCCATCCGGGCGGCATCTTGCTGTACGGCATTCCGAGCTTCAAACTGGACAGGTCTCTCGTGACGCATAAGGTTGCCCAGTTGGTCCAGATGGGCATACGGTTTATCGGTAACTGCCGGATCGGGCGGGATCTTCCTGTTGCAGCTCTCCTGGCGCAAGGCTACGATGCCGTCTTCCTGGGGCACGGTGCATCGGCAGGCGTTGTACCGCGGCTACTCGGTGGAGGTCTCACCGGAGTGTACCAGGCCACCGACTTCCTGGCAGGCGCGTATCCGCCATCGACTGAACAGACGTTCGTCCGCGCCGCCGGTCAACAGATCGTGGTCATTGGCGGCGGCGATACTGCCATGGATTGTGCCCGTACCGCCATTCGCCTCGGCGCCGCAGGGGTCACGTGCGTCTATCGGCGCGGTACCCACGAGATGCCTGCACGGCCATCGGAGTACCACCATGCGCTTGAAGAGGGAGTCCAGTTCAGCTTTCTTGCCGACGTGGTCGGCTTCCTGAGTAACGGCGCAGATCGCGTGCAGAGCGTGCTCTGCCAGCGTCAGGAACTGGGACCACCGGATCACCGAGGTCGACCGCAGCCGCGACCGCTAGCCGGCTCGGAGTTCACGATCCCTGCGGATCTGGTCGTGTCGGCAGTGGGCTACCACCCTGACCCCCAGATTGGAGACGGCATCCCGTGCCTGGAGTTGGCGGATGATGGCCGGGTAGTCGTTACCGGTTCAGGCGGAACGACTTCCTGTCCGGGCGTCTTTGCCGGCGGTGACTGCGTCCGCGGCGCTGATCTGGTTGTGACCGCCGTTGCCGACGGGAAGCGCGCCGCTGCGGCCATTCACGCCTATCTCAACGAAGGCCGATCGTGAGAAGCGCGGAGGGATCGCGCGTAGCGCAGACCGCACGGACACGGCCGTGGACGGCGAGTGATATAGTGAGAGCGACCGGCGCCGCTAGTTCGGAAAAGGGGCAGGCAATGGGCACGGGACGTATGATTACCATCGACGGCAACGAGGCGGTCGCCCGCATCGCCCACAAGACCAATGAGGTCATCGCTATCTTCCCTATCACCCCCTCGTCACCGATGGGCGAGTGGGCCGACACCTGGACATCCCGCGGTGAGCCGAACATCTGGGGCGCCGTCCCCGTGGTGCAAGAGATGCAGAGTGAAGCCGGGGCGGCGGGCGCTGTCCATGGCGCCTTGCAAACCGGCTCCCTGGCGACGACCTTCACCGCCTCTCAGGGGCTGTTGCTCATGATCCCCAATATGTACAAGATCGCCGGAGAGTTGACGTGTACAGTCTTTCACGTGGCCGCGCGCTCCCTGGCGACGCACGCGCTGTCCATCTTCGGCGACCAGTCCGACGTGATGGCTGCCCGCGCTACGGGCTTTGCCCTGCTCTGCACCAACTCGGTGCAGGAGGCGCAGGATGGCGCGCTGATCGCCCAGGCGGCGACGCTGGAAAGCCGTGTGCCCTTCCTCCACTTCTTCGACGGCTTCCGCACGTCCCACGAAGTGATGAAGATCGAAGGGCTCACCGACGACGACGTGCGGGCGATGATCGACGAGGGGCTGGTGCGCGCCCACCGCGCCCGCGGCCTCTCTCCCGACCACCCGGTCCTGCGCGGCTCTGCCCAGAACCCGGACGTGTACTTCCAGAGCCGGGAGGCTGCCAACCCTTACTACCTTGCCTGTCCCAGCATCGTGCAGCGGGTCATGGATCGCTTTGCCGGGCTGACGGGCCGGCAGTATCGCCTCTTCGAGTACGTCGGCGCGCCCGACGCGGAACGTGTGATCGTCATGATGGGTTCCGGCGCCGAGACCGCGCAGGAGACCGTGGAGCACCTGCTCGCGCGCGTCGGCGACCAGCGTGTGGGGCTGCTCAAGGTCCGGCTCTACCGGCCGTTTTCGTCCGAGCACTTCGTCCGCTCGTTGCCGGCCAGCGTCCGGGCCATTGCTGTGCTCGACCGCACCAAGGAGCCGGGAAGCACAGGAGAGCCGCTCTACCTGGACGTCGTGAGCGCGGTGAGCGAAGCCGTGGCGACGGGTGCGGCGCCGTTCGCCGCCTTCCCACGCATCATCGGCGGGCGGTACGGGCTCTCCTCCAAGGAGTTCACGCCAGCTATGGTCAAGGCGGTCTTCGACGAGTTGGGCAAGGACCGGCCCCGCCAGCACTTCACGGTCGGCATCGTCGACGACGTCACGCACCTGAGCCTGGACGTTGACCCGACGTTCAGTACGGAGGGGGCCGATACCGTGCGGGCGTTGTTCTATGGCCTCGGGTCGGACGGCACCGTGAGTGCCAACAAGAACGCCATCAAGATCATCGGCGAGGAGACGGACCACTGGGCCCAGGGCTACTTCGTCTACGACTCCAAGAAGTCCGGGACGCTCACGGTGTCCCACCTTCGCTTCGGGACCCAGCCCATCCATTCCACCTACCGAATCACGGTGGCGAGCTTCGTCGCCTGCCATCAGTTCCCCTTCCTCGAGCGCTACGACGTGCTCGCCGCTGCCGAGGAGGGCGCCACCTTCTTACTCAACAGCCCCTTCGGTCCGGACGCCGTGTGGGACCAGTTGCCGCGTCACGTCCAGCAGCAGCTTATCGACAAGCGGCTGCGCTTCTTCGTCGTCGACGCCACCGGCGTCGCCAACGCCGCCGGCATGGGTGAGCGCATCAATACGGTGATGCAGACGTGCTTCTTCGCGCTCAGCGGGGTGCTACCGCCGGGAGAAGCCATCGCCGCCATCAAGCGTGCCATTCGCAAGAGCTATAGCAAGCAGGGCGAGGCCGTCGTGCAGCGCAACTTCGACGCCGTAGACCGGAGCCTGGCCGGGTTGCACGAGGTGGCGGTCCCGGCGACGGTGACGAGCGGCATTGAGTTGCGGCCGCCGGTTCCGGCGGAGGCGCCGCCCTTCGTGCAAATACTGACCGGCAAGCTGATTGCGGGCCTGGGAGATGAGCTGCCGGTGAGCGCCCTGCCGGTAGACGGCACATTCCCGACCGGCACCGCCCGCTGGGAGAAGCGCGACCTTGCCACCGAGATTCCCGTGTGGGATCCCCAGCTCTGCATCCAGTGCGGCAAGTGCGTGCTGGTCTGTCCGCACGCGGCCATTCGGGAGAAGGTGTACGAGCCGTCGAGACTGCAAGGCGCACCGTCTACGTTCAAGTCCGACGAGGCCCGCTGGCGGGAGTTCGCCGGCTGGCGCTACACCCTTCAGGTCGCGCCTGAGGACTGCACCGGTTGCACGTTGTGCGTCGACGCCTGTCCGGCCATGCACAAGGTCGACCTACGGAAGGCCATCGAAATGGCGGCGCATGCGCCGTTGCGCTCAGCCGAACGGGACAACTTCGCCTTCTTCCAGCAACTGCCCGAGGTCGACCGGACCCGGCTGCACGTCAATCAGGTGAAGGACTCGCAACTGCTCGAGCCGCTCTTCGAGTTCTCCGGCGCCTGCGCCGGTTGTGGCGAGACCCCCTACCTGAAGCTGCTTTCGCAACTTTTCGGCGAGCGGACGCTGATCGCCAATGCTACCGGTTGCTCCTCCATTTACGGAGGGAACCTGCCGACCACGCCGTGGACGGTCAACCGTGAGGGGCGTGGCCCGGCCTGGGCCAATTCGCTCTTCGAAGACGACGCCGAGTTCGGGCTGGGCTTCCGGTTGGCGCTTGATCAGCAGCGCACGATGGCGGAGGAGTTGCTCGTCTGCCTCGCCGGCGTGGTCGGGGCCGACCTGGTCGGGTCCCTCCTCAACGCCGATCAGTCCACCGAGTCGGCGGTGCGCGCCCAGCGCGAACGCGTCCGGTTGCTGAAGCAGCGCCTCCAGGCGACGGAGACGCCTGAAGCGCGCCGGCTGCTCAGCGTGGCCGACGTGCTGGTGGAGCGCGCGGTGTGGATCGTCGGCGGCGATGGCTGGGCCTACGACATCGGCTTCGGTGGGCTGGACCACGTGCTGGCCTCCGGCCGTGACGTCAACGTGCTCGTTCTGGACACAGAAGTGTACTCCAACACCGGCGGGCAGATGTCCAAGGCGACACCCCGCGGCGCGGTCGCCAAGTTCGCGTCAGCGGGCAAACGTCTACCCAAGAAAGACCTGGGCTTGATGCTGATGGCCTACGGAAACGTTTACGTGGCGCAGGTCGCCATGGGGGCAAACGACGCGCAGACCGTCAGGGCTATGGTGGAGGCCCAGGCGTACCACGGGCCGTCACTGGTCATCGCCTACAGCCACTGTATCGAGCACGGCTACGATCTGGCCCATGGTCTGGAGCAACAGCGCCGGGCCGTGGCGACCGGCTACTGGCCGTTGTACCGCTACAACCCCAACCTGGCTGCCGCGGGCAAGAACCCCTTCATTCTCGACTCCAAGGCGCCAAGCGCGCCGCTGGAGGAATACGTCTACCAGGAGTCGAGATACCGTATGCTGCTCGCGCGTGATGAGGCCACGGCCAAGGAACTACTGCGTCTGGCGCAGCAAGACGTCACCGAACGCTGGCGCCGGTACGCACAGATGGCGACCCCTTCCGCGTCGAAGCAGTCGGTGGGTTGAGCAGGCACAACGAACCGGGCGCCGCTACCGGCCCCGGCGGGCGGGTACCTCTGGGTGTTTGCTCATGTCCACCATCCTCGCTCACCGCGCCGATGGTGAAAAGGCCCTGGAGTATCGCCCCTGGTTCTGTCGACGCGACGCGCCAACTGGTATGATTTGCGTTGTGCGAAATCCAAGCCTTGAGGAGGGCGCTGTGGCTGTGAAGAGCTCCCTGTTGGCCCGGATCCAGTCGGGCGAGACCCTCATCTCCGATGGCGCCACCGGCACCTTTCTGCAGCAGCAGGGGCTCCGTCCAGGGGAGTGCCCGGAAGCGCTGAACGTCACGGCGCCGCAGGTCATCGGCGGGATGGCAGCCGCGTACTTCGCGGCCGGTTCCGATCTGGTGCTGACGAACTCGTTCGGCGGGAACGTCTTCCGGCTACGCCGGTGTGGATATGGTGACCGCGTCGAAGAGTTCAACCGGCTCGCCGCCACCCTGGCCCGTAGCGCCACGCCCCCCGGTCGCTTCGTCGTCGGCTCGATCGGTCCCACCGGTGAGTTCGCGGAGCCGCTCGGCGACCTGTCCGTCGAGGCGATGGGCGAAGCCTTCGCCGAGCAGGCCCAGTCGCTCGTCGCGGGCGGCGTCGACGGCCTCCTGGTCGAGACCATGACAGCGCTCGACGAAGCAGTGCTGGCCGTGCGCATGGCCCGTGACCAGACCAACGGCCCAGTCCTCGCCACGATGGTCTTCACCAGGGGAAGGCGAGGCTGGGCTACGACGATGGGAGTCACGCCGGAGCGCGCGGTGAACGCCTTGTTGGACGCCGGGGCCGATGTCGTCGGTGCGAACTGCGGGAACGGCATCGTCCCGATGGTCGAGTTGGCTCGACTGCTTCGCGCGCTTACCGCTGCTCCGCTGCTGATCCACGCCAACGCCGGTATCCCCGAGTATCGCGAAGGGAGCGTCGTGTACCCAGAGACGCCTGAGGTGATGGCGCCGTTGTTCCTCGACATGCAGCGGATCGGCATCAATATCCTCGGCGGTTGCTGCGGCACCATGCCGGCTCACATTCAGGCGCTCCACTACGCGCTGCGCGGCTGCTAGACGCGGCCATGGAGGAACAGGCCCGGCTGATGTCGCCTCCTCGCTCTGAGCGGCAGCAACGTCAACCCACGGTGGAGAAGACGCTCTTCGACTGCGCCGATGCGCTCCAGATGAAGGTTCCCACCTCCTGCGGGCGGAACGGTGAGTGTCACGAATGCATTGTGGAAGTCTTGAGCGGTGCGGCAGGCCTGGCGCCCCCCACTGCGGCCGAGCGGTTCCTCCAGGGGAAGTATCGTCTGGCCTGCCAGGCTCGCCTGCTCGATCCCCACGTGGAGCCGGCCTTTGCCCCGCTCAAGCGTCGTCGCCAGATCATGAGCAGCAGACAACGGCGCACAGTCGCCCTTGATCCCTGCATTCGACGCGCCGACGATGGGGTGTACTGCGGCGATACCCGTATCGACGCCTACCGTGGCGCCATCTACGGCCTGGCGATCGACGTGGGGACCACGACCGTCGTGCTGGACTTGCTCGATCTGGAGACCGGGGCCGCGCTCTGCACCGGTGCGTTGGAGAATCCCCAGCGCTTTGGCGGCAGTGATGTGATGCATCGCATCTCGTACGATAGCGGACCATTTCGTGGTGAACTGTCTCGCGCCATTATCAACGCCGTCAACGCCGAAATCCGGGAGATGTGTCGGCGGCTCCGCTTTTCCCGGCGGCTGATCTACGAGATTGTCGTCGTCGGCAACGCGACAATGCGGGATCTCTTCTTCCACCTCGATGTCCAATCGATTGGTGAAAGGCCGTACAAATCCGTGACCGAGCTCGCCCTGCTGCGCGGCGAGCGTGCCACCACGGCCCTGTCGGCGCCGGCACGTGCGCTTGGTCTTCGCATCAATCCCAAAGGAACCGTCTACGGCGCTCCCTTGATCGCCTCGCACGTTGGAGCTGATGCCGCTGCCGATCTGCTGGCCCTCGGCATTGACGAACTGGACGATGCGGAGGAGGTCGTCATGCTGGTCGACATCGGCACCAATACCGAGGTGATCGTGGGCAACGCCCGGCGCATGGTCGCGGCATCGTGTCCTGCTGGTCCGGCGTTTGAAGGTGGGCACGTCAGCTACGGGATGCCCGGTTGCCAGGGAGCCATTGAGTCCGTTTCGCTCGACAACGGTCGCATCGCCTGCTCCGTCATCGGCGGCGGCGAACCGGAAGGCATCTGCGGCTCCGGCCTGATCGACCTGCTGGCCGAACTGCTGCGGCACCAACGAATCGATCCGCTCGGCGTGTTCGCGGACGGCACTTCCGAGTTCTCGCTCGTCCCAGAAAAAGGGATTACCTTTTCCCGGGCCGACTTGAGTGAGCTCGCCCAGGCCAAGGCCGCCAACGCCTGCGGCCAGTTGATCGCCTTGCGGACGTTCGGCATTCCCCCGGAGCGCGTCAGGCACGTGTATCTGGCCGGGGGCTTTGCCAACTACATCAACGTCGTCAACGCGATAGCAATCGGGTTCATTCCAGGGTTGCCCCTTGAGAAGATCGTCAAAGTCGGCAACGCAGCGCTCGAAGGCGCCACGCTGCTGTTGCTCTCGCAGCAGAAGCGCCGGCGCATTGAGGAGATCGTCCGGCGGATCGACCACATCGAACTGGAGACGACGGCCGACTTCTTCGATCTCTTCGTCGACGGTTGCCTGTTCCAACCCATGGCGTTCAGTCAAGATCTCGTGTCTGTGGCGCCGGCAGGGCCTCGAGCGTGATTGGTTGCCCGTCCCCTGGCCCGGCGCCGTCCTCGCTCCTGCATCGACCGGATCCTCTCCAAGCTTGGCATGCATAGCCGCCTGGAAGCCGTCGCGCTCGTCTCCGACTGGCGTATGCCGAGCGGCCGTGCAGGACGTGCTCAACGGCAAGCAGCAACCGCAGCAGGCGCTGGACCACGTCACGGGCTTGCTCAAGTGGGGCAGCCGCCGACCCACCTCCGCCGTCCATGCCGCCAACGGGTATACTACCTTCCGGCACGCCATCGGGACGCTCCTCTCTGCGCATGCTACTCGCCAACACCGTCAGCATCGCAGATGGAGCGCCCCTCTGCCATCGCCCGCCCGCCGTCAGCGAATACCTACCCCAGAAAGGCTGGGGGTAGGGCCATTTCCGGGGGAAAAGAGGAGCACAGCATGGCTGCTGGACACCGGATAGTGCAGAACTTGACTTCGCGAGAGCGCGTGCGCGCGGTGCTGGCACACCGACGACCCGACCGCCTGCCGTTGGATTATCGCGCCGAGCCAGAGGTCTCCGCCGCTCTCCGCCGACGGCTTGGGGTTACCACGCAGGAAGCGCTGCTCGACGCGCTCGGGGTCGACATTCGCTGGATCGGTGTCCCCTATTACGGTGGCGAGGAAACCAGGCGTTTGCCGAACGGAGAGAGCGAAAACATCTGGGGAATTCGCCGGACGGGCGCGTTCGGGGGCTACGTGGTCTCCCATCCGCTGGCCGGGGCCAGGTCGCGAGCCGACATTGAGGCGCATCCCTGGCCCGATCCAGCGGCGGTCGACGTCGACACCTGGGTCGAGCGCGTGCAAGCCTGCGGCGATTACGCCCGCTTCGGGGGACCAAACTGTCGCATCTTCTTCGACGCCATCGAGTTGGTAGGCTTCGAGAAGTTCTTCACCTGGCTCTACGACGAACCGGACCTCATTCGTCTGCTGCTGGACAAGATTGCCGACTACAATGAAGCGGTGCTGCGGCGGTTGTTCTCCCGCCTGCCCGGCGAGATTGACGCGATTCAGATGGTCTCCGATTTCGGCAGCCAGCGAAGCTTGCTGATTCAGCCGGCCACCTGGCGTGCGTTCGTCCGCCCACCCTTTGAGCGGCTGTTTCGCTGCGCGAGAGCGTACGGAGTGCACGTGATGCTGCACAGCGACGGGGCCATCCGGGCGGTCATCCCCGACCTCGTGGACATGGGTCTGGAGATCCTCAACCCGATTCAGGTGGAGGCGGTCGGCATGGAGCCGCGCGGCTTGAAGCGCGACTTTGGCGATAGCCTGATTTTTCACGGGGCGATTGACATCCAGCAGACTCTGCCGTTTGGCTCGCCCGAAGACGTTCGAAACGAAGTACGGGAGCGTTTCCATGATCTTGGAGCAGGCGGAGGATACATTCTGAGTTGCAGCCATTCGTTGCTTCCCGACGTGCCAATCGAGAACATTCTAGCGATGTACGAAACGGCGCGCGTAGAGTGTCGGTATGACTAGAACGACCTTGCCAGGAGGGAATGGATGACCCCACGTGAGCGATTCATCGCTGCTTTGCAGCGACGACCAATTAGCGGTCGGGTACCGCACTTCGAGCTGGTCTTTTTCCTAACGATGGAGGCCTTCGGCAAAGTTCACCCCAGTCACCGGAACTACGACCAATGGCTACAGATGCTGGAATCAGAGCGCGAGCTGCACCGGAACGACATGGCCGACCTGTTCATCGCGACTGCCGAGCGCTACGAGCACGACGCCATCTTCCTGCATCCCAATCCCAGCACCATCGAGGAAACCTTGCACCTCATCGACAAAGTGCGGCAGAAGTCGGGAGATCGCTACTTTCTGATGCTGCACGGTGATGCCACGTTCGGGATTCCGCACGGTAGAGATATGATGGAGTGGTGCGGCTGGCTGTACGAACATCCCGAGGAAGCCCATGCCACGGCGAAGCGTCAGGTCGACCACGCCCTGGAACGTGCTATCAAGCTCAAAGCTCAAGGTGGGCTCGATGGGTTCGCCTTGTGTGCCGATTACTGCTTCAATACCGGTCCCTTTCTGCGCCCCGAGAAGTTCCACGAGGTCGTCACTCCCTATCTGAAAGCGCTGATCGCCGGCTACCGGGAGCTGGGATTCTACGCGATCAAGCACACCGATGGCAACATCATGCCCATTATCGAAGACCTTCTGGACTGTAACCCGCACGCGCTGCACTCGCTCGATCCTCAGGGCGGCGTCGACATCGCTGAGGTCAAGCGGCGCTACGGGCAGCGGGTGGCGTTGAGTGGGAATGTGAATTGCGGTTTACTGGATACCGGAACGGACGAAGAAGTCGTCGTCGCCGTCCGCTATGCGCTGCAGCACGGCATGCCTGGTGGTGGCTACATCTTCTCGACGAGTAACTGTATTTACACCGGTCTCCGTCTCTCGCGTTACGAGCTCATGCTCGACGTGTGGCGACGCGAAGGAATTTACCCCGATCACGCCGGCCAACCTCTGGACAGACCATGAAGACCGGGGAATCGGTATAGTCGCCATCCTGGGGGCTCAGGCGAACCGCTCGGCGGCGGCCTTGGCCATGCGGGTCCAGTGGTGCAGCCGGTCGAGATGGCCATTGAGCGTCTGCAGCTCGCGCAGGACGACCTGCGTGTAGCAGCCACGCAAGCGCCGCAGGCCGTCGTCCAGTCCCCGCTGGAGGATGGAGAGGTCGTCGGTGAAAATGACGTCGGTGGCCTTCTGCCGCCACATGATGACGTAATCGCTGCCCACCCGGTCGATCACCGTGTCGAGATTCGTCCAGGCGCTGCACACAAAGATGCGCAGGTTGGGGATGCGCAGGACGCCATCGATCTTGCGGGTGAGGTTCTCGCAGCAGCCGTAGGCGGACAGCCCGAACTGCTCGATGATCGGGAGTTGATAGGCGAGGGAAAACTCTTCCCACATCGCGGGCGACACCGACTCGAACTCCTGGCTGTTCGCCATCACCCAGAGATTCCGATACGTGACGCCACCATCGGCTGGTTCCGAGCCGACCGGGTCGCTGCAGAGCATCGGTCCGCTGTTGTTCGGCGTGAGCACGCCGGCGGCTTCCACCTCGCGCATCGCCTGCAGCACCCCGTCGCGCAGGTGGGCCATCAGGCGATGCACCAGCTCTGGCTCGGCCGCCATGTCAAGCATCAGTTCGGAGAGTCCGCGCAGGTCGGCCGCTGCCGTGCCCAGGGTCGCGCTGAGCGGTGCGTCGCAGGTGCGCCGAACGGGCAGGGTGTCCCCCAACAACTCCGCCGCTCGCTCCAGCGCACGCTCGGTGCGGGCACGGTTGTAGCGGAAGTGCGGCAGGCGCAGCTTGTCGAAGTCCGCTCTGGTTACGAGCGCTGGATCGAAGCCCCAGGCGCCCCCTTCGTCGTCGGAGTCCAGCCGATGCACCGGCAACCCCCAGATGGAAGGCGGATCACGATCAAAGACGACCGGAACAGGGAAGCCCGCGTCAACCGGTGTGTCGTCGCCAATGTCGTGCTTGATCAGCGTCATCCGCAGGCTGCGCTCCACGCTCCGCCGCCAGGGATCATGACAGGCGAGCTGTTCCTCGGGGAGCAACTCCGGCCAGGCGCCAACCGGCTTGCACCAGACCGGCGCTCGGTCAGCGCAACGCAAAGCATTCACGTCCCGCCAGCGCTGCTGAATCAGGCGGTTCTCCGGACCGGCGGCAATCTCCGCCACCTGGTCGGCCAGCCGTCGTACGCAGTCGCGTTCGTCCGTCAGGCGCGGCGTCGCCACAGCCATGCTGCTCACCCCTTACCGTACTCATCGGCACTCTACCATGGCCAAGGACACGATGGGACTCGACGCTCGCAGTGCCAGGGTTCGACGCGCATCGGGGGCCGCGCTCAGTCAGAGCCGCTCGATCTCCTCGCGCGCGATCCTGACCCACTGTGGGATGCGGGTCGGGTCGTGCTGGACGGTCTCCACGTCTTTCAGGGTGATATCGACGTGGCAGCCCCGGCACGCCGCGAGGTCCCGTCTGAGGACCCCTCGAACTTGCTCCGAACTGAAGCCGTAGGCCACCATGTCCACCGGGCTGGGACGGTAGCTCAGCACATAGTCCTTCCCGATCTGCTCGGCACACCGGGCGACGTTAGCGAAGGGCGACACGGCGATCCGGCGCAGGTTCGGGATCTGCCGGAGGATCTTGATCTTGGCGGTCAGGTCCTCGCAGCAACCGTAGGCGACCAGGCCGAACTTCTGGAGGATCGGCAGTTGATACCGCAGCAGGAAGTCGTTTTGCATCGCCGGCGAGACGCCCGTGAACTCCTGGGAAGCCATGAAGACCCAGAGACGGCTCCGTTTCACGCCGTTGACGTTTGGCGCGGGGTCGTCCAGTTCCTTCGCGTAGGGCATCGCCTGATTCTGGTGCGCGCCCAGGCCCCAATCCCCGGCTGTTTCGGCGGCGTCGTGGGTCCGGAGAATGCCGTCAGACATGAACTGCAGCAGGCGGTGAAGCCATTCCGGGTTGTCCAGCATGTCCAGCATGAAGTGCTCGATGCCTCGGAGGTAGCCCAGGTCCGTCGAGATGTCTGCGGACCACATCCGGTACGCCGGGCCGCGGTCGACGTTGACCGTGATCATGTCGCCAATCGCGTCTTCGAGGCGCCGAGCATGCTCCGCCGTTCGCTCCTCATCGAGCTCGTGCCTGGGGGAACGTAGGCGCTGCGCATCTTCGAGGCGCTTGATCGCATAGTCGACCTTGAAGGAACCGCGCGATTCCTCCGCGAAGTTCCGCGGGGCGTCGACACCCCAACCCTGACAACGATAGGCCGCACGAACCGTCACCCAGGGCTCGAAGATGGAATCATCCTGCAAGCCGTGCCAGAAGAGCTGATACCGGAAGAAGTTCTCGTAGGAACGGAAGAAGGGGTCCTCGCAGTGGCAGCGGGACTCGGGCATCTCCTGCCAGGCGAACGCGCGCACGTAGATCAGGGGTCGGGTGAACTCGAGGCTGTTGTGTCGGCGCCAGAGATTCCGCCGAACCGCTTGCTCCGGGTCGTTGCAGACCTCGACGTAGCGCCTTGCCAAGTCGCGCAGGATAGCTCGATCGGCCACTGTCATTGCCTACTGCCTCGCCGTTCCGCCGCCCCCTGACAGGGACCAGCGGTCGCCTGGCGTCAGGATAACAGGCCCTGGCGCGTTCCGGCAAACCCGCTCGCCGGTCAGGCCATGTGGCCACCGCCCGGTCCTGGCAAGGCGGCGTGGCGCCTTGACCGAGTGGCAGTCCCCATGCGCCTGGCGGGCCGCTTCATGGACGTGCTATGCTCTGCCCTGTAGGATGAAGTTCAACAGCACATGCCGGTTCTTGGCGGCGCTCCCTCCGGCGGCGTGACCGACTTGTCACCTCCGGAGCCGCCGGTTTGAACCATTTTTGAACCATTGTCGAAGGGAGCACGCGGGACCGGGGTCGAGGCAAGGATGCCTTCAAGAACGGGGAGGAGACGGGAGAATGGAAACACGCGCTTTGGGCCGGACCGGACTCGAAGTGTCGACGCTGTGCATGGGCTGCTGGGAAATCGGCGGCCTGTTCTGGGGGCCGGTCGAGGCTGGCGCGGCGGTCGCCTTGTTGCGGCGCGCTCACGAGGCCGGAGTGACGACCTTCGATCTCTCCGACAACTACGGCAACGGCCGCAGTGAGGTGCTCGTGGGGGCAGGGCTGGGCGAAGTACGCCAGCAGACTGTCCTGGTCACGAAGGCGGGCTACATCATGGGCGCCGACGGCGCACAGTCGGTAATGAAGCGACCGATCGCGCAGCGCTTCGACCGCGCCTACTTGACCTGGGAATGTGAGATGAGCCTCTGGCGGCTCGGCACCGATTACCTCGACGTGTTTCTGCTCCACGATTACTTGCTGTCCTCGCCAGATCCGTCGGCCGAGGCGGCCGACGAGCCGTTTGAGGCGCTGCTCCGCCTGAAAGAGGCGGGGAAGATCCGCCACTACGGAGTGTCTGCGACTCCAGCCGTGGCCCAGGTGGCGATCGAGCGGTTCGGCGCTGAAGTGGTCGAGGTCCCGTTCAACCTCCTCGATCAGCGGGCTGCCCAGCAGCTTTTCCCGGTGGCCGCGGAACGGGGCGTCGGCGTCCTGGCCCGTAGCCCATTCGCCAGCGGACGCCTCTTTCGGCCGCGGAGCGAGACGGAAGGGCAGGCGCGCGACCTGAGACAGCTCGTTCGGCCTCCGGCGAAGAGTCTGGCCGAACTGGCCATCAAGTTCGTCCTGTCCTGCGCTCCCGTGGCGAGCGTCGTGACAGGGATCGCGCGGGAGTCGGAGCTGGACGAGAATACCGACGCGGCCAGC
Organism: Chloroflexota bacterium; assembly: GCA_036734945.1. Lineage (GTDB taxonomy): Bacteria > Chloroflexota > UBA4733 > UBA4733 > UBA4733 > UBA4733. Next base: position 45,348 of record DAIMXP010000007.1, read on the forward strand.
CCGCCGTTCCTGCTGCCCGACCAGGTCGCCGAACTGGCATCTTGACATGAGACAGTAGATCAAGGAGTGCGTTGGACGTGGGCGAACGTGAGGTGTCTGCGTGACGCACTCTCCGTTGCTAATCCGGCGTGACCGTGGTATATTGCTGGCCAAGGACGCACGGGAGCGTAAAGATCCATGAACTTACGCGAACTCGAAGAGGCCGTCATCACCGGGAAGGCGCGTGACGCCGAGGCGCTCACGCGCGCCGCTCTGGCGGCGGGCGTTGCGCCGCTGCGCGTGATCAGCGAAGCGCTCGTGCCTGGCATGCACGAGGTGGGCGAGCGGTTTAAGCGCGAGGAGTACTACGTTCCCGAGTTGCTGCTGGCCGCACGGGCGATGAAGACGGCGCTGGCGCTGATCAAGCCACTGTTGACTACCGCGGAACAAGCGAACAGCCGGCAGACCCGTGTGGTCATCGGCACCGTCCAGGGCGACCTGCACGACATCGGGAAGAACCTGGTGGCGATGATGCTCGAAGGAGCAGGCTTCGAGGTGCTTGACCTCGGAACCAACGTCAAGGCGGAGCAGTTTGTCCGGGCGGTGATCGAGAACGACGCGCAGGTCGTGGCCCTGTCGGCGCTGTTGACGACGACGATGACCAACATGGCAGCGGTGATTGATGCGTTGCGCCAGGCGAACGTGCGCGAGCGCGTGCTCGTGATCGTGGGGGGGGCAGCCGTGACCGAGCGATTCGCCCAGCAAGTCGGGGCGGACGGGTTCGCGGCCGACGCGGCCACAGCGGTTGATGTGGTGCAAGAGCTTCTGCGGGCCCGCGTGGCTTGATCCGCCGCCGCCGACCGGCTCGACCGGGGGTGCTTGCGCGGCGCTGCAGAGCGCAGTGACCAGCCAGGGGAGGTCTGAGAGGAAAGAGGATGGACGCGCGCCAGCGATATCACGAGACGATGCAGTTTGGTCAGCCGGATCGTACCTTTCTCCTGCCACCGTGGCTCTGGAACAGCACGGTGGAACGCTGGCACAGCGAGGGGCTGCCGGCCGACATCCACGTCGACGCGTACTTCGGGACCGACCGTTACCAGGTTGCGCCAATCAGCGTGGGACTCCTGCCGGGTACCGAGCGCGAAGTGCTGAAGGAGGAAGGCAAGACACGTATCGTTCGACGCGGGGGCGAAGGACAGATCATCCGCGAGTTTAAGGATCGTCCCGACATGAACATGCCCCAGTGGCTGGATTATCCGCTGAAAACGCGCGAGGACTGGGAACGCGAATTCAAGCCGAGACTCGATCCCACCTCTCCGAAGCGGTATCCACTCTGGTGGGCCGACTACGTTCGGACGGTTCAGGACCGCGACTATCCCCTCGGGATCTCGGCCGGTTCCTTCTTCGGCTGGGTCCGCAACTGGATGGGCCTGGAGCGCCTCTCCTATACGTTTTCCGACGATCCCCTGCTCCTCCACGAGATCATCGACCACATCGCCACTTGCGTCTGCGAAACGATTCATCCGGCGCTGGACGCGATTCAGTTCGACTTCGCTCTGATCTGGGAAGACATGGCCGGCAAGGGCAGCCCCCTTTGTTCGCCCACCACGTTCCGAGAGTTCCAGGTACCCGCTTACCAGCGCGTCACCGACCTGCTCCACAGTCACGGTGTGGACATCATCCTGGTGGACAGCGACGGGCTGAACGGCCCGATCATTCCTTGCTGGTTGGACGCCGGGGTCACCGGCTTCTATCCCCTGGAAGTCGCCGCCGGGGAAGATGCTGTGGCGTTGCGTCGCCGCTACGGCAAGAACCTCATGCTTTACGGGAACGTCGACAAGCGCGTGCTGGCGCAGGGACCGGAAGCGATCGATGCTGAAGTGCTGTCCAAAATCCCCTGGCTGCTGCTCCAGGGCGGCTATGCGCCGTGGATCGACCATCTGGTGCCACCCGACGTCTCGTTCGCGCATTTTCGCTACTACATGGAACTCCTCCAGCGGGTGGCCGCGGACCCCGGCGCCGCCCTTGACGAAGCCCGGCGCCGTGGTTACTGGCAGGAGTGACCGCCTGTCCCCACGCCATCTGAGAAGGACGAGACGACTGCGATGAATAGCCGCGAACGCTTCCTGGCTGTCGTGCGCTTTGAGCCCCTTGATGTCGTTCCGCTCCCTTGCCTCTTTCAGTGCTTCGAGCCGGAGACCATGCAGCGCTGGTATCGCGAAGGGTTGCGGCGTGACGCGCACGTGATCACGCAGTTCGGCTTCGAGCGCATGGAGGTTGCGCCGGTCGCGCTCGGCCTGCTCCCCGGGTTGGCGACGGCCGACGTCGAGGAGAGCGAAGAGTGGCGCGTCGGAACGGACCGCGAGCATGGTGAGGAGACGGTGGGGCGCGCCGACGCAGCGCGGGAACGCTTTCCCCTGCGCACGCGCGAGCAGTGGGCGGCAGTGCGAGGGCGGCTGAACCCTGCATCACCGGCACGCTACCCGCGCTTCTTTGCGGACTATTGCCGCGAACGTCGTGGCCGCGACTACCCGCTGGGTCTCCAACTGGCCGGCCCCTTCAGCGCGTTGCACGATTGGATGGGGCTGCGTCGCCTGGGAACCGCAGCGCGCACCGAACGCTCCTGGGTGGAGGAAATGGTGGCGCACCTGGGCGACTTCGTCGTGCAGGCGGCGCAGCGGGCCGTCGCGAACCTCGACCTCGACTTCGTGATCATCAAGGAACCCTGGGCCTATCGGGCCGGCGCGCTTGGATCGCCCAGCGAGTTCGACCGGCTGTTCCGACCGTTCTTCCGTCAGGTGGTCGGCGCTCTGCGAGCTGCAGGAGTTCCGGCGATCATGGTCGAGTCGAGAGGGCGGGTGGCGGACCTCATCCCATTCTGGCTGGCGAGCGGGGTGAACTGTCTGGGCTTCCTCGAGGTTGGTGGAGGGCTCGACGCGGTGGGGTTACGCGAGCGGTATGGACGCGATCTGGTGCTAATCGGCAACCTGGACGCCCGGGTGCTGGCGGGCCAGTGGCGCGACATCGCCGACGAGATTCTGGCCAAGGCGCCGGTGCTGCTCGCGGCAGGCGGCTACTTTCCGACCGTGGATCAGCCCGTCCCTTCCGACGTGCCACTGGAGAACTACGAGTATTATCTGGCCCTGTTACGCCACCTGGGCGGAGATGAGGCTGCCGAGTGGGAGTCACACGAGCGCAGACACGTCTTGACGGTTGTTCGACCGTGACCGACCGTGTTGGCGTCCCTACGTTGGCCCGCAAGACCCGACTTGAGGGGGCGCCAGGCGCAGCCACGGAAGGGAATAAAGTTTACATTTCGTGAGTTGTGTGGCATCATCGGTGTATGGATGCCGATACTGTGCTGGCAGAAAAGTTGACTGCGATCCTGCCCCACCCCACCGAGAAGTAGCGTCACCTGCTCCTGTTGCTGGGCCAGGTCGTCTCCATCACCGGCGACTGGTTGGCCAGCATCGCGCTGCTCGTCTTTGTCTACCAGCGGACCGGCTCGGGCCTGGCGGTGGGCGCCCTGCGCGGCCGCGTCTTTGGTATGCTGACGGCGACGTCCAACTTGACCAGCATGGTCTCGATGGCGGCGGGCGGAGCCCTGGCCGACATCATTGGGATTCGTGAGGTGTACGCTCTCGCAGGGCTGGTGATTGTCGCGGGTGGCGTCGCGGCCCTTGGTGTGACTATTGACAGGAGCCATTCAGGCGGCGTAGTCTAGACGCCAGTCGAGTCATTGATTGGGGACTCGGAGGCAGACCGTGTCGCTCTCCTACCAGGAACGCGCCGAAGCGTCCGCGCAGGGCCTTGCCGGCGTCGCGTTCGACGGCAAGGCGTCATTCGCGGCCATCGCCGACCGCCTTGACACGCTCCTGCGCGAGACCGACACGGAGGCAGCGGAGCTCTTTCTGCTCAGTCCCGATGGTGAGCGGCTGCTCCTGGCGCTCCACCGCGGCGCCTCGCCGCGGGCGTTTCGCCAGATCACGCAGTTTGCCTGGGGCCAGGGCTTCCCCGGCCTGGTCGCACAGCGTGGCGAGCCACTGCTGAGTCTGGACGTGTCCCACGACGCTCGCTACCTGCGCACAGCGGTACAACGCCTGGGCTTCCATTGCTACCTCTGCGCGCCGGTCCGCGGCAGCACCGGGCTGCTCGGCAGCCTGCACGTCGCCTCGCGCCATCAGCCGAGTACACCACCCTCACTGGCGCCGGTGGAGCAGGCGGCCCGGCAGATTGCGCTCATCCTCGAACTGGCTCGTTTCCAGGCGGCGGATCGCGTGGCCGCGGAACCGCTGGACGCCGCGCTTGATGCCGGCGCCAATCTGCAAGCCCAGGCGCGGCACATCGTGCAGACGCTCGCCGCTGTGGCGGAGGCGGAGAGCGGCGCACTCCTCTTGCTGGATGAACGCTGTGGCGCCCTCCACGTGCTGGCCGAGCAGGACGTCTCGTCCCCCGTGCTGCATGCACTCGCGCGCGTCTGCCGTGGCACAGCCTGCCCCGCGTTGGTGCGCCGGCACTGCGTACTGCCCAGCGATGGTGAGCGGCACAACTCCCCTGCCTGCCGGTCGGTCGAACGCGAGTTCCCCACTGCCCTGTGCCTGCCGCTGCTGGCAAGAGGCTGTCCTGTCGGTGTGGTGCTGCTGGGCAACCACCGGTCTGACTCGTCGCCCGCGCATCATTTAGCACTCCTCCAGCCGGCCCTCGAACGGGCGGCGGTGGCGCTGCATAACGCCGCCGTGGCGGTGTATGAGGAGTGCGCCGCCCGCCGCCAGACGGTAACGACGACCGCAGCCCCGGCCTTCCCAGCCGAAAGCAGCGATGCACCTTCGCCGGCATCGTCGCGCCGCGATCCCGGCGCGATGGAGGCTGTCACGGGGGTTCCGTTCCTCGACCTGCGTTGCCTGGGTCACTTTGCGATCAGGCGTGATGGGCAGCCCGTACCGCTTGACCAGTTTGTGCGCCGACGATCGGTGACGCTGCTGAAGATCCTGCTCACCCGCTACGGAAAGCCGGTGCATCGCGACGAACTGCTGGAGTTGTTATGGCCCGAAGGGAATCCGGCGACGACCCCGGCGCTGCTGCATGTCGTCGTCCACTACCTGCGGCGCGCGTTGGAGCCGCAGGCGCCGCCCGGAAAGCTCTCGGCCTTCATCAGATCTAGCGGCGACACATACGTCTATGACGTCTCGTCACCACACCGACTCGACAGCCAGGAACTGCTCAAGGCCGTGCAGGATGGGGGGCGGCAGGAGTCGCTCAAGCAGGACGCGGCGGCAATCAAGTCTTATGAGCGGGTCCTGACCCTCTACGATGGCGATTTTCTCGCCGACGAGCGCTACAGCGACTGGTGCGCGCTGGAACGTAGTTATCTGCAGGAGAGCTTCCTCAGTTCGGTGCGCCGGCTCACCACGCTCTACCTTCGCCACGACGCGGTCACTGCGGCGATAAACTGCTGCCGGCACGCCTTGCGCATCAACAGCACGTTAGAAGACCTGCACGTGCTGGTGATGCGCTTGCTGCTCCACGACGGGCGCCGTGATGAAGCGATGCGTCAGTATCGCGAGTGCCGCGACGCCTTGCAGCGAGAACTCGGACTGGCTCCGGCGTCGGAGACGGAAGCGCTGCGATGCTCCATCGTGACGGGCGACGCGATGTCCGAGCCACGCCCAGCGGTCGGACGCCCGTAAACCGCGAGTTGCACAACAAATCCGCGGAAGCGCCGCGGAAGACGCGTGTGCGACAGTGCCACGTAGGCGCAAGAAGGCGCCGCGTGGGAGGCCGGACCGATGGAGACGCCGCGCGGACCATGCGCCAACGGCACGCTCCGGGCGCGGCCCCGGTCGGCGTGGCTGTTCGGTCTCTTGATCCTTGGCCTGAGTTGTCTGGTCGTGCCCGTGTATGGGGGACTGGTCCACGTGGAGGCGGCGCCAGGCCTGGTAACACCGGCCGCGGCGGGAGATGCTGCTACCGGACGTGCGCTCTTCACCGGCGCCACGCCGCTGCAGAATAGCGGCCCGGCCTGTATCGCCTGCCACAGCGTGGCCGGCGTCGGAGCACTGGGCGGCGGCAGCGTGGGGCCGGACCTCACCGCCGTGTTCACCAGGTATGGCCAGACGGGACTCGCCGCCGCGCTCGCCAATCCGCCTTTCCCTGCCATGCAACCGCTGTTTCGCGACCACCCCCTGACGCCTGCCGAACAGGCCGACCTGGTCGCCTACTTTCAGCAGGCAGCGCAGCAGCATCCTGCCTCTCTACAGCCTGCGCCGACCGGCTTGACGTACAACCGCTGGTCTCTGCCGACCGTCGAAATCGCCTTCCTGGCCGTGATCGGCGCGGCGGTGCTGCTGCTGCTGGCAAACGTGATCTGGCGAGATCGCCTGACCGGCGTCCGTCGCCCACTCGTCGAGCGGAGATAAATCAGCATGGGCTGGATTCAGGATCTGGTGAAGCCCCAGGCACGGCGCTGGGAGGAGTTCTACCGTAACCGCTGGCAGCACGATCGGGTGGTGCGCAGCACACACGGTGTCAACTGCACCGGCGGCTGTTCCTGGATGGTGTTTGTGAAGGACGGCATCATCACCTGGGAAATGCAAGCCACCGACTATCCGCTGCTGAACCCGAACCTGCCGCCCTACGAGCCCCGGGGCTGCCAGCGCGGCATCTCCGCGTCCTGGTACGTCTACAGCCCGATCCGCGTCAAACACCCGTACCTGCGCGGGCCGCTCATGGACTTCTGGCGGGCTGCGCGCGCGCAGCATGCCGACCCGGTGGCGGCCTGGGCATCGATCGTCGAAGATGCCGAGAAGCGCAGCCGTTTCCAGCGGGCGCGGGGCAAGGGCGGCTTCCGCCGCTCCACGTGGGACGAGGTCCTGGAACTCATCGCCGCCGCTACCCTCTACACGGCGAAGCGCTGGGGGCCGGATCGCGTCTTTGGCTTCTCGCCGATCCCTGCCATGTCGTACCTCTCTTATGCCGGCGGCTCCCGCTTCTTACAGTTGGCGGGTGGCGTGAACATGAGCTTCTACGACTGGTACGCCGACCTGCCGAACGCCTTCCCCGAGGTCTGGGGCGACCAGACCGACGTCTGCGAGAGCGCCGACTGGTACAACTCGCGCTACATCGTGTCCATGGGCGCCAACCTGAACATGACGCGCACGCCCGACGTCCACTTCATTTCCGAGGCGCGGCACGAAGGCGCCAAGTTTGTCGTCATGGCCCCGGACTTCAGCCAGGTTGCCAAGTTCGCCGACTGGTGGATCCCCGTCAAGGCCGGGCAGGATACTGCTCTCTGGATGGCCGTCAACCACGTCATCTTGAAAGAGTTCTACGTCGACCGGCAGGTCCCGTACTTTGCCGATTACCTCAAGCGTTTCAGCGATGCCCCTTTCCTGGTCGAACTCCATCCGGTCGATGGTGGCTACGCCGCGGGCCAGTTCCTGCGGGCGAACCGGCTCGCCGGCTATGCCGACGTGGAGAACGGCGACTGGAAGTTACTGGTCCACGATCAAGGCAGCGACCAGCCGAAAATGCCCAAGGGCGCCGTCGGGTTCCGTTGGGGACAGATCAAGGGCAATTGGAACCTGCAGATGGAAGATGGGCTGGATAACCAGCCGATCAGTCCAGCCCTCTCCTTCTCTGAGGCCTACGACGAGGTGGTGTCCGTCGCTTTCCAGGATTTCGCGCAAAGCCAAACCTTGCAACACTGGGTGCCGGTGAAGTACATCGAGACCACCGGCGGCAGGGTGCTGGTGACGACCGCCTTCGACCTGCTGGTAGCCCAGTTCGGTGTCACGCGAGGGCTACCCGGAGAGGAACCGGTCGGCTTTGACGACATCAAGCCGTACACCCCCGCCTGGCAAGAGCAGTTCACCGGCATTGGCCGGGATACCGTCCTGCGTCTGGCGCGGGAGTTTGCCGGCAACGCCGAGGCTACCGAGGGCCGCTCGATGGTCATCATAGGCGCCGGCGTGAACCACTGGTACAACAGCAATCTGGGCTACCGCGCCCCCATCACGGCGCTCATCCTCTGCGGCTGCTGTGGCCGCAACGGCGGGGGAATGAACCACTACGTCGGTCAGGAGAAGCTGACACTGATCGCGCCGTGGACCAGTCTGGCCTTTGCGCTCGACTGGGCCACGCCGCCTCGCCAGCAGCAAACACCGCTCTGGCACTATATCAACAGCGACCAGTGGCGCTACGAAGGCGCCTTCACCGACTACGCGGCCGTGCCTCCGCAGACGCGCTGGGCGCACGGGCACGCCGCCGACCTGACGGCGCAGGCCGTGCGCCAGGGCTGGATGCCCCACTACCCGCAGTTCAACCGCAACCCGCTGGAGCTGGTTCGCGAGGCGGAAGCGGCCGGGGCGCGCAGCGACCAGGAAATCGTGGATTGGGTCACCAGGCAGATTCAGGACCGCAAGGTGCGCTTTGCGGTGGAGGACCCTGATGCGCCGGAGAACTGGCCGCGTGTCTGGTTCATCTGGCGTGGTAACGCCATTATGGCCAGCGCCAAGGGTCACGAGTTCTTCCTGCGGCACTACCTGGGGACGCACGACAATCTGGTTGCCGAAGAACGCGCCGCTGATCAGGTCCACGATGTGACCTGGCGCCCGGAGGCGCCGCGGGGCAAGATGGACCTCGTGATCGATCTCAACTTCCGCATGGATACCTCGGCGCTCTATTCGGACGTTGTGTTACCGGCGGCGATGTGGTACGAGAAGAACGACCTCAACACCACCGATCTGCATTCCTTCGTTCACCCGCTGGGGGCAGCCGTGCCGCCCGCCTGGGAGGCCAAGAGCGACTGGGATATCTACAAGCTGTTGGCGCAGAAGGTCAGCGAGTTGGCGCCGACGGTGTTTCCCGAGCCGGTGAAAGACCTGGTGTCCTCTCCACTCATGCACGACACGCCGGACGAGCTCGCCCAGACGGCGCCGCGAGACTGGGCGAAGGGAGAGTGCGAGCCGATCCCAGGCAAGACGATGCCGCACCTGCGCGTGGTCGAGCGGGACTACACGCGCCTCTACCAGCGCTTCATCTCCCTGGGACCACGGCTGCGTCAGAACGGCATCAGCGGTAACGGCGTGCAGATTCCGGTCGCTACCGTCTATGACGCACTGCTGGCAGCTCCGACCGGCGGCTCCCCGGACCCGCAGCGGACACGCTGTGTCACCTGGGAGGGCGGGCGGTATCCCAGCCTGGAGGACGCCCTTGACGCCGCCAACGTGCTCCTCCAGTTGGCGCCGGAGACCAACGGGGAGGTGGCCTATGCCGCTTACAAACACGAGGAGGAGCGCGTGGGACTGCCCCTGGCGGACATCGCTGAATCCACGCGCGGGGTGCGCATGGATTTCCACGACCTCACCCGCCAGGTCCGGCGAACCCTGGGCAGCCCGTGCTGGTCGGGTCTGGTCAACGATGGCCGCGCCTACGCCGCCTGGTGTACGAATGTCGAGCGCCTGGTGCCCTGGCGCACGTTGACTGGACGCCAGCACCTGTACCTCGACCATCCGCTGTACCTCGACTTCGGGGAGCATCTGCCGACGTACAAGCCAAAGCTCGATCCGGCGAAGACCAGGGATATCTTTTCCAGTCCCCAGGATGAGCACAGCCTGGCGCTGAACTTTATTACGCCCCACGGCAAGTGGCACATTCACACAACGTTCTACGACAACTTGCGCATGCTGACCCTGTCGCGGGGCATCGAACCCTGCTGGATCAACGACAAAGATGCGCAGAAGGTCGGCATCGTCGATAACGATTGGGTGGAGATCTACAACGATAACGGCGTCATGATCACCCGCGCCGCCGTGAGCGCGCGCGTCCAGCCAGGGACCTGTATGGTCTACCACGCGCAGGAACGGACGCTCGGCACGCCGAAGTCACAGGTACGCGCCGGACGGCGGAGCGGGGCGCACAACAGTCTGACCCGAACACGCATTAAGCCGGTAGAACTGGCGGGCGGCTACGCGCAGTTTACCTACGGTTTCAACTACTGGGGACCTATCGGTGTGAACCGCGACACCTATGTGCTCGTACGCAAGCTGGAAAAGGTGGACTGGTAAGCTGGCGCCGTTGCCGGCGTCGTGAGCGGTCCGAGAAAGGCGAAGTCGTGGATATCCGCGCACAGGTCTCGATGGTGTTCCACCTCGACAAGTGCATCGGTTGTCATACCTGCAGCCTGGCCTGCAAGAATGTCTGGACCGACCGCAAGGGCGCCGAGTACATGTGGTGGAACAACGTCGAGACGAAGCCGGGGACCGGCTTCCCCACCAGGTGGGAGGATCAGGAGAAGTACAAGGGTGGCTGGGAATACCGGAAGGGCAAGCTGCGCCTGCGTGTCCACAACCGCCCGGAGGGACTGGGCAACCTCTTCTACAACCCGAGCTTGCCGACCATGGACGACTACTACGAACCCTGGACCTATCGCTACGAAGACCTGTTCAACGCGCCGGAAGGCGACGATCAGCCGACAGCCCGCCCGATTTCGCAGATCACGGGCAAGCACATCGACATCAAGGCCGGACCAAACTGGGATGATGATCTGGGCGGGTCGCCCGTCTACGCCGCGAACGACTACAACCTGGCCGGGCTGACCGAAGAGGAGCGGGCGCAACTCCAGGAACTGGAGCGCCTCGTCTTCTTCTATCTGCCGCGCATCTGCAACCACTGCGTCAACGCCGGCTGCGTCGCAGCGTGTCCGGCCGGCGCGATCTACAAGCGTGGCGAAGACGGCATCGTGCTCATCAGCCAGGAGAAGTGCCGCGGCTGGCGCATGTGCATCTCCGGCTGCCCGTACAAGAAGGTGTTCTACAACTGGTCGACGGGGAAGTCGGAGAAGTGCGTGCTCTGTTACCCCCGCCTGGAAGTGGGGGAAGCGCCGGCCTGCTTCCACTCCTGCGTCGGCCGTATCCGCTACCTGGGCCTGTTGCTCTACGACGCCGATCGTATTCCGGCAGCCACGGCGGTGGACGACTCCGAACTCGTCGACGCGCACCGGTCGATCATCCAGGATCCGTGGGATGCGGAGGTGCTCGCCTCGGCCCGCTCCAACGGTGTCACCGACGCCCAGATCGAGGCGGCGCAGCGATCGCCCGTCTACAAGTTCGTCAAGCAGTGGGGTCTGGCGCTGCCGCTGCATCCGGAGTTTCGCACGCTGCCGATGCTCTTCTACGTGCCGCCGCTGCTGCCGGTGCTGGCCACCGTGCGCGACGGAAACTACGACGTCGCCGGCGCGACCGACGAGGGCATCGCCCCGCTGCTCAGTTCGCTGGAGCGCGCCAGGGTGCCCTTGCGCTTCATGGCCAGCCTCTTCTCCGCCGGCAACGAAGCGCAGGTTGCGGCGGTCTACCGCAAGCTGATCGCCGTGCGGCTGTACATGCGCGCCCAGCGCGTGCCCGGCATGTCCCAGGCCGATGTCGAGGCGGCGCTGCAGCAGGGGCAAACGACCCCGGAGGAGGCCGAGGCGATCTCCCGCCTGACCTCCCGGCCGACCCTGGATGAACGTTTCGTCATTCCGCCGATGAGCCGGGAAACGGCCGTCGAACAGACCGTCGATCCCTTCACGCACAAGGCCGCGGCCGGCTTCGGCTTCCGTCAGGCTCCGGCTCGAAGGTGGTGAATGTCGTGCTGAACACAATGGATCAACAGGCAACTCGGCGCCTGTGGGGACTGTTCGCTGATTTGCTGGACTATCCTCAGGCCGACCTGAACGACGCAGCCATCGCCTGCCAGCGAATGGCGTCCGACGTGGACCCGGCGGCGGCCGCGCCGCTCGCCCTCTTTCGCGCCTGGCTGGAACAGACCCCGCCCGGCCGCGTGGAGGAGGTCTATACGGCGATCTTCGACCTTGACGTGTCCCGCTCTCCCTACGCGGGGTATCACCTGTTCGGCGAGACGTATCAGCGCAGTCTCTTCCTCATTGGCCTCAAGGAGTGGTTTGCCGCCGCTCACTTCAACTCTGGGCAGGAGCTGCCGGACCATCTGGCCGTCCTCCTGCGCTTCCTGGCGCTGTGCGACGAGGGCGACCGGCGCGATGAGTTGATCCAGGATGCGCTCCTGCCCGCGCTGGCGAAGATCCTCGCTGTCGGCGAGCGCCAGGGGAACGAAGAGGAGGGGGTGTCGGGCCAGGCGCCACCCCAGGCAGACGAGAACGTCGCTTCTCCCTACCTCCATGTGCTCCGAGGGCTGCAGGCTGTTCTCGAGCAGTGGCCCCGTCCGGCTGTGCTCACGCCACTGGAAGAAGGTGGGGTCCGTGTCTGATCTGGTGCTGTTCGTCGCCTTCCCGTACGTCGCCACAGTCCTGGCCGTGCTGGTCGGCATCTATCGCTATTTCGGCGATCGCTTCTCCTACTCCAGCCAGTCGTCGCAGTTTCTGGAGAACCGGGTGCTGTTCTGGGGGTCCGTTCCCTGGCACTACGGCATCATCACGATCCTGCTGGTTCACGTCGTGGCGGGCGTCATCCCCGGCGCCTGGGGGCAACTGCTCGGCGTACCGTGGCGCCTCGCCGCCCTGGAGGTGACGGGGCTGGCGATAGCCGCGCTGACACTGTTCGGCCTCGTCCTGCTCATCATTCGGCGACTGAGCATCCCGCGCGTCCGCGCGGTGACGACCGGGCTCGACTGGGTGCTGCTGGCAGCGTTGCTGGTGCAAGTGGGGCTCGGCTGCTGGATCGCCCTGTTCTATCGCTGGGGTGGCGCCTGGTACGTGCATACTGCTGCCCCCTGGCTGGCTTCCCTGGTGACGCTCAACCCGCAGACGGACACCGTGGCGGCGTTGCCAGGCGTCGTCAAACTGCACCTGCTGGGCGGCTTTGTGATCGTGGCCCTGTTCCCCTTCACCCGCCTGGTGCATCTGGTGACGTTCCCCGTCACCTATCTCTGGCGGCCGCAGCAGGTGGTGATCTGGAACCGTCGGCGCACCAGTGCAGCACTCTCGCCAGACCGGCCAGGCGGGCTAAGGCGCGTCAGGCGATGACGACGCTGGAAGAACTTCTGGCGGCCAGCGCCGCGCGCCACGCGCACCTCTGCCCCCGACAGGTGCTGGGTGTGCGCATGGGCGTGCTCGGAGGCTGGTTCCTTGCCCTGGACGTGCCACGGCAGGATAAACGTCTGCTGGTCATCCTGGAGACGGATGGCTGCGTGGTGGACGGATTGACCGCGGCAACCGGCTGCTCCGTCGGCCATCGCACCCTGCGAATCGAGGATCTCGGCAAGGTGGCAGCGACCTTCGTCGACATCCAGACGGAGCAGGCCGTTCGAATCGCTCCCCGGCCGGACCTGCGCGCCCATGCCGTCGAGTATGCACCAGAGGCGACGAACCGCTGGCAGACCTATCTCCTGGCCTACCAGCGCATGCCGGTGGAAGCGCTGTTGCTGGCCCAGCCCGTGCAACTCGTCCGGCCGCCTGCTGAAATCGTCAGCCGGCCCGGCGCGCGGGCGGTGTGCCAGCAGTGCCGGGAGGAGATCATCAACGAACGCGAAGTGACACGGAATGGCCGGACGCTCTGCCGGAGTTGTGCCGACGGAGCCTACTACCGGCTGCTCAGCGGCGCGCAGGCCGCCGCGGTGTGACAGCGTGAAGGGGTGGGATGACGCTCCCGACGACGGAGGGTGGTCGGGAGTCACCGGATAAGGGAGGAGGCCGTCAATGCCGGTCGTTCAGGCACAGACGCACGAGTTCTCGCCCCAGGGGAACCGGCGGAGCGCACTGTGGCTCGCCACCCTTGGCTTCTTCGGAGGCTTCGCCGGGGTGGCGATCTTCGGGCCGATGGCGCCGAAGTTTGCCGCTCTGCTCCACCTGACGCCGTTCCAGGCAGGGCTGCTCGCCGGCATTCCGAGCCTCACCGGTGCGCTGCTCCGGCTGCCCTTTGGCGCCTGGGTCGACCGAGGCGGTGGGCGTCGGCCGTTCCTCATTCTGCTGGGGCTCACGCTCGTCGGGATGGCGGGCCTGCTGCTCCTGCTCGCCACCTCCTATCCAGACCACATGGCGGGCCTCTATCCCCTCTTGCTGGCGCTCGGCATGCTCATTGGCTGCGGCATCGCCACCTTCTCCGTCGGCATCCCGCAGGTCTCCTACTGGTTCCCCAGACGGCAGCAGGGCGGTCCACTGGGAGTCTACGCCGGACTGGGGAATACCGCGCCAGGACTGTCGTCCTGGCTGCTGCCCGTCGCCGTTGGATCGCTGGGGATGCTCGCCGCCTACGGCTTCTGGTTTCTGGTGCTGGCCGTCATCACCGCCGTCTATGCCCTCGCTATGCGCGACGCGCCGTTCTTCCAGGCGCGTCGCCAGGGCCTGACGCTCAACGCCGATCAACTCGCCCAACTGGACCAGGACCTCGTCCCAACGGGCTCGGCATGGGCGGGCCTGAAACGCGCCGCGCAGACGTCGGAGACGTGGGCACTGGTCTTCATGTACTTCATCTCCTTCGGCGGCTTCCTTGCGCTCACCGCCTGGCTCCCCACGTTCTGGCATGCCACCTATGCGACCTCGCTGGCGCGCGGCGGTCTGCTGACACTCACCTTCGCCTTGCTGACCGCGCTGGTGCGCGTTCCTGGGGGGCTGCTCTCCGACCGCGTCTCGATCCGCTTTGCGCTCAGCGGCAACCTCGTCTTGATGGCCATAGGCGCGCTCCTCGTGGCCGGCACGCCGCTGTTCACCCTCTCCCTCACCGGCACGGTCCTGATCGCCCTTGGCATGGGACTGCAGAACGCTATCGTCTTCAAGCTCCTCCCCCACTACGTTCCGCATGCGGTCGGTGGGGCCGCCGGCTGGGTGGGCGGCCTGGGGGCGCTGGGTGGCTTCATCCTGCCACCGCTGCTCGGTACCATTGCCGGCGCCGTGGGGGGGACAGAGGGCTACCATCGAGCGTTCCTGATCGTGGTTGCGCTGGCCGTGCTCGGTCTGGTGGACGTTGGCTGGCTCACGCACTGGCGCTGGCAAACCGTCCTGGGCGCCGGCCGGATGGGCCGCGGTCCCACCACGCCAGGGCCGTCGACGTAGCCGCAATACGGTTTGGATAAGCCCAGGGAGCCGTGGGTGGAAGGCTAACAGGGCGGCGACTGCGGTCTGCCGCCAAGTACGGGGGGCGACTGCGGTCGCTCGCGCGGCGGCGCAAGAGGTGGAACGCGACCGCAGTCGCCCTCGTCGCTTGGCGGCAGACCGCAGGCGCCGCCCTGTTCGGGCTTATCTGAACCGTATTGGACCTAGCCGCCCTCCCGCGTTCCGACAACCACCCTGGCAAGGGTGCCGAGGAGCAGCGCAGGCGCCTAAGAATTTCCTAAGAAGTTTCGCCTTGGCATCGACGGGGGCTTCGCTTTCGCTTGTTACCATGGTAATCTGAGAATCGGTCGATAGTCCCGCGTTCCCTGCTGGCGGTTCCCCGGCAAGAGAGGAGCAGACGATGAACGATGCGGCGGTGCAGAGCGATATCCTGTCCCGGTTTCCCCCAGGCGCGCTGCTGGACGTGCAGTTCCGACGCGCCGACAACACCAAGGTGCTCGGTCTCCTGGAGCCGGGCGAGGTCAACGTCAGGCTCGTGCCTCGCGGGCCGGAGGAGTTCAACGCCGACCCGGGTAAGGCGCCGGTGGAGGTCTGCGAACAGGTAGTAGAGGAGTTCGTCTACGAGCACTACGCGGTCATCCAGGTCCTGCGCAAGGATCTGCCGGCCTTGCTCACAGAGCGACTGTACAGCCTGATGGCGATCTATGGCGGGTTTGCGCACGGGTTGACCGCCCACGAGCCGCCTCCGGGAGAGCCTAGACTGGTGCCGGTGATGACACGGCTGGCGCCGAGCGACCTGGAGACCCTTGACCTGCTCATCACGGCAGGGCTCGCCGGCAGTCGCGCCGAGGCGATGCGCTGGTGCCTGGGCCGCATCCGGCAGTGGCCGGAATACCAGGAACGGACGGGTGGTGCATACCGTGGATGACGCTGCGCTGCGGACTGAGATTCTGTCTCGCTTCCCCGAGGGCGCGCTGCTTGATGTGCTCTTCTGGCGCCACGATGCGCTCAGTGCGAGTGTGCTGGAGCCGGGCGAGGTGAGCGTCAGCCTGGTGCCGCGGGGGCCGAAGGAGTTCAACGCCGATCCCCAGGGGGCGCCGCAGGAGGTCTGTGAACAGGTCGTCCGAGAGTTCGGCCACAGCTACTTTCCGGTCTTGCAGCGTCTGCGCAAGGATCTCGCGGGCCTGTTGAGCGAGCGGCTGCGCACGGTGGGGGTGAACTATGGCAAATCGGGAGTGGCCGTTAGCACCATGGACACTCCTCCCGCGGAGCGCGGGCTCGTGCCGGTGATGACACGGCTGGCGCCGAGCGACCTGGATACGCTCGATCTCCTCATCGCTGCCGGCTTAGCCACCAGCCGCGCTGACGCAGTGCGTTGGTGCCTGGGCCGCATCCGGGAGCGGCCCGCGTACCAGGAGTTGCAGTCCTCGGTGCGGCGGATTCAGCAACTGAAGACCACGTTCTAGCGACGCGAGAGCGTGAGATTCATCGCCGCAACGCTCCTCAGGCGCCGACCGGCTGCGCCGACGGCGCAGCGGCGGGCTCGTACACGCAGGAAGGATCGGGCGCCAGGTAGTCGCCGGTCACTGCATAGGCGCGGGCGCGGCTGCCGCCGCAGAGCGTGCGATATTCACAGCGTCCGCACTTGCCCTTCAGTTGGATGGGATCGCGCAGGGAACGGAAGAGGGGCGAATCCCGATAGAGCTCCGTCAGGCTCTGCTGGCGGACGTTCCCGGCGATAATGGGGAGAAAACCGGAGGGGCAGACATCGCCGGTGTGGGAGACGAAGCAGAAGCCGCGACCGTCGTTGACTCCCTGCCCCCGGGATGGCGCAGCGTTGTTGACGCTGAAGCCGGCGCCGGTGACCTCCTGTGCGTCCGGCGCGACGCGGGACATATGCTGAGCAAGCACGCGCCGGTAAGCGGGGGCGGCCGTCGTGCGGACGTGGAGCGGGACGCGCAGGGAAAGTTCTGCGAGCAGGTGGAACACCTCTTCGTGCTCGGCCGGCGAGACCATGTCTGCTGCCTGACCACGGCCGGTGGGGACGAGGAAGAAAACGCTCCAGACCGTCGCGCCGAGCCGCTGCACCTCCTCGGCCAGGCGTGGCAGGTCGGTGAGGTTGCGCCGGTTCACCGTGGTGCCGACCTGCAGCGGGAGGTCCAGGTCGACGGCGTCGCCCAGGATCTCGATGGTGCGCTGGTATGACCCACGAACCCCGCGGAACTCATCGTGGATCTCCGGTGTCGAGCCGTCCAGGCTGACGTGCAGCATGGCAACCCCCGCCTCTTTTGCCTGGGCCAGGGTACGTCGTGTGACCAGCGCCGTGGCGCTCGGCGAGAGGGCGACCCGCAGTTCGCGCGACGCCGCGTAGGCGATGAGATCGAAGACGTCCCGGCGCATGAGGGGGTCGCCGCCGGTGACAACCAGGATCGGGCGACCAATCTCGACGACCTGATCAATCAGCCGGTATCCCTCGGCAGTGGTGAGTTCCCGCGGATCACGCCGCGGCATGGCCATGGCGCGGCAGTGCTTGCAGGCGAGCGCACAGGCGCGGGTCAACTCCCAGGCAACGGTAACCGGCGTCCGGTCAAAGTCGATATCCAGGTACGACTGCCCGCGGCCCGGTCGGTACAGCGAGCGTTGCAATCCCGGTGGCACCGTCCTCATCCCTTCATCGTTGCGATCGTCCATCGGATCGGGCCAGCGTACCACAACATTGATGTATTGTCTTTACGTGGAGCGTGTCGCTATACGACGAGGCGTCATTACCGCCCGACTTCTTTCGGAAGGCCCCCGCTGGAGATCAAGCGGGACCGGAGAGCGACTCCAGGGCGCCACCCACCACAACGGTATGCCCGCTGGTGATGCTTGCGTCCATCACGGCCGCCGTGATGGCCCGGCCCATGTCCTCCACTGTCGGTAAACACCCAACCTGGGAACGGCGCTGCTCGGCGTAGCCGGGGGCGGTGCGCTCCAGCAGGCGCGGCGTGATGGTGCCGTCGATCAGGTCGCCGGTGACGACGAGGAGCCGGATGCCGCGCTCCGCCAACACCGCCTGCCGCGCCCGCAAGGCCTGCTCGCCGGCATACTTGGAGGCGGCTACCGGCACATAGGCCGGCAACTGCTGCACCTGCCCGTAGCGGTGCGCCCAGTGACTGGTAACGAAGACGACGACGCCGCCGGTGGTCAGGAGCGGCAGCGCCGCCTCTACCAGGGCCAGCGGCGCGTCGCGATTGATGCGCATCGGGTACTGCGGGTCGGCGGCGACCAGGCCGGCCTCCAGGCCGCCGGAGGCGTTCAGCACGAGCACATCCAGGCGGCCGCGCCACTCGCGGATCGCCGCGAAGAGGCCGGCGATCTCCCCCGGCTTGGTGATGTCTGCGCAGAGGGGTAAGGCGGCGGCGCCACGCTGCCGTAACGCCGCCGCCACCTCTGCCGCCCGCGCCGCCTTGTTGCGATAGCCGATCGCCACGTCGTAACCGGCAGCCGCCAGCGCCAGCGCGGTGGCTGCGCCGATGCCGCGCGATCCACCAGTGACGAACGCCACCGGGCGTGGCACGACGTTGAGCAAATAATCTACGGCCTGGCGGGCGGTGTAGTCGTCCGCTCCTTCGGGAAGCACGTGACTCAGGAAGCCGAGGTCCTGGCCAAGCGTCACGATGGCGGGTTCCTGATACCCGTTGGCCCGCTGCTGGCCCAGGCCGAGCGCAGCGACCAGACCGTTACACAGGCAGGCGCGGTGGACCGTCTCTGCCGGGTCTCCACCTTTACGGACGAACAGGTGGACCGGCTCGGCCGGACAGCGATAGCCGATGCGACCGTTCGCGGTCCGGTATACCTGCCGCAAATAGCCGATGTCGCACAGCCTCTCCCGTGCCTCGTACACGGAGGGGACAGCCACGGTGCCCGGCAACTCGGCCACCTTGAAGGGGAAGCCGGTTGGCGAGGCGCCGGGGTCGTTGCGCACCCGCAAGGTCCCAGCCAGTGCCTGCTCCCTCAACTGCCGCTTGTACTGCTCATCGAGTGCTGACTCCCGGCACAGGGCGAAAATCGAGCCGACCTGCACACCAGTGGCGCCGACGGCCAAAGCCGCGCGGATTGCCCCGGGAGAAGCGGCCCCACCGGCCAGCCAGAACGGCAACCCAAGGGCAGCCACCCGACCTGCGTCGATCTTGTCGCGGGGCCCGTAGACTGGTTCGCCGTTAGCATCGAGATGCAGGCGGCCGCGGGGCGGGGCGCTGTGACCGCCCGCGACCGGGCCTTCCAGCACGAACCCGTCCGGGCGGCGGTCTGGCTCGCGCATCAGGTACTCCGCCAGCACCGCCGCCGAGACGATCGCCAGGAAGCGTGGCCGTCGCAACGGAGGTGCGGGCCGCCCCAGCGCCTCTGCCGGGTCCAGTTTGATGGTATAGCGTTCGCCGGGGAGCGCTCCCTCGACCGTGACGCCGAGTTCGATCGGCCGTCCCGCGGCGAGTCCGTCCAGCAGTCCGGGAATCTCCGCCGGGATGCCCGCGCCCACGAGGACGTAATCGACCCCGGCGAGCATGGCCCCGAGCACGGCGGCCGGCGTGGCGAGTTGCGTCTTCTCCAGATAGTTCACGCCTACCACGCCATCGTGACCCTCCTTGGCGAGGAAGACCTCAGCAAAGTTGCCGACTACCGCCAGTTGCGTGCCGGCGAGTTGGGGGCGTAGCCCCAGCATGGGCACGAGTCGGAAGGGACGTCCCGTCGGCAGACCGCCGTCCACGAAATAGCGGCGCAGCACTCGCTCGGCGATCTCGGGGACGGGGAAGTGCGTCAGTGCCCGGCGCAAATGTCCGCCGGGGTCACCGCGCTGTAGCCGGCGAGCGAGCAGCGAATCCAGGGCAATGCCGGAGACGACGCCGAGCTGGCCGGTGCAACTGACCGCGCGGGCCAGTTGCCAGCCGGAGACGCCGGCCCCCATGCCGCCCTGGATGAGCACCGGTAAGAACGGGTCGAGAACCATGCAAACCTCCACCGCCGGGACCGCCCCGCCGCCGCATCTCCCAGGCCATACCATGCGACAGTTTACGACACGTGCAGTGTGGACGTACATGTTCCATGCTGGGCGGTGCGGCGAACGATCTGCTCAACCGATCTGTTGAACGCCGAAGCCGGTCGCCGCGATGGCCGTCATGAAGAGCATCATCCCCAGCCAGACTGCACCGAAGCCGCGCGAGTAACGTTCTGCTGCGTAGGTAGCGAGCCAGCCGTTACCGAGAAAGGCAAGATGCAGTGCAGCGTGGGCGAGTGGATGTGCATCGACGTAGCCATAGAGGTCCGGCGCCATCAACGCCACGGCGAGCCCACTGAGGAGCACCGAGCCGATCAGCCAGCCCGGCGCCGTTCCACCGGCAGCGACCTGCCGCCGGCGCGCCAGGCGCCACCCGAAGGCTCCGCCAATGGCCATGAGCAGGCCATGCTCCAGGTGGTGCAACAACACGGGCGGTTCGATTGGACCGAGCAGGAGCGGAGTAGCGAGATCGCCAAGGGCAAGCAGGCCAAGCAGCCACCAGAGCGGCGCCGCCAAACCGGGAGCTGGCCGGCGGTTCAAAGGACCGCAGT
Source organism: Chloroflexota bacterium (assembly GCA_036734945.1). Lineage (GTDB taxonomy): Bacteria > Chloroflexota > UBA4733 > UBA4733 > UBA4733 > UBA4733. The sequence continues at coordinate 65,914 of DAIMXP010000007.1, forward strand.
TCGCCTGGTCGCCCGCCGAACCATGTCCAGCAGGATCAGCAGGCTCCCGACGATGATGGCGAACACAAACCAGGAGGCGATCTGGGCGAGCGCTGGGCCAGGAGCCGGCTCGAGCGCGTAGCGGCGCGGAACGCCTTCCAGTCCCGAGGCGTAGAACGTGGCGGCAAAGCCGGTGGCGCCGGCAATGAACAAGCCGAATCCCCAGCCGGCAAGGGCGCCAAAGCGCTTCCCCTCCCCGATGAAATAGGAGACGAAGCCGAGGCCGAAGAGGACGACGCCGCCCAGCAGATAAGTGTGAAAGTGGGCCGGTACCCACAGCGTATTGTGCAGGACGAAGTTGAATGGAATGGTGGCGTCCAGGAGGGCCGCGCTACCGCCGATGGCCCAGCCCAGGAGGCCAATGAACAGTGCCGCCGAACCGAGTGTCCAGCGCAGGCCGGAGCGATAGAGCAGGAGGAGGCCCCCAAAGATAGTCACCACTGCCGGAGGCACACTTGCCAGGTACGACGCAAACTCTCCCAGAAACTGCAGCGCGGGAGGCTGCACAAAGTCCTGGTAGAGGTGGTGGGGGAACGCCAGCAGAACCAGGACGAGCGACCCGACCCAGGCGAGGCTCAAGACGTTGCTCGACTTCCAGGGCCGTCCCGCGTAGTGCGGCAAGAGCGCATAAATGACGCCGGCAGCCGCATAGATGGTCAAGTTGGCGAGCGTGTGGCCGAAAAAGTAGGTAAGGTTCTTGGCCCAAAGCGGGTCGATGGGAAACGCCGGCATTGCCCAGCGGGCCAGGAGCGCCACGCTGAGCACCATCCCGGCCACGCTGGCCAGGGCGCCGTCCAGCGCCACCATCGTCGCGGCGAGCACCGTCGGCGGCGCGGTAACGCCGTCGGGTCGACGCAGCCGGAGGAACACGGTGTCGAGGGCGAGGCCGCGCCAGAGGTTACCGTAGACGCGAATGATGGCGGCCAGCAGGTCAAAGCAATAGAGCGCAAACCCAAAGCTGACCAGCAAGTACCCCAGCAGATAGACGCCGGTGGCCCAGGCCGGCCAGAACGTGCCGACGAACGGCAGGGGGAAGAGGGCGGTCCACGCGGCGGCGAAGTGCCCGATCAAGACGGCGCCGGTCACGAGCAGCACCCCGGCGAGGAAGAAGCCGAAGGCGACCAGGAACGGTGTCACCTTGAGGTTCAGCAGGTCCTGCAGAAACCACCAGTGCGCCCCGAGCACCAGCAGGAGTGTTGCGACGAGCATACCGGCGCCGTGCAGCGTCAGCAGGGCGTAAAAGGTTGACGGCGACAGCGCGAAATAGCCGGCCTGCGTCGCCCGCAGCGCTGCCCCGATCAGACCCAGTACGCCGATCAGACCGAGACCGGTCACCAGGTAGGCCCAGACGGCCACGCGCATCCCGCGCGTCGGTACACGCACCGAAGAGACTACTGTCGTCGCATCTCCATGCTCGCTCGGCACTGTGTGCCTCCTCTCGGTTATGGGCCCCGGCTATTTGCCGGGAGCACTGACGGTGATGGTCTGCTGCATCACGTCGTGCGCGATACCACAGTACTCCAGGCAGCGAATCGTGTAGGCGCCGGGGTGAGGGAAGGTGAAGTAGAGCCGGTTAACATAGCCGGGCATGGCCTGCACCTGCCCAATTAACTGGCCCTGCGGGTCATAGATGCCAAAGCCGTGATTGACGTCGCTGGAGGTGACTTCGAACTCCAGCAGCCTGTTGGCCGGAAGCTGCGCGGGCATGCTGAAGCTGAACTGCTGAGCGGTGACCTGCACGGTGAGCGCAGATCCCCGGGCAGCCGCCACCGCCCAGGGGTACGGCAGGGTGGCGAGGGAGACGGCGAGCGCACCGACGATCAGCAGCAGCAGGACACGGAACCACCAGCCGCGCAGCACGTAGGCGCCTGCTTGAACCTTCGGGTACGGTTGCTGACGGTGGGTGTTGCGCAGCACCCACAGAAAGACCGCCAGAATGCCGACAGCCATCACGACGAAAAGCACGAGCACGAGGGTCTGCCGGGCAGCAAGCGGGTTCATCGCGCCATCTCCTTGCGTTCCATTCTCTCGACATCAGCAGCCACACGACGCCGACCGGCAATGCAGCCGCTGACAGCATAACGTACAGCAGCCGCACTTGCCCTTGAGGTTAGCAGGATTCCACAACGAGCGGCTCGGGCCGGGCTGGCGCCATGGATGTGGCGTCTCTGCCACGTATTTCCTCGTCCGTTAAGTAACAAGCGGGATCCATGCCCCAGAAATCCCCGGTAGCCGCCAGCGCCCTCGCCCGCAGATTGCCATTGCAGAGGGGCAGGAAACGGCATTGCCGGCAGCGTTCCGGCAGCGCAGCGGCGCGCTGCCGGAGCGTCACCAGAAGCGGATGGGTGGGCTCCGTCCAGACCGCGCTGAACGGCCGCTCACGCACGTTTCCGAAGGTGACCGGCCAGCTAAACTGATCGGGGTGGACGTTGCCTGCGTGGTCGACGTGGCCAATGGCGACGCCGGAATTGTTCCCGCCGTTGCGAGCGAGGAGCCGCCAGACTTCCGCCGCCCGTTCGGGACCATGCTCGCGGGCCAGGCGTAGCCAGAGGTACGGCCCGTCGGCGTGATTGTCGACGGTGAGTACCTCCTTGTCCATGCCGCGCCGCTGCAGATCGCGCACCCAATCGATCAACTGGTCGATTACGTTGCGCGTCTCTGCTGGAGCCAGTTCGTCGTTGGCGATCCGCCGCCCTCGCCCGGCATAGACCAGGTGATAGAAGCAAGCCCGGTCGATCCCTTCGCGCTCAATGAGGGCGAGGATTGCCGCCAGGTCGTCGACGGTCCGGCGGGTCAGCGTCAAACGCAATCCAACCCGCTGTCCAACCGCCCGGCAGTTGCGAATGCCCTGAAGCGCCGCCTCGAAGGCCCCCCGCTTGCCACGAAAACGATCGTTGGTGCTCCCAATGCCGTCCAGGCTGATGCCCACGTAGCCAAAGCCGGTGGCGTGCAACTGTTCGGCGACCTCAGCGGTAATCAGCGTGCCGTTGGTCGAGAGGGTGGTGCGAATGCCCAGGGCTTGAGCGTGACGAGCGAGGGCGAACAGGTCGGGGCGCATGAGCGGCTCGCCGCCGGAAAAGAGGACGACCGGCACGCCCAGGTGCGCCAGGTCCTCCAGCATCGCTACGGCCTCATCCGTCGTCAGTTCGTCCGGGTAAGGGCGGTCATGCGCGTCGGCGTAGCAGTGCATGCAGTGCAGGTTGCAACGCCGCGTGGCGGTCCAAACCACCACAGGGGGGCGCGCTGCCCCTGGCGCTTCCAGCCTGGGTCCGTACCGCAAATGGTCCAGCGCGCCGGCCTGGCCCGTCAGTAAACGACTCAAGCCCAACACGGCGCTGTCTCTCTCGCCGCCCGCCAGCAGGTCATGTCCCCAACCTTTCCATCAAACGCGGCGCGCTCTGCGCGGCTCTTCGGTCGGGGGGCGCCGTGCAATCTCCCCGGGGCCGATTCGGCACGGCGGTCTCGGCCCCGGGACCATCATCCAGGCCAAGCTAAGCGAGCCGCTCACCAACTGCGTGCAGCAGTTGCGGCGGGTGGTGTGGTTGAGCCTGGAGGATTGCCCGCGCGGCCGCCCGGCCCTGGGCCATGGCTGCTACGACGGTAGCAGGCCCCGAGAGGAGGTCGCCTGCTACCCAGATCCGCTGCCCGTGCGGCTCGCTCGCGGCCGCAAGGCTCGTCGCTGCCCGTCGTCGCCAGCGCCAGATCCGGGCCAACCTGCCGTCCGAGCGAGCGGGGGAAGGTCGGCGAATGAATGGAATCCACCACCGAGTGGGGACCGGGGAGCCGGCCGTTGCCAGCCCCCACTCCCTTGCTACAGCGTTGCTCGCCCCGGCCGGCTTGACGCCATTCATGATCCCGCTGGCCAGCCACCGGCGGTCGAGCACCGCATCCTTATCGTCGGCCCTGGGCAGCGGGAGCTGAACGCCTAACCCAGCGGGCGAAGCGTCGACCCGGTAGCCCAGCGCAAAGACTACGAGGTCAACGAAGAAGAGTTCGGCCGGCCGGTTGAACACCGTCGGCTTGCGGTCGGCCCTGTCCTGGCGGGTCGGCAGCAACCACGCGGTGTGAACGCCAGTCGCACTCCCCTCCAGCCGTTCGAGGGTGGTGTTGAAGCGGATTTCGACCCCCTCACGAACCGCTTCCTCCAACTCATCCGGCCGCACTTTAGCAAAGCGCCGGTCCATCCATTCCACTGCCACCGGCTTACCCCCCAGGCGCAGCACTGTTCGCGCCACATCCATCGCCGTGTTGCCGCCACCGACGACCAGCACGCGTGCGTCCTGGGAGATTTCCGGCAGGCGCGCGCCGGCTTGGAGCGCGCGCTTCCCTCGCTCCAGGAAGACGGTAGCATTGGTCACGCCAGGGAGGTCTCGACCTGCCACAGGCGGGATCAGCGGCTGCACGGCGCCGTGTGCCAGAATCAGTGCGTCGTAGCGCTCAAGAAGGGAGGCAAGACTGACATCAACCCCCACAGCACAGCCCGTCCTGAGGTCAAGCCCGGCGTCGAGCAAGGCGGCCATTGGTCTCTGGGCGACGGGATCGGGCAGAATGAAGCTAGGAATGCCCCAGCGCAGGACCCCACCCGGTTCGTTCTCCTTCTCGAACATCGTTGCGGATGCTCCGGCCTCCAACAACTCCCAGGCCGCGGCGACCCCAGCCGGGCCAGAGCCGGCGATTGCTACCGAGAGGCCTGTTCCTGCCTCTGACTGCCGGGTAACACCGGCGACACGCCTTTGCTGCGTGATGAAGCGCTCGAGCCGGCCGATAGCCACCGGTTCGCCGCCAGCGAGCGCCCAGCAGCACGCCCCCTCGCACTGTGCCGCCTGATCACAGACGCGGCTACAAATGTCGGGCAAGACGCTCGTCCGACGCAAGGTGATGTGCGCTTGCTCCAGATCGCCACTCCGCAGTGCTGCGATGAAGCCGGGGATGTCATTGTGCGCCGGACACCCTTCCATGCAGGTCGGGTCAGGACAGGAAAGGCAGCGATTGGCCTCCGCGATAGCCTCGCCCAGGTTCTGGAAGCCTCGCCGGAGCTCCGATGTATCGCCACGCAGCGGCTGCGGTCGCAAGACCCGCTCTGGGGCCCGCTCATCGACCGCGAGAGGTCCATGCACCGTGATGCAGGCATATGGGCAGACCCGCTGACACTGCCGGCAGCCGACGCACCGGCTATCATCCGCCTCGGCTACCCAGGACCCCGAGACCATGTGCAGCGCTTCCGTCGGACAGCGGATGACGCACTCCTGACAGCCGGCGCAACGCTCGCTGTTGATGGCCACATGGATCAAGCTGATCGCCGGTGCAAGTTGAGTATCGTCAGTACGGCGAAGCAACCCGAGTGTCATTCCGCACCTCCCATCGTCACATAGAGCAGCGCTAACGCCGTCCCGATCACCAATACGCCAACTGTGCTCGCCACCGCCAGCAGTTGCGGGCGCCGCGACAACGGCACGAGGTCCCGCTGCACGATCTTGTGGCCGGCGTACAGGGAGCCGACCGTGCCGATGCCCACCACCACCACCTGGCTCGCGATCACCCCGCTTATAGACAGGATGTGGAAGTCATAGAGTGCCGAGTGTGCCGTGCCGAACAGGTTCCAGCCCCAGACAAAGGGGTCAGAGATGGCAGGGACAATGCGGGCGGCGTGGAGCCAGAACTTGGGCAACTGGCGGGCCAGGTAGTCCATCGCTGTCAGCGGGATCAGCGCGTATCCCAGCGGCACGAGCCAGGCCGCGAGCGGCCGTTTCCCCTCCGCCCGGACCGGTCCTGCCTGCCCGACGATCCTGGCGACGCCCCCACCAAACACGCGCCACAGCCCCCAACCCGAGCCGGTCACCAGCAAGGCTATCGCGGTGATGATCCCGATGAAGTCCACGGGGTTGGGATAGCCGGGAAAGCGGGTAACGCCGTTCAGCCAGTCGTCAAGCGCGGTATACGCCGGCAGCGCGTTGACCTGCTGGAACACCACCAGACCGAACAGGACGACCGCCGTCACCGCGACATCCCAGCGCCGCCGGAGCGGCGCCACCACAGAGGTCAGAGGCCGTTGCAGGAAGAGACCAACATTGTCGTGGGGACAGTTCTTCATACACTCGCTGCAGAGACCGCACATCAAGTTCGAATCCGCACTCCCTGGCCAGGTGTACCACGGGCAGCCATAGCCCTTGTCACTGCCCCGCATGCAATCCTTGGTGGTGCAAGTCAGGCAAACCTCGCGGTCGCGCGTGCGAAAACCGGCCACCATCCCCGTCGCGCCCACGGTCCCGATGAGCGCTGTGAGCGGGCAGACATAGCGGCAGAAGGTGCGCCGGTCAAAAACGAGAAGAGTGGTTATCGCAAAAGTGATGATAAAGACCACGAGAATACCGGTGTACAGGGGGTTTCCGGGGCCTGCAATGCCGAAGAACTCCTCAGCCCACGTCAGCGCCACAAAGATGGCGACGGAGGGAAGAATCCCCCACTTCGCCCAGGACTGTGGCCACTGCCGGTGCAACCCTAGCGTGGAGGTGACACGTTTCCACAGTGTCTTGCGCTGGACCCACTCTCCGGCGCCACCGAAGGGGCACATAACACACCAACCCCGACCAACCCCGACCATGAGCAAGAAAACAACGCCGAACCAGATGTACCAGGTGATTACGGTAGAGAAATTCCGCTCTGCTGTACCGAAACCAAGGAAGCCGGTAAAGATGACCAGCCAGAAGATAAGCTGGTTCGGCAAGATAAGGAGGAACTGAAATGGCCGACGCTTCAGACCGGCTCGCAGCAGGGGCCCGATGACGGGCAACCTGGTTGCATCCACTCTGGCGTCGGTAGGCGCGAAGTGCTGGTCCATCCCCGCTCGCTGCGGTGGACGAAGGCGCCTTGCTGGGGCCTCACCACAGGTCTCCGTCTCTGGACGTTCCTTAAGTTGAACAGCCATCGCTCGCCTCCGCTAACCCGCTCAACCAGCCCAGCGCTCTCTCCGCGTCTCTCCAGCCGGGAGGTCGCCGTGCCGCTTCTCGACACTGATAATCGTACCAGAACATGTAGTGATTAGCAATACGTATACGCGAACACTATACTTATCTGACGGCGTGCGGGCTGCCGTAGCCATTAATGTCTATGTTGTGCAAACGAACAGCCGCCGCGCGGGCAGGAGTGAAATCAAGCGAATATCGTAGCGAAAGGTGGAAAGCCATGGCCATGAGCGGACGTATTGCGGAGAACGCCCTGGAACTGATGGGCGACACGCCAATGGTACGCCTGAACCGCCTCACCGAGGGACTGCACGCCACCGTGGTGCTGAAGCTGGAGTCCTATCAGCCAGGAGGCAGCGTCAAGGACCGCATCGGCGTGGCGATGGTCCTAGATGCCGAGCAGCGCGGCATCATGACGCCGGACACGGTGATCATCGAGCCGACCAGCGGCAACACCGGCATTGCGCTGGCCTGGGTGGCGGCGGTGCGCGGCTACCGGCTCATACTGACCATGCCGGAATCGATGAGTGTGGAGCGGCGCAAGCTCTTGCGAGCCTTCGGCGCCGAGTTAGTGTTGACGCCCGGCAGCGAGGGCATGCGCGGCGCCATCCGCAAGGCGGAGGAGCTGGCGGAGACCTTCCCCAAAGCCTGGATACCGCAGCAATTCAAGAACCCGGTCAACCCGAAGGCGCACCGGGAAACGACGGCTGAGGAAATCTGGCGGGACACCAATGGCGCCATTGATGTCTTTGTGGCCGGCGTTGGAACCGGTGGCACGATCATCGGCGTGGCGGAAGCGCTCAAGCCCCGCCGTCCCGGACTGCTCGCTGTCGCGGTTGAGCCGGTCAACTCGCCGGTGCTGAGCGGCGGGAAGCCCGGTCCGCACCGCATTCAGGGAATTGGCGCCGGCTTCGTGCCCGACATCGTGCGCCGTGAATTGATTGACGAAGTGATCCAGGTCGAAGACGAGCAAGCGATGACGACCGCCCGGCAACTGGCGAGCAAAGAGGGGTTGCTGGTTGGCATCAGTAGCGGCGGCAATGTCTGGGCGGCGCTGCAAGTTGCCAGGCGACCGGAGAGCAAGGGCAAGCTGATCGTCACCGTTGCTCCATCGCAAGGCGAGCGCTATCTCTCCACCGACCTGTTCCGCGATCTCGTGTAGGGAGCTGCCATGTCCTATGAACCGAATTGCCTCACGAAAAATGTCACCCGGAACAAGCAGAACCAGCGAGCAGCGGATAGGCAACAACAGCAGCAAAGTTACATCGTCCGTGAGGCAATTCGCGCCGGAACATTAGGAGCATAAGGTTTGAAGGCCAACCAGTCAGGTTTCATCGAAGACAGGACAGCACCGCGGATGAACACAACTCAGGGGATTCTCCCCGCTGATGCCCAGGAGATACGCGCTTTTGAGGCAGAGGTTGCTCGCTTCCGGCAGGGCGAGTGGGAGGCGAAGGCTTTCGTTGGGTACCGCACGCTGTATGGCGTGTACGGCCAGCGGCAGCCGGAGGCACAGATGGTCCGAGTGAAGGTTCCGCTCGGCATCCTCACCGCGGCGCAACTGGAGGCGCTCGGCCAGGTGGCGCGTGACTACGCTGCGGGGCAGCGCGGCCACGTCACCACGCGGCAGGATATTCAACTCCACTTCGTCAAGCTAGAAGACACATCGACGGTGATGCGACTCCTCGGAGCGGCGGGCCTGACCACGCGCGAAGCCTGCGGGAACGCCGTGCGCAATGTGACTGGCTCACCATTCGCCGGCGTCTGCCCCCGCGAGCCCTTCGACGTCACGCCCTACGCCGGCGCCTACGCCCGCTATTTCCTGCGTCACCCCCTCACCCAGCGCTTGCCGAGGAAGTTCAAGTCGTCCTTCTCCTGCTGCGACGAGGACGACACGATCACCGACATTCAGGACCTCGGCTTCATCCCTCGCCTCCGTCTCGAAGCGGGGCAGGAGCGTCGGGGCTTCCTGGTCAAAGTGGGTGGTGGCACGTCCGTCTTCCCTCGTACCGGCTTTGTGCTCACGGAGTTCGTCCCGCTGGAGGAGTATCTCCGTTTAGCGGAAGCCGTGTTGCGCGTCTTTGACCGTAGCGAAGAGTTGCGCCGCAATCGCATGAAAGCGCGGCTCAAGTTCCACGTCCAGCGTATCGGCATTGAGGCGTTCCGAGCGGAGGTTGATGCGGAGTTGCGGCAGCCCTGGGCACGCCAAACTGCCGACCCCACCCCACTGCTGTACCACTCGGACGAGGAAGAACACCTGCCGCCGTCACCGCCTTCATCCGGCGACGGCGGCGCTGATGCGGATTTCTGCCACTGGCGCGACGCCAACACGATGTGCCAGCGCCAACCCGGATTTCGGGCGGTCACCATCCGGCTGCCTTTGGGAACGCTTGAGGCCGGCCAGTTCTCGCGTCTGGCCCAGCTTGCCCGAGCCTATGGCAGTGGCTGCGTGTACACCACCATCCAGCAGAACCTCGTCCTGCGCTGGGTTCGTGAGGACTGCCTGTACGACCTGTACGGCAGCCTCCGAGCGTTGGACGTGGCGGCCGACGCCAACACGATCGGCGACGTCACCGCCTGCCCCGGCACCGATAGCTGCAAGTCGGCGCTCACGGCCACAGTGGGATTGGGACGGGCGCTCAGTGCGGCGCTGCGCGTGCTGGAGCGCATCGATCCCCTGGTCGAGAGCATGCACGTCAAGGTGGACGGCTGCCCCAATGGCTGCGGCCACCATCATCTGGGCAACATTGGCCTGCACGGCGCCGCCCTGAACTGCGACGGGCGGCAGGTGCCGGCCTACGAGCTATTCTTGGGTGGGAGCTACACCGGCAACCGCGCTGCCGGTGGCGCCGATCGTACCCGTTTCGGCCGGCTCGTGAAGGCGCGCATCCCGGCGAAACGGGCGCCCCAGGCAGTCTTACGCCTGGTGCACTACTACCAGGCAGAACGTCATGACGGCGAAGTATTCAACGACTTCGTGGATCGGGTCGGCCAGGGGCCGTTTGCGGCGCTCCTCGCTGATCTCCAGGACGTTCCTCCCCTAGGGCCGGACACGATCGACCTCTACCAGGATTGGGAGCGCAACGCGCTCTATCGTGTGGAACGCGGCGAAGGCGAGTGCTCCGCATGACCGCCGGCTCGAGCAACGCTACCACCATTGAGACCACCAATGGCGTTCAAAGGCGATCTTCGCGAGGTGCCAGTGGCGCCCGGCATGGTAGACCCGTACCTGGGGGGACGGTTCCGCATAGAAGTTGCCTCTTGCGAAGCCGGCGATACCTCGCCCCATCTCGACGAAGCACTCTCCCTCCCCCGTGAACTGCGCGCCACCTTCGCGCCCGGTGAGACGGTCCGCCACGATACGAGCGACCACCTCGCCCTGCGCATGAGCGAAGACTCCTGCCTTGGGGAGCGGTTTGCCAAGGGTCAGAGGGATGCCGGTCACGTCACCAATGGCAAACACGTTGGCGGCCCGCGTCTCGAGCGAATGCCGGTCGACCGCCACCCAGCCACCTGCTGGGGCCAGCCCGGCGGCCTGCACTACCGGTGGTACCCGATGCGGCGGGACGTAGGCCAGCAGGTCGTAGTCTACGACGTCACCTGACTGGAACATGATCCGTCGTGCCGTCGGATCGACACTCGTTACCACTACGTTGGGATGGTAGGCGATGCCTCGCTGGTCCAACGCCTCCACAATAGTATGACCGACCACGGGGCCGGCGACGCCCATCGGGGCGGCTTCGGCCGCCCAGACGCTTACCGCAACCTGCTCGCGTCGGCGGCGCTTCCGGAGGTAACCGTCAATCAGCATCGCCGCCTCATAGGGCGCTGCCGGACACTTGAACGGGACGCGACTGACGAGTACGACCACATGGCCCTGCCCCAGGGACTGGAGTTGCTGCCAGATTCGCTCCGCGCCCGCCGCTGTGTAAAAGGTGCTCCCACCCTCGCCCAGACCAGGGACATCCGTCGCATCCAGGACCGCGCCGAGGGCCAGAATGATCGCGTCGCCGGTCCACTGCCGGCCTCCTGCCGTCACAGCCCGCGACTCCGGATCGATTGCCGTGATCGGCTCCTGAACAACCGTGATCCCGCGCTCGCGCAGATCAGCAAAGGGGCGTGTTACTTGCGCGACGTCCCGGGCGCCGGTCATTACCCAGAGAAGCGACGGCCAGAACGTGTGTACTGGGCTCGCATCAAAGAGAATGATCCGGTCGGATTCCGGCAACAGGCGGCGCAGGCGATGCGCGGCGGCGAGGCCGCCAACCCCGCCGCCGCAGACGAGCACTTGATGCATGTCGTACCTCATTATTGGGCGACCTGGATGATGGCGGCGGCAGCCTCCGCGAGGTCTTCCTCCGCCATCATCCAGGTCGCGTTATAGTCCAGGTACATGCTGGCCTCCTCTCTCGTTACCGAATCGACAAGGGCCTGCCACGTGGGACCGCGAAGGCGCAGGCGAGCACACCGGCACTCCAGAGCGCTGTCGCCAGGGCGACGTGGATGACCTTCAGCAGTTCCGGCTGGTCGAGCAGGGCCAGCCCGGCGCCCATTACCACTTCGAGACCGACGCCGCCCAGCAATACCCACCCGAGCACAGCGAGGGGTCGAACGCCGGCAAAGCGCCGGATAGCGCGGATGGCGGTCACGAGGATGAGCAGGGCGGCCAGACCGGCCAGCGTGCGGTGAACCACCTGCACGATCACCAGTGGTCCGCCCACGATGGTGAACCCGCCCTGACAGTAGGGCCAGCCGTCACAGTGTTCGGTCGCGCCGGAGCTCACGACGATCGCGCCGCTGATCACGACCACCAGAATGGCAAGTGCTGTCCACAGGGCCAACCGAAAGAAGCTCCGCAGACCCCTGCCGTCCGCCACATCCAGGACAGCAGCAGGCCGGCTTGAGACAAGCGCCAGCAGGAGCAGCGCGAGGATCACCAGGGCGATCGTGAGATGGACGGCAATGAGATCGCCGGGGATCGCCAGGAGCACCGCCGCTCCCCCCAGCATTCCTTCGAAGATGACGAGGCCAAGCGCCGCCGTCGTTAGCCGGACGACGTGTGTGGTCTCAGGGTCTCGCTCCGCTACGGCACGGTCTCGCTGCGCTCGCCAGCGGCGCGACGGCCGCGCTTCGCGCGTCAGCGCGCCGGCGCGCTGTCGGTAGCCGTACCAGGCGGCCAGACACGCGGCAAGGATGAGCACACCGGTCAATGTGCCAACCGCTCGATGCGAGTATTCCAGGATGGGATGAAATCGCAGCGGCGGCGTGATGCCACCATGACAGGTGGGCCAGTCTGGACAACCCAGCCCCGACTCGGAGGAGCGCACGGTCGCCCCGAGCACGATCTGCGCATACGTCGACAGCGCGGCGCCTCCCGCCAGCCAGGAAACCGGTTTCACGTCGCTCCTTCAGGAACCGCAGCATCGCTTGTACTTCTTGCCGCTGCCGCAGGGACAGTGATCATTGCGGCCTGCCGTTGTGGCGCGTGGTGGCGCGAGTAACGGCAGGCCGGGGTTGCCGGCACGGGCCAGGGCGGTCTCAGCGGCGGCATAGCTATGCTGCAACTGCCGCACGGCCTGTACCGGCGTCGTGACGCTGGCGACCAGGTCTTGCGCCACGGTCTCAGCCACCTGTTCTAGCCGTCGATAACTCTTGGCGAAAAAGGCCTCGTAGGCCTCGCAGAACACGGGCAGGCTCCCTTCGGCGCTGCCGGTCCGCAGGACCCGATAGCGCGGGCACTCGCCGTGGCAGAGCGGACGCCAGCGGCAGGACAGGCAGCGCGGATGGAGGCGCTGTTTCTGCTGGCCGAAGCGCCCAAGCTTCCCTTCGGCCAGGATCTCCTGCAGTGATTGCTCGTGGACGTTGCCCAGCTTCCAGCCGGGCTCCACGAAGAAGTCGCAGGGGTAGAGATCACCGTTGTGCTCCAGCACCAGGTAGTCGCCACAGGACGGGGCGATCTGGCAATAGTCGGGCGGCATGCCGACCAATGTCTGGACCAGGCTGTCGAAGAGCCGGATGCGGACGTTCCGGAAGCCGATGCGCAGCCATTCGTCAAAGATCTCGTTCAGGAACGTCCCGTACTCCGCTGCGGAGATGGACCAGGGCGCGTAGGCGCCGTCACCGGGCACGTGGCCGAGAGCCGTCTCGACGCACGGGATGAACTGGAGATAGGTGAAGCCCTGGCGAACCAGGTAGTGCAGCAACTCGCGCGGTCGTCCGACATTGGAAGGGTTGACAACGGTGAGGACGTTGAAGTCCACCTGCCGGTGGCGCAGACAGGCAATGCCGTGGAGCACCCGCTCGTGCGTCGCATGCCCTGCTCGATCCAGGCGGTTGGCATCGTGCCAGTCGGGCGGGCCATCCAGGCTCACGCCGATGAGAAAGTTCCAGGCTTTGAAGAACGCTGCCCAGTCGTCATCCAGCAGCGTTCCGTTGGTCTGGAGGGCGTTGGAGATGTTCCAGATGCCACCCGGCGGTCGTGGCTGGATCAACTTGAGCTGGACTTGCCGCGCCATCACCTCCCGGAAGAAGTCCAGGCCCATCAGCGTGGGCTCACCGCCCTGCCAGGCGAAGGAGAGGGAGGGAGCGGACAGCGTGGCGTACTGCTCAAGGAAGCGCTGGAATGTGTCCAACGACAGCGTCGGGTGGGTCCGCCAGGGGTAGAGCGCCTGCTTTTCCAGGTAGAAGCAGTAGGCGCAGTTCAGGTTGCAGCGACTGGAGGTCGGCTTGATGAGCACACCGAACGGGCGTGGCATGGCATTCTCCTGCTCAACACTTCGAGTCGAGGCCGTCATTCAGGCCGGGTACTCCCTGGAGGCATGCGCGCGAGCCCCTTGCCCGCGCAGATAGGCGTCGATCGCCCCGGCAGCGCGGAGGCCATCAGCAACAGCGGTCACCACCAGACCCGAACCCCGCACGCCATCGCCGCCGGCAAAGACCCCCGGCAGGGCGGTGGCGCCGTTGCGGTCAGTCACAATCCGGTCGTACACGTCGGTATGCAGTCCGGTGGCTTGACGAGCGAGCAATGGATCGGGCCGATACCCAGCAGACGACACCACCAGACTGGCGCGAAGGGTGACGGTGTAACCCATAGGCGCATCAAGCGCACCGTCGGCCCGCGACGCTGGGATGCCGACCTGCCGGCAGACGACCGCGCGCACCCAGCCGGAGGTATCACCAACCGTCTGTAGCGCGACGGCGCCGAAAAGAAACCAGCATCCCTCCTCCATGGCGTGCTGGAGATTCCCCCGGCGACAGCGGAGGTCCGCCTCGTTGCGGGAACACGCACTGATCACCGACGCCGCGCCGAGGCGCACGGCCGTTCGGGCGCAGTCCAGCGCCGCATCGTCATCACCGACGATCACCACGTGGCTGCCTGCGAGCAGGAGAGGCGAGTCCTCGAACGCTCGCGGTCCCCAGTCCAACGGCCTGACACTCTGGAGAAAACGGTCAGCTGTCCATACGCCGGCGAGTGCTGCACCGGGAAGCCGCACGGGAATCGCTTCAGGGGCGCCGGGACCCAGGAAGACTGCGGCGAAGCCGCGGACGAACAGGTCGTCCAGGCTCGTGTCCTTCCCCACGCACACGTTGTAGACAAAGCGCACCCCTTGGCGTTGGAGCCGCGTTACCAGTTCCTGCACGAGGTCCCGGCGCAGGCGAAAGGCTGGAATGCTGTGGGAGAGGGTTCCCCCGGGCTCTGAGCGCCGTTCGTAGACCGTGACGGCATGGCCACGCCGGCGCAGCATGGCGGCGACAGCGAGTCCTGCCGGCCCCGCTCCGACCACGGCGACGCGCTTGCCGGTCTCCGGCGGCAGCGGCGACTCGGTCGTTGCTGCTGTTGTGCGCCGGCTGTCGGTGACGAACGCTTCGAGGGCGCCGATGGCGACGGCAGGCTGGGCGAAACGGCAGGCGCCTTCGCAGAGGCGTTCCTGCGGACAGAGGCGGCTACAGATCGCGGCCAGCGGATTGGTCGCCTCGAACGTCACAGCCGCCGCCCCAAAGTCACCGCCTGCGAGCTGGCCGAGCGCCGCTGGAATTGCGGGCTGCACCGGACACGCCAAAGCGCAGGGAGCATCAGGGCATTGGAGGCAGCGCGACGCTTCGACCATCGCCATCTGGTCCGTGTAGTCGCGCCTGACCTCGCCCCAATCCGCCTGAGGCTGGAGTTCCTGGTTCATCGGACACACTTTCTCGGCCGGCGCCATCCGCGCCGTTGGGGCGCGCCGACAAAGTGTATCGTATCGCTGTACGTGGTGCAACGCGCTTCATGTCTCGAGTCCGCGCAGGTGCCGGCAGCCGCAGGCTGACCATTGGCCCGTGCTAGCCCGCGACGTATGAAGTTTGATAAATAATACGGGGATTGCAGGGGCCTCGCGTAGCCTGCCCTGCTTGCCTACCAACAATCGATCGATGTTTGCACCCGAGCCAGGGCAGGCACGGGGGCCTGCCCCTACAACTCTATCCGAATACCCGATCTATTTGTCAAACTTCATCAGTCGCCGGGCGACGGCTCAGCCGCTGACGTGCAAGGTGACGATCAGCGACAGGCTCAACAGCACGAGAAAGAGCAGTGAGCCGCAGACGGCCAGGCCAACACGCAGGCCCACTTTTCGGAGCGCTGCGAAGTCAACGCCCATGCCGAGCCCCGCCATGGCAAGAATGGTGAGCCACTGGCTCGCTTGACCGAGCGCCTGCACCGCCGGTGACGGCAACCAGCCGAGTACGCGGAGCGCTGCCAGGACAACGAAGCCGGCGATAAACCAGGGGACCAGAGCGGGTCGCCGACCTGGTGCTCCGGCGTCTTGCCGGCGCGTCCGTTGGGCGATGCCGAAGGCGAACACGACCGGGCCCAGGAAGAGTACCCGCACCAGCTTCACCAACGTCGCCACCTGGCCGGAAAGCTGACTGACCGGAAAGGAAGCAGCAATCACCTGGGGCACTGCATAGACCGTCATGCCGGCGAGCACCCCATACTGATAGAAGGAGAGGTGCGCCAACGGCACCAGCAGAGGCAAACTGAGGACCAGGACGACGCCGATAATGGCCGTCAGGGCAATAGAACTGGCAACGTCTTTCTTTTCCGCGCGAATGACCGGCGCCAGGGCAGCAATGGCCGAGTTGCCACAGATCGAGTTGCCAACTGCTACCAGCAGCGCCAACTTCCCGTGCAGTCCGAGCGCTCGCCCCAGGGCATAGCTGACGGTGATGCCACCAAACACGCCTGCAGCGATCATCGCCAGCAGGACCGGGCCGGCAGCCAGCACCTGCCGGGCGTCGATGGTGGCGCCCAACAGGAGCACCGCCAACTCCAAGACCTGTTTCGCCGCGAAGCCGGCGCCAAGGGCAGTCACTGCCGGCAACGGAACCAGATTGCGCACGAGCACGCCCAGGAGCAGCGCCGCCACCAACGCCTCGATGATTGGCTGGCCCAGCACAAGACGCTCCAGGGCCTGCGCGCCGAGCGCCGCCACGCCTACCAATGCCGCTATGACGAGTCCCGGCGCCAGCGCCGCCGGTCGAACTCCCAGTAATCGGCGCCCAACTGGTGTTGCCCCTGCCATCACCAACCTTTGCTTCCATTTTATCGATGCCGCCAATAGTGCATCGCTGCCAGACACACCCTGACTGTAGCAAGGATCATCCCGCAATCCGATTGCGACGGCAAGGCGCTGGCACGGTGCGATTATGGTACTATCCTAAAAGAAGTACCCTGCGAACACTATAATTGACCCGTGCAATCGTGCGTGGCGCCCATACCGGACCGCATTTTTGCAGTGCGGGGCTGTTACTAGCCCGTGTACAGACGGGACATCGTTATGCAACGTTTCCTGGTTGCGGCGGACCGGCGCGACGCATCATGACTGCTCACAGTTTGCTCCGTCGAACCCTCGGGGCGATGGCCCTACCGGCGCGGTTGCGCACGGAATCGCTGTCATGGGCGCTGGCGATTGCCTGTAGCGCCAACGGGTCCCTCATGCTCGTCGCGCCGCACCAGTACGACTTGCCTGCGTACACGGTGATCAACACCCACCTCGATTGGTGGGGAACCGCCCTGTTGCTGGCGGGCGGCGCCCTGTTCGCCGTACTCACGCTCGCGCCCGGTCGAGCAATTCGGGCCGGCGCCCAGTTTTTCACCAGTGGCCTCCTGCTCGGCTTAGCGTTGGCGTTCCTACAGTCTGCGGCATGGACTGGGCTGATTGTGAGCGCAATGCTCGGGTTCGCTATGGCCTTCGCGGGGGTCCTCCCGCCGCCACGGGGCGAGACTGGCTCCCATACGTGCGATTTGCTCGCCCTGACCGTGGGTCTGGCGATGGCGTTGGTTGGCGGAACGCTGCCGGTGGCGTCCAGCCACTTCGGTGGATCGGTGTATGATCCCATTCGCGCCTGGCTCTCGTGGTTTGGATTGGCGTTCCTCGGCTCAGGCGTGTTGCTGCTTGCTGTCAATCTGGTTAGCAACTGTCCCAAGGCGCTCCGCGTGGCTGCCCACATGCTTGCCGCGCTGGCGCTTTTGTTGTTCGTCGTTACGACGACAGTGCCGGCACGCGCCTGGAGCGGTCTTATTCTTGGTGTAGACGTCGCAACGCTGCTCATCGTGCTCCCGTGGCTTCGCCCCCGAGTCACCGCAGCGGTAACAACATCGCTGCGCACACAACTCGCCTTCGCCTTGGGCGCGGCCGTTACGCTATCGCTCCTTGGCGGCGTGGTCTGGTCTGCGCAGGCGGAAGAGGCCATTGTGGTGGCCGAGGTGCTCCTGGTGCATCAAACGGTGGCGGCACATGTCGCCGGTGACATAGACGACTTCGAATTGGAGGCAACCGTCGTCGCCGGCCTGCCCGGGCTGCTTGCCATGCCGCCCCTGGTTCAGGCGGGGCTGCTTCGCGACAGCGCCCTGCCCTCCTCGGTTCGGGATTACGCCACCTTCGCTGCCGATGGCACGGCTCTGGCACGAAGCGATGGCCGGCCGCTCGTGAACCTCACGGGTGCGCCGTTGTTCACGCAGGTACGGAGCAGCAGGGCGCCGGCTATCGAGTTCGCCACGTCGTCACTCGGCCCTCCGACGATGCAGGTCGTCGCCCCCGTCCTTGGCGCGGCGAACCACTTTTCCGGCGTCGTGCTGCTGGAATCGGATCAGTTCATTACCCACCTCTCCGGCGCCACGGTCGGAGACGGCGGCCGGATCTACCTGATCGATCCCCAGGGGCAGACGATTGCGGCGTCGGGCGCCGTGCCGGCTACCTTCAACAACCAGTTGCGACTGGTCCCAGCGTCGCAACAGAACGGCACGCTGTCCTATGCAGCGGGCGGTCACCAATGGCTGACGGGGTGGGCCCGGATAACCGGTTCAGACTGGACTGTGGTGGTGGATCAACCGTCGTACAATGCTCTTGCCGATGTGCGCCGCCATCGTGAGTTGGCGTTTGGCGCCCTTCTGGCCGCCGCTGCCCTCGCCGTCCTGGTCGGCATCGGTATCGCCATCTGGCTCGTGCGGCCGTTACGCGACCTTTCGGTGGCCATGCAGGCATTTAGCGTCGGAGCGTCTCCGGTCTTTCCCCGGCAGAGCAGAATCAGGGAGGTGGCCTACCTTACCAACGAGTTCATCGCCCTGTACGACCGTCTGGCGGCCGTAGCGGCGGAGCGGGAGCGCGCCGAGGAGACGCGGGCGCGCCTCGCGGCGATTGTGCAGTCGACCAGTGATGCCGTCATCGGCCTGACGCTCAGCGGCCTCGTTACCAGTTGGAACCGTGGCGCGAAGCAGATGTATGGCTACGACGACGACGAGATTGTGGGGCGTTCGATAGTGCTCCTGATTCCCACCGACCGTTCCGATGAGGATACGCAGTTCCTCGACCGACTGCGCCGCGGCGAGCAAATCGACCACTTTGAAACCACCCGCATCCGCAAGGACGGCGAGCGGATTGCCATCTCGCTCAGTCTCTCCCCGATCGTAGACGCCGATGGCCAGGTGATCGGCGTCGCCGAGGTCGCCCACGATATTAGTGATCGCCAACGCGCCGAAGAGGCGCGCCTGGCGCTGGCGCAGGAACAGGCGGCGCGCGCGGCAGCGGAGGAACTGGCGGAGGCGCGCGCGATGTACGAGGCGCTTGTGCTCAACCTCACGGACGGGCTGGCCGTTATTGACCCCGACGGACGCTGCGCCTTCTGGAGTCCGGCGCTGGAACGCCTCACCGGGGTGGCAAGCAGCACGGCGATTGGGCGCACGCTCGGCGAGCTGGTCGAAATCCGTAGTGGCGACGCTGCCCCATTGGAGGAGGCACAACAGCGTGTGGCAAGTGCGGCGCAGGCGGCGGTAACTTCCGGAACGTCCGTCCGCTTTGACTTGCGTCCTTTCGGCGAGACCCCACGCTATCTGAGCATCCTGGCCTTTCCCATCGTGGCCGTGGGCAGGCCCGCCCGCCTCGGTTGGCTTGCCCAGGATGTGACGCGTGAGCGGGAGCTTGAGCGCCTCAAGGACGAACTGATCGCCACGGTGAGTCACGAGTTGCGCACTCCGCTCTCCAGCCTGGTCGGCTTTTCTGAGCTCCTGCTGACCCGTGAGTACCCGCGCGCCGAGCAGCAGGAGTTTCTCACCACCATGTTGCAGGAAGGGGAGCGCCTTGCCGCCCTCATCAACGACATGCTCGATCTGCAGCGCATGGCCAGCGGTCGCCAGCACCTGCACGTTGGCGCCGTAGACGTGGCGTCCGTGGTCGACAAGGCGCTGCAGGCAGCGGGAGACGACCCCGCGCATCCCGCGGAGGTGCTCATCCCGCGGGGTCTGCCCCCGGTGTGGGCGGACCCCGCGGCGATCCGGCGAGTCCTGGGTAACCTCCTGGCCAACGCCCGCAAGTACTCGCCCGATGGTGGACCGATCCGCTTGACGGCGCGTGTCCGCGACGGCACGATCGAAGTGGCCGTGCGTGATCACGGTGTCGGCATCCCCCCGGAGGCGCTGCCCCAGCTCTTCCAGCGCTTCTATCGCGTCGAGCGGGCCGATTCCCGACAGATTGGCGGTACGGGCCTGGGGCTGGCCATCTGTCGGGAGGTCGTCGAGGCGCACGGTGGCCGCATCTGGGCGGAGTCGGCGGGGCCAGGACTCGGCGCTACCTTTACCTTCAGCCTGCCGGTGATGGTGACCGATGTGCCCGGCAAAGGGGATGTCTTGATCGTGGAGGACGACCTGGTCTTTGCCAGCTTGCTGGCGGCTGAACTGGCGACGCGCGGCTGGTCCAGCGCCGTGCATATCAGCGCGGAGTCGGCGCTGGCCTGGCTCGCCACCGAGACGCCGCGCGCGCTGCTGCTCGACCTCCTCTTGCCGGGTCTCACCGGGGAGCAGTTTCTGCAGAGCCTGCACGAATGGCTGCCTGATCTCCCGGTGGTCGTCGTGACCGGGCTGGACCTCGACGCCGCAGCGCGACTGAAGTTGGCGGCGCAAGGGGTGGTGCAGGTGCTGCGCAAGGGCCGCGGCGTCGCCGCCGCCGCCGCGAACACGGTCGCCGCAAGGCTCGCAGGCAGCGGCATTGTTCAACCGACAGTCTCGAAGGAAGGGCAAGGAGGAACTGGGACGTGAAGAGCACCGTACTTATCGCCGACGACGAGCCGAGCCTGCGCCGCCTGGTACGAGCAACCGTCGCCTCGGACGCCTATCGCGTGGTTGAGGCCCAGGACGGTGACGAGGCCTGGGACATCCTGCGAACGCAGCATCCTGTGGTAGCGATTCTGGACGTGGCGATGCCCGGCCGCACCGGCCTGGATCTGGTGCGCGCCATTCGGGCCGATCCTGACCTGGCGGGGACCAGGGTGATCCTGCTTACCGCCAAAACACAGCAATCCGACATTGCCGTCGGCAAGGCGGCAGGGACGGATTATTACCTCACCAAGCCGTTCTCGCCGCTGGAGTTGCTCACCTTGGTCGATACGGCGATGAAGGCCAAATGAGCTCGCCGCCCGCTGGAGGTCCTCACCAATCATTGCCGTCGCAGACGCCTACGATGCCATGATCAGCGACCGGCCATATCGGAAAGTGCTGCCGGAAGCGGCTGGGCGCGGGCGTTCCACCTGCCCGCCTTTCGCTGGCCGGCCCTCTGCCGTTCAGTCACCGGCCAGCGCGTTCTCTGCCGCCGGGAGCTCGACGTGGAAGGTGCTGCCCTGCCCCGGCCCCGGACTCTCGACCCAGATGCGTCCGCCGTGCAGCTCTACCAGGCGCTTGGTGATGTACAGCCCGAGCCCGGTCCCGCCGATCTGCCGCCGGGCCGGGTCGTTGATGCGGTGGAAGCGCCCAAACAAGCGCGACAACTCCTCGGGGGGGATGCCCAGCCCCTGGTCGGCCACGCTGAGCCGTACCATGCGGTCGACGCCTTGCGCTGAGATGGTCACGTTGCCTCCCGCTGGCGAGTACTTGAGGGCGTTGGACACGAGGTTGGTCAGGATCTGGGTCAACTTGTCCGAGTCCGCCAGGACGGGCAGCAGCGGGCGCCCGTAGCGCCGCTCCAGACGGTGTGCCAGGCCCTGGGCCGTGAACGGCGCCAGCGCCTGTTCGATCGCCGCCGTCACATCGAGGGCTTGTACGTCCACAGTCATGTGGTTCTCTTCGATGCGCGCCACGTCGAGCACATCTGTCACGAGATGGGCCAGCCGCTCAGCCTCGCTGTGCATCGTCTCAATCCACTGGCGCGCTGTCGCCGCGTCCACCTGGCGATCGAGCAGCAACTCCGAGAAGCCAACCAGCGAGGCCAGGGGGGTCCGGAACTCGTGAGACACGGTGCTCAAGAACTCCCCCTGCAGATGATTGATCACCCGCTGGGCCTCCAGCGCCTGGAGCTGCTCCTGGAGTTGGAGATTCTGGAGCGACAGTTCCTCCGCGTGCTTTCGGGCGGTGATGTCTTCGATCGTGGCCACGTAATGCCAGGGCTGGTTGGCGCCGTCCCGTACTAGCGCGACGGTGGCATGGGCCTACACGGGCTCGCCAACCGCCGGCCTGAGCCGCAGGTCTGCGTAGTACACGTCCTGCTCGTTGGATAGAGAAGCGGTCAGCGCTGTCCACCCTGCTGTCCCTTCCGCAGCCCACCACATGTCGCTCCAGTCCAACGCGACGCACTGTTCCGGCGAGATCCGCAGCATCGCGCACAGGCGCGTGTTCGCCCGCAGACAGTGGCCGTCAAGCGAGAGGTGCGCGATGCCGGTGGGCGCCTGCTCGAAGGTCGTGGCGTACAGGGCCTCGCTCGCGCGCAGACGCCCCAGGGTTCGGGCGAGCACGACCGCTTCGCCGATCTGCGCGGCGACTCCGTGAGCAGCCTTGCTCCATTCCGCCGCGGCGCGGGGGCTGTCCAGGACGATGATCAGCAGCCCGAGGCACTGGCCGGCGACGACCAGTGGAACGGCCAGCAATGATTGTGCGGCCCAGGCCTGGAGCCAGATTGCCTCTTCAGGCGACGGGGCGGCGCCCTCGGGCACGATGAGCGGATGCCGAGACTCGCGGGCACGCATGAGGAGCGTGGTGAGGGTATCAGCCACCGGCCCGGCCGGGCCGGTGGCTGTGGGCAGGCTCGCGGCCGAGGCCAGCACCGGTTCTCCCCTCTCGTCCCAGAGGTAGATGGCGCCCTTGGAGATGCCCGCCGCATCCAGAAACCGGTTCAGGATCTCGTCGACGACCTTGTCCGCAGTGCCCGCACGTTCGACGATCTCCACCAGCCCCTCGAGGACGCTGAGCTGACCTTGCATTCCCAGCAATTGGGTCCGAAGTTCCACGTTTGTCGCGAGTTGCCGCTCAAGCTGACGGACCAGCCGCTCCGTGTAGGCTGCTATCGGCGGGCCTGCGGACTCGGCGTGGGCGCGACGAGCCCCCGCATTCAAGGCGTCGAGCAGCGCTTCGGCGACTTCCGTTCCGTCTGGCGTCCTTAACGCGAGCGCATGGGCGCCCACCCGCCGCGCCAGCTCCTGGTCTGCCTGCTCGGTGTAGGCGGACGACGTCAACACGACCGGCACGGCGGCCAGACGCGGGTCTTGCCTGATCGCCAGGCACAACTGGAATCCGTCCAGTTCCGGCATCAGCACGTCGCTGACGATCGCAGCAGGAGGCTCTTGGCGCGCGCGCGCCAGCGCAGCCTGCCCATCCCCGACCTCGATAACTTCAAAACCGCGCTGCTCGAGCTGAATGGCCAGGAGTCGCCGCTGGACCGGCTCATCATCCGCGAGCACCACCGTCCGTCTTGCAACGGACTCCGGCGCGGCATAGGCGCTGGGCGACCTGACCGCGAGGTGCGCGCGCACGAGCCCGATCAGTTGCTGCAACCCCACGGGCTTCGGCAGGAAGGCCGCGACGCCGGCCTCGACAAGCGCCGCCCGACTTGGCTCGTCTGCGATGCCCGAATAGGCAATGATCGGCGGCGTGTCGATGCCCACCGACTCCCGCAACTGACGCGCCCACGCGAGACCGTCCGTGTCCGGTAGGACGAGGTCCAACAGGATGAGCGCGGGGTGCTGAGTATGGACAATGGCCGCCGCCGTGCGGCCGTCTGCGGCCAGGGCGATGCGGTAGCCGGCACCCTCGAGCATCGCCTGGGCCATCCGACCGAAGACCGGATTGTCGTCCACTACCAGGAGTAGGGCGTTCGAGGCTGTCATGACCCTCCCCCTCCCAGGAAGGACCCCACGACGGCCGGCAGCGTCGCCACGTCGATCGGCTTGCTGACGTAGCCGTCGCAGCCCGCGCGGCGCGCCGTCTCCGCGTCGCCCTTCATGGCATATGCGGTCAACGCAACGACCACGATGTCGGATGTTGCGGGATCGGCCTTCAACCGCCGGGTCAGTGTCAACCCGTCCATACCGGGTAGCTGCAGGTCCATCAGGATGAGGCGTGGCGACTCGGCCGCGATGGCGGCCAGCGCCTCGTCGGCGTCCGCGGCGGTGCGCACCGCGTAGCCCGCGAGCTCGAGGGTGACCCTGGCGAGCTGGAGGTTGATGTAGTTGTCGTCGACGATCAGCACCGGACCACCGCTCATCGCCCGCTCCCTGCACCGACTGCATTCGTCCTCGGCTGGCGCGGCGCTGCGCTCCTGGGGCTCGCTCTGCCACCGAGGACCTCCGCCAGGGTGTCGACCACTGCGTTCGTGCTCCCGTCGCCCTTGGTCACCACGGCCTGGGTGCTGGCCCGGAGTTGTTCGGTCTCTTGGTCGGTGAGGAGCTTGCTCGTCCACACCAGCACCGGCAGTCGCTTGCCCGACGCCGTTTGGCGGAGCCGCTGGAGGAACGCGAAGCCGTCCATGCCGGGCATCAGGAGGTCCAGGATGAGGGCGCCGGGTTTCTCCGCCGCCGCGGCGGCGAGGCCGCTCTCCCCATCAAGGCAGCAGATCGGCACATACCCGGCTTCCTGGAGCGCCAGCTCGGCCAGCGCCAGGGCGGCAGGGTCGTCGTCCACCACGAGGACCCGCTGCCCGTGCCGGGGCGCGACGCCCGCACCCGCGAGCGCTGCCCGGAGATCCTCCGCGCCAACAGGCTTGGTGAGCACGCATTGCACGGGAAAAGCCGCCGCCAGAGCGAGATCGGGCACGACGCTGATGATGATGACGGGCGTGTCCCGGTTGGGCCCGTCGGTGCGGATCGCCTGCAGCACGTCCAGCCCTGGTCCGTCCGGCAGCAGCAGGTCGAGCAGGACGGCATCAACCCGCTCGCGCTGGAGATGCCGAATCGCCTCGGCGCAACTTGGGACCACTTCCGCGCTATACCCGGCCTGCTCCAACGTCTCAAGCAGGAACTGCTGGTCCGCCGGGTTATCCTCGACGATCAGGATGCGGCCAACGCTGCCGGTCAGCGAGGCCACGCCGGACGACGGGGCGGCACTTCTCGCCGCAGGACTCAGGCGCCGGGGCAGCACGGCGAAGAAGACGCTTCCCTGCCCCGGCACGCTCCGCACCCCCACGCTGCCGCCCTGCGCTTCGACGATCCGCTTGGTGAGCGCCAGCCCGAGGCCGGTTCCGGCGTACTTCTTCCCCGCGCTGGCGTCGAGTTGCTGGAACTCGACGAACAGGCGGCTCATGTCCTCGGGCTTGATGCCGATCCCGCTATCTTCCACCTCAAGGCGGAAGAAGTCCGCGTCCTCCCGCAGGACCCGCACCGCCACCGAGCCGCCGTCCGGCGTGAACTTGATAGCGTTCGAGACGTAGTTATAGAGCACCTGCTTCAGGCGCGCGGCGTCGGTGATCGGCTTGCCGATCGACGGATCGACCTCGACGCCCAGTTGGAGCCGCTTGTTCGCCGCCAATTCGCGCACCACCGAGATCACCTCGCCGGTGACGCGCTCCAGGTCCACCAGCTCGGGGTGGAAGTCCACCTTCCCGGATTCGACCTTGGCCAGGTCGAGAATGTCGTTGATCAATTGCAGCAGGTGCCGGGTGCTGGTCAGGACGAAGCCCAGGTACTCCTGCTGCTGGGTCGAGATCGGGCCCGCCTTTCCCTCATGCACGAGCTGGGTGAAGCCGATGGCGCCGTTGAGGGGCGTCCGTAGCTCGTGCGACATGTTGGCCAGGAACTCGCTCTTCTGGCGGTTGGCCTCCTGCACGCGCTGGTATTGGACCTCCAGCTCCTCGTTCTGGCGCTGCAGTTGGGCTTCGAGCTCCTTTTGCTCGGTCACGTCGCGGGCGGCGGCGAAGACGCCCTGGAGCTTGCCGTCGCGGTCGTAGAAGGTAGCGGCGTTGTAGGAGACGACCGTCTCCCGCCCGTCCTTGCCGACAGCGGTGAGCTCGTAGTTGGTCACGCGGCCCTCGCGGAGCACGAGCTTGATGCCATCCTCGGCGTGGCCCGGGTCGGTAAAGTAGCCTGCGAACCGTGTCCCGACCAGTTCCTCGCGCGCCCGACCCGTCAAGGCTTCCATTTGCTGGTTCACGTCCGTGATCACCCCGAGCAGGTCGGTGGTCATCAAGGCGTCAATGTTCGACTCGATCAGCGAGCGCGTGTAGAACTGGGTGGCCTGGAGTTCCTCGGTGAGGCGCAGCTCGTCGGAAATGTTGCGGGAGATGAGGAGGAAGCCGATTGGCTCTCCAGACAGATCGCGCCGCGGCGTCACGACCACTCGGGCCGTGAATTGTTGTCTATCTCGCCGCACTCGCTTCAGCGTGCCCTCCCATTTCCCCTCCGCCAGCGCGGTGTCGAGCATGGCGCGAGGCAGTCCGGCCTTGACATCCTCGGGGGCATGGAGGATCTCAGCGTTGACCTTGCCGATGACCTCTTCGGGCTCGTACCCATAAATCCTGTGGGCGCCCTCGTTCCAGAGCAGGATCAACCCGTCAAGGTCCTTGCCGATGATCGAGTACTCCGTGGAGGACTCGAGCACGTTGGTGAGAAAGTCCGCCACATCCTGGGGGTCTTGCATCAGCGTCGGATCCATCAGCTTTGTCGCCATCGCTTCTCCTCCTCAGGCTCGTTCAGTTGGGACAGGGGTCAGGCGAGCGGCGACGCTTATATATTGTGCTGGAAGCTGGAAGTACAAATACAAATAGCGACCCCTACCGTGCGGTCATTGATCGTACCACCGGGGAGTGCGAAAAAGGCGTAACGGTGGGACATCTATTCTCGCGCGAGGGCAGACGAGCGAGATTCCTTATTTGGCGAGGTCCTCTCAAAGGCGAGCACGGCTGGCCGCCGGCCCCAGTCTGCGTTCGTGATGGTCCCACCCCATCCCACAATTACAGCATTGCCACCACGCCGAAATGATGAATTGCCCGGATGCGCGCCGTCCCCCGCTCCGGCATGCTATCCATACGGTTGTACCGGTATAGCTTACTGACCGGCGCCGAAAGGAAAGAGAGGAGTTGCAGCATGGCTGCCATCTTCACCAACCTCACCCAGGGGCAACCGGCAGAAGTCCCTGATCCGCCGCTGGCGCGGTTCCTGTTTGCCGACCGGCGGATGGCCCCCTTCTGGTTGATCGTGCGACTGTACGTCGGCTGGCAGTGGTTCACGGCAGGCTGGGGTAAGCTGACCGGGACGGAGTCCAGTTGGGTCGGCGCCAATGCCGGCAAGGCGATGGCCGGCTTCGTGGCCGGCGCCCTCAAGCAGACCAGCGGCGCCCACGTCAACGTCCAGCCTTACTACGCCTGGTTTCTGCAGCATGTCGTCCAGCCGCACCTGGCCGTCTGGTCCTACGCCATCACCTTTGGCGAGATCCTCGTCGGCCTGGGCCTGATCGTCGGCCTCTTCACCGGCATCGCCGCCTTCTTCGGTGGCTTCCTCAACGCCAACTACTTGCTGGCGGGGACGGTCAGCACCAACCCGGCCCTGTTCATCCTGGCGACCGGTCTGGTGCTGGCCTGGAAGGTAGCAGGCTTGATCGGTCTGGATAGCCTGGTCCTGCCACTCCTGGGTGTCCCCGGTGCGCCTGGCCGGCTCTTGCGTCGCGGCGCACCGGCGCCGACCGCCGCACCAGCCAAGACGGTCTGAGCCGGGCGACCAGTCGTGGCGAGGGCGCTCTAGCGTGCAGAGCGCCCTCGCTACTTTTGCGCGTCGAATTCCAGGCGCCTGCGGAGAAGGGAACGAGCAGATCGGCATGGGCGCCCACGTCATTGGCAAGGATGCGGCGCGGCGTCCGGCGATTCCCAGTATCTGCTTGGACTTCGCGTATCCACGGGGCGGACAGCACTCGCCAAGCCCAAGAACCTCATCTGGAAGACGGCGATGATTGGCTGCAGTCGACGGGCCGCCGGCTCGGTTGATAGCACTGCTCCAGCCAGCGAAGCCGCATTCTTGCCTGAAGGCAGCAGCGCAACAGTTGCCGCCCGATACCTCGTGTCATTCCTGATCCGTTACTGCCGGTGGTACGGGCAGTGATGTGCTGCGGAAGCGGCAGCCGTTCGGCGCCACCTGATCCTGCGCAGCCGGTTGAAGCGGATCGCTGTCGATGCATCATCGCCCCAGAACATGCACTCACGCGCTCTAAGTATAGTAAAGTACTCCATGCGTGGCGAGGGAGGCGGCGGTCAGATTGTGCCCGGTAGGAAGGCCCGTACGACGGCGAGGCGGTGTGAAAAAGCGCCTGTGGTAAGAACGGAGTATCGCCTACCACCGAACCCGTCCGTGGGTACAGGAGCGAGTAGATGCAACCAATCGGGGGAAGGGATGAGTGGATGGCGTTGCAGAACGGAGAGTCTTGGCAAGCAGACTTCCGGCAGCCGCGCTTCACCGATGTCGCTGATGTACGCCTTTGCTACCGGCTCGCCGGCGCCGGCGAGCCGGTGCTGCTCGTGCATGGGTTCCGCGGCTCCAGTCGTTATTGGACGGCCGTGGCGGACGAACTGGCTCAGCAGCACCTGGTGATCGCGCCGGATATGAAAGGGTTCGGCGAATCGGCCAAGCCACGCTCCGGCTATTCGTTGGGAGACCACGCAGCCATGCTGCGCGGCCTGCTGAAGACGCTCGGCGTCTCCTCGGCCGCGGTGGTTGGCCACTCGCTGGGCGGCGTCGTGGCGTTGCGCGTGCTCACCGACTTTCCCGGGCTGGTGCGCCGGCTTGTGCTCGTCGCCACGCCGTTCACCGGCACGGTGCAGGAGAACCTGGGCGAGCTGGCACGGGCGCCCTTGTGGATGCGGCTGCTCGTTCTCCGCCCGCACCTTGCCCGCCTGCTCGTCGGCCTGAAGAGCAAGACGATGGTGCGCCTCGGCAGCGATACTCGCGACTTGACACGGGAGGACATTGAGGACGCCGTAAAGTTCTGCTGGGCATCATTGCACGAGACTTTCACTTCCTGTATTGTGCGCGAAAATATGCGCAGCCGCCTGCGCCCCGTCGACGTGCCGGCACTCTTGCTCTACGGCGATCACGACGATCTCGTCGGCTTGCACCATGCCCGGGATCTGCTGGCGGTCTTCCGCCCCTCCGAGTTAGTCGTTGTCCCCGGCGCCGGCCACCAGCTCCCGTCGACTCACCGGGCCCCCTTTTTGGAGGCGCTGACCCCCTTTCTCGGATCGTGAAGCGGGCCGGGGTGTCCATGACGACCGGCCATTCCGGCTGGAACGTGGCCAAGCGACGGTCGTCAGGAATGGAGCAGCGCATCGCCGCAACCCGCTTCGGCGTACAACGAGGGGGATGATTCAGGGTAGACTCCTGACGTGAAGACTGACCATCCTCCCCGCTGGGGTGAGGCTGAGCGCGCTGCATTTCTGGCCTCCGTCCGGCTCTTTGCCCCCTTGCCGCCGGCCATACTCGCCCAGATTGCTCGTCATTTCCGTCCTCGCCATGTGCAGCGGGGGGAGGTTGTCTTTCTCAAAGGGTTGCCGGCCACCGATCTCAGTCTCCTGGCGACGGGGCGCATCAAGGTCGTCCGGGAAACGGAGGACGGTCGTGAGGTCATCCTCCGCCAGATCAGGCCTGGCGACATCTTCGGCGGCGCCGGTGGCTGGGGCGAAAGCGTCTATCCCGCCAGCGCGCTGGCGCAAGAGGAAGCGCTGGTGCTGCAGTTGCCGGCTGCCGAGTTCCAGCATCTCCTGAGTAGCCACGTCGAGTTCGCCGTAGCCGTCATACATGAGCTGGGGTTACGGCTGCGTGAGGCAGAGGCACGCATCCGCGACCTGCAGGCGGAAAGTGCCGAATGCCGTTTGGCGCACGCGGTGCTCCGTCTGGCGCAGAAGCAGGAGCGTGGGGGGCCGCCAACCCTGACGCTCACCCGCCAGGATCTTGCCGAA
This sequence comes from Chloroflexota bacterium, assembly GCA_036734945.1. Classification (GTDB taxonomy): domain Bacteria; phylum Chloroflexota; class UBA4733; order UBA4733; family UBA4733; genus UBA4733. Next base: position 95,582 of record DAIMXP010000007.1, read on the forward strand.
CTTTCTGGCACGACGGTGGCAACGGCCAGCCGGACGGTACGCGCCTGGCACAACCAGGGGCTCGTGGATGCCGGCCGCGAGCGGGTCACCATCCTGCGTCCAAACGCTCTCCGCGCCATTGCCGAAGGGCAGCCGGGGCCGGCGAGCTGAGGGGTGCGTCCAGCAACTCGGTTACGCTTTGCCAGCCCGCGCCCGGCGACTGAAGTCGCGGCTACCATGGCGAAGTCCGCCTACGCGGACTAATCCAGCCGCCGAAGGCGGGTGCCCGCTTACGGGCGATCGCAAGTGTAGCCCGCGACTTCAGTCGCCGGGCGCGGGCTTTCTCCTTTTGGGCGATCTGTGCCCCA
>DAIMXP010000008.1:0-92533 GCA_036734945.1 Chloroflexota bacterium
CAGGACTCCGTACCAGATGACGCTCCGGTCCAACCGTGCCGTGCCGAAGGCAGCCATCCCCTGCGGTGCAGGATCGGTTCCCCCACGGCGTGGGGGAACCTGGCGAGCGGTGCGAGCCGGAGGGGGCCTCCCCGCGCCTGCCCGGCGCAATGTTTCCAAGCGCTAGTAGTGTATCAGATGGCGTATCCGATATCACTGCATTCTACACGCCGCCGCCGCGAAGATGTGGACGCCGCCGACTGGCTCGCCCAGCAGCAAGAGGAGGCTGCCGACCCCGACCTGGGTCCACCGTAACGCCGGCGCCAGGCCAAGAGGCTGGAGTGCGGCAGCGAGAGCGTCGAGTCCGGTTGCAAAAGCGGCGCAGCGCATCGTGGCGAGCGGGGGCGGGCCGCATGGTGAGGGGATGGTGCTCCCAGCGGCGCGTGCTGCCTTCGAGGTCGGTGAATAGGAAGGTTACGGTGCCGCTCGGCAGATTGCTCATACCTTGCCTCTTCCCCCTGGTCGGACGTTAGGCACATCCCGCCACATGGTAACGGACAGCGTGAGAGAAACGCGCTTCGCAATGCCATCATCGCCGGGCGACCCTTGTTTAGACCGCCGTCTGGTGGTGCCGTCGGGGACAGTCGGCATGTGTCCATCCATATCGGCTTCTCATCTGTTCGTGCTTGCCGGCCGTGCCTGGACGTGATGACCTTGTCATTGGCGGACCGCGTAAGGAGGGTACGGGTGGGGCCGACGCCGGCGCACGCGGCGATTGCACCATACGCTGTAGGGGCGTATTGCATACGCCCTGATCTCCCCCATACGCTCTGCACTTCTTCACGTACTGCTTCCCCAGACGACTTGCTCCCTCCCATACGCCCATCTCTGGCCTTGCCGCTGCCGGAGGTGCCCCAACAACGTCATAAATCGTCGGGCAAACCCGCCCGAAGGATGCCGGCGACGACCTGCCCAGTACCGTCACCGCCGCGGCGCCGCGCGGACCGGCGGCGATACCCGCGTGTCGACGCTCGAGTTGGCCCGCACGACGCCCAGGCGCGCACGCCAGGCCCGCCCGATCTCCCGAGTTCTCGCCTCAAATGCAGTGGCATCGGCGACTGCTCTCTGGCAAGCAGACGCGAACAGCGCCATCCAGTGATTGCAGCCGTCATGAGCCGCACGCCCCGTGGGCGAGCCGCGGTGCCGGGTGGCAGTGAGTCCCTCGACGTAGCTCTGTGATCAGGTTGCCAGGATCAGGGAAACGGGAACGATCACCCGCGTCGCCAGCCCACGACGCCGTAACACAAGATGGATCAGCGCACGCCCGGTGCGGCCGTTGCCGTCCACGAACGGGTGGATCATCTCGAACTGGGCGTGCGCCAGCGCGGCCTGGGCAACTGCCGGCAGCGAGTCGTCGTTGCAGAAGGCCACGAGATCGTGCAGCAGGGCCGGGACCATCTCCGGTGGCGGCGGCACGAAGGCGGCGGAGCAGGGGTTGTATGAGCTCCCACCAATCCAGTTATGCTCCTGACGAACCTCCCCGCCGTACGCTTCGAGGCGCGTGCCGGTCAACAGCCGACGGTGTACCTCCAGCAGGTGAGCGAGCGTGATCGTTGCGGATTCCTGGACGCCCCGGATGGCCCACGCCATGGCATCAACGTTTCCCAGGACCTCCGCTGCCGTGACATCGCTGGGGGCCTCGCCCAGCAGACGCGCCGCCTCAGCACGCAGGAGACGTCGTCCGCCAACCTCCAACCCTTCAATCTTCGACGACGCCACGGATTCCTCTCGGAGCAGCAACCGGGCGAGGGCCTCGGTCTCGATGAGCACGGAGGCCTGAGCGTTCAGGGCGGTGATCGCCGGCTCTGCCGCCGCCAGTACCCCGGAACAACCGTAGCCACGGCGCCTCCTTATTCAACCTTAGTATACAAGGCGGAATAAGGAGGCGCCGTGTTCAAGGTACTGGGCAGCGAGTGCGCCGCAAGGTTTTGCGCAACAAGCGGGCATTGCGATGCGCCTCGAACTCCAGGGCCGCGACTGCGGGCCCACTGCGTGGGCACCCCCGGTCAAGTACTGGGGGCGACTGCGGTCGCGTTCTGAACCGTCGACGGCAAATCCAAGCGACCGCAGTCGCCCCGGTAACTTGGCCGCAGACCGCAGTCGCGGCCCTGTATTTGGGTACTCACGTCGTTCGCTCGCTGTGCAAAACGTTGCGGCGCACCCTTGGGCAGCCCATATCTTGACAACCCGCCTGCCATCGCCTACACTATGACCAGAATCGTCATCATAGTCATTTGGTCATTTGGTCACGGACGACACAGGCAGTGCAGGGACAGCAATGGCCCCCACTCACGATCCTGCGCCTGAGGCGTCAGCCGGCAATACGCAGCCCAGCCCGCCGGCGTCTGACGAGCGAAGGCTGCGCGAGGAGCGACTGCTTGGTGCCGCCTCCACGCTGCTGGTGCGCTGGGGCTATCGCAAGACCACGATCGACGACGTGGCGCGCGAGGCCGGCGTGGGCAAGGGCACCATCTACCTGCACTGGAAGGACAAGAATGCCCTGTTTCGCGCCGCCATCTGGCGCGAACAACAGCGGTATAGCCAGGAGCTCCAGCGGCGGATCGACGCCGACCCCGAGGGCGGCTTGCTGCATCGCATCACCACCCACGGCATGCTCGCCGCCCTCTCCAACCCGCTCATTGCCGCCATCGCCGGGGGCAGGTCCGACATCGTCGGCGGGTTCCTCGGCGCCCTTGATCCCGACTCACTCCGGCAGCTCGTCGGCAGTGGCGAGGCCTACTTTGGCGAACTGCAACGGGCCGGGCTGATCCGCGCCGATCTTCCGGTGTCCGTCATCACCTACCTGCTGGGCGTTCTGAAGGTTGGTATGTTCAACTCGCCGGAACTGCATAGCCGGGAGCATCGGCCCTCAATGGAGCAGTTGACCGAGGCGCTCAGCGACCTGATCCGTCGTTGGCTGGAACCGGAGCACCTACCCGGCAGGAGCGACGTGGGCAAACGACTGTGGACCGAGTATCTCGGCAACGTCAAGGAACGCGAGTAATCGCCTGAATACGTGGAGGAAGGTCAGCATGACAGCAATCATCGAAGTACAGGGACTGACGAAGAGCTACGGCGGGAAGCGCGGCATCACCAACGTCTCCTTTTCGGTGGCCGAGGGCGAGGTCTTTGGCTTCCTGGGACCCAATGGCGCGGGCAAAACCACAACGATTCGCCTGCTCATGGCCCTGCTGCGCGCCGACTCCGGCACGGCGCGCATCGCCGGACTGGACTGCTGGCAGCAATCGGTGGAGATCAAGCGCCTGATCGGCTATCTACCAGGCGAACTGTCGCTCGACCCCGGCCTGACCGGCGGCCAGCTTCTGGAATACTTCGGGCGCCTGCGCGGCGGCGTCGATCAAGCCTACCTCCAGCAACTGATCAAGCGCCTGGACCTCGACCCCAGCCGCAAGTTCCGCCAGTATTCCAGCGGGAACAAGCGCAAGGTCGGCATCATCCAGGCCTTTATGCACCGCCCGCGTCTGCTCATCCTCGACGAACCAACCAGCGGCCTGGATCCGCTCAACCAGCAAGTGTTCGACCGGATGGTCAACGAGGTGCGCGCCGAAGGGCGAACGGTCTTCCTGTCTTCGCACATCCTGAGCGAGGTCGAACAGACCTGCAACCGCGTGGGCATCATTCGGGAAGGGCAACTGGTGCGCGTCGGTGGCATGGCCGACCTGAAGGATATCAAACGCTCGATCATCACGATCACCTTTGCACGGGCGGTGCCGGCCCAGGCGTTCGCCACCCTGAACGGTGTGGCAGAAGTGGAGTCACTGGCCGGTGGGCAGACGCTACGCCTCACGATGCAAGGCGAGGCGGATGCCGTGATCAAAACAGCGGCGCAGTATCCCGTGATAGCCCTGAGCAGCCACGAACCCAGCCTGGAAGACGTCTTCCTGCGCTATTACTCGGGCGAGGCGCAGGTCAGCAATGAGCTCAGCCATGTGGTTTAAGAGTATCTACCTGAAAACGCTGCGTGATTACCGCGTCGCCATTCTGGGCTGGGGCCTGGGCATGGGCTTGCTCCTGTATGCAGTCATCGCGAGCGTCCCCTCGCTGCTGGCGACGCCGGAGGCGCGGGCCTCGGTCGTCAGCCTGGCCGGCTCCTTTGCCTGGCTGGCCGAGCCTGTCGCCGTAGACACCCCCGGCGGCTACGCCACCTGGAAATACGGGGTGACGATCCTGCTCATTGCCATCTGGCCGCTCCTGGCGTGCAGCCGCCTGCTGCGTGGCGAAGAGGAGCGTGGCGGGCTGGATGTGCTGCTCTCGTTGCCGCGTGGGCGCGCGCGCGTCGCGCTGGAAAAGCTGGCCGCCGTTTGGACAGCCCTGCTGGGGATGGGTCTGCTCATCGCGCTGCTGGCTTTTGCCGGCGGTAAGAGCGTCAGCGCAGACTTTGGCCTGGCGGATGCCGCCCTCTTTGGCCTGAATGTGGCGCTCATCTGCGGCGTCTTCGGGTCAATTGCCCTGCTGCTCTCCCAGTTCACCCAGGAGCGTGGCACGGCGTCCGGCACGACGGGTGGCTTGCTGCTGGTCTTCATCGTGTTGGATATGGTCCATCGGGTCATCCCTGGCGCCGAATGGCTCAGCCGCCTTTCCCCCGTCTACTACTATAACTTGAGCAAACCGCTGATCCCCGCCTATGGCTTCAATCCTGGCGCGCTGCTGGTCCTGCTGGCCCTGTGTATCCTGCTGAGTGGGGGGGCGATCCGGCTCTTTGTGCGGCGTGATGTGGGCGCCACCGTCGCGCTGCCGCGCTGGCTGCACCTCCCTGAGCGGACGGTGCGGCCTGAGCAAGCGTTGCCAGTACACGCCTGGTCGCTGCGCTCGGTGTATGCGCGCAGCCTGGGGATGATTGCGGTTCCCGCCTGCTGGTGGACGCTGGGCATCGCCGGGTTCGCCGGCTGGATGGTCGTCATCGTCAAGCAAACCGAGGCGCAACTGACCACCCTGAGCGCCAGTTCCCCGCTCCTGCAAGACTTTATCAACAAGGTCGGCGGTAGCGACGTCACCACCAACGCCACCATCCTCAGTGCCCTCTTCTCCTTCCTGCCGCTGCTGTTGATGGCTTTTGCGGTCACCCAGGCCAACCGCTGGTCCGCCGATGAAGAGGACGGACGGCTGGAGCTGGTACTGGCCACGCCGCAGCCGCGCCTGCGGGTGCTGTTGGGGCGCTTCGCCGCGCTCACTACCGCGACGGTCATCATTGCTGTGCTGACGCTGGTCGTCACGACCGCAGCCGCGTCCGCCACCGGCTTGGCGCTCGATGGCGGCAATCTGGCCGCCGCCACGCTCACCATGATTCCACTGGGGCTGCTGGTGGCTGCCATCGGCTATCTGCTCTCCGGCTGGCTACGCACCGCGCTGGACACCGGCCTCTTGAGCTTCTTGCTGGTGATCTGGTTCTTCATCAGCGATATTGGCCCGGGCTTGAACTGGTCGAATGCCATGTTGCGCCTCTCCGCCTTCTACTATTACGGCACGCCGCTGCTGCATGGTCTGGCCATGGGCAATATGCTGGCCGTCCTGGCAGTCGGCACGGCAGCGCTGGCGCTGGCCTCGGTGCGCTTTAGGCGCAAGGACATTGGGCGATGAGGAAGGGCTGCCCTCACCTGCCAGCATGTGGGGTGGCGGAGGGGACAGGGCGGCGACTGCGGGCCCAGAGGGCACCCTCGACCAAGTTACGGGGGGCGACTGCGGTCGCTGCTCGGCCCTGTGGCAGCGACTACTGCCCGCCTGATGTCACCGTCTGGACCAGGAAGACTACACAAGCGGTGACGACGACGGCTGTCACCAGCCAGCCGCCGATGGCCAGGCGGGAGCCGATGCGATGCACTCCCATGACCCCGCGATTGCGGGCAACGAGCATCAGTAGGGCGAGCGTGATTGGTGTACCGAGGCCGCCGGCCAGCGAACTCCAAAAGAGGAACTGGATCGGGCTGATGCCCACAAGCATCAGGCCCACCGCCAGCGCCAGGCAGAGCAGCAAGCTGACATAAAAGGCCCTCGCCTGGGAGAAGCGCAGGTTCAAACTGCCCTTCCAGCCGACGGCCTCCGCCAACACGTAAGCGCAGGTGCCCGCCAGCACGGGCAGGGCGAGCACCGCCGAGGCGAGCAGGCCGATGCCGAAGATGATCGCCGCGAAGGGGCCGGCGAGCGGGGCGAGCGCTTTGGCGGCGTCCTGGGCCGTCTGTATTTGCTGATGGTGAACTCCCAGGGTGGCGCCGGTGCCGATGACGATGAACCAGAAGATGGCCCCGGCCAGCACCATGCCGATGCCGGCGTCCACCTGCACCAGCCCCAACCGGCGCAGTGGTGGTCGCTCTTCTGCCTCCTCAATCGTCTCCCAGACGTAGGCGTAGCTGGTGAGCGTCGTCCCGAGCAGCGCCAAGGCCCCTTGCACGTAGGCGGAGGAGAAATTAAAGTGGGGGACTACCGTCGCCTGCAACACCTGGCCCCAGTCCGGCCGGGCAAGGAAAGCCGTCACAACGTAGGCCAGGAAGATCAAGAGCACGTAGCGCAGCACGCGTTCCAGGGCGGTGTAGCTACCCCAGATCAGCAGCGCCGCCACTGCCAGGGCCAGGGGGATGACGAACCACTGGTAGGGCTTGCCGCTGAGCAAGCCGATGGCCGCCGCGCCGCCTTCCAGGTCGGCTGCCAGCGTAATCACGTTGACGATAAGCACCAGGATCAGGGCGACCGCCGCCCAGAGGCGGCCGTAGCAGCGGCGGATAACATCCTCCAACCCCTCCTGGGTGACGACGCCTACGGCAGCGCTGATCACCTGCACCACGACCAGCATCGGGATGACCAGAATCACCAGCCAGGAGAGGCCATAGCCGGTCGTGGCGCCGATGACCGACAGCGAGGCCACGGTGGTGGGATCGTTGTCCGACGCCCCGGCGATCAGGCCGGGGCCGAGATTCTTGAGGAAGGCAAACGGTCGGCGGCCTGGCGTCCGGCCTGGGTCACCAGGCAGCGTGATGCCATCGTCGGCCATGCGGCTCATTCTCCTGATTACATCGCTCGCGCGGCGTTCACCGCGCGGTACATCGCCGAGCGAAGCAGGCCCCGTGCCAGCACACCTGCAGCATCGTACCTTCTGGACCTTCCACCGACAGCGCCGGCTGTAGGGGCGGGTGCGATGCGCATGAGGAGCGTGGAGAGTAGACTATCATCTGTACACTGGTGTGTTGGTTGCGGCGGAGGTGATACGACCATGTGGAAACTGGCGCTCCATTCGGTCAGCTACGCGGGCGTCTGGCCGGGCCAGGCGGCGCTGTCGCTGGAGGAATTTATCGAGCACGCCGCCGACCTCGGCTACGGCGGCGTGATGCTCATGGCCAAGCGCGGCCATGCCTCGCTGCTTGATCTTGGTAAGGAGCGACGCGGCGCGTTGCGCGAACGCCTGCAGCGCCGCGGCCTGGCGCTGGCCGGTATCGCCGGCTACACCGACTTCACGGCCGGCGCGGAGCGGCCGGATATCCCGCTGCTGGAAATGCAGGTGCTGTACGTCCAGGAATGCTCCCGGCTGGCGCAGGACCTGGGCGGCTCGGTCGTGCGTATCTTCACCGGCTACGAGCGGCCGGAGTTGAGTACCGGCCAGAGTTGGGCCCGCTGCGTGCAGGCGGTCAAGGACTGCGCGCGCCGTGCCGCTGACTTCGGGGTGACGGTGGCCGTTCAGAACCACCACGACGTGGCTGTCCACTACGAAGCACTGCGCGACTTCCTGAGCGAGGTGGACGAACCCAATGTCGGCGCCGGCTACGACGCCTGGGCCCCGACCTTGCAGGGACTGACGAGCGAGCAGCTAACGCTGGCCATGCGCACGCTGGGGCCGTCCATCGTGCAGACCATCGTCGCCGACTACGTGCGCCGTCCGCGCTTCCAGTACCTGCCTGGCCTGACGAACTATCGCGCCGAACCAGACGAAGTGCGGGCGGTGCCGGTGGGTGAGGGCATCATCGACTACGCAACCTTCTTCACTGCCCTGCGCGATACCGGCTTCAACGGCTTTGTCACCTACGAGATGTGCTCTCCGTTGCGCGGTGGCGGGAGTCTGGACAATCTGGACTGCTACGCCCGACGCTTCATCGACTGGATGCAGGGGTTCCCGTCGGTGTAACTGGTACGGCAGGGGCTGTTCGCGGTCGCGTCAGTTCGACCACGACGTACTGCCCATCGAGCGCGACGGGGAAGGTCTCGGCAACGTAAGGGCCTTTGACCAGGCCTTCGGCAGGCGCGTCGAGGTCGGCCAGGAGCGCGGCGCCGGGCTCGACGCTGACCTCGTAGGCCCGGACGCGCAGTTTGCGGGGGTCGCACCAGGACTGGCCGGTGCGGATGTCGAACTCCCAGCCGTGCCAGGAGCATGTAAGGATCTCTCCCTCGCGGCTGAACTGGTACTCGCCCGGACGCTGCGCTTCGATCAGCCCCCAAATCCGCCCCTGGCAGAGCGGCCCGCCCTGGTGAGGACAGCGGTTCAGCAGGGCGAAGTATTCGCCGCCGAGGTTGAAGACGCCGATCGAGCGGCCGGCCACATCGACGATCTTGCGTTGCCCCGGCGGGATCTCGTCGACGGTGGCGACGACGTGCTTCGTCATGCGTCGGCGCTGCCCGGCGCGCTCGGCAGGTTGTAGCAGCGCGCCGCGTTGTCGTAGAAGATGGCTTGCTGCACCGCCTCCGGCAGCCGGGCCGGCAGGACGTGGTCCGGGTGATCCCAGTCCCAGTGCGGATAGTCGGAGGCGAACACGATACGGTCCGCGCCGCCGAGGTGCTCCAGCAACTGGTCGAAGTACTCGGGCCGGTGCGGCTCTTCGACGGGCTGCGTGCAGAGGTAGAAGTGCTCGCGGATGTAGTAGGAGGGTTCGTGCTGGAGCTGCGGCGCTTCACTCTTCATCAGTTGCCAACTGTTATCCATCCGCCACATCAGCGACGGCAGCCAACCGAAGCCGTTCTCGGCCGAGACGACCTTCAGGCCGGGGAAGCGCTCGAAGATGCCTTCAGCGACCAGGCTGATGACGTTCGCCTGCATCGACTGGGCCGGGCCGACGTGGTCCTCGATATAGAAGGAAGGGAAGCCGGCGCCCGTGATCGGCTGCCCGCCCGAGCCGAAGGCGTGGGACATCACGGCCAGGCCGTATTTCTCACAGGCTGCGTAGATGGGCCAGTACTTCTTGCGGCCCATCGGTTCGCGCGGTCGGCCGGAGAACTGCACCTGGACGAAGCGCCGGTCGCCGGCGCGGCGCTCGATCTCCGCCACCGACGCCTCGGCATCCTCGAAGGGGATGAACATGGAGGTCACGAAACGGGCGTCCTTGTCCAGCCAGTCGGCGATCAGCCAGTCGTTCCAGGCCGAAGCGAGCGCCGCATCAAGGTCCGGGTTCAGGTGCCCGCCCACGCCGGTGAGCGGGGTGAGGACTGCCCAGGCGATGTTGTGCTCGTCGAGTAACTGTTTGCAGAGGAAGTCGACATCCGATCCGCTCTTGCGCCCGGAGGGAGGGAACGAGTCTTGCCGCCGGTTCTGGTAGCGGGGATAACCCGCGCCGCTGAACTTGTAGGAGCCGTAGGTCTTGAGGTGCTCCTGCCAGCGCTGCGGTAGGAAGCGGTGGACCTCGGCTTCGTTGTCCGGTTCGCAGTGGACATCGCAGTCGATGATGGCGCGCTTCGTGCGCGGCAATCGGCTGGCCGGTGTCACTCGCTCCAGCATCTGCACCATGGATGGCCTCCTTCTCTTTGCGCGTCGGTTAAATGCGGTAGAAGCCGCGGGCGTTGTCCGAGCCAATCATCTGCGCCAGGTTGGGTTCAAGGTCGGGGAGAAAGGTCAAGCGGGGATCGCTCGTGTGCGGGTGGGGGAAGTCCGAGGCGTACAGCAGCATCCCGTCCGAGCCGATCTGGTCGATCGTCTCGCGCAGGTGGCGCGCGTTGACCGGCGCGTCGAGCGGCTGGATGGTCAGCTTCATGTGCTGCTTCATGTACTCGGACGGCGCCTCCCGCACCCACGGCACCAGCCGCCGCAGGTTTTTCCACTCCTTATCAAAGCGCCACATGAACGCCGGCAGCCAGGTGAAGCCGCCTTCGATCAGCGCGACCCGCGCGGACGGGAACTGGTCGAAGACACCCTCGGCGATGATGGAACAGACCTGAGACTGGAATACCTGCGCCATGCCTGCATGGTCCTCCAGCCAGGAGGAGGGCCAGCCGGAGGGGAACGGGGGATTGCCCGGCGAGCCACCGTAGTGGATGCCGGCGACCAGGTCGTGCTCGACGATGGCCCGCCACAGCGGGTGGTACAGCCGGCTGCCGAGCGGGTGCTGGGTGCGCACCGGCAGGAACACCTGCACGAAGCCGGGGTGCCTGCCGACACGCGCGATCTCCTGCGCGGCAGCCTCCGGCAACTGGACGGGGACCACCAGCGACGCTCGGAGCCGGTCGTCCTTCTCTAGCCACTCGGCGATCAGCCAGTCGTTGACAGCGCTGGCGAAGGCGATTGCGGCGTCCGGGTTGTGCAGGCCGTCGATGGCGTAGGTGCAGTTGAGGATCATGCGCTCCAGGTCAGGACGCGCGGTGATCTCTTCGAGGGTGGCGCCGGCCGTCATGTGCTTCGGGTAATAGCGGTCGGTTGGGCCGTTGAAGGCCGACTGCTTGATGTGTTCAACCCAGTGCCGAGGCAGGTAGGGAAAGAGGGTCTCGACCCCGGCAGGGTACACGTGGACATCGCAGTCGATCATGCGCTTCCCCTTTGTACCATTCTACCGATTCTATCGATATCGGATGCGCGGGTCCAGCCAGGCGTAGGCGATGTCCGTCAGCAGGTTGGCAAGCAGCACCGCTATGGCAATGATCAAGACGACCGCCTGCAGCACCGGGAAGTCTCGGTTGAAGATGCTGTCGACCGCCAGGCGCCCCACGCCGGGGATGGCGAAGATGCTCTCCGTGATGGCCGCCCCGCCGAGCAGGAGGCCGACCTGCAGGCCGATCACGGTGATGTGCGAGCTGGCACGCTGCTTGCCCCAGGACCGGGAGGATGGCACGCCGGTGCATCAGGTGACGGGTCGTATGAGGGAGGATCAACGGTGACAGTTGCGCCGGCCGGTGCGCTCGTGTTCTTCGGCGCCACGGGGGACCTCGCCTACAAGCAGATCTTCCCGGCGCTCCAGGCCATGGTTCGCCGCGGTACCCTTACCGTGCCGGTCATTGGCGTGGCGAAGGCGGGTTGGACCATTGATCAGTTGCGGGAGCGGGCGCACGCCAGCCTGGCGCAGCAAGGCCCGGTAGAGGAGGCGACCTTCGTCCGGTTGTGTGCGTTGCTGCGCTACGTTGATGGAGATTATCGTGACCCCGCCACTTTCCAAAGCCTGCGCGATGCGCTCGGCGACGCGCAACGACCGTTGCACTACCTCGCCATCCCGCCCGGCATGTTCGCCACGGTCATTGCCGGATTAGCGAACGCCGGCTGCGCAACCGACGCTGGGGTCGTGGTGGAGAAGCCGTTTGGCCGGGACCTGGAGTCGGCCCAGGCCTTGAACCGCCTGCTCGGCCAGTACTTCCCGGAGACGCACATCTTCCGCATTGATCACTATCTCGGCAAAGAACCCATCCAGAACCTTCTCTATTTCCGCTTCGCCAATACCTTCCCCGAACCCGTGTGGAACCGCACCTACGTCGAGAGCGTGCAGATCACCATGGCGGAGGACTTTGGCGTGCAGGGTCGCGGACGCTTCTACGACAAAGCGGGGGCGATCCGCGACGTTGTCCAGAATCACATGCTTCAGGTGGCCGCTCATCTGACGATGGACGCACCCATAGAATTGGAACACGAGGCCATCCGCGACGAGAAAGTGCGCATCCTCAAGGCCATGCGCCCGCTCGCGCCGGAAGACCTGGTGCGCGGCCAGTTTCGCGGCTACCGTCAGGAAGAGGGCGTCGCCCCTAATTCTGATGTGGAGACCTTTGCCGCCGTGCGCTTGCATCTGGACACCTGGCGCTGGGCTGGCGTACCCATCTTGATCCGCGCCGGCAAGCAGTTGCCGGTGACGGCAACGGAGGTGTGGATCGCCCTGAAGCGCCCACCGCAGGATGTCTTCGGCGAATTCCAGACCTCGCCCCCCAACTTCTACCGTTTTCGGCTCAGCCCGACTGTTGCCGTCGCCTTTGGCGTGCGGACCAAGCGACCCGGCGCCGACATGGCCGGCACGGATGCGGAGATCGTATTGCAGGAGGACGCGAGCGCCTTCATGTCGCCCTACGAGCGACTGCTCGGCGATGCCCTGCACGGCGACGCCGACCTCTTCGTGCGCCAGGACATTGTCGAAGCGGCATGGCACGTCGTTGAGCCGATCCTCGGCAACGTCACGCCGCTCCATACGTATGAGCCGGGAACCTGGGGCCCGCCGGAAGCGGAAGCACTGGCAACGCCGGCCGGTGGCTGGCACACGCCGTTGGCGTAACGGTCGCGGCGAACGGAGTACCGCCGCCACTCCGAGAATAATCCGGGTTAACTCGTCGCGATCCCGCCGGTTGCCGTGTCCACCGAGTAGCGCTCTCCCGCCCGCAGGGTGACAAATGTCGCGCGGTCGCCGAGACGTCGCTGGATATCGGCGATCAGGGCCAACGGGTCTTCCGGTGTGGGGTACCAGTGGCCGCGCATGAGCGTTGCCATATCGCGAGTATAGGCGTCATCGGTGGCGCCAGGGAGCCGCGCACCGGTTTGGGGGTGGGCGGCGCTGAGGGCCGAGGCGTCCACGTCGAAGGGAATCGGGAAGCCCGGCTCGTCCAGGCGGTAATGGATTGGCACGAGCCAGCGCGGCTGGATCAGATCAACCACTACCGTTTCGATAGCACGCGTCTTGCCTACCGGAAAGCACATAATCTGCACCTTGCCCCGCAGTTGCTCCATAGCGGGAAAGGTGTCGTGCAAATCTCCCGGGTGGTAGACCGAGAAACCAGTGACAGTGTCGGTAGCGAGATACCCCACCTGCACGAAGGTCGTACCCGTAGGCCGTCCGTCCCTATACCGCTTCGGCGCCTCTCCGCTCTCGACGCCTTCGATCAGCCAACGCCCAAGCCGAAACTGCGTGGGGCCAGCGGGGGGCGCCGGGTCGCTGCGGTAGTGAGGGAAGCAGGCGCTCTTCTGGTCATCCAGGATGAATTCGAGGCAATGTGGTTGGTCGCCTGCCGGGGTGACCAGTTCCGGCGCGTGGAAACAGGCCTTGCTGGCAAGCAGGAACTGAAACCGGCTGCCTGGGGCCGTAAGGCGGCGAAGGGTTGGTTCATGGCAGTGGTCGTAGTGCTCGTGCGAGATGACGATGTGCTGCGCGCGCGCCTCGGCCGGTTGGAGGTAGGGATCGAACAGCAGGGTATCGTCACCAACCGAGACTTCGATGCCCGCGCAGCCCCACCACGTAATGTTGGCCTGCTGCGTCATTCCGTCCTCCTTGCTCCCGCCATGTTCGCAAGTCTACCGTCCAAAGCAAAGGCCAGCGACATCATTGTGTGCTCATCGCCCGCTGCGACTGCCCCCGCACACCTGGGCATGCCTTCCTCCCGCACTCGCCGCAGAGCCTATCACCTGCCTTCTGACGGAACCGCCTTGAGACAGGTGTCCCACCCCAGGAGGTTGCTGAGTCAAAAGCGTGGCCAGAAAATAGTCCCCGACATTGACGGAGTAGCGTTGCCTTGCGTACACTGCCGTCCAGCGCAATGCGTGTAGCCGAAGAGATCGCCAGAGTATGACCGTCGCCGACCTAGCGGACCGTGTGCTCGCGCTCCGGGCCTTCATCGCGCGTCTCGGGGAACGTGATCTCTTTTCCTGGTGGGACGACAACGCCCTCACAACTTCCGGGCAATACGTCATGGCACGCCTCTTCCCGCGGACTGCGGCGCTGGCGCAGTTGGAGGTCGCACTGGAGGCGGCGACAATCCGCCACCGTGCCTTCGTTCCCCAGCCGACACGCCTGACGCTGTTCAGTCTGCCGGCTGCCCTGGAAGCCCAGGTAAGTAAGCGTCTGCACGCAATGAAGCGTGGTGAGGCCGTGCCTGGCCTCGATCTGGATAGCATGATCCGGCTCCAGCCGGGACGCTCGGTCGCAGACTTCCTGCTTGAGCACCGGATGGCCCGGCAAGAGGAACTCGAGAGCGTCAGCCACACCGTTCCATCGGGCCATACTCTCGAACTCGGGGCGGCGCCCGCCGGCGATCTGAATGCTCACATTGGGATGAACAAGGCGCTCGACCGACTCGTCGCAGGTTATGCGGCCTCGTCACGGGGCAACTGCATTATTCCGGTGCTCGCCCCGCTATGACTGCCTCCGGCACGCGCCGCTACACCAGCAACGTCATCAAGGGCAGCGCACTGATCCCGGAGTGCGTGCGCCTGCTGCAAGAGTGGCGGGAAGGCGACGACCTACGCTCGTTTGGCGAGCGCGTCGTCACGGAGAACGTCCTCGGCAAGACGACGCGCAGCCGCCTGCGCGACGTGCTGGAGCGGGTGTTCGTGAGCCGTTTCCTGACAGCCGAAGCTCCTGCCATCGGCGCGGCCCAGCGCCTTGTCGCCCAGGAGGCGGATTCGTCTGCCACTGCCGCGGTGCTGCTCTACCACGCCGCTTTGACGGACGATCTGTTGTACGACTTCATCACGCAAGAACTGTTCGATTGGCACGAAGGCGGGCGCTATGGCGTGGACGTCGGCGATGCCCTCTCCTTCATCAATAGGGTGACGGCGGAAGGCTTGATTTCGCCGCCCTGGTCAGAATACAGCCGCAAGCGAGCGGCGCAAGGTCTGCTCGCTACCGTGCGCGATTTTGGCTTGCTGGCCGGCAAAGCCAACAAGCACTTCGCGCCAACCTTCCTGCCGTTCGAGGTCTTTCTCTACGTCGCCTATCACCTGAAAGATCGCGGCGTCACCGCCGCCCGGCTGCGCGAGCACCCCGACTGGCGGGTGTTCCTGGTATCGCCGTCCGAAGTGGAGCGACAACTGCTGGAAGCGCATCAGCGCGGCCACCTGCGCTATCACGCCGCCGGTGGCATCGTGCGCATCGACTGGGCCTATCCCAGCTTAGAAAGGGCCGTCGATGGCATCCATGCCTGAGCGCTTGTCGGCGCTTGAAGCGGCGCTCGCCGCGCCGGACGCACGCATCAGCGCCTACCACGACTTGCCTTTCGCTATCTTCCACTACGCGCCGGAAGACGAGTTCGCCCTGCGCCAGCAGGTCGCCGGCTTGCGGGCACGGCTGGAGCGGCAGCACGGCAAGGAGGTGGTCGAAATCTCGCTCGCCCGGCTCATGTTCGAAGCGATCGAGCAGACCGTTGGCGGCGAAGCGCTGGCCGAGGCGGAGCGTACTTCCGGCCTCACCGCCACCATTGAGACCGTCGGCAACATCCTCGACCAGTACGTTCCCCTGGACGCCACGATCGCCGGTCTGCTGGCCGGAATGGACCGGCAGCGAACGGTGGCCTTTCTGGTTCGCGCGGGAGCACTCTACCCGGCCTTCCGCACGTCGTCGCTGTTGGAGCGGCTGATGGGAAAGGTAACAGTACCGACGGTGCTCTTCTATCCGGGCGTTCTGGAAGGCACCGTCGGCTTGCGCTTCATGGGCATCCTGGAGGCTGACCACAACTACCGACCGAAGATTTACTAGACTGCTGGGCGGGCACGAAACCGATGAGCCGCTCTCCCGGAATTGAGAGAGCGGCTGGAGTGAGGGAGAGACCTGCGATGGCTGAGACGGCGCGCATCCTGGACCTGCTCCAGCGGCCGGTCGACCGGCGGATCGAAGAGGTCATCAAGGTCGATCAGACGGATGAAGAGGACGTCGAGCTTGAGTTGACCGAATACGTGGTCACGGACACGATCCGCGAGGGGTTTGAACGGATCCTGACCGAGTACCGTCAGGTTCCGAACCATCCAACCGAAGGGATCGGCGTCTGGATCTCCGGCTTCTTCGGATCGGGAAAATCGAGCTTCGCCAAAGTGCTGGGCTACATCCTGGCCGGGCGAGCCGTCAAGGGGCGCAACGCCGCCGACATCTTCGCCGACCGCCTCGGCCCACGCGGCGATGCGGTGCGCGCGCTACTCCACGCCATCGGCAACCACGTTCCCACCACCGCCGTCATTTTCGATATCTCGACTGACCGAGGTATCCGCAGTGGTTCGGAGCGTATCACCGAGGTGATCTACAAGGCGCTGTTGCGCCACCTCGACTACGTAACCGATTTGGACCTGGCCGAACTGGAGATCGCTCTGGAGGTGGACGGTCGGCTGGCCGAGTTTGAGCGCCGCTACGAGGCCCAATACCGTCAGTCCTGGCGCTCGCGGCGGGGACTCATCGCGCTGGCCATGAACGAGGCCAGCGCCATCATGCACGCCTTGGAGCCGAGCACCTACCCGGCCGCCGACACCTGGGCACGGACCCGCCGCGCCACCGATGTGACCCCCAACCTGCTGGCCGAACGGACACTGGAGTTGACCCGGCGCCGGCTGGGCGACCGCACCGTGCTCTTTGTGGTCGATGAGGTGGGCCAGTACGTTAGCCGCTCCACGGATAAGATGCTGGACCTTCAGGGCGTTGTCCAGGCCTTCGGGCGCGCGGGCAAAGGCAAGGTCTGGCTCGCCGTCACCAGCCAGGAGCGGCTGGATGAGGTCGTGGACAGCCTGGAGGGCAAGGCGGTGGAACTGGCTCGCGTCCAGGACCGCTTCCCGCTGCGCGTGGACCTCGCCCCATCCGACATCTCCGAGGTCACGAGCAAGCGTGTACTCACGAAGAAGCCGGAGTGGGAGGAACGACTTGCGGCGGCCTACGAGCGGTTCCGGCCCACACTCACCAACCACAGCCGGCTTGCTGCCTCATCCCGGCGAATCGCCCTGGACGCGCACGCCTTCGTCGAGATGTACCCGTTCCTGCCCTACCAGATCGACCTGACGATCGACATCGTCTCCGGCTTGCGCAACCAGCCCGGGGCCAGCCGGCAGACCGGCGGGGCGAACCGGACGATTATCAAACTGGCCCAGCAGGTCCTCATCAATCCCCACGTCAACCTCGGCGCGCGCCCGGTCGGTGAGCTGGTCACCCTGGATATGCTCTACGATCTGGTCGAGGGCAACGTCG
This sequence comes from Chloroflexota bacterium, assembly GCA_036734945.1. Classification (GTDB taxonomy): domain Bacteria; phylum Chloroflexota; class UBA4733; order UBA4733; family UBA4733; genus UBA4733. The sequence goes on from DAIMXP010000008.1 coordinate 17,145, forward strand.
GCTTCGAGCGGCGGCACGACATTAATGAGATCGTGGATCAGTACGCCGAGACGCCGCTGGTGGCAAAGGTGGCCAAAGCCATCTGCCTGCTCCAGTTCGTGCGCGGCGTCTCGCGCACGCCGGAGAACCTGGCCGCAGTGCTCTATCCCGCGCTGGGCAGTGAGGCGCTCATCCAGCCGGTACAGGAAGCATTGCAGACGCTGCTAGCAGGGCAAAGGATTCGGGAAGGCGAGAACGGCTACGAGTTGCTGTCCGTCCAGGGGAAGACCTGGGAGGAGGAACGGCGGAGCATTGCCCCCAAGCCGGCGGACATGGGGCGGCTGAAGAAGGAACTGGCGGCCGAGCTGCTCAAAGAGTTGCGCCCCTACCGCTACAAGAACGTGCGCAACTTTGCCCCAGCCGTCAGCATCGACGGCGAGGCGCCGTCGAAGGGAGAGATCCCGCTGCAGGTACGCCTGGAGGACGACGACCCCGGTTTGCTGGTGGCCTATACCGTGGCGCAGGACAGCAGTCGGCAGGCGAAAGGGACGGCGTTCTGGGTAGTCCCGGTTTCTGCCGCCGTTTTCCTGGGACTGCAGGAACTCTATCGTTCGCGGCAGATGATCGACCGGCACGAGCGGCGGATCGCCTCCGCCGAAGAGGGCGTTCTACTCAGTGACGAAAAGAACCGCCAGGGCAAGCTGCTCCAGACGCTCCGCAACGACCTGAGCGCCGCCTTTCTTGCCGGACGGCTGTACTTTGCTGGACGGGAGCAGCGAGCCCAGGCCCTGGGTGGCGCCGTCGGCGCCGTGGCGTCGGCGTTGTTTGCCGATGTCGTGCCGCGGCTGTATGACCGAGTCGACCTGGGCGCTGTGGCCGTCAAGGGCGACGAGGTCCGACCGCTGCTCACGAACACCAACCTGGTCGGCTTGCCGGCGGTCCTCTACGACGGCGCCGGTGGTCTCGGCCTCGTGCATTCAGCCCAGGGCAGCTACCGGCTCAATCCGAACGCGGCCATCGTCCAGGAGGTCAGCGGCTTCATTGCGGGTGGCAACACCGGTGAGGAGTCGAAAACCGGCAAGCTGCTCGAGAGCCACTTCGGCGCTCCGCCCTATGGCTGGGACGCAGACGTGGTGCTGCTCGTCGTCGCCGCCCTGTTCCGGGCCGGCGCCATCGAAGTGACCAGTCAGGGGCGCACGACCCGCGCCTGGACCGACCCGGTGGCCCAGAGCGTGTTCCTGGCCATGCCCCGCTTTCGCGCCGCGGAGTTCCGCCCCCGAGAAGAGAAGACCCCGACCCTGGCGGAGATGATCAGCGCGATGAAGGGGCTGCGCGACCTGTACGCGGAGGAGCCGGCCCTGGAGGTCGCCGCGATTGCCAATACGGTACGCACACGCCTGCGGGAGGAGGTACCGGGCCTAGCCGGCCTGGCGGAGCGCCTCCGTGCCCACGGTCTGCCGGGCTGGGAAGAGATTGACGCGCTACGTCGAGATCTGGAGGGCCTGGGCACCAGTACGGATGATGACGCCGTCAAGAGCTTTGCCCGGCAGCACGAAGCGATAGGCGCCGGCCTCGCCCGAGCGCGGACCCTGGAGACGGCGACGACGGAAGCCAACCTGGCGACGATCGCTCAGGCCCGTCAGGCCGTCAACGAGTTCTGGCCGCTCCTGCGCGGACGCAGCGACGTAACCGGGGCCTTGGAGGACGCGGCAGCGCGCCTCTGTGCCGACCTGACCGCTGATACCTGGGAGTCGCGCCTGACCCAGGTCGCCACCGATGCGGGCGCGATCGTCGCCGCCTACCGGCGGCTGCGTGAAGCCGTCAAGGTCCGCCACGAGGAGGCGTTCGCCCGGGCGCTGAGCGAACTGGACGGGCAACCGGACTATGCCGGGTTGCCGCTGGAAGCGCGAGAACGGGTCGCCGCGCCGCTCCGGGAGCGGCTGGTGCGAGCGGCAGGCGGGGATGGCGCCTACGGCGACCTGACGACCCTGGAATCCGACCTGCGCCTGCTGCCATCCCTGACAGGCGACGCGCTGGTGGCCATTGAGCATCTCCTCGCCCCGGAGGTGCGCGTGGAGCGGGTGCGGGTAGGCCGCTTCGTGGGCGGCGCCATCGGCACACAGGACGAACTGGAGGCCCAGCTTGGCGCGTTGCGCGACTACTGTGCCAAGCTGCTGGCCGAGGGCGCGCGGGTAGTGCTGGAATAGCCGGTGGGGGCGAACATGGACCAGGCGTTACGCAACAAGTTGCGTCGGGCGGTCGAGGAGATGCGGCGCACGCTCGAGCGTGATGTGACGGAGCAGCTCGAAGGTACCTACGGCATCACGGCGGAGCGCCAGGGCGCGAACGGCACGACGCCGGTGCGCCTGGAGGCGGCGGACGAGGTCGCCACCCTGCGCGAATATCCTCAACGCCGGCAGGAACGCCTGGAGATCGAGGCGGCGATCCGGCACGAGGCAACGAAGACGCCGGGGCTGGCGAAAGGTATTGAAGACCTGGCGGGTGGTGTTGCCCGTTTCGCCCGCGAGGCGGCGTTCACCAGCCTCAACCGGCTGGCGGCCCTGAAGCTCATGGAGGCACGCGGCATGCTGCGTCCGTCCATCGGGCAGGGGCCGCAATCCAGCGGCTTCCGCGAGTTCCAGATGGTCTCGCCCGAGTTGCAGCGCGCCCACGCCGACGGTGGCTACCGCCTCTACCTGGAGCTGCTCTTCGATGATGTATCGGCCGAAATTGCCGTGCTGTTTGACCGCTCCACGCCGCAGTCGCACCTGTTCCCAACGCCCCTGGCGCTGTTCGCTGTGCTTGAGCGGCTGAACGACCCCGAACTGGCCGTTGTTTGGGACGAGGACGAGACCATCGGCTGGATCTATCAATACTTCACGCCCAAGGAGCAGCGCGAGCAGGCGCGCAAGGAGAGCGCCGCGCCACGAAACTCCTACGAGCTGGCTTTCCGCAACCAGTTCTACACGCCGCGCTACGTTGTCGAGTTCCTCAGCGACAACACGCTCGGTCGGACATGGTGGGAGATGCGCCAGGGCCGGACAGCGCTCGCTGATACCTGCAGCTACATGGTCCGTCGCAAGCATGCAATCTTTCTCGGGCCGGGCGAGGCTGTGCCGACGACCGACGATGACATCACAACCGAGCACGTTGCCCACCGTGCCAAGAAGGACCCGCGGGAGATCCGCGTGCTCGACCCCGCCTGCGGCTCCGGCCATTTCCTGCTCTACTGCTTTGGGCTGTTGCAGACGATCTATGAGGAAGCCTACGACGATGCCGACCTCGGCCCGAAACTGCAACGCGAGCAGCCGGACCGCGCGGCGTTCGGCCGCCAGGTCCCGGCGCTGATCCTGCGCCACAACCTGCACGGCATTGACATCGACCTGCGCGCCACGCAGATCGCGGCGCTGGCGCTCTGGCTGCGCGCCCAGCGCGCCTACGCTGAGCTTGCGATACCACCGCAGCAGCGTCCGCGCATCACCAAAGGCAACCTCGTCTGCGCCGAGCCGATGCCGGGCGAGTACCCACTCCTGGAGGAGTACCTGGGCGCCATCGAACTGCCCCTGGCCGACCTGGTGAAGCAGGTCTGGCTGGACATGCAGTTGGCGGCGGAGGCCGGGTCATTGCTCCGCATCGAACGAGCGATGGAGGAGAAGGTAGACCAGGCGCGCCATCGGGCCTTCGTCCGTCGCCCCTACGTCCGCGCCGGCTTGCCGGGGATGGAACAGCCTGTGAGGGTCGAGCTGCCCGGGCTCGCCTCGTCCGACGCTGAAGGGTTCTGGGCGCAGGCCGAGGAAAAACTGCTGGCCGCCCTGGAGGACTACGCAAATCGCGCGACCAACGGTCAGACGACGCAACGCCAGCTTTTCGCCGACGATGCAGCACATGGTTTCGCCTTCATCGACCTCTGCCGCCAGCGGTACGACGTGGTGCTGATGAATCCGCCGTTCGGCGAGACCAGCAGGCCGTCGAAGGCGTACATCGAGAAGACGTACCCACGCACGAAGAACGATCTCTATGCCGCCTTCGTGGAGTGCTGGCTGGATCGACTTATCCCGCATGGTTTGCTCGGGGCGATTACCAGCCGCACCGGCTTCTTCCTGTCGTCGTTTCAAAAATGGCGGGAAGAGATCCTGCTGAGGGAAGCGCGCGTGACGGTCATGGCAGACCTCGGCCAGGGCGTGCTGGACACGGCAATGGTGGAGACGGCGGCGTATGTGTTGGAGCGGCAAACAGTTGACCGTTAGGTCTGATGAATCCAGTAGGTACCAGATCCTATAAAAGAACGGTGATCAAATTATCGGCTGTTTCCCTACAATCAGGCTGGTAAAGTTGGGCAGGGCAGCGAGCGGGAAGGATAGCAGCCGTGATCATCGGGAACAAGAATCTCCATCAGGTGAAGCAAGAAGTCTTGCGAGCTGTCAATGCATCCGATAGACCCTACCCTCCTGGCCAGCTGATCCAGGGTCTGAAGCAGGCAGGTTTCGACGAGAACGCTATTCGTGCTGCGATGTGGGACTTGATAGATCACCGGCAAGTTCACGTGACCGGTGACCTGAAGCTTACGAAACGATAGCCTTCGTTCTACCGTGGTCTCACCAGTCGAGCGCGATCCTCCTGTGTGTTGCCCATGGCCGATCCAATGGCAATAGCTCGCTACCAGCGCCGCCACAGCGAGGACGAGGCGGCGGACGAGAGACAACCGGCGCGGAGAGATCGCGACCGAATACTTTACAGCGCCGCCTTTCGCCGGTTGGCCGGCATCACACAGGTTGTTTCACCCAAGGTGATGAGAGAGTCATCAATGAGGCGGAAACGCGCAGATTAATTGCCTTGCTGAAAGAATTGACATGGGAGTACGTCATCCATAATCATCACCTGGCACTGCAACAATTTGGACAGCGGAAAGTCATTCGAACGCTATTCGAGGTCTTTATCGGGGCGGCGGAACAAGATGGCGGCGAGCGCCTGTTCCCACTTGAATATCAGGAGCAGTTGATCGAGTCCGCTGACCAGAATGAACGGGTTCTGCTCGCCATTGACTTTATCGCATCAATGACTGAGCAACAGGCGCTGGAGGTGTAAATCAAACCATGATGACCCTGCGTCGCGGATGAGCGCCCTTCCCCCTGGTGTGCTACGCAACTCCATGGTGGAGGGATTTACTCGCGAGTTGCGGGTATCTCCTTGGGGGTCGGTCCTCTCGCCAAGCAAGGTCCAAGACAGCGCAACCGGAAGAGGACGAAAGAGCAAAGGTGCGGCCGTAGAAACTCGGCATTCACATGGTCTATCCCTCGCCATCCACAGGTAGTGGTAGCGCCTTGCCCTGCACCAGTACGCCCCGAATGCCTCGCAGGCCATCTTGTAGCTGCTGGTCGCTCACCTGCTCCAGCATGGCACGGTCGATCAGGTTGACAAAGACTCTCTTCTCCGACGAATTTGTGCATACGAATAGAACAGCGATGCGCAGGTAGTCAAGCAGTGTTCTCAACAGGCCGGTCATTCCCTGGTGAACTGACTCGATCTTGCGCCGTTCCTTTTCCGACATAGCACTGCCATGGACATACTTGCTTCTGATGCCATAGCCGCCAGCCACAGCAGCAGCAATGGCCGACGATTCATGGCCGAGATGGCCAAGGACCTTGGCAGAGCGCATTTTCAGCTTATAGGTCACTTCGGACGTATCCTCTTCAAGTAGAAAGATGGCCTCCAAGCCCATGATCGCTGTGGCTATGCGCTGCTCGTCCATCCGGCTGCGTAGCAAGGCGTCGCAGTAGCGCTGGTAGGCGATCACGCGGTAGTCCGCCATGTGAACTCCCAGGCCGGAAAACTCCTCGAGCAACTTGCCGTACACGACTGAGCAGAACGCTTCTAGCCTCGGCGCGTCCTCACAGCCAATTATCCGCGTCTCATGGGGTATCTCCGCGTTCCCAGAGGACAGGGTACCGCCAGCAAAGGAACGAACGATTGTTGCTGCGCTCATGGTGTAGGAGCGAAATGCGACGCTCTGTACGGCATACAGACGAAGCAAAGCAATTATTTTCTCTACGATTTGCTGCAGTTCGCTAGCATGTGCCAGCCGTGCTGTGATCTCCATTACCGTTGGTGGAACGTTCAGCCTTTCGGATGATCCCGTGCCATGAACCAAGGAGAACAACGGAATAGGCTTCTCGAGATCATCAGGAGTCGTCGGACGAAACGCGACCGTCGCTGAGCCAACCTGGATCTCAAAGGGCGTCGTTACGACGACACCGACGAGTCGTACGTGTGCCATCCAACTGGTCGGCACACCGTCAAGGTCATTGAGGAACCTTCGCAGGCCTTCCTCAGCCGCTCCGGGATCGTGGCCAATTTCATTGCTAAGTCGCAGTCGAGCGATGTAACGTACCAGGCGGTCAAGATGGGCTTGTATAGCTTGGTCATTCGGATAGGAGGCGCGCAGTCCATCTAGCGCGGCGGCATAAGGGGCAGAGACCTTAATGCAGTCCAGGATACTTATGAGGGCTCTGTGCCAAGATGGCTGCGTGAAATAACGGGTGCTGGCGTGTTGTCTGACGAATCCTTGCTCGGTGATAGCGAACGACGGGCGCTCGATCTCGTAAGCGCAGTAAGGCTCCTGATCGGGTTCGTAGGTGCTTTCGGCCAGATGGCTCTCAACGACTGCGAGCAGTTCTTGCAAGAGCTCGACGAGTTCATCCCCATGCTGGCCGTTCACTTCATCATTCCATTCTGGCCTTCTTCGTGATGCGCTCCTCAATGGCCAGGTTGTTGGGACGGGCGGTGCTCAAACTGGCCCCTGTAGCTCACCGGCAATAGCCCTAGGTAGCGCCGACCGCCTTCCGAACCGAGACGCCTGATGATCGACGCATGCGCTACGGAACAGACGCCCACCCCGGTCCGTCGTGCCGCATGTTACCCGAAATCCCTCTCAACCCTTGCAGACACTCTCGCCTTCGTCCGCCGCGAACTCTGGCCCCACGAGGGTTGTTCGCTGTCCACTCGCGACCCTAACAGCGTAAAACGTCCACGCCAGTTCGTGGAAGTATCGGACCGAGACCATCTGCTACGCTGCCTGAAGGGCCAAAGTCGAAGCGGTTCATAGTTAGGAACTTACTATTGTGCGACAGAACTGTCTTTCATTTCTTGCACTGCCGCCCCTGGCTTCTGTCCGAGTAGTTTGCTAGTCGATGGCTCTGTCGTAAGCATAAATTTCCCCTGTCCTAGCTCATTGATGAGCTGCGTACAAACACTTTTTAGACCTGGCAGGGCTGCGGCAACATGCACCAGTTCTTGTTGGTTTAAGTGCGTTACACCAAATGACTCGCCTGTTGGTGACTTTCGATTCGTTGTCTTTATATGAGCGCACTTTTGGCGGAGGGTTTGAATATCCTTGCGAGTAATGGATGCGTTCGCTCGCTGGATTAGCGCATCCAAGTCACCATCACGCCATTTCCCATTACTGCTATAATGCAGTTCCAAAAGCCTGTATAGGGAGAGGTACCGGTATTGCAGAGGTATATGCTCTAAATCGGCATCAAGGAGTAGCCGAAGTTCTTCTCGCAGTGGTATTGTTGTTGCGAATGCAGTACTCACCGCGTTCGTATTGAGTTGGGCAGAGTCTCTCCACTCCGATACCGACATATTCATATTTGGAGGATCACCATCATCGATAAAGTTCCAGATCGATCCTCGCCAATAGTAAATCTGGTGGTCATAAACGATACGCAATACGGAAAGCATGTGCTCCCGTGCCAACTGGATCATGGGCAGACAGTCCTTTGGAATCTCATTGGTAGCAAGCCCCGGTATTTCGATCCTTATGCACTCTGGCCGACCGGTGTCGTCAGTAAGCAATGCGAGTCGATAAGAGTACCTACTACCTTGTAGTGGTATGACAACCAGAGGCGTTCTTTCAACCGAGTCAATCAGCGGGCTACGGATTGGTTGAAGTGGTAAGTAGTACCAGCATGTTTTCATTGAAAGGCTCCAATAGTATGAGTATGCATGAATGAGTCTATATTGTTTGGGCTAGTATTTCAATTGGTGCTCTAAGAGAGTGTATGGCTAACAAGATCCCCTTGCTAAACAAAGATAACCCATCGACTACCTGTGTAGTAGCCACTAACTGCCGGCACTTCTCAGCAGTGGCACCGTTCCCAACACCGCATGGTTGCTAATCATAAAGACCGTTCGTAGCGAATTTTCGGACCACAAGTATCTTACGCTGTTTCGTCGATCTACAGTAGCCTAATGCACGCCAGCGCACTATGTTAGTCAAACATTCTCGTAGACTTGCCTTCGGCCACCACCGTCCGCACCGAGCATACGGATAGCCGTTGCGTGAGTATTACCCGAACCGACAACCCCCAAGAAAGCGCTGGGTAGTATAGAATCAAGGTAAGAGGGTAACGCTATCGGTTCGCCATCCGGCCCGCCAGTGCCGGCGACTACGCATTGAACGCCGCAGGAGCAACATGAGCGCCACCGCCTTCTTCCGCCTCCTCCAACCCGATGGCAAGAGCGCGGCGTTGGCGGCTGCCATCGGCGCACTGCACGATGGCAGCCCTACCTCCGCCACCTTCGTCACTGACTCTGAGGATCTCCGTGGGGTCCCTACTAGTCCGTTCTCCTACTGGGTACCGACCGTTCTCCGGAGGCTCTTCCATGAGAGGGAGCACCTCGAATCAGACGTGCGTTTTGCCAGATGCGGCATGGGCACACTTGATGACTTTCGATTCCTGCGGGCATGGTGGGAAATCAACCCAAGAGACATGCGCCGAACCAGAGCGTCGACAAGCAGTACAAAAGCCTATGTTACGTTTGCAAAGGGGGGAGCCTTTTCTCCCTATTACTCTTCGATATCCCTTGTAGTAAACTTTGGACGTTCCGGCTCGGAATTGAAGTCTTTCGTAGCAATGAGGGTTGGTAGCGCCAGCAGGAAGATACAAGCAGAGAGTTTTTATTTTCGCCCAGGGCTTACTTGGCCCAGGCGTACCAACGGACTAAGTGTTAGGGCGCTTCCTAGGGGTTGTATCTTCGCCGACAAAGGTCCCGCTGTCTTTGTCCAAGGCGACCGACCGAGTGACCTCTTTGCCCTGGCTGGGATCATGAACAGTACCCTGTTCTTGGAGTTGGTACGAACCATGCTGGCGCGTGAGGAACTGGCGCAGTCCTTCGAGGTAGGGATAATCCAGTCAATGCCCGTTCCTCACCTGGAAGGGCTAGATACCAGCGTCCTTGCAACACAGGTGGCCATGTGCTTCGACCTCAACCGCGCGCTGGACACAGCGAACGAGACCAGCCACGCATTTACGCTTCCCGCGCTTTTACAAGTCCGGGGTGACTCCCACGGCGAGCGCGCCGCCGCCTGGCGGGAGCGCGTTGTCCAGATTCAGGCGGGACTAGCGTACCATCAGCGCGCCATTGAGGAAATGGTCTATCGCCTATATGGCATACCAGACCATGAGCGCCGCGCCATCGAAGCCTCCCCGGACGGCGCGGCAAAAGAAACGGCGGAAGCGTCAGGCGATGATGAGGAAGATGCGGAAGAACTACCTGCCCCTCCAAGAGTCGACCAGCGAGCCTTAGCTGTTGACCTCCTGTTCTTCGCCGTCGGTTGCGCCTTCGGCCGCTGGGATGTACGCGCCTCCTTTGAACCCGCCCTGGCCCCTAAACTCAACAGCCCTTTCGATCCGCTGCCGGTGTGCTCGCCAGGAATGCTGATCGGGCCGGATGGGTTGCCAGCAACACGAGCGCGCATCGTGAGCGAGACGTGGCTACGTGCTCGACCCAACGTCATCACCTTACCGCCGGAAGGCGTTGTCGATCAGGCAACCATCCCGGCAGCTGATTACCCGCTGCGCATCGCCTGGCACGGCATCCTGGTGGACGACGAGGGACACGAAGAGGACATCGCGCACCGCGTCCGCCAGGTGCTTTCGCTGCTTTTCGGGGAGCGGGCAGACGAATGGGAGCGCGATCTCTGCGCCGCCATAGGCGTTCCCACCATGCGCGAGTATCTTCGCCACCCAAATCTGTTTTTCACCGAGCACATAGCGCGCTACTCCAAGAGTCGGCGGAAAGCGCCGATTTACTGGTTGCTCCAGTCCGACAAGCGTAGTTACGGCATCTGGCTCTACTGCCACCGCATCGGCAAGGATACGTTGCACCGGGCTCTGAATGACTATGTGGCACCGAAGATCGCTATGGAGGAACGACGCCTGGCGGAGCTGGCCCGAGACAAGGCTGCTGTCGATGCACGCAGAGACGGACGGGAGACTAGGCGACTGCTCAAGGAGCACGACACGCTAGAGAAGGTGGTGGCCGAGCTCTACCGCTTCCGGGAGGCGCTGAAAGAAGCGGCCGACTCGGGCTACGACCCTGACCTGGATGACGGGGTTGTGCTGAGCATCGCCCCGCTACACCGGCTCACCCCCTGGAAGGAGGCCGGCGCCTACTGGAGAGAACTATTGGCCGGCAAGTACCCCTGGTCAAGCGTCGGCAAGCAATTGCATACCAAGCACCAAGAAATATTCTGACGGAATTCGCAGTTCCATTCTCAGGTGAGATACAGCACCGTGCAGACCCGTTCAGCGACGTCCTGGTTCGGCGGCAACGAACCCTGAATACGGCGTGACATCTCATTGCGCGCCACAGCGTCACCACAATGCACCGATCTTGCGTGCGATAAGGACCTCACAGGCCGATTCGACAGTGCCGGAGGGGCCACATTAGCCTCCGCAGCACGACCGGTATGGTAGGATCGGCTATAGTGATGGCTGCTGCCCCTGACCCTTACACAAAGGGCGGCAGGCGGCTGATCTCGACCACATGCAATGCAACCCTTTCCTCCTATCTGCTTTGCCGCGCTGCCACACATAGCGAAATCATAGCGGACGAGGCGCTATGATGGACGTAGGGTCTACTCGACCCGAAGGAGCAGCCATGAGCGACAGAGATGCGGCGAAGCCAACCGCACCATATGTAGCCTGGGGAACGTTTCTCAGCCTCCTGGCGCGAATGGAACAGAAAGGAATACCGGACATCGTGTCGAGTGAGTCTGTCGTGTCGACGGTGACGTCGACCTACGCTACACAGATCGTCGCCACGTTGCGCTTTCTGGGCATGCTCGACAGTGCCGGACGCTCCACGGCCTTGCTACGCCAGCTTGTTTCTGCGGGTGAGCAGCGTGCACAAGTCCTAGCTCAGGCGATGGGGGTAGCCTACCGTCCCGTCCTGGAACGCCTCGGTGAACTAGCGAATGTCACGCCTGGTCAGCTTGATGGGGCGTTCCGAGAGACCTACCGCCTGCGAGGAGAAACGCGCAGGCGAGCAACGGTCTTTTTCACGCGAGCAGCGGAGTACGCTGGAATGCCTATCTCACCTGCGCTATCAGTCAGACCCTTCGTAACTGTGGGCGATGTCGGATCATCGTCGAGGTTCCGTGCTGGGCGACAGCACCGGAACGAATACCAGGACCCCTTGCCGGGGGTCGATGTGCCCGAGGCGCTGGAGACCAACGCGCCTGCCATGATGCGGCGCTCAGTGCGCTTCGCCGCTGGAGGCACCTTGATGGCCCGATTTGAAGGCGATCCTTTCGACCTCGAAGAGGACGAGCGGCAACTGCTGTTTGCAATCAACGATCAACTCCGCGCTTTTGAACGGCGACGGCTCACCGGTGAACCCCGAACAGAGGAGGAGCAATCACGGCGAGGAGAGACGCCATGACCCAACAGCGTGCCCGGACCGACCTGGCGATTGACGTTCGGTGGCTGCACGACGTGCGTGTGCCCGCAGCAGACTATGACCACAGGATTGGCCGGCCTTCGGCGAAGCCATCGCGCAGGTGCTTGAAGACACAAAGCACGACCACGGCGAGGATGGCGCGGTTGAGGGATTGGGTACGGCGTGGCTGCCTAAAAGGAGAAACGGCCCCGAAGGGCCGCAAAACAGGAGCCTTCCAGCTCCAGATCACTGGATTGCCCCTACTGTACCGAGTGTGCCACGACGAGTCAACGTCGCCGGCCCGATCGCCTGTTTTCGCCTGCGGTACCGCACCAACTTGCCAAGTCGGCAAAGGCATGGTATAGAACAAATGTTTCATTTCCAAACGGCTGAACCCCGTCAGGTCGTGGGCTAGCCAGCAAGGAGTAGCGTGAGCAAAACGACCTTCTTCCGACTCCTCCAACCCGATGACAAAGGCCATGCGCTCCAAGACGCGATTAGCGCCATGCGCGATGGCAGCCCTACCGACGACACCCATGTCACTGCTCCCAACAGCTTTCGTCAGGTTCCCGGCAGCCCCTTCGCCTATTGGGTGAGCGAATCGATTCGACGCAAGTTTACGGAGCTTCCTCGGTTTGAGGGGAACGGTCGTACCGTCAAGCAGGGACTCGCCACTGCTGATGACTTCCGCTTCGTCCGAACCTGGTGGGAGGTTGGAACGGTTTGCATCCTCGATAGCGCCAACAACCCACACCGGGATGTCGCAGGAGTGCAGGCTTGGTGTCGGCAACGTACCTTTGGCGGCAAGCGCTGGGTGCCTTTCGCCAAGGGAGGCGCGTACTCGCCCTACCACGCTGACCTGCATCTAGTTGTGAACTGGGAGCGGGACGGTCATGAGATATCCTCCTTTGAGCGTGCCTTCATTCGAAATCTCGACTGTTACTTCCGCCCTGGCCTTACCTGGCCACTCAGGAGTCAGCGTGGTCTAGGTTTTCGTACGTTTCCACAGGGCTGTGTCTTTGGCCATAAAGGGCCGACTGGGTTCGCTCCCATAGAGCAGTTATCCGCGCTGCTCGCACTGACAAACTCAACTATCTTCCTTCGATGCGTGTCGCTCCAAATGGCGTTTGGCTCGTACGAGGTTGGCGTGATCCAGCGCACTCCCGTGCCAGAACTAGACAATGACGCACGACGGCACCTTGGCACCCTGGCGGACGACTGTGTCGACCTCAAGCGCGCCCTCGACACCGTCAACGAAACTAGCCACGTTTTCACGCTTCCAGCTCTGCTCCAAGTCCCAGGCGATTCCCTGGCCGGACGCGCCGCCGGCTGGCGGAAGCGCGTCTCGAGTGCCCAGGCGGCGCTTCCACAGCATCAGCAGGAGATCGACGACCTCGCCTACCGCCTCTACGGCATCACGGACGAGGATCGCCGCGCCATCGAGGCGTCGCTCCAGCGCGCAACGGAACGTGACGAGCCGGCGGCGGATGACGATGATGATGTAGGGGAGGACCAGCCCATCACGCCGAGCGCCGATCAACGCGCCCCTGCCGCCGACATCCTCTCCTACGCCGTTGGTTGCGCCTTCGGTCGCTGGGATGCCCGCGTCGCCACTGATCCCTCCCTTGCCCCCGCGCTCGCCGGTCCGTTCGAGCCCTTGCCGGTCTGCTCACCCGGGACGCTGATCGGCCCCGATGGCCTGCCGGCTACCCAGGAGCGGATCGTCAGTCAGGGCTGGCTGCACGCCCGGCTCAATGTCATCACCCTGCCGCCCGAAAGCGCGGTGGCGTCGCCAACCGTCACGGCTGCGGAATACCCGCTGCCAGTCGCTTGGGACGGCATCCTGGTGGATGACGACGGGCACGAGGCGGATATCGTGCGCCGGGTCCGCCAGGCGCTCGGGCTGCTGTTCGCGGAGCGCGCGGAGGACTGGGAGCGCGATCTCTGCGCCGCCCTTGGCGTGAAGACGTTGCGCGAGTACTTGCGCCACCCGAACCTGTTCTTCGCCGAGCACATCGCTCGCTACTCCAAGAGCCGGCGCAAGGCCCCAATCTTCTGGCTGCTTCAGTCCGACAAGCGCAACTACGCGCTCTGGCTCTACTGCCACCGCATCGGCAAGGACACGCTGCACCGCGCACTGAACGATTACCTGGCGCCGAAGATTGCACTGGAAGAACGGCGGCTGGCGGAGGCGACGCAGGCGCAGTCAGCAGCGGAGCGCCGCGGCGATGGCAGGGAAGCGCGGCGGCTACTGAAGGAGCAGGACACGCAGGAGAAGCTAGTGGCCGAACTGTATCGCTTTCGTGACGCGCTCAAAGCGGTCGCCGATCGCGGCTACGACCCCGAACTTGACGACGGCGTGGTACTCAGCATCGCCCCGCTGCACGCGCTCGTCCCCTGGAAGGATGCCGGCGCTTACTGGAAGGAACTGCTGGCCGGCAAGTACCCCTGGTCCAGCGTCAGTAAACAGTTGCGCGCGAAAGGGCTGGTGCGCGAGTAAGCACACCGGGTGGGACCGCCGTGGCGGCACGGTACCTTGGCTGGCTGGAGGCGCATGTGCCATCGTAGCGTTGAGGCAGGAAGGTGCCGACGACGCCGCTTGCCTATCGCAGACCGCATCTTGTTTTGCAATCGACGCCTGTGGCAAAATAAGATTGCCGTGTGCGGGCGCTTATTAAGCCGCACTGTAATGAGGAGGACGGCGGGTGGTTCCAAGTACGCGTGCGGGCCGCTACGTGAAACAACCCACGGGCTACCGGGCGTTCATCCCGTCTCCGTTGCCGCCCGACCCTCCCATCCGCCTTGACCCACCCGTCCAGTCGCTGCTCTCGCTGGCCGATCAAGCGGTCGGACGGCTGGACGGCGCGACGAACATGCTGCCCAACCCCGAACTCTTCGTCGCAATGTACGTGCGACAGGAAGCGGTACTCAGTTCCCAGATCGAGGGAACACAGAGCAGTCTCGACGATGTCCTGACCTTCGAGCTCGGCCCAGGAGGCCGCCCTGTCCCCGGCGACATCGAGGAGGTGGTGAACTACATCCGCGCGATGAACTACGGCCTGACGCGTCTGCAGGACCTCCCGCTTTCCCTGCGCTTGATCCGCGAGATCCATGCCCAGTTGCTTCAGGGTGTGCGCGGCGCAGAGAAGCAGCCGGGCGAGTTCCGGATCAGCCAGAACTGGATCGGCGCCGGTCGTGTTCCGCTGGAGCGGGCAACCTTCGTCCCCCCACCGGTCACGGAGATGTGGCAGGCGCTGGATAACTTCGAGCGGTTCTTGCACGCCGACGACGACATCCCCGTGCTCGTCCGCTGCGCCCTGGCTCACGCCCAATTTGAGACGATCCATCCCTTCGCTGACGGCAACGGCCGCGTCGGCCGCCTGCTCATCACCTTCCTGCTCTGCCACCGCCGCGTCATGCAACGGCCGCTGCTCTATCTCAGCCTCTACTTGATGCGCCACAGATTGGAGTACTATGATCGCTTGATGGCGATGCGGGAGCAAGGGGACTGGGAGGGCTGGTTGCGCTTTTTTCTGCAAGGTGTCGCCGAAACTGCCGAGGAGGCGACGCGCAAAGCGCACGCCATTGTACGGCTGCGCGAGGACCATCGCGCCCTGCTGCAGCATCAGGGCCAGGCGGTCGCCGGGCTGCGGGCGCTGGACCTGCTCTTCCAGCAGCCACTCGTCAATGTGACGTATGTGCGGGACCACCTCGGCGTCGCCTACGTGACCGCCAACAAGATTGTCGAGCAGTTCCGCACGCTGGGTCTGCTCGAGGAGATTACCGGCGGCCAGCGCTTCAGAATCTACAGGTACACGCCGTACACGGCGCTGTTCGACGAGCAGCCGGCGGAGCTGCCGACAACGGTGGTGCAAACGACCGAGGGCGGCGTGGCATTTTGACGCCTTCGGCCCATCACTCCATGCGCCGCTCCTGTCCAAATCTGAGGGGAGGGCATGCGCCCATTGAGTGAGCGACCAACGAAGAGTCCGATTCGCGCGCTCCTGCAAACCCGCCTCCAGCGCCTCCTTCGGGAGCGCGGCGTGATCGTCTGGTACGACGACGCGGGTGCTTTCCGCCGGGTACTGGACGACCTCGACCTGGGCGATGCGACGCGCCGCTACGTCTACACCGGCTCCTACTACGCCCTGCGAGCCGCCGTCGAGCCGGCATTCGCCGCGCTGCCCGGGCCGGCGCAGTCGCCGCTGCTCGTCTACGTCCCAACATCCCCGCTCGACCGGCGAGAGGACGTGCTGCGTGAAGTTGCAGCGGCGGGCGCGGTGTTCGACGAACCGCTGGCCTCGCTGGCCCGGCCGGCGTTGCGCGAGGCGGGCGTTCCGGCGACGACGATCGAGGAGTGGCTGGCACGTCCGAACCTGACCCTGGAAGATCTGGAGCAACTGGCGACCGCTGGGACTGAACGCGATGCGGCCATCGCCCTGCTGTTCGGCACGACCGACCCGATTGAGGTAGGGGTAAAGCTCCTCACCGACGACACAATGCCCATGCGGATCAGCGAGCGTACCGCCCTCGCTGATGTTCGTCGCTTCCTGCGGGAGCGTTTCGGCTTCGCGGCAGGTGCCAGCGACGTCATCACCTGCCGCGCTACCTTCCTGCGTTACGTCCTGTTGAGCGAGTTTGTCGCTGCACTGCGTGGCGACCCACCACCGGAACTAGAGCGAGTACCGCGAGCGACCGAGGTGGAGGCGGCAGGCCGCTGCCAGGCGGTGGCCGCCCGGTTACGCGACAGCGAACGGTTCGCCGACTTCTATGTACAGGCAGCAACCGGCGTCGAGCGCCAGCTCAGCCTCGGCCAGCTCGGTCTGGCTGCGGATACGCTGGGCGATGCCGAGACTTTCCCTTTCCAGGAGCAACTGCTCCTGGACGCGCTCGCCGGGATGGTGGAAGCCGACGACCTCGCTGCAGCGCAGCAGAGCGTCGCCCAGCACCGCCGCAGCTTCTGGGCTCGCGCTTCACCACGCCGGCAGGTGCAGTGGCAGGTATCCGCCCTGGTCCTCGATCTCATCGCTGCCGCCGGACAGGTCAAGCGGGAGATATCGTCGGCGGCGTTGAATCCCGCGACGCTGGTCCAACGCTACGCCGGTAGCGAAAAGTCGCCCGGCTGGCAACGGCTGGACCGGCTGCAGCGAGAGCTGGAGTCGCTCGTTGCCGGGATGGAGGAGGACGTCAACCTGCCCAACCTGCTGCGGCGCGCCCGCCTCACCTACCACGAGGCCGCCGCTGCGCTGGCCGATCGTTTCCTGGAGGCCATCCGGCAGCACGACTTCCAGTTCCCAGGCCTAGCCGCCCAGACCGATACCTTTACTCGCTACGTCGCGCCTCGCCTGGCACTGGGTAAGGTCGCCTACGTCCTGGTTGACGCCCTGCGCTACGAGATGGCGGCTGCCCTGGTCGAGATGCCGCCTGCCGCTGTGCAGTCCTGTACGCTGACGCCGGCGATCGCTGTCGTTCCTTCGATCACTGTCCTGGGCATGGCCGCCCTCCTGCCCGGCGCAGAGGGCGGCATCGGGATCGTTGTCAAAGGGCCGAAGGCAGTCGCGGCCCAGCTTGGGGCGGAAGTGCTGGCAGGCAACGCCGACCGCCTGCGCTACCTTCGCGCCCGGCTGGCGGAACCGGTGCTCGACATCACGCTGGGCGACCTGATTGCCGGAAGGATAGGGGCGGAGGCGCTCGCCGCGGCGCAACTCTGCCTGGTGCGCTCGCAGGAACTCGATCAAACCGGCGAGAACGTTGCATCGTCCATGGCCGCCGCCGCCATCAGCCCACTGCTGCCCCAGCTCAAACGGGCGCTGTCCCGCCTGGCTCAGCACGGCTTCGGTGAGGTGGTCATCGCTGCCGATCACGGCTTCCTCCTCCTGCACGATCTGCCGGACGCCCAGAAGGTGGACCCGCCGTTGGGCGAGGAGGTCGTGTCCCACCGACGCTGCTGGATTGGCCGTGGCGCGTCGACCGCGGATGCCTTCGTGCGCTTCCGCGCGGCCGATCTTGGCATGGGGGGCGACCTGGAGCTCGCCTTCCCGCGCGGCATCGCCGCCTTCAGGGCGACCGGCGGCGAGTACATGCACGGCGGCCTCTCCCCGCAGGAGTTGATTATCCCGGTTGTCACGCTATCGCTCCAGACGGCAGCGGACCGCACGCGCCGGCGCGTCGATTTGCTGCCCATCGGCCGCGTCACCAACCAGATGTTCTACGTGCGCCTGCGTTGGGAGACCGGCATGTTTGAGACGGCGGAGCGTCTGCGCGTGCATATTGCCGTCTCACCAGAGAAGCTCAAAGGGCGCATTCTGCTGGCCAGCGAGGGCCATGTGCCGGGTACGGACGAGGTCGCCCTCTCGCCTGGCGTGGACACGACGGTCACCCTCCAGTTGCAGGCGCCAACCGGCAGCGGCACGTTGGACGTGAAAGTGCTCGACGCCGACACCGGCCGCACATTGGCCTCCCAGAAGGACGTGGAGTACACGATTACCCATAGCCTGCTATTCTGAACGTCTGCCGGAACGCCTGTCTGGAGTGAGGGGATGCGCTATGGCCGTCGACGTTCACCCTGGTGACCTCGACCAGAAGGTCAATGCCGCCTTCGCCGGCAAGGTCGTGCGCAAAGACCTGGTGCGCAAAGTCAAGGTCGGCGCCAACGTGCCCGTCTACGTGCTGGAGTACCTGCTCGGCACCTACTGTGCCACGGACGACCCGGCGATGATCGAGGTCGGCCTGCGCGTGGTCAACGATACCCTGGCCGAACACTACGTGCGACCCGACGAGGCAGCCAAGGCTCAATCGCGTGTGCGCGAGCGCGGCGAGTACAGCTTCATCGACAAGGTCAAGGTGCGGCTGATCGCCAGTGAGGACAAGTACTGGGCGGAACTGGCCAATTTCGGCGAGCGCTACGTCCACGTACCCGAGCCACTGGTCAGTCAGTACGAGCGGCTGCTGGAGGGTGGCGTGTGGGCACAACTGCGCATGCGCTACGAGTTTGACGACACACAGACTGGCCGGCGCAGCCCCTTCTACATTACCGATTTCAAGCCGATCCAACTCGCCAGCTTCGACCTGGCCGAGTACCGGAATGGTCGCGCCGGGTTCACGACCGACGAGTGGATCGACCTGCTCGTCCGCAGCATCGGCCTGGAGCCGTCCCACTTCGACCACCGGCTGAAGCTGCTCCTGCTCTCCCGGCTGATCCCCATGGTGGAGCGCAACTACAACTTCATCGAGCTAGGGCCGCGTGGCACCGGCAAGAGCTTCGTCTACCGCGAGATCTCGCCCTACGCCATCCTCATCTCCGGCGGCAAGACGACCGTCGCCAACCTCTTCTACAACATGGGCAGCGGCCGGCTGGGGCTCGTCGGCCATTGGGATGTTGTTGCCTTCGACGAGGTTGTCGGCATCCAGTTCGACGACCGCACGGCCTTACAAATCCTCAAGGACTACATGGAGTCCGGCTCCTTCAGCCGGGGCCGCGAGGAAATCGTCGCCGACGCCTCCATGGTCTTTCTGGGTAATATCAACCAGCCGGTGGAGTCGCTGGTGCGCTCCAGCCACCTCTTTCAGCCGCTGCCCGAAGCCATGCAGGACATGGCCTTGATCGACCGCTTCCACTTCTACCTGCCCGGCTGGGAGACGCCGAAGATGGCCATGGAGTTCTTTACCGACCGTTATGGCTTCGTGGTGGACTACCTGGCCGAGGCAATGCGCGAACTGCGCCGGCAGAACTATACCGAGGCGATCGACCGGCACTTCAGCCTGGGGTCGCACCTCAACGCCCGTGATGCCAAGGCCGTGCGTAAGACCGTTGCCGGCTTCATCAAGCTGCTGCACCCCGACCTGCGTCACACCAAAGAGGAGCTGGCCGAGTACCTGGAACTGGCCCTGGAAGGTCGGCGGCGCGTCAAAGAGCAGCTCAAAAAGATGGGGGCCTTCGAGTACGCCCAGACCAGCTTCTCCTACCTCGACCACGACACGATGGAGGAACGGTTCGTCGGCGTCCCGGAGCAGGGCGGTCGCGAGTTGATCTCCCCCGACCCGCTTGCCCCCGGCAGCGTCTACACGGCATCCGTGGACAACGACGGTCGCGTCGGGCTGTTCCGCATCGAGGTCGGCAGTACCGCCGGCCAGGGGCGTCTCCGCGCTGCCGGCGGCCTCGACCACGCCATGCGGGAGGCGGCGGGCCGCGCCTTCGCCTACCTGCAGTCCAGACAGGTCGCTTTGGGCGTGGCGCGCGAGGCAGAGTCCACCGACCTCCACGTCCAAGCCATCGACTTGCTCAATAGCCGGGTGCCGGCCGAAGCCGGCGTGGCCTTCTTCGTGGCGCTGCTCTCGGCGCTGCGCAACACGCCGGTTCAGCCCGGCCTGCTCATCCTGGGCGACATGACCATCCAGGGCAACCTCAAGGGTATGCGCTCGCTGACCGAGGCGCTGCAACTCGGCATGGAGAACGGCGCCCGCCGCGCCCTAACCCCGATTGAGAATCGCCGCCACCTCATGGACGTCGCCCCGGACGTGCTCGAACGTGTCGACACCTCCTTCTACGCCGATCCGCAACAGGCCGCGGCTAAGGCGATGGGGGTGGGCTACCAGTAGAATCTTCGGGCAACGACAGGAGCGATTCGATGATCCTCGCGCCAATCACCGTCGCCATCAACGGGCATCCGCCAACCCTGACCGCCGCGAAGGCTGTTGCTGATCCGTGGAAGGGAAAGGTCGCTTTTGCTTTTCGGGAGCAGTGGGTGGGTGGATATTGGGAAGCGCCATGCGCGCTATCACTGGTCTTCCGCATCGCGCCCGCCTGGTTCAAGCAGACAGTGGTCACGAACCTGCTGAAGGCCACGATCGACGGCTTGGCCAACGTGGTTTTCAAGCCGGCCGGCGGTGGCCAACCCGGGCCGTATGCGCGCGAAGATTGGTGGATCACGCAATTGAAAGCCACGAAAGTCCTGTCAGAAGGCACCGAAGGCGTCTCTATCACCCTTGATCCGGTCGCAAGTGGGAATGGCTTGCCGGCACCAGCGTCAATTGACGTGACCATACCTGGCTCACCGCCGCTGTTGCCGGGCGACGCACGAGGCGCGGCAAAGGTCGCTGCGTGGCACCTACAATTCAAAGAGGGAATTCGGGTACAACTGCCGCAGGCGCCGACGAGTAATCTAGATGTCCGGTTCGACTTCATCGTCGAACCCAATCGCTTCAGCACCTCCGATCTGGACAACTTTTGTGTGCCGGCCGCCCAGAGCGTCGGCATCGCATTGGGTAATAACCCGGCCCGCTCAGATCGCATACACCGCGTGACGGCTACGAAGACCCTGGCCAGCGTCGACGTGCCGGCAGGCACGCGGGTGCGAGTAGGAGCACTACTTGGAACTGGACCTATGATCCGTAACCCTCAGTTGCACAATCCGAATTGCTGAAAGGCCAGTTTTCGATGTGTCACGGGCTGAGACTCGCGATCGTCGAACGGAACAAGGCGTTGTGCCGGGTGAAGCCTTCAACCGCAGGTCTACCGGTCGCAACCAAACGACATGAGCGCAACGGCACCCAATAACAGCGAGGATGGCACCCTTCAGCCGCACGCCGCCATCGTGATTGAGGCGCTCGACGCGCGAGCCGTTTATCCTTGCCATGGGTCCGCCGCGAGATCAATTGTGTCCGGTCCGTCCTTGCAAGCGACGTTTCCGAAGTTCTTTGCCCATTCCTGCAAAGATTCCTACGGAATGGTTGCTCATGTAATGCGCCCCAGGAGGGAATCGAACCCCCGACCTATGGTTCCGAAGACCATCGCTCTATCCGCTAAGCTACTGGGGCAGGTGCGCACGCGAGAGTGCCAGTATACCACCGGCTCCGCTCGCTTCCTGCTGGCACACGTTGGTACACTAGGGGATGGCAGGTCGTGTCGGCCTCTTCAGCGGCGGGATTGAACAATGGCGCAGAAATCGCGGCCGAACAACAACGCGCGAAAAGGCGGGGTGGCGCCGCGTGCAGCCGGCACGGGCGGCCAGCAGCCGCGACCGGCGCGACAGGGACCGATGATCGTGGGCAACGGGGCAAATCAAGCCCCGCGTCAGCCGGCGGCTATTGGCACGGCTGACCGGCTCGAAACGAACAGCCGCCGCGTCCCGTCGGGCGCGGCGACGCCACCGGTGTCGCCCCTGCGCCGGCAGGGACAGCGCCAACGCGGACGCACGCCGCAAAGGCCGCCGAACCGGGGCAAGTGGGCTGCCGCCGGTGTCATCCTGATACTGGCAGTGCTGATCGCGGCGGTGCTCATCACCCGTAGTGTCCAGACAAAGCCGGCCGTACTGAAGGGCGAGGTCCAGCAAACGCCTTCCGCCAGCGGCATCCACGTCGCTGCGGGTACCACTATCCACTATGACTACAATCCGCCCTCGTCGGGCCCGCATTATCCGACGCCGGCAAGTTGGGGCGTCTATCCAACGGCGCTGGCGCCCGGCGCCTGGGTCCACAACCTGGAACACGGCGGCATCGTCGTACTCTATCAGTGCCCCAGCACCTGCACCAACGTGCAGGCGCAGATGCAGTCGCTCTACACGCAGATGCCCTTCGATGGTCAGTTCAATGAGAAGAAGGTCATCATCACGCCCTACGCGAACCTGGATCATCCCGTGCGCGTTCAAGCCTGGGGTTGGACGATGCCGCTCGATACGGTGGATACGGCTGCCATCAACGCCTTCTACCACGAACACGTCAACAAGGGACCCGAAGTGATCCCGTAAGGTCAGGCTGTTGCCGAATCGGGTTGCACCGGCGGGGAGCGCCATGGCTGCCGGTCAGGAACACGCTGCCGCGCCAGACCAGCCGCGTCGCTGGCGGACCGTCTGGCGCGGTAGCGCACCATCGCTCGGCTTCCTGTTGTTCCTGTGCCTAGCTGAATTCGCCACGATGCTGCTGCCCGGTCCCTGGCGGCGCACCTATGTGGCGGCAGGCGACTTCAGTCAGCAGTTCTACGCCTTCCAATCCTACGCCGCCCAACGCCTGGCGCAGGGACAGTTGCCGCTGTGGGATCCGTATATCCTGGGGGGGCAGGCTCACCTGGCGGACCCGCAGACCGCGCTGTTCTACCCGGTCGGCCTGCTGGTCAACCTGCTGGCCGGGCACGGGGGGCTGCCCTACGGCGCGCTGGAGTGGCGCGCCGCCGTTGACGTCCTGCTGGGGGCGCTCTTCACCTACCTGTTTGTCGGTCGCATCGCCGGTAGCCGGGTTGCCGGCGTGGTCGGCGCGACGGCCTTTTCCTTTGGCGGCTACCTTACCTCCTATCCCCTGCCCCAACTGCCCGTGCTGGAAGCTTCAATCTGGCTGCCGCTGATCCTCTACTGCCTGGAACGCGGCCTCACCGCGCCACGCGGTCTCCAGGGTCTCGGCCGACCCGTGCAGCGCGTCAGCGCCGCCGGCGCCGCCTGGTTTGGTCTCGCCGGGCTGGCCGGCGCGGTGCTGCTGCTGGCGGGTCATGGTCAGACTGCCCTATTGGCGGCCTACACCGTCGCCGGTTTCGCGCTGGTCCGCTGGCTGACACTGCGCCGGCCACCGCTCGTCACGACCTTTCAGTTCCTCCTTGCTGCGGCCGTTGCTGCCGGTCTCAGTGCGCCCCAGTGGCTGCCGACCTTGCAGTACCTGCCCGTCACCAACCGCGTCGCCCTGTCCTACGCTGCCGCCTCCGGCGGCTTCCAGTGGGCCGACTACCGACAGTTGCTGCTCCCCGGCGGCTACTTCTTGCGCAGTTGCTACGTCGGTGTGCTGCCGCTCTTCCTCGCCCTCATCGCGCTGCGCCGCCGGCGCGCCTGGGCGTGGCTCGCCCTCTCCCTGATCGCCTTCCTCCTGGCCCTTGGCCGCTACGGCCCACTCTTCCCGCTCCTCTACGGACGCCTGCCGGGCTTCGCCTCCTTTGAAGATCAGGAACGCGCCGCCTACCTGGTCACCTTTGCCCTGGCAGTGCTGGCCGGCCTTGGCGCAAGTGAAGTGATGTCGTGGGCACGGGAACGCCCTCTCCAGGGCTCCGTTCAGCGATGGTCTGGAGAGTGGTCCCCCGTGGCCACCATCGTCATCAGTGTTCCGGCTGTGACCCTCACCCTGGTTGGCGCCGCGTTGTTGCGCCAGTACGCGCCGCCGGCAAACGATCCGGCCCTGACCGCACCCCTGGCGGCGAATCTTGTGGCGGCCGCTTTCCTGGCGGGCGGCGCTTTGCTGGCGCTGATAGGGATTCGGCAACGTTGGGTGCCCGCGCTGCCGGCGGCAGCGCTGCTCTGCCTCCTGCCGGCTGTCAACCTGCTGGCTGCCGATGGCGATTTGGGCCGCACGACTGTCAACCCACTGCCGCCGGCGCCGGCGCAGGCCGCCGCCTACCTGCATCGCCAGCCGGACCTCTGGCGCGTCGACACCCTGCGCGATGGCGAACTGCCTCGCAACATCGGCGCCCAGCTCGACCTCTCCTTCCCGCGGGGCAACGACCCGTTGGTGATCGTGCGCAGCGCGGCGCTGGCCGGGCAGGCAGACCGCTACAAGGTCTGGCAACTGTTCAACGTGCAGTACCTGCTCTCCCACCAGGACCCCGGCAACGGCTTCCAGAAAGTGGCCCAGCTCGACGGCTTCAACATCTTCCACATGCTCTATCCGCTGCCCCGCGCCTGGGCCGTGCGCGACATGGTCACGGCTGCGACTCCCGCGCAGGCGCTGGCGGCAACGATGGCACTGCAGCAGCCAGGGGCGAAGGCCGTGTTGGAAGCGCCACTCGGCATGGCGGTGCTCGGGCCGGCGCCGCCGCGCGACCAGCGGGAAGAATGGCTGCAGGCCGAGCCGGAGTACCTGCACATGCGCGTTACGCTCTCCGACAACGCGCTGCTGGTGATCAGCCAGCCCTACGCCCCTGGCTGGAACGCCACCGTCGACGGCCGGGCAGCGCCGATCCTGCGGGCCGACTACGCCTTCGATGGGCTGGCCCTGGCCGCCGGCAGTCACGATGTTGTCCTGCGCTACCTGCCGGCCGGCCTGCTGTCCGGTATAGCCGGTGCGGCTGTCGCCCTGGCGCTGCTCGTCGGCAGTGTGCTCCTGACCTGGGGATTGGTCAACCGTGCCAGCCGAACGCAGTAGGCTGACGGCGCAGCGGCTGCGCCTGACGATTGGCCTTCTCACGCTGGCCGGCTTCCTGCTGCGTGCCGACGCTTTGGGCGCCAAAGAGCTGCGCGGCGACGAGAGCTTCGCCGCAGTCTTCTCGGCGCAGTCGCTCGGCGCCATCTGGGCCGGCCTGGGGCACAGCGAGCCGCACCCGCCGCTCTACTACCTGTTGCTACACTGGATGATCGCCTTCGCCGGACCGAGCAACGTCTCGCTCCGCACGCTCTCCCTCTGCTTCGGCACGCTGGCCATCCCGGCCCTGGCCGTGGCAACCTGGCAGGCCTTTGGCGCACGCGCGGCCTTGTTGACGGCCGTGTTGACGGCGTGCAACCCCTTGCTCGTCTGGCAGGCGCAGGACGCTCGCATGTACGCCCAACTGGTCGGCTGCTCCGCCCTGACCCTGGCTGGAGCGCTGGCCGCCCTGCAGCACGGCCGCGGGCGGAGCCGGGCCGGCTGGGCAACCATCGTCGGCGCCGCCGCCACCTTGCTGACCCACTTCTACGGCCTGTTCGTTGTCGGCGGCCTGATCGTCGGACTGCTCATCGCCGGCTGGCGCACATCGCGGGACCGGCAGCGCTCGCTACAGCGCCTGGGGCTGCTGCTCACCCTGGAAGTGCTGGTACTGGCGTTGCCTTTGCTCTACCACGGCCGCAATGCCTTGGGTGGACATCCACCGTTTGCCGCGCTGAGTCTGGGCGAACTGGCCGCCAGCATCGGGCGGACCCTCGCCGCCGGCTTCGATGCCCCCATTCCGCTGCGCAACCCGGCCAGCGTCATCGCCATCCTGCTGACCCTGGCCGGCGTGACCGTCGCCTGGCGCTGCGCTGCCGCCCCCCAGCGAACCAAGAGAGATGGTGCGGCCATGCGCGCCGTCCTGCTGGTGTGCCTTAGCCTGCTCACCCCCTTCGCCGGTTTGGCGACGCTGGAACTGCTACACCCCGCCTATCAGCCCGCCTACGCCGCCGTCCTGGCGCCGGCCTGGCTGCTCGCCGTCGGCGCGCTCGCCGCTCCTCGCCGGCCCTGGATCTGGCTCGGCGCGCTGCCGACGGTGCTGCTGCTGGGCCTCCTCGCCGAGCAGTCGCTCACCACCTACGCCCGCTCCCAGAAGAACCTCTCTTTCAGCCAGGCCGCCCTGCTCCTGCAGCAAGACGGCCAGCCGGACGATCTGGTGCTGACCAACTATCCCGACCCCACGCTCAACTGGGTGTATACCCGTCAGGACGGCGGCACGCTGCCGATCCTGTTGGAGCCGGAGGCCATGCCGGTCAACCCGACCAATTTGAACCGCCGCATGATCAACCTGGGCGACGAGTACGATCGCCTCTGGTTCTGGACGCTACGCACCGCCGCCTGGGACCCACAGCACGCCACCGAAATCTGGTTGGATCGCCATACCCTGCCGCTGGCGACGCCACGGGCAGGCAACGTGGAGTTCCGGCTGTTCGAAACGCCCCACGGCTTCCTGGCCCACACCGCGCCGTTGCCGGCCGTCACGTTTGGCAACCAGTTGCGCGTCCGCGGCGCCGCCTGGGCCACGGGCAGCGTCAGCGCCGGCAGCACGCTGCCGGTGACACTCTGCTGGCAGGCGGTCACCGTCCCGCAAGGGGATTACACGGCCTTCGTCCATCTGGAACAGGGAGCAACGCTCGGCGGGCAGGACGATCATCCGCCCATCAACGGCCTGAACCCGACGCACACCTGGCTGCCGGGCGAAAGCTTCCTGGACCAGTACCACGTCCAGATCCCAGCCACAACCGCGCCCGGCGTCTACGCGCTGCGCGTCGGCTTCTATACTCCAGCGACACTACAGCGGCTACCCTTGCAGGATGCCGCCGGCGCCGTCATCGGCGACGCGCTGACCATTGGGCAGGTGCTGGTGCGCTGACCCACGGCACGGCCGCGGCCGGCTCCCGAAGGGAGACCCTGGCGTCAGCGCGACGTCGGCGTGACCGCGCCTGCCCGCAAAGCTGGTAGAATAGCGGCCACGGCGACGTGGCCAAGTGGTTAAGGCGGGGGTCTGCAAAATCCCTATCGGCGGTTCAATTCCGCCCGTCGCCTCTGGAGCATCATTGAGACAAGGGCGCAAACGGGGCGGGCGGGACGCCCGCGCTCCGGCCGTGTACGTCTCAGCGTGCTCGGAACTCCCGGCGAAAGAGCAGCAGCGTTGCCAGGAAGAACAGCAGGCTAAACGCGCCGAGCACGGCCACGTCGCCGGGGGTGCGTAGCACGCCGCGCAGCATGACATCTTGCAAGGTGCGGATGGCGTAGGTGGCCGGCAGCGCGTAGGAAACGGCGCGCACCGGCCAGACGATCGTGTCCAGCGAGACCAGGAAGCCGCTGAAGAACACGGAGGCAATCAGCACCAGCATGGCAATCTGGGCGGCCTGTTGCTCGCTGGAAGAGAGCATCGAGATGATGAAGCCGATCCCCAGGGAGCACAGCACGAGCAGCGCCAGCATGCCGAGGAAAATGCTCAGCGAGCCGAACACGGGCACGCCAAGTCCCAGCGTCAACAGCAGCACCAGCATGCCGCCGGTTACAGCGCAGAGGACGCCGTAGGAGAGGTAGTTGCCGATGACCACTTCGGCCGTCTTGACGGGGGCTGTCTGGAAGAGTTCCATCAACCCGAGCAAGCGTACCCGCGTCATGGAGAGGGCGCCGAGCGTTACCGCCAGATGTTGGAGCAGCAACACCAACACCGCTGGCGCGTAGAAGCCGATGGCCGTGGGGACGAAGGGGGCCACATTCTTCAAGCTCAGCGTGAAGGGGGCGCTCAACACATCGGGTGGAATGCGCTTGAACTGGGCCACCGTGGTGTCGAGCTGGGCGAGGTTCGTGCGGATCTGGTTGAGCTGGTCCGGTGTGGCAGAAGTGGCAGACGATGTGCTGCCAAGTTGGGTGTTGACCTGATCCAACGTGGTTTTCAGGCCATCGAGCGACGTTTTGATCTGCTGCAACTGGGCAATGGGTTGCTGGACGATCGGGATACCGGCCAGCGGTGAGGCGGCGACGGCGGCGGACGCCTGGGTAATGGAGGTATCCAGCGAATCCACCTGGGTACGCAACTGCTGTACCTCGCTGCGGTAGGTACCGATTTCGGTCTGTGTACTCTGGAAAAGCTGGAGGTACTGCTGCGCCTGGCTGGAGAAGTTCTGTATCTGCCCCATTTGCCCTTGCGCATCGGCGATCGTCTTCTGGACCGCCTGCTGGTTGAGCGCCGATACCTGCTGCTGGATGTAGGCATCGGCATAGCTCTGGCGTACCGGGTCGATCTCGTTGGTGAGCACCTGCACCTGGGCGTGCTTGCCCTGGGCCAGGATCTGGGTCGGGTCGCCCGGCAGTACCACGACGATGTCGGCGGAGCCGTTGACGAGTGCCGCCTGCGCCTGCTGCACGTTGGTCGTTGTGCCAACGATGATGAGGTACTGGGAGAGTTCCTGGGGCGATACCGCCAGCGTGGCCCCGGCGCCCTGCCCAGACGGCGTCACCAGCACGGCGCGCGGCTTGGGAGCGCCGATGTTCTCCCCTTCACCGAATAACAGCAAGATCAGGAAAGGACCCACGACCAGACTCACCATCAGCCAGGGTTGCCGCACTACTTCCGCCAGCCACTGGCTGAAGAAACTGGTAATGCGAATGAAGCTCCTCAGCACAGGTTACGTCAGCTTTCTGCTTCGACAAGCCGCTTGAAGACCTCATCAAAAGAAGGGACGTACTCGCGCACCGCCGTCACTTTGCCGCCGACGGTCGCGAGCATCTGAGTCACCAATGGACTGGCGTGAGCCGCGTCGTCGACCATCACCCGCAAGTCGCCGTCGTCGGTCCAGCGAACCGCGTTGACACCGTCCAACCCCCGCAGTTGCCGGAGGCCATCCGGCGTGAGATTCTCGACGGCGACCTCCACCACCTCGCCACGCATCGCCTGCCGACGCAAGGCGTCGGGCGAGCCAAGGGCGGCCAGCTTGCCCCGGTTCATGATGGCGACGTTGTCGCAATGCCGGATCTCTTCGATCAATTGCGTAGTAACAAAAACAGTCGTGCCCTGGGAGCGCAGACTGCGCAGGAACGCCCAGATCTTTTCCCGCAGCAACGGGTCAAGCCCTGCTGTCGGTTCGTCGACAAAGAGCAGCGTCGGATCGTGGACCAGGGCGCAGGCCAGCTCCAGGCGGCGCTGCATGCCGCCGGAAAGGTTGCGCGTCAGGCGGTCGCGGGCGTCCCAGAGCTCCAGCACTTGCAGCACTTCCCGCGCGCGCCTTCGCCGCTTGCGCCAACCGACGCCGAACAGACCGGCGACGAAGCGCATGTTCTCTCTGACGGTCAGGGTGGGGTACAGGAAGAAGCCCTGCGGCGAGTAGCCGATCTGCTCGCGCTGCCTGGTCGAGAAGTGCCGTGGGTCACTGCCCATCACGCGAATCTCGCCGCCATCCGGCTTCAGCACGCCGACGAGCAGGCGGATCGTTGTAGTTTTCCCGCTGCCGCTCGGGCCGATCAAGCCGAAGATCTGGCCCTGCTCCACGTTCAGGCTGAGATGCGCGACGGCTTCCGCCCGACCGAACTTCTTGGACACGTCGACCAGAGTAACGACGCTCGCTGCTGCCACGTCTTCCCCTCAGTCGCCGTCGCTCGTTCCGTCCGTTCGCTGAGCCAGGGGAACATGCAAATTCTATGCCGTGGGGAGTTGGGGGGCAGCGCCTACCTACGACAGGGGCCGTAGATCGTCCAGGGAAGCCTTGAGCTTCTGGAGCGCCAGACGCATGCGGCCCTTGACGGTGCCGAGGGGCGCCCCCAGGCGATAGGCGATTTCCTGCTGGGTCAGGCCGCCGAAGTAGGCCAGTTCGATCGTCTGGCGCTGCTCGTCGGGCAACTGCTGCAGGGCATCCCGTATTTGCGTCTGGGTCAGGTGCGCGTACAGATCGGTCCAGGCGTCACCCGTGGCGACGTCGTGTTTGATGATGTCAAAGGGCTCACTCGGCGCCGACGTACGCTTGCGTATCACGTCGATGGAGCGGTGATGCACGATGCTGAGCAACCAGGTGTGGACAGCGCCGCGCCCCTGCTGAAAGGCGCCCGCCTGCCGCCAGAGCGTCAGGAAGGCTTCCTGCACAACGTCCTCAGCCTGGCCGCGATCGCCAATGATGCGAGTGGCCAGACCCAATGCTATTCCACCATAGCGGTCGTAGAGCGTTGCCAGCGCCTCGGAGCGCTGCCGCACCACCGCCGCGATCAGTTCCTCATCTGTGGGATCGGCTGTCAGGGTACTGAGCAGTCTCATGACTCAGGAACCGGACCACAGCCGAAACGTGCCCGTGCCGGACATGCGGAAAAGGCGGCATGCGTAGCCATGTGTAGCAATCTCCCAGCCTGCAGTCTTGCGATTGTAGCACCGCCTGCTCATTTTTGGCTGGGACCGCCGTCAAATTGACAGACGTTCAGCCGAGTCAACACACCGGAAGGCTTTGGGCCGCCGATTCCAGGTCATTAGCTCAAACCGTGCCAACCATGATGGGCGACGTCGTCGGCGCTGGGCTGCCGCCCTGCGGCTCGACAGTGACAGCCAGCGCCGTCGTGCCGGCGGGCAACGCCGGCAAGGTCAGTACGGAACCCGACCGAAAGGTGACGGAGGGCAGCGGCTTGCTTCCCTGGAGGAACCACAACTGGTAGGTCCGATCGGGTGGTAACGCCGGCAGGCTTGGCGCAGCGATGTACGGCGCCTTCCCCACCGGGCTGACCCAGATCACCGACGGCCCTGTGCCGGAGACCGGGGCAAGACGCACATAGCGCTGACCGTCCAGCACCGGCTGGGCGATCAACTGCTGCAACGTCAACTGCTGCTCCACGACGGCCAGTTCGGTCAGCTCCGCTGCGAGTTCGCGGCGCTGGCGAACATCATCGACGCCAACCAGCACGGCGACGGTCGCTGCCGCGACCCCCACCGCCCAACCGCCCCACTGGCGACGGTTTACAACCGGCTGCGGTCGGGCCGTAGCGGCGGCCAGGATGCGCGCTCGCAACTCCGGCGACGCTGGAAGCGGCGCCACCGAGAGGGCAAGAGCGTTGCCGGCCGCTTGCATTTCTCCGTAGTAGCGATGGCAGTCGGCACAGCCGGTGAGGTGCTCCTCGACCCCATGCAGCTCCGCCGGGTCGAGGATGCCAAGCGCATATTCGGCCGCGAGTTCCTTTATCTGCTCGTGCTCGTCCATGCCACCTGACTTCGCCCATTACATCTCATGCTCGCTCCAGTATATCAAGCATACCGAGAGAACTGCAGTAGCTACCGCAATGGGGGGGGATAGGGCTGGCACGCGCAATTTCTTTGCCCCACGTACAATACGCCCCAGAGCAATCATGCACCGAGGGAAGGGCGCCAACCATGAAGGTCTGCCGTTACTGCCGAAAACTGAACAACGACAACGCCGGCTACTGCGAGAACTGCGGCGAACTGCTGGCCGCCGGCGGCGTCGCCGGTCACACCATCCTGCACGTCCAGATGAACAGCGGCTCGGCCGAAGTGGACCGCCTGGTCATTGGCGGTACGGCCAGCCTGGGCCAGACCAACGCCGCCCAGCAACTGCATGCCGGCGTGGAAGTTGCCGTCGACGAGCTGCCCGCCAATCGCTACGGTGGCCCGGATGGCTACACGCCGCGCAGCCGTCCAGAGTGGGACCAGTAACGGGGCGTGGCCGGCGACTGAAGTCGCGCCTACACGAAGCGAAGTCCGCCGTCGCGGACTCGTTCTCAGCCCGCGAAGGTGCCGGCAGCCGCAGGCTGACCATTCGCACCCAGTAGGCGCGACTTCAGTCGCCGGCCACGTACCTAGCGAGCTCGTCGGCGCAAAAAACTCCCCGCGCCGCCGCCGAGTGCCGACAGCACGCCCGCACTTACCGCCAGGAAGATCAGTTCGCGCAACAGATCGCCGCGCACACTGCCCACGGCGGTCGTGTCGCCGTTCGCGGTGTCGCCATTGATCAGGAAGCTTGGCCCCAAGCCAGAGATGCTGAGGGTCACAGCCAGGGTAATCAACGCCAGGATCAACACCAGGACGAAACCCAGGCAGCCCGCCAGCCAACCCCGCCGCCCCGTCACTGCTCCCGCCGCCATGCCGGCCGCCAGGAAGCCGAAGGCCGCTTTCAGCAGCAGGGGCAACGGATCGCGCGGGTTGACCACCCCCCACAGGACCAGGAAATACACCGGCAGTGCCACCAGGAAGGGCAGCCAGCCCGGCATGCGGGCGCGGGCCCGGCGCGGACGGCCGTAGGCGGGGATGACCACCGGCTCCCCGGCCCTCCGCGCCGCCGTGTCTAGCCTTGCTGGCGTTGCCGCCAGATCGGCGTCGGGCTGCTCAGCTCTGGATCGGGAAGCGTCACCCATTGCCCGGTCTCCGCCGACTTCTGGATCGCCAGGATGATCTCGATGGCATGGCGCGCTTGCTCACCGGGGATAATCGGGGCCCGGTCGTCGCGGATGGCCAGCACCATGTCTTCGATTTCCTGGGTGTGTCCGTCAAAGCTAACCGCCATCGGGTCGGAGGAAGGATTGCCCCGACCACCGGGGTACATCCGGCGCATCTCTTCATCGTCGGCCTGTTCGTTGGGACCCTTGATTCGCCAACTGACCACCTCACCGTCATTGCGCACGATGATACTGCCATGTTCCCCGAAGACGTGGAAATCGTTGCTGTAACCGGGATAGGCCAGGGTTGTGCAGACAATGTTGCCGATAGCGCCGTTCTCAAATTCAATCAGCGCCATGCCAACGTCTTCGCACTCGATGTTGTGGGCAAACGTCCCGGTGCGCGCCACGACACGCTTGACGGGACCGACGGCCCACTGAATAAAGTCCACGCTATGGACGCCCTGGTTCATCACCGAGCCGCCGCCATCCAGCGACCAGGTGCCGTGCCAGCCCGCCGGCCAGCCGCCGTCGTAGTAGCTCTGCGCGCGCCACCAGTAGAGGTGAATATCGGCATAGTAAATGCGCCCCAACTGCCCGCTGCGAATCGCCTCACGAACCTTCTGCGAAACAGGGTGCAGCCGGCGCTGGAAGATGCCGCCCAGCTTGACGTTGTGCTGATGCGCCGCCGCAATCAACTCGTCCGCCCTGGCCAAATTCACGTCCAGCGGCTTCTCGCAGATGATGTGCTTGCCGGCCTGCGCCACCTTGATGCCGGCTTCGGCGTGCATGCCCGTGGGCAAGGCGATGTTGACAACGTCAATCTCCGGGTCCAGCAGCATGTCGTCCAGACTGTAATACGCCTTGCAGCCGTACTCCGCCGCCACCTTGTCGGCCAACTCCTGCCGCACGTCGCAGATGGCAACCAGGCGGGCGCCTTTTGCCGCTTTCACCGACCGGCAATGGTGCCTGCCCATGCCCAGTCCGACCACGCCGAAGCCGAGCGTCTTCTCGTCCTCCTCGATCCGGGTTCCCGTTGTGATCTCAGCCATACTCGCCATTTCCTCCTTGCCGGAAGTTCCGCCGGCATTTCGTCAACGCACAGGACAAAACAGTAGCATATACGAGGGGCGCCTGCGGGCGCACCCCACCCGCGCGCTCCGCTTGCCGGCCCTCCCCTTAAAAGGAGAGGGCCTCGTCGCAGACGGCAGGACGGCTGTGAAAGGGCAAAGAGAGGTAGCTCTGGCGGCGTGGCGTATCAGCGCAGCAGGATGAGCTGATCCCGGTGAGTTACTCTGGCAATGAGTGGTGCACAAGAGTGGAGTCAGCAGCAACTCTACTCAGCCCTTCCCGTGCCCAGCCATGTCAGTGGCGCCGGTGCTAACGACCGTCAATGCAGGTGCAGCGAGGCCCTCTCCCGTCAGGGGGAGGGCCGGCAAGCGGAGCGCGCGGGTGGGGTGCGCCCGCAGGCGCCCTCCACCCTCACTGCACCCGTATACTCACCTCCGCCGACATGCCGGGGTAAATCGGCAAGCCAGGGTCGGTCGTAAAGGCGATCAGCACGGGCACCTGGGGCGTGCCGCTTGCCGGTTGGGCGCCGGTCGCCGTTGTCACAAGATCAGAAGTGGCGGGGGTCAGGCCGCCAACTTCACCGCCGATATTCTTATCGAAGGCCCGCAGGTAGATCGTCGCCGGCTGGCCAACCTGGATCAACGGCACCTTGCTTTCATCGACGTTGGCAATGACATAGAGTTTGGCGAGGTCGACCAACGAGAGGATGGGCGCCCCCGCCGCAGCACGCTCGCCGACGTGGACGTAGCGCTTGATCACCGTACCAGACAGCGGCGCCTTGATCGGCGCCCGCACCGAATCGCCAACCGCGGCTTGCCCGACTACCTGCGGGATCGTCATATCAAGCGTGGCAACGGTCTGACCCTGCTCCACCGCTGCCCCCACGTCAAAGGGCAGATCAGTCACTTCGCCGCTGCCGGGCGCCGACACCTGCACCACGCTCCCGCTGACGCGGGCGGTGATGGACTTTACATAGTAGCTAGAATCGTGCCAGATCGAGAAGCCGGCCAGACTCGCGCCAATGAGGAGTGGGACGATGGCGATCAACACCAGGGTAAGGATGCGCTTCTTGGTCAATCAGGTAGTCCTTGATCGGTTCCGCCGGGGTGGCCGCCACAGCCCCCGACATGCTTATCCAGCGGCGGCCAGCAGCGCCTCCTGGGCTGCAAATTGGATCTCGTACAACGCGCGGTAGGCGCCGCCTCTCGCCAGCAACTCGTCGTGGCTACCCTGCTCCACCATGCGGCCGTGGTCCATCACCACGATGCGGTCGGCATCACGAATCGTCGACAGGCGGTGGGCGATTACGAAGACGGTGCGGCCGCGCATCACGCGGTCGAGTGCTTCCTGGATCAACACCTCCGTCTCGGTATCCACGTCGGACGTGGCCTCATCGAGGATCAGGATGCGCGGATTGGCCAGGATGGCCCGCGCCAGGGCGATGCGCTGCCGTTGGCCGCGCGAGAGTTGCTGGCCCCCTTCGCCGGCGTTGGTAGCGTAGCCCTGGGGCAACTGCATGATGAACTCGTGGGCGTGCGCCTCCCGCGCTGCCACCTCCACCTCTTCATCGGATGCCCCCAGGCGACCGTAGCGAATGTTCTCCAGCAGACTGCCGTTGAAGAGATAGGTTTCCTGCAGCACCACCGCCATGTGGGAACGCAGCGAGCCGAGCGTGATCTGCTTGACGTCGCGGCCGTCGATGCGCACCACGCCTTCCTCCGCATCATAGAAGCGGGGGATCAAGTTGACAATCGTCGTCTTACCGGAGCCGGTGTGGCCGACCAGCGCCACCATCTCGCCCGGCGCGGCGGCAATAGTGACGTCCTGCAAGACGGGTGTGCCGGGCACATAGCTGAAGCCGACGTGCTCCAACTCTACGGCCCCCTCGCAGGTCTCCAGGGGTAAGGCGCCCTCCTGCTCTTCCACACCCACCACTTCGTCCATGAACTGGAAAACGCGCTCGGCGCCGGCCATAGCCTGCTGGATGGTGTTGTTTACGGTGATGAGGTCGTTCACCGGTTGATAGAAGGCGGTGAGATAGGAGGTGAAGGCGACCAGCGTGCCGATCGTCATATCGCCGGCGAAGATCCAGTAGGAACCGAAGCTCAGCACCAGGGCGTTGCCGACGATGGAGATCATCTGAATGGTCGGGCTGGCGATCGCCTGCACCGTCGCCGTGTCCATGTTGGCGCGCATGTTCTGGCGGTTCTGGTCCTGGAAGCGCTCCATCTGTTGACCCTCGCGGGCGAAGGCCCGGCTGACGCGCGCCCCGGTGATGTTCTCCGCCAGCACTGCGTTGACACCGGCGATCTTCTCCTGCACCTTCTTGTAACGGGTGCGCAACAGGGAGGATGTCAGCACGCTGGCGACCAGCAGGGCCGGCAGGGTAGTGAAACAGAGTAGCGCCAGACGCCAGTTGAGAAACATCAGGATGCCGGCATAGGCGACGACGTTGATCATGCCGATGGCGGCCTGGATCACGCCGCCGCTCAGCGAGTTCTGGATCACGTTGATATCGTTCGTCACGCGGGAGACGATCTCGCCGGTGCCGTTCTTCTCGTAGAAGCGTAGCGACAGTTGCAATAGCCGCTCGTAGAGGTCCTTGCCCAGCCGATAGATTAGTTGCTGCGACGCCACGGCCAGCGCGTAGCGGTTGACGTAGGTCAGTAGGTAGCGCACCGTCTGCAAGGCGATCAGCGCCAGGGTGATGACGACCAGCCGGGACGTATCGCCCTGCGCGATCACTTTATCCACGACCAGCTTGGTCAGCAACGGCGGAGCCATGTTCAGGCCGGAAGCGATGAGCACGGCAAAACCGGAAACGACCAGGAAGTTGCGCTGCGAGCCGATCAGCCCGCCCATGCGTTTCAACAGCGGCCAGACCGGCGACTGAATCTGCGCCTTCTCCATGCCTGCGCTGTGCCAGCCGCCGCCACCACCACCACCACCACCACCACCCATACGCATGCTCATCGGCGCGCTCCCCCACTCATGACTAATTCCGGCCCCGTCGCTGCCGCTCCCCTCGTCCCCTGCGCCCGGAACTGCAGGTCGTAGAGGTGGCGGTAGGCCTCGCTGGTCTCCAGCAGTTCGCTGTGCTTGCCGCGAGCCACGACGCGGCCCTCCTCCATCACCAGGATCTGGTCGGCACGCAGGACGGTGGCGAGGCGGTGGGCAATTACGATGGTGGTGCGGTTCTGCATGATGGACTGCAAGGCCTGGTTGATCAGGTAGTCGGTGCGCGTGTCCACGGCCGACGTCGCCTCATCCAGGATCAGGATGCGCGGGTCGATCAGGATGGCGCGGGCGATGGCCAGGCGCTGGCGTTGCCCGCCGGAGAGGCGGGCGCCGCGCTCGCCGACCAGCGTCTCGTAGCCGTCCGACAGCTCGCTGATGAACTCGTCGGCGTGTGCTGCTTTCGCCGCCGCCACTATGTCGTCCATGGTGGCATCGGTACGCCCGTAGCAGATATTTTCCCGGATACTCATATTAAAGAGGAAAGTCTCCTGCAACACCATCCCCACCTGGGAGCGCAGCGACTCCAGCTTGACATCACGCACATCAATGCCATCAATCAGCACACGACCCTCGGTAGCGTCGTAGAAGCGCGGCAGCAGGTTGATCAACGTCGTCTTGCCCGACCCGGAGGGACCAACCAGAGCAAAGGTCTCACCCGGTGCGATCTCGAAGGAGATGTCGCGCAGCAGCGGCGGGTTGTCGTGGTAGGCGAAAGAAACGTGCTCAAGGGTCACGCGGCCTTTGAGTGCGGGCAAGACGATCGCTGCCGGCTTGTCAGCAACGTCTGTGGGCGTATCCAGGATCAGGAACACCCGCTCGCCGGCTGCCCCGGCCTGGGAGGCCATCTGGTTGAGGAAGCCGATCACGCGCACGGGCGCCCACATGGCGATGGCATAGGCCTGGAAGGCGACCAGGCTGCCGAGCGACATGTTGTGGCCGATCACCTGCGTGGCGCCAAACGTCAGCACGAGGGCCTGGCTGATGGAAGCAGCGAAATCCTGACCAGGGAAGATATAGCCCGTTTGCAGGGTCGCCTTCAGCCGCGTCTGACGCATCGCGTAGTTCACCGTATTAAAGCGATCCGCCTCGTACTGCTCCCGACCAAAAGCTTTGATCAACTTGATGGCCGATGTCGTCTCCTGAATGACCGTATTGACATCCGCCATACGTTGCTGCAGCGCTCGCCAGGCCGGCCGCAACTCGTTCATCTTCTTCTGATAGAAGATGATCAGGGGCAGCACGGCCAGGGCGACGAAGGTCAGGCGCACGTCAAGGAAGAGCATGATCGTCAGGTTGACGATGATCGTGACGATGGTATTGATCAGCCGGGCCAGGCCGCTACCGAGGAAGCTCTGGATGGTCGCCACGTCGTTCGTCACGCGCGACATCAACTGGCCGGTCTGATTGGTGTCGAAGAAGCTCATCGACTGCGACTGCAGGTGCCCGTAGAGCTTGTTGCGCATGTCGAACACGACGTGCTGCCCCAGCCATTGCTCCAGGTACCCCTCGAAGGAGGTGGCGGCGTTGGTCAACAGGGCCACCAGCAGCATCGCCACGGTGAGCACGATAATCAGCTTGCCGTTCTGCTTGCCGATGCCGTTATCGATGATGGAACGTGAAAAGAGAGCCGGCCCCATGCGCGAGAACGAGAGCACGAAAATCATGCTGAGGTCCAGCGCCGAGACGTACCAGTAGGGACCGAGAAAGGCGAGGAGCCGTAGAATGACCTTCATATTCGCAGCCCGAAGCCAGGGTAATGCCTCACGCTAGCGGCTTTCCTGCGGCGCCGACGAAGCCGGCACGGCTGGTCGGAGCAGACCGAGTGCGCCGGCCAGCGCGCTGAGACCTTCCTGCAAGAGGTCGATCTGCGCTGCCGTCAGCCGCCCCAGCGCCTGATCGACGCGTGCGCGACGCTCCTCGCGCAGCCGTTCCACCAGCGCCGTCCCTTCCGGCGTCAACAGATTGATGACCATCCGCCGGTCCTCCGGGTCAGCTTCCCGCGCGACATAGCCGGCGCGCACCAGGCGCTCCAGGGTGGCGGATACCGTGGGTAGTTTCACGCCCATCTTGCCGGCCAGCGCGCCAACCGTCGCCGGGCCGCGATAGTAAAGGGAAAAAAGCACCTTGAGCTGCGCCATCGAGACATCAAGCGACAGCCAGTCTTCATCTTGCGGGTCACGCAGGGCCCGGCTCACCCGGTGCAGCAAGGCCGCCGTGCGTTCGCACTGGCTCTGGTTGCTCTCTGCTGCCATGTCCCACTACTTCGTGCTGAACGAACTATTCGCTGGAGTCTAACAGGTTCCGGCAGAGATGACAAGCAGCAGTCAGGAGTCGTAAGGGCAGGCCCCTGCGCCCGCCCTACAGGGGGAAACCGTCCGGTGGCCACGCAAAACGCTGTAGCGCACCCGTGGGAGTTCCCGGCGTCGGCCTCCCCGGTGTTGGGCAACTCGCGGCAGCAGCTACGCTCGCACCAGTCGCTCGACGGCGTGGAGCAACTCATCAAGGTCAAACGGCTTGGCGAGGTAGCCTTCGACGCCCAACTGCGCCACCTGTTGCGGCGCGCGCTGGCTGGCGGAGAGTACCAGGACCGGCGGGATGCTGGGGTGGCCACGGCGCAGCGCCTCCATGAAGGTGACACCATCCATCTTCGGCATCATGAGGTCCAGGACGATCAGCGACGGGAGGCCCTCGCCACACACGGCCAGCGCTTCGAGACCATTCTCCGCAGCGAGCACGCGGTAGCCCTCGTCTTCCAGCAACGCTTGCAAGGCGCCGCGGATGCAGTCGTCATCGTCAACGACCAGGACGGTGCCAGGCGCTTCATCGTCTCGCAACTCCGCCCCCTTCGTCAAGTTCTGCCCTACGATGTCGTTTGCTGCCTGCAGTCAGCCTGCGCGGGAGCGGCGCCGCCGGAATCAATGACTCCATAGTACGCTGTCCCAACGGCGATTGCACCCTTGGCTCGACGACAGGGATAGTACAGTATGCGCGGGATGCGTTCACGAGCGATCAGCATTTCGTTCAAGCGGGTTTGCGGCGCGTGCCGTGGTGGCGCATCCGGCAAGTTGGGCCCGGATCGTATGACGATGGCCAGCGACTGAAGTCGCGCCTACAAACGAGCGAAGTCCGCCTGCGCGGACTTCGCCCCGTATAGCCGCGACTTCAGTCGCCAGGCGTCCGTCTATGCCGTCGGAGGCAGCTGCATGATGCGCACCGTCGTGGCGTTCAGGCTGCCGTTGCCGTTGAGCGAACCTTCGGCGTGGATGTGGATGCCGCTCTTCACGTCGGCCAGGCTCCCTTTCGTACTGGAAACCGGGCCGCCCAGCAGGTAGACGGTCGAGCCGCTGACCACGACCGAGCGCGTGGCGCCGGCCTGCGGCCCGCGCGCCTCGACGGTGATCGTCGAGCCGTTTACGGCCGTCACGGCGCCATCCACGGCGGGTAGATTGATGTGGACCGCCGAGGCCAGCAGCACGCCGCTGCTGTTCAGCGTCCCTTCGGCGTGGACGTGGCTGCCGACCTGCACGTTGCTCAAGGAGCCGGTGGCCGGGCTGCCCGGTCCGCCGAGGGTATAGGTGGTGCTGCTGTTCACGGTGATCGTCTTCGTTCCGGCACTAGGTCCGCGCGCCTGGACGGTGATCGTGGAACCGCTGACGGCGGTGACCGCGCCATCGACCGCCGGCAAGATGACGTGGACGACCCGCGCCGCCAGGCTGCCGTCGCTATTCAGGCTGCCGGCAGCGTCGATCTGGTTGCCAACCTGGAGATCGGACAGGCTGATGGCGGCGCCTGACCGCTGGTAGGTCGTTCCGGCACTCACCACGATCTTCCTGGCCGTGCCGGCCCGGTCGGTGACAGTGAGGGTACTACCGGAAATCGCTGTGAGTTTACCGCCAAGGTGGGGCAGCACGGCATCGATGTGCGTGGCCGTCAGTGTGCCGTTGCTGAGCGTGCCCGTAGCATGAATCTGCAGGCCGCTCTTGATGTCGGACAACTGCGCCGCCGTCCCGGCGATCGTGTAGACGGTCGAACTGTTGACGGTGATCGACTGCGTGCTGCCATCGGGCCGCTTCGCGGTGATGGTGTTGCCGCTGACGGCGCTGACCGTCAAGCCACCCGGTCCACCGGGATGTCCTCGGCCTGGGCCGAAGGGCCGCCCACCCGGTCCCAAGGGCCGCCCACCCGGTCCAAACGGTGCACCGCCGCGAGGTCGCATCCCCGAGTGTGCGGTTGCCGTCTCCGTGGATGTCGTTGTCGTGGTGGTCGTCGGCGCGGCCAAAGCGCTGCTCGCCAGCAAGAAGCTGGCACTCAAACCGGCGACGCCTATGCCAAGCAGTGACTGCCGGCGGGTGAGCGGCAGCAGCCACCACTGTCCTCCAGTGCTTGCTGGATCCTTCCGGCCGTCTTTCTCGTTCATTGCCATACCTTCCCTGGGCGGAGCGCCCTGCGTTGACTGCACGCTGGGTGCAGTCCTCTCGTCCGAGACCGCCTCCGGCGAGGCCGCCGCCGGTTGCCTCGGACATGTCTAGCTTCGTGGGCGGAGTTGAGAATTTGCTGAGCGTGCCCTGAGAATTCAGTGAGAGAAAGGGCAATAAAGGACCAAGTGTGATGGGGTAAGCCATCGCTGGGAGGTGACGCGGTAATGCTGGAAGCCCTGACTGCTCCGACGCTCGCCGGAAGAGCCGAGTCGCGCCGACCGCTGGCAGTGACACCGCTGGTCGGCCGGACCGCCGATGTGGCGGCCGTTCGTCGCCTGCTGGAAGGCGGAGTTCACCTGCTCACGCTCGTCGGTCCGACCGGTGTCGGCAAGCCCCGCCTTTCAGGCAAGCGTATGCCGGTGCGTCCAGAGCTTCTCAATGGCAGTGAGGATCACCTGCATGTCGGACGGCGGACCGAGAAAGAGCACGTGGCGTAGCGCGACCGACTCCGTGGCGCAGATGCGTTCGACTTCCGGGCAGAACGCGTGAGAGTAGTCGGCAGTCGTGGCGCCGGCACGACTGCCGAAAGTCAGCTCGCTCTGTTGGAACAGCGAGTGCCGATAGAGCGGCTTGCGCGCACCGGCGCCGCAGCGGATGCCTTCCGCCTGGAGCGCGGCGACGAAGCGATCACGAGAGACACCGTCCCAGAACGCCGGTAAGAAGCGGAAGTTCCAGATGTAGATGCCCCAGCGTGTCACTCGCACATCGCACTCCAGCGGCGCCACGCCCACGTCGGCCGCCTGCAACTGCTGCAAACCCGCCATGAGGAGCCGAGCGTTGGCTTCGCGTGTCGCCACCTGGGCGTCCAGGCGGCTCAACTGGGCGAGGCCAACCGCAGCCTGCCACTCGGTCATGCGCAGGTTCGATGAGCGCACGCCGTATTCATCGTCCGGCTGGCCCCAGCGGCGTCCGATGTGGTGGTAGGCATAGGCGCGCTCCCAGAGTTCCCGGTCGTTGGTCAGTACCATGCCGCCCTCGCCGCAGGTGAGGGGCTTGGCGATCTGGAAGCTGAACGTGCCCACCTCTGTCAAGGCGCCAACGCCGGTACCACGCCAGCGCGAGCCGTGGGCATGGGCACAGTC
Source organism: Chloroflexota bacterium (assembly GCA_036734945.1). Taxonomy (GTDB): domain Bacteria; phylum Chloroflexota; class UBA4733; order UBA4733; family UBA4733; genus UBA4733. Next base: position 59,023 of record DAIMXP010000008.1, read on the forward strand.
GGCAACGACGGGGATGCCGGTGCGCCGGCGCAGGGCGATCAGCGCATCGTAGTCGCAGGGCATCCCACCATAATCGACGCAGGCGATGGCGCGGGTCCGTGGCGTGATAGCGGCCTCCACTGCGCCTGGGTTGATCGTGTAGGTGTTCGGGTCAACGTCGACAAACACGGGGACGGCGCCAAGCTGCAGCACCGCCGTTGCCGTCGCCACGAAGGTCAGTGCCGGTACGATCACTTCATCGCCGGCCTCAACGCCGACACAGCGGTAGGCGCACTCCAGCGCCGTGGTGCCGTTCGTCACCGCCAGGCCATATTTCGCGTCCTGGAACTGCGCGAAGGCCGCTTCAAATTGCCCCACCCTGGCGGGGCCACCCTCGCGGTAGTTCGTGCGGCTCCAGCGCCCGCTTTCTAGCACCTCGCTGAGCAGTTGCCGCTCCTCGTCGCCCCAGATTGGCCAGGGATGGCCAAGGCGCGCCGTCGTCACGGGGGTACCGCCATGGATAGCCAACTGCATGGGCCGCCGGCCTCCCTAACTCGCGCTGCTGGCAGCGGTGACGGGCGACGGCTCCGCTATCCGCTCGCCAACGTGCATATTGCGATATTGAAGAGGCGAGCAGCCCTCGCGCTCCTTGAAAACCCGACTGAAATAGCTGGGGTCGTCGAAGCCGGCCTTGCGCGCCACGGCGGCAATATCCAGGTGGGTGTTGAGCAGCAAGGAGCGCGCCTCGCGATGGCGAACCTCGTTCAGGTAGGCCATCACGGTGTGGCCGGTCCGGCGGCGAAAGAGCGTGGTGAGGTAGCGCGGCGAGAGACTCACCTCCGCCGCCAACTGCTCCAACGACACGTCGGGGCCGTGGTGCTGCTTGAGGTGCTGCAAGAGGCGCTCGACGTGCAGGTTCCAGGCGCCGGCTTCATGCGGCGCCGCCTTGGGCGCTGCCCGCTCATCGAGCACGCGCAGCACGCGCGCCAGCACTTCCAGTAACATCGTGCGAACGAGCAGGTCGTGGCGGGGGCGTCGCGCCTCAAGCTCCTGGACTATGGTGTCGAACAGCGGAACGATCGGTGTCTCCAGTGGCACGAAGTTACCGGAGGCCCGCCGCCGCTGGCCGGCAAACGCGCTGGCGAACATCACCATGCCCTGGACCGTCGGCTGCCACCACAAATCGCGATGGTCTTCCAGGCTCGGTAGGGCGCATTGTTGATGCTGCTCGCCGGGGCGCACGATGCAGGCGTCGCCGGGTTGCAGCAGGACGACCTGCCCGCCCACCCTTAGGATGAAGCGTCCTTCCAATACCCAGCAGACTTCATAGCCTGGATGCGTGTGCCGCGGACCAAGGGAGCACTCCGGCAACGGACCGAGGTAGTGCTCGGGCGCCAGGGGGCCCGTCTCCGCCAGCCACACATTGATGGCGCCGCCGACCAACTGAGGAAGGAGCGCGCTGCTCAGCAACTGGCTATAGGCAGCATCGGTGCGCGGCACCGGACTCGTTAGGTTGCCGACTCCAGCCGGCGCCTGCACTGACATTCCACTGACGTAACGCCTCCCTCACATCGAAAGTTCCCATACGAGGTGTTGGAATACGTCCGTCCATGCTATCCAGCGGGACTCCCTGCTGGCAGCAGCGGCCCCAGGGAAAGTATACAATGCCTGCCGCCCACTGGCCATGGCCCCCAGTAGCCATTGTCGGCTGCCCCGATCGTCGGGCTGAAATGCTGACAATTCTCCTAGAAAGCGAACTCTACTCCATTGCTTCCCTGTCGGCAGGCGCGTAGATTCCTACTGGCGCGTTAACGGTGCGCCCGTTCGTCGAAAGGGGTGGTCCATGCGGGTTGTCCCAGGGTTGAGCCGGTTCCTGGCTGCACTGATTGTGCTGTCCAGCGTCCTGATGGTTGGCAGCCTGCAACGCGGCGGCAGCGCGCAGGCGAGCGGAGGACCGAGCATCGGGCAGTACGAAGAATTCTCCGTCACGTTCCCCTTTACCGGCAGCTACAGCAACGTCTACGACCCCAGCGTCGTGGATGTCGAAGGCGCCTTTACTGATCCGAACAATGTCGTGCAAACGGTGCCCGGCTTCTATTTCCAGAATTATACGCGCAGTTGCTCCGGCCCTGTTGGCGGCAGCACGGAAACGCTGAACACCAGCGGAAGCCCGGTGTGGGCCGTACGCTACGCGCCATCGGTCATCGGCAACTACAGCTACGTCGTGACCATCAAGGACTCTGGTGGCAAGCGGACGTTGGGCAGCGGCGCCTTCACGTCCGTGTCGTCCTCCAACCCCGGTTGGGTCGGCGTTTCCGGCATGCACCTGCAGTTTAGCAATGGCCAGCAGTTCATCCCGCTCGGCATCAACTCCCCCTGGTTCCAGAACGGCCCCGACAACTTCGGTGAGTACGGCACCGGCGAGTGGGGCGACGGTACCTGCGGCGTCGATGCCATGTTCAACATCTACCAGGCCAACGGTGTCAATGCTGTCCACCAGTGGACCTGCAACTGGGACTCCAACAAGGATGCCCCGTTCGCCAAGCCGAACATTGCCTGCGACGGCAGTAGCACCAACCCATCCAACTTAACCTTGACGCAGATGCGCCAGCCGGATAGCTGGGAACTGGACTATGAAGTGACCCAGGCGCATGCCAAGGGCATCTACATCATGCCGATTCTCAAGCATCGGGATGGCCAAAATATTGATCCCGGCGACTCGATCAACACCCGCTACAGCGTGGCCCGCTGGGGCTACTCCACCAACATCATGGCCTGGGACACCTTCAAGGAAAGCGCGACGAACGTGACGACCGTCGCCTCCTACGCCAACACGTTAGAGTCCCAGGATCCCTACCACCACCCGGTCTCCGCCAGCCAGTGGAACCACTATCCGACACTGAACAGCGGTGACCTCAACACCTACAACAGCGTCTTCGGCAACTCGGACATGCAGATCGTGCAGAACCATGACTACGGCACCGACTGCAACGACACTCTCGACAGCGACACCAGCCTCTACCTCTTCTATATCAAGGAACAGTCGAGCGACCCACGCGCCTGGGGGAAGTTCAGCAAGCCGAGCTTCTTCGGTGAGACCGGCGTTCACCCCGGCACCGGCAGCCCCTGCACGCAGCAGTCCGGCAAGAGCCAGTACTACCAGGGCGACCAGGGCAAGCTGATCATGAAGGGGGAGATCTGGGGTTCCCTCATGGGCACTAGCGGTGGCTGGGCGCCCTGGATGTACGAGTCGGACCTGCCAGGTGGCACCTTCACCCAGTTCACCGTCTTCCAGGGACCGGCGGCCTACGTGACGGCGCTCGGGCCCGGCGGGATTCCCGATGCGGCAACCCTGTTCACCAGTTACCAGGACACCAGCCAGGTGACGACCACCAACTCGCTGTTGCGGGTGATCGGGCGCAAGGATAAGAGCTTCGGCGCCTTCTACGTCCAGAACACCACCGGCACCTGGGGCTCGGTCCTGCGCGACGGCAAGACGCCAACTCCGGCCGGAGGCAGCGTCGACCTGCTCAACATGACGCCAAACGGCGCCTACACCGTGACCTGGCTGGACACCGATGCGGGCACTGTGCTGCGCACCGACAACGACGTGGCTGATGGCAGCGGCAAGCTCGTGACGACCCTACCGCAGAACATCACCGACAGTATCGCGGCGATCGTGGTGGGGGCGACACTACCAACGCCAACGCCGACCGCGACAGCGACCAGTACACCTGCGCCGACGGCAACCAACACGCCAGGCCCGACGGCCACCAGCACGCCCGCTGCAACGCCAACGGCTACCGCCACGCCGCATCCGTTGACCGTGGTGTACGACATCAACGCTGGCGGCAGCAAGGCTTCGCCCTACGTTGCCGACGAGTTCTTCAGCGGCGGCACGACCGGCAGCATCACGCACAGCATTGACACCAGCAAGGTGGTTGATCCGGCGCCGCAGGCAGTCTATCAGACCCGGCGCAACGGTACCGGCTCCGGCTCCAACTCCTTTACCTACCTCATTACCGGCCTCACGCCCGGCAATATCTACACAGTGCGCTTGCAGTTTGCCGAGCACGCCAAGACCTCCTCCGGCAAGCGCGAGTTCGATGTCAGCATCAACAGCAGTCAGGTGCTGACCAACTTCGACATCTTCGCCGCCGCCGGTGGCGAGTTCAAGGCAGTCTCCGAAGCCTTCGCAGCCACTGCCGACAGCAACGGTGACATCACCATCAACTTCAACCCCGGCGCCATCGACAACCCGCTCGTCAATGGCATCGAGATCGAACAGTAGAAGCGGGCTATGGACGGTATCTGTGCGGCGGCGGCGCAAGAGCCGTCAACGCCGTGCAGATACTGCACCAGCCCAGTTCGTACCGGCCTATCTCTGGGGAATGACGGCGTGGCTGGGGTGCTCTCAGGCGCGTGGTGCATATTCCCGTGAGGCAAAAGAGATGGCAGACTCCACAGTGGACGATCTGTTCACCCCGTCCATTGGGAGGTTGCCATGTCCTATTCTGACGTATCCTACGAGACGCTGTTCACCGTGGTCTACGTGGTCGTGGACGAGTGGTACCAGCAGGAAGGCCGGCTGCTGGTCCGGGGGCGTCCTGGCGTCAAGCCGCAGTTTACGGATAGCGAAGTGCTGACGCTGGAGGTGGTGCGGGAGTTGGAGGGGCAGACCAGGGAGCGGCGCTGGTATCGCACGGTGGCGGCCAACTGGCGGGGGCTGTTTCCGCGCTTGCCGGAGCGCAGCGTGTTGCACAAGCGCACCAAGAGCCTGTACCGGTTGCTGGATCGTTGCCGCTGCTCGTTGCGGGATCGCTTGCTGGACCCGACGGATCCTCGGCGGCTGATTGACGGCACGCCGGTGCCGGTGTGTGACGCGAGCCGGGTGGGACGACCGGACGGGAGCAGTGCCGGGCGGCAGTGGCGGGAGGAGGGAGCGCAGATCGGGCGTTGCGCCGCCCGGCACTGGTGGTTCTATGGCTTCAAGCTCGTGCTGACCGCCAGTGTGGACATGCTCCCCGACCAGGCGGTGCTGGTCCCGGCGGCCGCGGACGAGCGCGAAGCGGCGCTCGCGCTCCTGGCCCCCGGGATGGTGCTGATCGGTGATCGCAACTTCAGCCACTACGCTTCCGCCGCGTGGTCGGCCGCCCTGGACGACGCGGGCGTCACCGTGATCGCGCCGCCGCCGCGCCGCCACGCCGCCGACCAGGATCCAGGCGAACGGGCCTTCCTGCGCCACATCCGCAACCGCATCGAGACGCTCATTGGCCTGCTCAAGCAGGAGCACGGGCTGGAAGACCACCGCGCCCGCTCCTGGTGGGGGTTGCAAACGCGCATCGCTGGCCTCCTCGCCGCCTTCACCCTCGGACGCTATCTGCTGGCCGCTGACCTATGCTGATCCCACCATCGCAATATGCACCATGCGCCTCAGGAGCCTCCCGTCACGCCGTCACCATGCCCTTGATCTGCAACGGGAACACCTGAAGTTAAGGAGGATTGACCGGAAGGCACGCTCTCGATTGCTGATATAGTCCATTGCAACGCGCGCGACTACGGCGGCGGAGAGCGCACATCGTGAGGAAGGAATTGACATGACGCAGTCCTTTGACGAGCCAGGTCGACTTTCACAGCAAACGAGCCGACGGCAGGTGCTCCGTCGCGTCGGGGCCGGCGCTTCCGGCCTGGGTGGCGCCCTGTTGCTCGCTGCCTGCGGCGGTAGCGTGTCCACGGCGGCAGGGACCGGCACAGCGTCTCTCGGTAGTGCCACGGCTGCGCTGGTGGTCGCGTCAAGCGCGACGTCCAGCACGGCGAACGCGTCATCGGGCGCGAGCACAGCGTCCAGCGCGGCGACGCAAGCAAAGTCGGCCAGTAGCGCAGCGTCCGCAGCAAGCCGGGCTGCGCCAGCGCCCGCTTCCGCAGCACCGGCTGGCAAGCCAGTCGAGATCCGCGTCCACATGGTGAAGAAGAACGACGTGTCGGACTGGATTCAGACCGGCCTGGACACGAACATTGGCAACTGGAAGACGCAGTATCCCAACGTCAAGGTCACCCTGGAAACGGTTCCGGGCTGGACAGCGCAATACTTCCCGAAGATCTTTGCTCTGGCAAGCGCCGATGAACTGGGCGACGCGGTCTGGTACCCACCGCGGCATGGCTCGGACTTCGCCTGGGCCACCCAGTTCAACCTTGTCCGTCCCCTCGATGCGCTGGCCGCCACCGCCAAGTATGACAAGAGCCAGTTCTTCCCCGGCGCCATTGCCGGCAACACGCTTGACGCCAAGTGGTACTGGTTCCCTTACATCGCTGAACCAGTGGTGCCGGTGATCGCTTACAACAAGACCAAGGTCCAACTGCTCGGCCTGACGGAACCGACCGACGATATGACCTTTTCCGACTGGGCGGCCTGGGCGAAGAGTGGAACGCGGTCGGGTTCTTCGCCCACCTACGGCTTCTACCACGGTGACTGGGGTAATGCTCCCTTCGGCAACGGACCTCTCCTGCGCCAATTCGGCGTGGAGCCGGTGAGTGCGGACGGCAAGAAGGCGACCTTCCTCTCCTCAGGCGGCAATGGCTTCAGCGATGCGTTGCAATGGCGCTATGATCTGGTCAATACGCTGCAGGCGGAGCCCCCACTCAACCTGCCTGGCGGGATCAATCAGGACAAGCTGTTCCAGGGTCAGCAGTTACTGGCAGCGCCGGTGTGGCCCTTCCGTATCCAGAACTACCCAACCATGTTCAAGGACTTCGAGATGGGCTTTGTCCTGACGCCGACCGTCAAGAAGGGGGACAAGCGGCGGAGCATGCTCAACCAGCACGTCTTCGGCGTCACGACTGCCAGCAAGAATACCGGTCCCGCCTTCGACTTTCTGGCCTGGATCTGCGGCAAGGAAATGGAGGTCGAGGGGTTGCTCCAGGGACCGAAAGGGCCGAGTGCGCGGGTGGACTTCTGGGCCGATCAGCGGGTCTACCAGAAGTTCCCTGCCTATTCCAAGCTCAAGCCGATCATGGAAAACATCGAGTCAGACTATTTGGTAGCGAACTACCGGGGCGAGGACTTCGACAGCGCCTTCGCCAAGGAGGTCGACGCCCTCATGAGCAACAAGACCAACGCCAACACCGCTGCGACCCAGATCCAGCAACTGTGCCAGGCCGTGCTGGATCAGTCGTCGCCCGGCGTGCCGGCACAGCCGGCGAAGTAGCGAAAACGGTCGCCAATGGGGCGTCGGGACAACGCGCTCAAACAAGGCGATCCTGTTGCGCGATCCATTCGCAGTCATTGTTTTTTCCCCTAGCGGTACCGCCGACCGACGTTACGGAAGACACGCCGCACCGGCACCGTCAGACTGGGGAACAAGGGAGAGGTGAGCACATCGCGTTCGTTCAGGATAGTTGGGACGCCGTACCTACCGGCTACATATGGTTCACCGTCGATCGAATATTGCGCTACGATGCGTCGCTGCGAGTCTAACTGCCAGTAGTACGGCACGCCGTGGCGCTCGTACGCATCCCACTTGGCGCCGCCGCGACGATGCTCCGCTCGCGTCGTGCGGGAGAGCATCTCGACTACGAGGTCAGGCACGCCTTCTACGGCATGCTGACCGTTGAGGTGTTCGCGTCCGCTGCGCAAAAAGAAGACATCGGGATGCGTCACATCCTCGGCAGCCTCGCCCCGCTCGGGATAGTCAAGCGCGACAGCGCGCGGATCGGTGAAGACGAAACCAAAGCCGGCATCCTGCGCTTGACCAAGAAACAGAATCATCTCGATGATTAAATAGGCGTGGTCGATATCCGGTACGTTGCGCACGACGAGGTCTCCTCCCAGGATCTCATAGATCAGGCTATCGTCGGGCAATGCCACCATGTCCGCCAACGTATAGGTCCGCCTGGCCACAATCACAGCTATCCCCCTCTCTCGCGCCGGACCTCACCCCCAACCCCTCTCCTGGGCGGAGAGGGGGGACGAGTGGGAAGATTGTAGCGTCCATCTTCGTGCTCACTCCCGCCTCTCCCAGACGAAGGGACATGAGCGGGAAGGCGCCGCCATCCATCCTCGTCGTAGCCCCCTCTCCGCCTAGGAGAGGGGTTGGGGGTGAGGTCCTACAGTTCCCGCTCCCGCTGCACGCGCTCCAGCGTGGCGCGCAGGCGGCGGAGTTCCGCCTCGAAGGCGTCGCGCTGCTCCAGCAGGCGGCGCTCGTACTCCTGGCGCAACTGCTCCATGCTGTCGTGCATGTTGAGGATCACTTCCACGCCGGCCAGGTTGACGCCCAGGTCTTCCATGAGCTGCTGGATACGGCGCAGACGGGCGATGTCGCGCGCGGAGTAGCGGCGGATGTTGCCGTTGGTGCGCTCCGGCGTCACAAGACCCAGGCGCTCGTAGTGGCGCAACGTCTGCGGGTGTACCTGCAGCATCTCGGCGGCCACGCTGATGACGTAGCAGCCTTCTTTGACGACGCTGCAGCCCGCAGGCTGCTCGACTTCCAGGTCGGCGTATGGTGCTTGACGTGCCATGGCAGAACCGCTCTACTTTCCGACGGTGGCGGCGGTGCGGGAACCGGCCAGTTCGGTAAACAGTTCACGCTCGCGCTCCGTCAGGTGACGCGGCAGCACGACGCTGAGCCTGGCGTACACGTCGCCTCGGCCTTCACCTTGCAGGCGCGGCATGCCGTGGCCGCGCAAGACGAACTGCTGCCCGTTGGCGCTCTCCGGCGGGATTTTCAGCATCAGCCGCTTGCCGTCCGGCTTCGGCACGGGCACTTCGCCACCCAGGAGGGCGGTGGTCAGTTCGACGGGTACCTCGCAGTAAAGGTTGTGGTCCTCCCGGCGAAAGGTCGGATCGGGCAAGACATTGATGACCAGGATTACGTCGCCCGTGCCGCTGCCGCCACGCAGGGCGACGCGAGAGCCGGTGTCCACGCCGGCCGGGATCTTCGCCTCAATGCGGCGGGTACGCAGTTGCTTCCCGGTGCCGCTGCAGGTGTAACAGACGGTGCCGTTATACCGGCCACTGCCACCGCAGATCGGGCAGGGCTGGGGAACTTCCAACTCCAACTGGCGCTCGACGCCGCTATAGGCTTCGGCCAGGGTGATCTCGATTGGCTGCTCCGCCGCCGTCAAGGCGCTGCTGCTCCCACCAGCGGCGCCGGCGCCGCGGCCGGCCTGGCCAAAGAGGCTCTCGAAGAAGTCACTGAAGCCGCCCAGGCCACTGGAACCAGCCGCGCCGCCGAGGTCCCCCAGGTCCCCCAGATCGACGCGGCCATTGGCCCTCCCTCCTGACGTCGTACGCGTCCGCGTATACGGCGCCTGAGTCGTCGGGCGTCCGGTGCTGCCGGTCCGGCTGAAGGGATCCCAACTGGGGCCGACCTGGTCGTACTTGCGGCGCTTCTCCGCATCGGAGAGGACAGCGTAGGCTTCGCCGATCTCCTTGAAGCGCTCCTCCGCCCGCTTGTCGTTGGGGTTGACGTCGGGATGCGATTTGCGGGCCAGACGGCGGTAGGCATCCCGGATTTCCTTCTCGGTTGCCTTCTTCGGCACGCCCAGGACCTTGTAGTAGTCCTTATATTCCACGCCTGCTCACCGCCTCTCCCATCGTCCAGCGCCTAGCGTTCTGCTCGCTGGGTATCGTGCTGTGGCGCTGCCGCCACCACGACCCGCGCCGGGCGCAACACGTCATCGCCCAGCCGGTAGCCCTTCAGACTCTCCTGGAGCACCGTACCGTCGGGCTGCTCGGTTGTCGTGACGGTATCGACCGCCTCGTGCAGCCGCGGATCGAACGGCTGCCCAACAGCCGGAATCGGCTGCAGCCCCTCTTGGAGCAGCAGTTGATTGAACTGCCAGGAAGTCAGTCGCAGACCGGTCAACAGGCTGTCGCGGCCGGACGCTTCATCCGTCTGATATTGCAAAGCGCGATCGAGGTTGTCCATCGCGCTAAGCACTTTCAAGAGCAGGCCGCGCTTCGCTGCCGCCGCTTGGTCAGCAGCTTGCCGTTCGACCCGCTTCTTGAAGTTCTCCATGTCGGCCCGGCTACGTAGAAAGCGGTCGCGATTAAGCGTGGCTTCCGCTTGCGCCTCAGCCAAGGCCCGACGAAGCTCACCGGCCGACTGCGGCTCGTCGGCTTGAGGGGGGTAGTTTGTCATCCCTAGCTCGCTCGGCTCAACGCTACCGGGGCCTCCACCGTTTCCGGGTGGAGCGCCCGGAAGAGGACATCTTCCACGCGCTCCACTGGAATCAGTTCCAGGTCGGCACGAATCTCGGCTGGAATCTCTTCCAGGTCACGCTCGTTCTCCTTCGGGAAGAGCACGGTGCTCACGCCGAAGCGGTGGGCCGCCATCACCTTCTCTTTCAGTCCGCCGATCGGCAGGACCCGCCCGCGCAGCGTGACCTCACCGGTCATCGCCACGTCGCGGTTCACCGGGCGGCCGGACAGCGCCGACGCCAGCGCCGTCGCCATCGTGACACCGGCCGAAGGTCCGTCCTTGGGGATGGCCCCTGCCGGCACGTGCACATGGACCGAATGGCCCGTAAAGAGGGCAGGGTTGATGTTCAGGACGCGAGCGTGGGAACGGACGTAGCTCAGGGCTGTGCGCGCCGACTCCTGCATCACGTTGCCCAACTGGCCGGTGAGGGTCAGACCCAACTGGCCGCCCTCGCCGCCTTCCATGACCGTCGCCTCGACGGTCAGGACGTCGCCGCCCGCCTCCGTCCAGGCCAGGCCGGTCACCAGGCCGACCTCGTCGGCCTCTTCCTTCAGGCTGTCGGTGAACTTGCGGGGACCGAGGTACTCCGCCAGGTTCTCCGGCGACACGCTGGTCACCGCGGCATCACCTTCGGCAACCCGTCGGGCAACCTTACGCGACACTGTAGCGATCTGGCGCTCCAGGCTGCGCACGCCGGCTTCTCGGGTGTAGCCCCGGACGATGGCCTCCAGCCCTTCTTTGGTGAATCCGAGCTGCTCGGCGGTCAGGCCGTGCTCTTTGACTTGCTTCGGCACGAGATGGCGGATGCCGATCTGCACCTTCTCCACCTCGGTGTAGCCGGCCAGCGGGATGATCTCCATGCGGTCGCGCAGTGCCGCCGGCACGGTATCCAGCAGGTTGGCGGTGGTGATGAAGAGCACTTTCGACAGATCAAACGGCACGTCCAGGTAGTGGTCGGCGAAGTCCTTGTTCTGCTCGGGGTCCAGCACCTCCAGCAACGCCGCCGAGGGGTCGCCCCGGAAGTCGGCGCCGACCTTGTCGATCTCATCCAGGATGAAGACCGGGTTCTTGGTGCCGGCGTTCTTCATGCCCTGGATGATGCGCCCCGGCATGGAGCCGATGTAGGTGCGGCGGTGCCCGCGAATCTCCGCCTCGTCGTGGACGCCGCCGAGGGAGATGCGCACCGACTGGCGGCCCAGCGCCCGCGCGATGGACTTGGCCAGGCTGGTCTTACCGACACCCGGAGGGCCGACGAAGCAGAGGATCGGTGTCCGCAATTCCGGGGCGAGTTTGCGCACCGCCAGGTGCTCCAGGATACGATCCTTCACCTTGCCCAGACCGTAGTGCTCATCGTCGAGCACATGCGCGGCTTCGGCGATGTCCAGCCGGTCCTCGGTCTCCTTGGACCAGGGTAGCGAGAGCAGGGTGTCGATGTAGCTGCGAATCATGCCCGTTTCCGGGGAGCCTTGCGGCATCGACTCCAGGCGGGAGACTTCCTTCTCCGCCTTCTTCTGGACTTCTTCCGGCATGTTGGCCTCGGCAATCTGCTTGCGCAGTTGATCCGTTTCGCTGCCTTCGGCGTCGCCGCTCAGTTCCTTCTGGATCGCCTTCATCTGCTCGCGCAGCAGGTACTCGCGCTGCGTTTTTTCCATGCCCTGCTTGATCTCGCCGTGAATCTTGGCCTTGATGCCGAGAATCTCGATCTGCTCGTTCAGCAGGGTGATGACGTGGCGCAGGCGTGGCTCCAACTCGACAGCCTCCAGCGCCTGCTGCTTCTGCTCGACGGAAAGCTCGGGCACGAAGGCCGCCACCAGGTCGGCCAGCAGGTTCGGATCGTCGATCCTGCTCAGCCACTGCGCCGCCTCTTCGGGGATGGCGCCATCCAGCTCGATGTAGCGGCGAATGAGCCCCTGCACCTCGCGCTGCAACGCCTCAATGCGCGGCGTGCGCTCCTCCGGCTCGCTCATGACTTCGATGGTCGCCGTGATGCTCGGCTCATACTGGTTGTACCAGCGGACGCGGGCACGGGCGTAGCCCTGAATCACAAAGTTGAGCACCCCGTTGGGCGCCGCATACAACTGCAAGACCTTGGCGACGGTGCCGACTTCGTAGAGGTCGCCGGCGCCGACCTTATCCTTGTCGCGCTCCTTCTGGGCGACGAGCAGCACGAGCTTCTCTTCGGACTCGGCGACTTCGGCCAGGGCGCGGCGGGAGCCTTCGCGCCCGGCCATCATCGGCATGGGGATACGCGGAAAAGCAAGCGTGCCGCGCAACGGCACGACGGGCAGAGATGTCGGAATATGCTCGATCTTCTCTTGCCCAATGGCCTCAAAGGTATCTGGTATGGACATGGCGGTGGGATTTCCTCTCTCGGTCGGTCGTGCCGAGGGCTCCCACTCTGGTGGGGCGGCAACATTGACCCGTGACTTAGTATCCTAGTTGAGTGTCCCTCTGTCAACTAGAGATTCGTTAGAGAACTTCACCCTCGCCCTGCTCCAGACCCAACGCCATCAGGTAGCCGCGAGCGCGTTCGGTGAGCTTGTAGCGTTGCACCAGCTTCCAGAAGGCGGGGCTGTGGTCGGGGCGAACGAGGTGGGCGAGCTCGTGGATGATGACATAATCGCGCACCCAGTCCGGCGCCGTCGCCAGGCGGTCGGAGAGGCGGATGGTGCCCTGATTGGTGGTACAACTGCCCCAGCGGGCGTCCTGGTTGGAGACGTAACGGATGTCGACGATCCGCAGCGCGCCCCCGAAGTAGGCGTTGTTGAGTTCCTCGGCGCGCTGGCGCAGGGCGCCGTCCGTGTTCAACCCGTTCGTGCGCTGCTTGCCCAGTACGCGCTGGCGCATGCGCTCGACCCACTCCTGCTCCTGCTCAGCCGTCATCCCGGCCGGCAGGCGCACGACGAGGACGCCTGCTTCCATGCGCGCGCTGATCGTGCGCTGTCGCCGCTCGCTGCGAATAATCCGGGTTTCCATCGCTGCTCCCCAATGCTCCGGCACGTCGGCTAAGGCAGACTCTCTAGCCCGGCGGCCTATCTGCTCGGAATTGATCCTGATCGAACTGGGTCATTGCTCCATCGAACACGGACTCATATTCCCTGTCTATGGGAACCACGCCCAGCTCGCGGATGGCGAAGCGCAGGACGTGCTCCAGCGGGACACGACCTGAAGGAACATGCCAATGAGACGAGAATCTGGGGCGTTCAGCCGTCCAGGCGGCGCCGATGTGCAGGTGCGGCCAGCGAAAGGCCCCTTCGCCGTCGGGATGCCAATGGTAAGCAATGATCTCCGGTTTTTGCGCTTCGGAAGTGGTATACGCATAGTAGTAACTGGACGTGGAAACCGTCCACCCGTTCACAGGATCCCCTGCTATCGGGATCGCCCGGTAGCTATGCGCCACCCAGAGCCAGATACGTGGCGTAGCGTTAAGCGCCGCCGGTCGCCCGGCGTTCAGGAGGGCAGAACAGAGCATCTGCGGTCGCTGTAGCCCCAGGATGGTCATTTTACCGTGGATCAGGCAAGACACCACTGACTGGAGCACCGCGCCGAACGCGTGTGCTGCGTCGTAAGGAGTTCGGAAAGCCCTAGACAAAATGGCGACGAAGCATCGCGAGACGTACAATTTCTGGCTGCTCGCGATCTTGCGCGTATTCGCCACGATCGAAACGCCGCAAGAACTCGTGGTAGGGCACGCCGAGGTAGCGTTGAGACATATCGTCAAGCAACGCATTCGTCTCCGCTTTATCGGTGATGAATGCCGCCTGCTGCCTATCGACGACCGCCGACATGTTCCACCTCCCAGTCGTTAATCTGGAGGATACCACACTCATAATCAAGGACTATAGTCCGGGACCGAGTGCTGCCAATCCCTGGCAGCACAGAGTGCAAGCCAACCGCGCCGTCACTCCTCATCCCCCGCCACCCCGCTGGTATACTCGGCAGGATGTCGGTGCGTGACGGCACGCACGGAGACAGGAAGGAAACTGCATCGATGAACCTGCGCATCCCCGGTCCCACGCCCTGCCCGCCCGAGGTGCTCGCCGCCAGTAGTCGCCAGATGATCGACCACCGCGGCCCGGAGTTTGCGGCGCTCATCAGCAGTGTGACCAGTGGCTTGAAGCGCTGGTTCGGGACCGAGCACGACCTCTTCGTCTTCCCCAGCTCCGGCACCGGCGGCCTGGAAGCGGGCGTAGTCAACTGCTTTTCGCCCGGCGACCATGTTCTGGCCGTCTCCATCGGCGTGTTTGGTGAGCGCTTCGCCAGCATCGCCAAAGCCTTCGGTCTGAAGGTGACGAAGTATGCAGTGGAGTTCGGTGAAGCGGCCCAACCGGCGCGTGTGGCGGCGCTGCTGGACGAGAATCCCAGCATCAAAGGCGTGCTGGTGACGCACAACGAGACGTCGACCGGCGTCACCAACGACATTGCCGCCATCTCCCGCGCCGTGGCCGGACGAGCCCTCTTGCTGGTGGACGGCGTGAGCTCCATCGGTGCGCTGCCCTTCCAGGCCGACGCCTGGGGCGTTGACGTGGCGGTCACCGGCTCCCAGAAGGCCTTCATGTCCCCTCCCGGCGTCGTTGCCGTGTCGGTCAGCCCCAAAGCCTGGGCTGCCGCCGAGCAGGCCACCTGCCCGCGCTTCTACTGGGACTTCGCCACGGCTCGCCAGTACCTGACGCAGGGTCAGACCTTCACCACGCCGGCCCTCTCCGTGCTCTATGCTGTGCTGGAAGGTATGGCGCTCATGGCTGCCGAAGGCATGCAGAACGTCTTCGCCCGCCACCGCAACCTTGCCCGCTACACCCGCGAGCAACTCACGGAACTCGGCTTCCGGGTATTGAGCGATGGCGTCCACTTCTCCGATGTTGTGACCGCCGCCTGGCTGCCCGATGGCGTGGATGGCAAGGCGCTGGTCACGCGGCTCCGCCAGGAGCACGGCATCATCATCTCCGGCGGGCAGCAGAGCCTGGCCGGCAAGATCATCCGCATCGGCCACGTCGGCTGGGTGCAGCGCGCAGAGCTGGATGCGGTATTTGCGGCGCTGCAGGTGACCCTCCCCAAGGTCGGCGGGAGAGTAGCCGTCGCCGTTGGCTAGCATCGTGTGCTAACGCTGCAACTGGGCGATCCGCTGCCTTCCGCTGGCAGATCGCCGAGCGCCATCGCCGCCATCGGCAACTTCGATGGCGTCCACGCGGGTCATCGTTACCTGTTGCGGCAGGTTGTCAGCGCCGCACGCCAGCATGCACGCCCCAGTCTCGCCATCACGTTCTGGCCGAACCCCCGAGCCGTGCTCCGGCCGGCCGCCTGGCCTGGCTACCTCACAACCTTCGCCGAGCGAACGCAGTTGTTGGCGGAACTAGGGGTGGATGCCCAACTGACCTTGCCCTTTAGCACTGCATTCGCCGCGCTCACACCCGCCGAATTCGTCGATCAGCTTGCTGGATCTGTTGCGCTGGAAGAACTCTGGGTCGGTGAGGATTTTCGTTTCGGCCGCCAGCGCAGTGGCGATGTCGCCCTGTTGCGCGAGCTTGCCAACCGGCACGGCATCACCATCTGCACCATCAGCCGCCGGGACGGTCCGGCGGGCAACAGCAGTAGCAGCACGATCCGCGAGCAGGTGCGCGACGGTCAGGTGGCAGAGGCCGCCCAGTTGCTCGGCCGTCCCTACCGCCTCGGCGGCATCGTCGTGCCCGGCGACCGGCGTGGCCGCCAGCTTGGCTACCCAACAGCCAACCTGGCAGCAGACGAGGGCAAGCTGCTGCCAGGACGCGGCATCTACGCCGTGATCGCCCGCAGCGACGACACCATCCGGCCGGCCGCCGTGAGCATCGGTGTCCGTCCGCAGTTCGATGGCGCAATCGAATTGGTGGAAGCCTTCCTGCTGGATTTCTCCGGCGACCTCTACGGCCGGCGCCTGGAGTTGGAATTCTTTGCCAAACTGCGCGACGAACAACGCTTCGACGGCGTGGAGGCGCTGGTGGATCAGATGGGAAGAGACGTGGCACGGGTGCGGGATATTGTCCGATAACTGCCGCGTGGATACATTGCGCTTGTCGGGCGCGGAGGAGACCCCTTCCGGCTCGCACAACTCGCCAGGTTTCCCCCTGACGGGAGAAACCTTCGGTGCAGATCAATGGACGGCTGCCGACACCGAGCATAGGCGTGTCCGCTAGTACTGGACAGTCGCTCCACTGGCGGCCTGGGTCGGGGTACCGGACCATGGGCGGCCGCGCAGGCGGCTGCGGTGGTGGTGGCGCTCACGGCGATGGTACCCGACTTCCGGGCGGAGCCGCCGCAGAACCGGGCGCTGAACGACGGCCAGCTTGCCGCGCAGCACTCCCCCAGAACTACGCTCCGGTCCTTCCGTACAGTCCCGAAGGCGTCCGCCCCTGAATTGCAGGGAAGGTTTCTCCCGTCAGGGGGAAACCTGGCGAGTTGTGCGAGCCGGAAGGGGTCTCCTCCGCTCCCCCCGGCGCAGTAACAGGTCCCCGGCGTTATCGACGCGACCGGACCAACCAGGCGCGACAACCGTCGTGGCATCCTGTTGCACCAGCAGTGCCGGTCCCGCCACACGTTCGCCCGGCGCCAGGCGCGCCCGCAGGATCACCACCGCCTCGGTCCACCCTTGGGGAAACCAGACCCGACAGTGGCCCTGCCGTGCCTCGCCCGGCTCCGACGCCACCGCAGGAAGGGCAAATGAGGAAGCGTGTACGGAACGCACGCGCAGCGTGACGACCTCCACTGGCTGCGCTGGACGCGCATACCCGTAGCGCTGATTATGCGCGCGGTGAAAGGCAGCCAGCGTGTCAGCAAGGCTGTCCGCCATCGGCACCGTCAGCTCAAAGGACTGCCCACGGTAGCGGATGTCCAGCGCCGGCAGCAACCGGGCGCCCGCTGGGGCCTCGTCTCTCGCCTGCTCCAGCAAGGGGGCGAAAAGCAGGGCCAGGGTCGCCTCATCCAGGCGATCTGCCAGTTGCAGGATGCTCCGCCGATAGTCGCGCGTCTGGTCGGAGAGCGCCATGCCGAGGGCCGACAGGACGCCCGGATAACGCGGGACCAGTATGGAGCCGATGCCGAGACTGTCCGCCAGTTCACAGGCGTGCATCGGCCCGGCGCCGCCGAAAGGAACGAGCGTGACGTCGCGTGGATCGTAGCCTTGCTCCACGGAGACGTGGGCCAGGGCGCGGGCCATGCCGGCGTTGACGATGCGAACGATGCCGGCCGCGGTCGCCTCCACGCTCAGCCCCGCGAGTCTGCCCAGGCGTTCCAGGGCTGCTGCTGCATGCTCGCTGTCCAGCGGCATTTCGCCGCCGAGCAGCCCGGACGGAGCCAGGCGACCCAGCAGCAGGTTGGCATCGGTGACGGTCGGTTCACTGCCGCGGCCGTAGCAGGCCGGGCCCGGTTCAGCCCCGGCAGAGGCCGGGCCAACACGCAGCAGCCCACCGGCATCGAGCCGAGCAATGGAGCCGCCTCCAGCGCCGATAGTATGTACAGCGACCATCGGCTGGCGAATGGGCCGCCCGGCCAGACTGCCTTCGATCATCATGGGGATGCTGCCGTCGCAAAGGGCCACATCCGTAGACGTACCACCCATATCCAGGCCGATCAACCGCGGCGAAGTCGACCGACCCACCGCGAAAGCGCCGGCCACGCCCCCAGCTGGACCAGAGAGGGCCAGGCAGACCGGGTGGCGCGCCGCCGCTTCTGGCGAGGTCAGGCCGCCGGAGCTTTGCATGAGCTGGACGTTGGGCGCGATCTGACGCAGGCGCTGCAAGTAGCCGGCGGTGACCGGTCCACTGAAGGCGTCGATCACCGTCGTGCTGGCCCGCTCGTACTCGCGGAACTCCGGCGCGACGTCCGATGACAGAGAGATGAAGCACTGCGGCAGACGCTCCCGCAGCCGTGCGGCGATCTGCTGCTCGTGTTCAGGGGAAAGGAAGGAGAAGAGCAGGCAGATGGCGATCGCTTCCGCTCCACAACTGGCCAGTTGCTCGGCTAGCGCATCAAGGTCGCGCACATCCAGCGGCTGCACCACACTGCCATCCGCGCCGATCCGCTCGTCGACCTCGAAGCAGCGTTCCGGCGGCGCCAGTGGCGCTGGCGGCCGGGCGCGCAGGTCGTAGAGGGAGGGGCGCTCCTGCCGGCCGATCAGCAGCAGATCGGCAAAACCCCGTGTGGTAATGAAGGCGGTGCGGGCGCCGCGCCCTTGCAGAACGGCATTAGTGACAATAGTTGTGCCATGCACCACCGGCGTGCTCGGCGGCTGATCCAGCGACGCGATGCCTTCGCCGAACGCCCGCAGCGGGTCATCGGGCGTGCTTGGCCGCTTATGAATGCGCACGCCATCCGGAGTGAGAAGGACGAAGTCGGTGAAAGTGCCGCCGACATCAATGCCGAGAACGGAAGTCATGCTGCTATCTGCCGTTTGGCCGAGACAGTAACGAATCTACGACGCTGCTGATTTGCGGGACGTTCGTCTAGCAACATGCAACAGCGCACGGAGCGACTCATTGACCGCGATCGAATCAGGAGAGGCATCTGCAACATCGGGATCTAACAGTACGAGGTTTGTCCTGCCCGCGTATCGTTCGGCGTATTTTCCTCGTATGCCGTGGCGAAAATCGTACTCCGGCAGCATGTCAGGCTCCTCCAGAGGTAGCTTGTCCCCACTCATGGTTCATCCTCTTCCGCCGTGCTGTGGAACCAAGCTTGACAAACGACGACAGCCGCGTCAAGATCACATTCTAGCCGATTGCCTGCTACGGCGCGTGGCAGTGCCCCCCGGAAAGGAGGCCGTGTTATGCAGAAGAGCGGCAAGAAGGCGACCGCGTACCGCTGCGCGGCAGAACCGGCGACCGGCCAAGCCTTTTATGTGGCCAAGGTCTATCGCGACCAGGAGTCGCGCGGTTTCAAGAATGACGCCGTGTACCGGGCCGGCCAGTACATCCGCGACAGCCACCTGCGGCGAGCGCTGGCGAACAAGTCGCGCGTCGGCCGCGAGTTCCAGTTCAGTTCCTGGGTGGGTGCTGAGTATGCCACCCATCGCTTGCTGCACGACGCCGGCGCCATCGTCCCGCGGCCGGTAGATCAGGCCGCGAACGCCATCCTCATGGAGTATGTCGGCGACGAGGAAGGTCCGGCCCCGCCTTTGCAACGAGTCGACCTGGAGCCGCCGGAGGTGCGCCCGCTACGGTCTGCAGGTAAACGCGGCGGTGATGGCAGACCAGTTGTGGGGACGCTTTCAGCGGGCAGAACTGTAAGAATGCTGGGGACGCTGCACCGCAATGCGGGCGGGTGACGACTCCCACGGATAGTATTAGCATGATCATACTGACCATGCTAATACTATTGGATTCACTAGAGGAGAGCAATGGCGTTCCACAACCGGACGCGCGAACTCGTCACATTGGGGCAGATGCGCCAGTCGCCGCGGGCGGAACTGTTCATGCTCTACGGTCGGCGCGGCGTGGGCAAGAGCACGCTGCTCAGCCACAGTTTCGCCGATACTCCGCACATCTTTTACCGAGCGACCCGACGGACGCTGCCGCTGCAACTGGAGACCCTGACAGCCATGGCGCGCGACGCCTATCCCAGCGCGTTCCTGGCGCAACCCTTCGCGTCGATGGAGACCTTTCTGGCCTGGCTGGCCCACCTGGCTCAAGGTCAAGCGGAACAACCCGTCGTCGTGATCCTGGATGAACTCCCGTACCTGGCCGACGTCGACCGAGGCTTCCTGACGGTGCTCCAGCACTGGTGGGACCAGCAGAAGCGACTGCCAAATTTGAAACTCATCCTTACCGGCTCTTACGTGGCCTTTATGGAGCGGCAAGTGCTGGATCTCAACGCTCCGCTCTACAACCGCCGCACCGGATCCTTGAAGTTGGAGCCTTTCGACTACCTGGAAGCCGCCTTGTTCTTTCCCGGCTATACTCCGCAGGAGCGCATCGAGGCCTACGCCGTACTCGGCGGCATGCCGTCGTATCTCGAACAGTTCGACCCCGACCGGAACCTCGAAGAAAATCTCCTGGCGACGGCCCTCCGGCGCAACACCTACTTGAATGAGGAACCGGACTGGCTGCTGTTGGAGGACCTGCGTAAAGATGTCGTCTATGGCTCCATTTTGCGGGCCATTGCCACCGGCAACCGCCGCCCCAGCGACATCACCCGCGCCATCGGCAGGCAAGCGGCCCAGGATGTCTCGGCCCAGTTGCAGTCGCTGCTGGACCTCGACCTGATCAGACGGGACGTTCCCATCACCGAGCGGCAGCGCCCGATGTCGCGGAACTCGCTCTACTTCCTCGCCGATAACTACCTCGCCTTCTGGTATCGGTACGTCGATCCAAATCGGAGCCTGATCGCCCAGAGCCTGGAACGCCGCGTCCTGGCGCGTATCCAGCAGTCCTTTGCCGAATATGTCTCCCGTCCGCCCTTCGAGGAGGTCTGCCGCCAGTTCCTGTGGCATGCCTACCGCTTCGGCACATTGCCGAAAGAACTGCAGTTCGACGAAGTGGGGACGTGGTGGGATGGCGGACATGAGATCGACGTCGTCGCCCGCGAGAATGGCCTGACGACCCTCACGGGGTCATGCAAATGGACGCAGGCGTCGATCGGGCTGAGTGAGCTCGCCGCACTGCAGCAAACACTGGCTGCCGGAGCGTCTCAACTGCATCCATCCCCTACCTGTTACTGGGCCCTCTTCTCTCGTACCGGGTTCGCCGCCGATCTCCGGTCCCTCGCTCAACGGGTGGATCAGCGCGTCCTGCTTTTCACGCCTGACGATCTCTATCCGCAGGCCTGGTAGGGGGGTAGCCTGAGCAGGGCGGCAATTGAAAGGGTCCCATGCTAGGCTTGCACGGCTGGCCCGCGTCCCAGGCGGGCGATGGAATGGGGTCCTGATGGCAATCAGTACGCGCACAGCGATGCCTCAGCCGAGCAAGCGCAGCTATACCCTGGCCGACCTTCTGGCGCTCCCCGCAGACGGGCCGCGTTATGAACTGCTGGGAGGGGAGTTGGTCCTGATGCCGCCGCCTGATGTCGCGCACATGCTGATCCTGCAGCAACTCTTGCGCTTGCTCTTCGTGGCGGAAGACGCCGGCTATGGCGTGGCCGGGTCCGGTCCATGCGCGGTGGCGCTGGACTATCTCCAGCGCGGCTTGCGCGGCATCGACGGTTCGGAGCCCGATGTCTTTTTCGTCCGCAAGGAGCACGCCCACGCCTTACGAGGCGACTTCGTGCGGGACGTACCGGGTCTGGTGATCGAGGTGCTCTCACCGAAGACTCGCAAGAACGATCTGCTCGGTGGGAGCAAGTGGCAAACCTACGAACGCAACGGCGTGCCGTACTACTGGACTGTCGACCCGGTGGGACGGACGGTGACACAATACGCCTACCGGGATAGCCAGTTCATGGAAGAGGCAGTATTGCGTCCCGGTGCAGTGCTGCATTGCCCCCTGTTCCCGGGGGTCACACGCGCTGTGGCCGACGTCTTCCCGGCCGGGCGTGAGGGGTAGACAGGCAGCCGCTGGCGCATTCGTCCGCGAGCGGCACGACGCCTCTAGAGCGCCGGTCCACTAATCGCTGCCGCCGGTTCGCCCGCCCGTTTACGGGCGGGCGAACCACCCGCTGCGGCGGGTGGTTCGCCCGGCGCCCGTCAAACACTCCGGCGATGGCCGCAATGAAGAGCTGAGACTGCTCGCTCTCGCAAGGTCGGGTTCAGTGGACCGGCGCTCTAGTCCGCCGTTGCGGAGGGGAGGGGATGCTGCCAGACTACGTGAATTCTCCGAGGATGACGTTGATCTGCTGCTTGAGTACCGGCAAATCACGTACAACTATCTCTCGAATCGTAGGCAGGTCAATGTCGAAATAGTGATGTACCAGCTTATTGCGCAGCCGCCCGATGTCGCGCCATGGCACATCCTGGTGTCGTTCTTTAAGTTCAACCGACAATGAGCGTACAGCTTCTCCGATTACTTGTAGATACCGCAACACGAGCGACTGGAGCGGCTCGTCGTTTTCCAGGGCGTTCAAGCCAGTCGCTGTATACTTCTCGATGCGCTCTATCGCTTCGGCGATGTCCTCCAGATAGAGACGGTCATTCCTCATAGGGGAACTGCGTCCCGCAGCGCTTCTCTCGCTACGCGGGGCCGTAGCGCACGGGCGAGGCCAACGTCGACGGGGCAGCCCAGCAGATCTTCGAGGTTCCCTTCCAACGCACACAGGTCGAGCAGGCTACGCCCATCCTCAAGATCAATGAGGATATCAACGTCGCTACCAGGCAGGGCGTCGCCACGAGCCAAGGAGCCGAACAGGCGAACGTTAGTAGCCCCATAACGGGCTGCGATGGCGAGGATGTCACTCCGTTGCCGTTGGAGTTCTTCCCGGGTCACCATGGCTTTCCCTCCGAAGCCGGCCGTGGACCAGGCAATCGTCGACACATATCCCGCATTGTGCCACAAGCGGTGAGAAATCCCCGTCTCGGCCGGTGTCCAGCTTGTCACGGACGATCCTCAGCGGTTGGCGGCTCTGTGGGCGCCGCCAGCGAAAGCCGTTGCTCCATCTGGCGTTGCATCCCATCCATGTCAACTCCCAAGGCGGTAAGTGTCAACGCGGCAACGCCCATACGCTCTTGCAGCAACGCCAGGAGTAGGTGCTCCGGCCCCACGCTGGTCTGATCCCGCTGCTTCGCCAGGGCGAGCGCGCTGCGCACCACCTCCCGGCCTCGCTGACTGTAGCCTTTGACGGCCGCCGGCTCCGCCTTTCCCGCTCCCATAATCTCACCTACTGCCTGCCGAACTGCCTCCACTGTCACGCCTTGCGCCGTCAGCGTCGTAGCGGCCGGGTTGTCCTCCTGGCGCAGCAGGCCGAGCAGAAGATGCTCGGTGCCTATATAGTCGTGACGGAGGTGCGCTGCCTCTTCTTGGGCCAGTTCCAGTGTCGTCCGCAGCGCCGGAGCGAAGGAGCGGAGCTCAGACCTGCTGAAACCGACGTGCCAGGGTGTCCGTGGTCGCTCCACGGGTTGTTCGCCGGGACGCGGCAGAGGGGCGGCGCAGTGCAGACAGGTGTCCAATTCGCTGCCGACGTTCACCGTGCCGCAGATGGGGCAGAGGTACAGCCAGTGGACGCCACCCGGCGTCGTGGCCGTCGGGATGCCCGGTTCCGGCAGCGGTCCGAAAGATAACTGCTCTACGGTGCCATCCTCTCGTCGGGTCGCGACGCGGAAGACATCCGGGTCGTCCAGGTCGGCCTGTGATCCGTCGATCAGCATCTCCACACAGAGCAGAATGCATTCGCTGCAGATGTAGACGCCGGGGCCGGCGATCAGCCGCCAGACCTGGTGTTGCTTCTTGCCGCAGAAGGAGCAGGCGAACGCCGCCCTGACCTTGCTACCGCTCGCTACAGGTTGGTCGCTCTCAATTGTTGCTGCTTGCTGTTCGTTCATCTAGCCTTCCCTTTCTCTATTGCCGCCAACATCACTGGCGTCGCGCGCGCGTTCCGGCTGGTCCAGTACATCCCGCAGTTGCCGCGTCGCCCGGTGCAGCCGGCTGCGGACGGTGGTCGCCTTGCAGCCGGTGAGCGCGGCGATCTCGGCCGAAGTCAGCCCCTGCACGTGGCGCAACAGCAACAACCGGCGATCACCCGGTGACAGCAGACCGAGCGCTGCCGTCACATCCAGGCGATCTGCCGCCGTTGCCAGGTCGACGTCCTCCTCCTCCTCCGGCTGCCAGAGGCGCGGCCGGCGTTCCGCTTCGGCGTAGCGTCCGCGTTGCCACTGCATGGCCCGGTTGTAGGCGATGGTGCGCAGCCAGGCGCCGAACTGCTCGGGCTGCCGCAACCCGCTCCGACCGAGGTAGGCGTGCAACAGCGTTTCCTGGTACACATCCTCGACATCTTCGGCGCTGGAGAGGAGCCGACCCAGCAGGCTCTCCACCGCCCGCCGGTGCCGGGCAACCTGTCGGGCAAACGCTGCTGCCGCGTCGGCATCCTCCGGGTGGCTGATCGGGGGAAACGCCAGCGGCATCGCTTTCTCCTCTCTTGCCGTCCACCTCTATAGTCGCGGCTACGGCGTCATGTGTTGCAGCCATTGCGATAATGGGTGGATAGGAGGCCGCGAATTGGGGTCAAGGCCGGTACTCGGCACATGCCATGCTGCACTCCGGGAAGTACGATACAGTCGTGCGAGTTCCGTATGTCGAACGCCGTGGAACCAGAAAATGGAGGCACGATCATGACGCGCAATCCCGGACCTTCCGCCAAGAGCCTGGCTCGCGCTGTGCTGCAGGAGGAGGCGCCGCTCAGCGCGGAGGAGATACTCGCTCGTTGCCTGGCGCGCGAGCGGATCACCAGCCGCAACCCGTTGCAAACAGTGCGCAACGCCCTGACCGCCGACCCGTACTGCGGACGCACGGCGGATGGCCGCTACGTCTACCTTCCCCGTTTC
This sequence comes from Chloroflexota bacterium, assembly GCA_036734945.1. Taxonomy (GTDB): domain Bacteria; phylum Chloroflexota; class UBA4733; order UBA4733; family UBA4733; genus UBA4733. Next base: position 83,632 of record DAIMXP010000008.1, read on the forward strand.
TTGCGCGGCGCCTGCGTCCGGCTGGTGATGGACATGCTGGCGCCGGAGAAGCGCCTGCTCGTCACCGACCAGGACGTTGTGGAGTTGCTTTGGGTCATGCGGAGTGGCGGCGAGAGCGGGCCGGCGCCGACGCTGGCGTTGGAGGGCGGCCCCACCGTCCAGCCGACGACGCCACTCGGTCGGCTCGTGTATGAGTTGAGCCCCATCCTGGAAATGCCGGCGCCATTCTGGAGCTGGTGGACGCAGCGGCGGCAGGAGGGCGCCGACTCACTCCTGATCTGCTGCGACGATGCAGAGACGGGGCGCTTTCACGCCGAGGCAATTCGGGCGGCGAACCAGGATGCCGGCGCCGTGGAGCGGCGGAACGCGGAGCTGCTCGACGCCGCCGGGGCAATTCTGCGCAAGAGCCAGAACCGCATGGCGCAGCACGACCTGGTCCACCGGCTGCTGGCCTGGGGTGTTTACCAGGGGTCGCCCGCTCCCGAGCCGCTTGGCGTCGTGCTGTTCGCCCTGGACACACCCTTCGTCGTCGACCGCAGGTACGTGACGTACCGCACCGATCTGACGCCTGCCCTGCGACGCCTGTTCGCCCACCGTCTGGCAGAGGGCCGGCAAGGCCGCGACCGGGCCTGGAGGGTCGTGCTCGACCAGGCGGACGATGGCGAACCGGAGGAGCAACCTGCTTCCCTGCCTGCGCCGATGCTGCCGACCATCCTGCGCGCCTACCGGCTCCGCGTCACCCTGGCCTGGACCCGTCAGGTGTGGCGCGTGCTGGAACTTCGGGACGACCAGACGCTGGACGACCTGCACCTGGCCATTCAGCGCGCCTTTGATTGGGATAACGACCACCTCTACGCCTTCCATCTCGGCAGCCGTCCCAACGACGCATTAACCGCCATCGCAGGTATCGCACCCTATGGCGGCGGTCCTTTCCTTGATGACGAGTCACCGGTCAGCGACGAGGTCGTGCTGGCCGAGTTGGAGCTGCAGCCCGGGCAGCGTTTCTCCTACCTGTTCGACTTTGGCGACCAGCTCCTGCACGAGATTGAAGTGTTGTCCGCCGCTCCGGCTGTCGGTGATGCCTATCCGCGTGTCGTCGAGAGCCACGGCCAAGCGCCGCCCCAGTACCCGAACCTGGAGGAGGATTGGGATGACGAGGAGGATGAAGAATAGGAAACATCGTCACCATAGCTGCTACATTCTCACTGGACCTCGGTCCATGTCCGGTGAACGTCCAGGCGGCAAGACTTGCCGGATCATACAGGGGAAGGAATAGATCGTGTCCCACCAAACTACCCAGGAACAGGTCGTCGCCCAGATGCTCTCGGCGGCACAGCTAGCCCTCCTGCCGTCCGATCAGGACGTTGCGTTTTACCAGGAACACGGCTACTACCTCTCACCCGTGATTTTGGATGAGGCGCAAATCGACGCTGCCATCGCCGGGAGCGAACGCTTTTACGCCGGTGATGTCAGCGACTCCGGCATCAAGGCGCTGGCGCGCTTCCGCCCCACCGGTACGGCGCCCGAAGGGCTGCGCAAGAACGATTACGCCTCCTTCTTTTGCCCGGAACTGGCAGTGCTGACGCACCAGCCGATCCTCGGCGCCATCGCCGCCCGGCTGACCGGCGCACCAAGCATCCGGCTGTGGCACGACCAGTTGCTCTACAAACCGACGGACAGCCCGGACAAGCCTGCGCGTGTCGGCTGGCACACCGATCGCCAGTACTGGCTGTGTGCCAGTTCCGACGCCATGCTGACCGCCTGGATCCCCTTCCACGATTGCGACGAAGCGATGGGCTCCATCGCCTTCGTCGAGGGCAGCAATCGCTGGACCGAACAGTCGAAGGGGCTAAACTTCTTCAGCCACGATCTGGCGACCATTGAGCAGGGCTTCGCCTCCGGTGGCCAGCCGGTGGTCAAGACGACTGTGAACTTCCGCAAGGGGCAGGTCAGCTTCCATAACTGCCGGACGATCCATGGCAGTGGCCCCAATGTGTGCGGCGACCCGCGTCGCGCCATTGCCGTCCATCTCCAGGATGAGGCCAACCGCTACCGCGAGTACATGGGCGACAACGGCCAGCTCGCGCGCCACGCCAATAATGCGCTCTGCCGGCAAGTGGACGGCGTTCCCGACTATGCCGACCCGACCATCTGCCCTGTGCTGTACCGAAGCGAGGCGACGCCCTCAGGGGAATAGCTGTGCTACCGGGTAGCGAAAGCCAGGGATGATGTCGTCACCGTCCAGTTCATCGGCGACGCCCAGAGCAATCGGCTAGGTCGTTGCGCCCGCGCGCCAGACATCCACTCGCCGGTAGCGCGGCCAGCCATCGAGCCGAGTGACAAGCCCCCGCCTTCTGGCGGGGGTGATTGACATGGCTTTCCCTTCTCTCAGGCCGCTTCAGGTTCCTGGTGGCGCTGTGCTGGCGCCGGGAACGAGGCGGGGGGCCAGCAGCCGCCGCCGCTGGGTCGGGGGTTCGCCGTTGAGCAGACGCAGCAGCGTCTCGATGGCGGCGGCGGCCATCTCGCCGGTCGGTTGGACAATGGCGGTGACCCCGCCCTGCTCCTGTTCCAGCGCGAAGTCATCAATGCCGACGACGCTGCAGTCCCCGGGTACGGCAACGCCCTGTTCGTGCAGCGCCCGTAGGCAGCCGGCGCGCAAAGCCGCATCGGTGACGATCAACGCGCTGACACCGGTCGCCGCCAGGAGCTCTCGGGTTGCGGTATAGCCGTCCTGCTCCTGGAATCGCCGCCACTGCACCAGGGTCGGATCGACGACCCCGCATTCCAACAGCGCCTGCCGATAGCCCTGGTAGCGGTCCTGGCAAAACGGGAGTTCGGCCACACCGTTCAGCAGGCCGATACGCCGGTGGCCGAGGTCCAGCAGATGCCGTGCAGCGAGATAACCGACAGCGATGTTATCGATATCGACCGTGTAGACTTGCGGGTCGCCGTAGCGACCGACGATGACAAAGGGGCAGTCGGCCGCCTGGAGTGCGGTTACGCGAGCGTCTTCCAGGCGCATATTCGTCAACAGCAATCCGTCGACTTCCCGTTGCAAGTAGCGGCGGGCATAGTCATCAGCGCTGGCGCTATCGGAGCGCAGGGACACGTGCCAGACCAGGTCATAGCCGTGCTGGGCGGCCGCCTCCCCGGCGCCCAGCATGAAGGCACTGAAGAAGCCGGCGGGGATGGGAGGCTCGCCGATGCGCGGCATGATCAGCCCGAGCAGACGACTCCGTCGACTCTGCAAGCGGCGGGCGGCCGCGTTGGGATGATAGTGCAATTCTTGGATGGCCGCTTCCACGCGCGCGCGGGCATCGCCGCTCACGTTCCGTGCCTTGGTGAGCACCTTGGAGACCGTGGACTTGCTGACGCCTGCCCGCTGCGCCACGTCGAAGATCGTTGGCTGCGTCACCTCGGCTAGCTCCCCCTTTGTGAGCGGGTCTTGACAAGTTGGCCCGCATTCCGTAGAGTACCTCGTGGAACGTTCCACGATGCGAGCAGTGATGGGACTGCTGATCGGTGGGACGGCCCGGCCTGCGCACGCGCGCGGGTCAACGAGAACACGCCTCGGGGACGAGGCAGAAAGTAAGATGCTATGGCAGTCCAACGTTGGTCGCGCCGCACGGTGGTGCGCAGTATGGCTGGGTCCGGGTTGGTGGTACTGGCAGGCATGGCGTTGAGCGCCTGTGGCGGAGCCGCCACAGCGACGACCTCTTCGACGGCTGCAGTCACGTCGGCAGCCATCTCGGCTGCGGCGAGCACGCCCGCCAGCAGCGCGGCCGCGACGACCGCCGTCGTCGCCACGACCAGCGTCGCCAGCAGTACAGCCGCCACCTCTGCCAGCGCCGCTGCCGTGAGCGCGGCAACGAGCGCCGCCTCGACGGCAGCCCCCGCTGCGTCCGGCAGCAAGGCTGCAGCCGGCATCGAGTACTGGCACATCTTCGGCGGCACCGACACGGCGACGATGAACCACATGCTGGATGCCTTCGTCACCGCCCATCCGGACATCCCCGTCCAGAGGACGCAGTTGGGCTTCGGGAACATGGCGAAGAAGATCACCACGGCCATCGCCGGCGGCACGCCGCCCAACGTCTTTATGAACGGCGATGCACCGGTGGCCTCCGCCTACGGCGTCCTCGGTGTCGTCAAGGCGGTGGACGCCTTTGCCAAACAGGACGGCATCTCTGCCGACATCTTCTTACAGGCGCTGCAACCCACCTTTGTCGAAGCCGGCAAGATGTGGGGTCTGCGCTTCAACACTGACGTCCGCCCCCTCTACTACAACGTCAACGCCTTTCAGGAGGTCGGACTGGACCCTGCCAAACCGCCCACGACCTGGGATGAACTGATCGCCGCATCCAAGAAGCTGACGAAGAAGGCCCCCGATGGCACGTTGCAACGGGTCGGCTGGTGGCCGGGCTACGGTCAGGTCTTCTTTTACCAACTCGATCGCAGCAACGGCGGACATCTTTCCGATGCAGCCGGCAGCAAGGTGCTGTTCGACGACGATGCCGGCGTGGGCGTGCTTGACTTCGTCCGTCAGGCCGCCAATGCCGTCGGCGCCGCGGCGGAGTATGCGACCTTTGCCAAGAGCTTCGGCAGCAACGCCAAAGACCCCTTCATAACCGGGCAGGTCGCCATGGAGTTCAACGGCAGTTGGCTCAAGCAGACCTACACCCAATACGGCGCCGACCTCAACTACAAGGCGGCGCTCTTGCCCTTTCCCAAGAAGCAGGTCAGCATCTCCGGCGGCTTCACGCTGAGCATCCCGGCCGCCAGTCCAGCCAACAAGGACGACGCCTCCTGGCAATTATTGAAGTTCCTCTGCACTGACAAGACGCAGCAGCTCTACATGGCCAAGACCGGCCAGTTGTCGGCGCTGGTCTCGCTGGCGGACGATCCCTACTTCCAGTCCGACCCCATCTTGAAGGTAGTGGCCGAACAGATGAAATCGACGTCGCTCTTCCCCTGGCAGCCGCCGCTCTCCAAGCTCGGCAGCTCCCTGTCCGCCGCCGTGACCGGCGCCATCGCCAATACTGCCCCTTCCAAGCAACTGCTGGACACGGCAGCGCAACTCACCCAGGCGGCCATCGACCAGTACAACCAGCAGAACCCGCAATGGCTCCAGAACTTCGGGAAGTAATGGGGACCTTCCCCCAGGGTATGGTCTACGTCGTCAGCTACGACCATGGCGGGCTGGTGCTCTGGGGCTACGAGCACTTCTTGCAACACTTGCGCGACACACTGGGCTGGCTGGATCGCCACCCGAAGCTGAAGATGGGCCTGGACAACGAGGCCTGGACCTACGACTGGTTGGCGGAGAACCGCCCGGCCGTGCTGGCTGAGTTGCGCCAGGCGTTGCAGCACTACCAGGGGCGCTTCGGTATCGCCACCTGCACCTACGGCCAGCCGCTAGCCGCCTTCCTGCTGGAGGAAAGCAACATCCGCCAAATCGCCCTGGGCATCGAGACGACCAGAGCGTGCCTGGGCTACGAGGTGAGCGTCTACGCCTTCTCGGAGCACGCCGCTTTCCCACAATTGCCGCAGGTGCTGGCCGGCCTTGGCATCCGGCGGGCCTTGCTACGCTCGCACTTCCTCATGTACGGCTACTGCCCCGGCTACGACCTACCGATCGCCTGGTGGGAGGCGCCGGACGGCTCGCGCGTTGCCTGCGTGCCCACCTATGTCCACCAGGAGCGGCAGGTGGCAGACCATCGCGCCCAGCCGCCTGGACCTTTCGGTCTCACCACGGAGGACACCTGGATCCTCACGCGCTACCCGAGCAGCATCTCGCCGGCCTCGCTGGACGCCTTCCGCAGCCGCTTCGCCCACATTCAGCCGCTCCTGGCCACGCGGCTGGACGACAGCAGCCTCAAGCGCGAGGAGTTGGTCAGCGAACTGGATGCTCGTGACGACTACCGCTGGGCCACTTTGGAGCAAGTCTTTGAGGAGTTCCCGGAGCCGACAGCAACGATAGCGCCGGGAGCGGAAGACTTTGGCCTGCGCATGCCCTGGGGCTATCGCGGCAACGAGTTATTTGATCTGGCCCGCCGGGCGGAGATTGCCGTCTTAACGGCAGAACGACTGCTGGCACGTTCGACGGCCGATCCGGCGGAAGGGCAGAACCGCGGCGCGCTGCCGGAGCAAGAAGCCGAAGTGCGCCAGGCCTGGAAAGACCTGCTGGTTGGTCAGCACCACGACGTGCAGATCGTGGCGCGAGCCGGGACATTGGGCCGGGAGCGCCTGCTGGCGTCGCTGGAGCGTTCCCAGCGCCTGACGCGCTTGCTGCTCAAGGCGCAGTCCGACGGCAGTGGCGAGAGCGGCGCTTATGTGGCCTTCAACCCGTTGCCCTGGCCGCGCAGCGAGTCCGAGGCCGCGCTACCGGATGGCACAGCGCTGACAGGGCCGGTCGCGGTACCAGCGTTGGGTTTTGCCACAATGACGCCGGCAGACGGCGCGACACTGGTGGCTGGCCTCTCCTTTCGTACCGACCACTATCACGTCAGTTTCCATGCCGAGGGTGGGCTGGCAGCCCTGCGGAGCACCGATGGCCGCGATCAGTTCGTGGCCGGCAGTCGCTCCGGCCAACTCGCCGCGGTCATTGACGGGGAAAGCTGTGTCGGCAAGGCGACATCCGTACAGGTGCGGCGGGAGGCTGCCGGCTACCGCGTCGTGGAGCGCGGCGCCGTCGGCCCCTTGCCGTTCACAACCACCTGGCTTTTCCCTCACTCCGGCAGCAGGATCGACTACCACCTGACGGTCCGCTTCGACGGCGAACGCATCGGCGCGCCCGCCGGCCAGAAGCGCGACTCCCGTTCCGGCTTCACCCACGAACAGAAGCTGCGCGCCCGCTTCTTCCCGGCGCTCACCGGCGATGTCGTGGGCGTCTACGACGTGCCCTTCGGCGTCGCCACCACGCAACGACCGTATGTCGAAGGCAACTATTGGACGGCGCTGGCCGGCAGCAGCGGCGGCCTCGCTATCGCCAACCGGGGCACCATGGGCAGCGTGCGTGAAGTCGATGGCGCTTTCTCCGTGCCGCTGGCCTTCTCCACCAACTATGTCTGGGGCGCCGAGGTGATCTGCGGCGAGCGTCACTGGGCACTGGGGCTGCTGCCCTTCAGCGGCGATTGGCGGGAGGCAGCGCTGCACCGCCGGGCGCTGGAGTTCGCCTATCCCATCGTCGCCGTTCCCGGAAGTGTTGCCCAGCCAGCGCCGGACTTCCTCCGCCTCAATAACCCCGCCGTGCATCTCACTGCGCTCTACAGCGAGGGCGGGCACGGCTATGTCCGCCTCTATAACGGCAGCGACCAAGAGCAAAGGCTTGACCTGGCCTGGCCGGGCGGGGGTACGCCGATGCCGGTAGACCTGCGCCACCAGGTGGTGGATGGGGATGGACACTTCAGGTTAGGTCCCTGGCAGATTCAGACGTATCGGCTGTGGTGAGGGCGGTTGGCGCCCAGGCACAGTGGCTGAGCATTGATGGACACCCGGAGTGGTTTCGGCGCGTTGCCACGCGGATGGGCGAGCAATCGCCTGCTGCGTCAGTCGAGCGCGGCGATCAGCGCCCGCGCCTCGTCGGCCAAATCCAGCAGGTAGTAGGTTATTGCCGCGCGTCGCTCGAGCGCGGTGGCGGCATCCTCGGTACTGTCCGCCGCGGGATTGGGCGTCTCCGGCGAACGGGCGGGCAGACCGGGCGCGCGCAGGCCCCAGCGCAGCGCTGCTGAGGCGCTGTAACCGAGCCGGACCATCCGGGCATCGCCCCGCCAGCCGGCGTCGCGTAGCCCCTCCAGCTGGCGTCGCGTAGCCCCTCCAGGTAGCCGTCCAGCACCGTCTCCCCGAGCTCCGCCGCGCGCGAGACGTCCGCCCCTGCGTGGAGTAGACTGGCCGCCACGAGTTGGCCGATCTCCTCCCCGATGGCTCCCGTGCCGACGAAGGCCCAGTCCAGGGCCACCGTCGCGTTGTCGTCCTTCGGCTTGCCTACCGAGAGCAGGTTCGGGCGGAAGGCATCCAGATGGCAGAAGGTGTGGGGCAGCCGATCTAGCGTGTCCAGCAGTGCCGGGTGGTCCTGCCAGAGCGCCAGCAGGCGCTCGGCCACGGGAACGGGGAAGGCGCGGCGCACCAGTGGCTGCTCCCAGAACTCTGTCTGCCGAATGGCCCGGACGACGGGTCGGACCATGATGGTCGCCCAGGTGCGCAGCCCGCCCTGGCACAGCCAGGGCGCGTCGGGGAGCCGCCGTCCCGTTAGATACACGCCATTCCAGGCGCCCAGGTGGCGGGCGGACAGGCCGTAGCGGGCCATGGACCAGGGGGCAGGATCGGCATCGACGTCCTCCAGCCAGAGCCAGATCGACGGACCGGAGTGGTCGTCGACGCCGTAGCAGTGCGGCGCCCGCAGGCCGTCAACCAGCGTGTCAAGCACGCCGGAACGATAGGCGTTCGCCTCGCGATTCCAACCGTAGGCGTCCTGCACCATGACGATCTCGGCCGGGGAGAGCGAGAGCCGCTCAGCGGCCGCGCGGGCGACATGCGGCGGGATCGGCTGCGTGATCTTCAGCACCAGCGACCAGGGGATCGTCTCTCCACCGTCCTGGGCGGTTCCGGTCACGCGATAGAGTCCCCCGGACACGGGGTTGACGTGCCGGTACGCGATGGGCCGGGTCTGCCACTCGAAAATCTCGGCGCCCGGCCGGCCCAGCACACGCCGTACCGGGTTGGTTAGCGAAGCGCGATCAAGTCCATCAATGTCCACGTTGTCCTCATTCATCGGGCCAGCACCCCTTTCATTTTGGTGCCGAGTCGTGCTCAACGGGTGTACCGCCGCGCCCGGCGACTAAAGTCGCGGGCTAGGAGGCTGTCTGAGTTGAAGCATAGGCGGGACGAGCGAGCGAGCGGTGGT
>DAIMXP010000009.1:0-90904 GCA_036734945.1 Chloroflexota bacterium
CATTGTCCGTGTACACGGCGTGAAGCCGCCCCTCCACCAGGAAGCGCTGCGCCACGGCGATGGCCCGCGCGCCGACGCCCGCACGGCACGGTCTCGCTGCGCTCGCCAGCGGCGGGCGTCGGCGCGAGCGCAGCGAGACCGTGCCGTTCCATCTCCGGCCACTCCTCCTCGGCCTGAAAGTCCCGCACCATCCAGGTCAACGCCGTCACCACAGTGCTTGGCCTAATCCGCGCCTGGTCATCGTCCAGCCCGCAGTCGTCAACCACGCCACACCTCCTCAGGGACGAGACCGACTGAGTCCCCCTCCCTGCGGTCGTTACCACCCCGCCCGGAACCCTGGGCCGCTAGAGCGGCATGCCATTGTCCAGCCCGCCAGTTGAGAGCCTGTCTCCTAATATCGGATACACCCACCCTCGTGGCGCCCGAAGGCAGCCGTCCCCTGCAGTGCAGGATCGGTTCCCCCACTGCCGTGGGGGAACCTGGCGAGCGGGGCGAGCCGGAGGGGGCCTGCCTCCGCGCCTCCCCGGCGCAATGTTTCCAAGTGCCAGTAGTGTATCAAATGGCGTATCCGTTATTATGGGGTTTTACACGGCGTCGCGCCGCGTGCGTGAGCTAAACGCCGTCTGGGCGCTCGTCCTCCCAGCGGCGATCGGCGTTCGCTCGCCGCCAGTATTCAAGCTGCTTTCGGAGGCCATCGGCCTGCGCTCGGTGGGCGGGGTCGTCGGCCAGATTATGAAGCTCAACCGGATCGGCGAGCCGATCGTAGAGTTCCTCACCGCCCCACAAATACTCGTTGTACTGCCACTGTCCCTGGCGCAGCCCGCGGATCGGGTTGGCCCAACCCTGCTTTGCCAGATACTCCATCACAGCCCAATCCGGCCATTGGCTGCCCTCGCCGTCCAGCAACGCACGTAATGAATGGCCAGGCAGTTTCACATCGGGCGGCAAACCAGCGGCATCCAACATGGTCGGGACAAGATCGATCAGGCTGACCAGTTCGCAATGTTCCGACGCTTCGTAGCCGGGCCAGGAAAGCAGCAGCGGCACATGCAGCAGTTCGTCATAGAGACACGGCCCTTTAAAGGGCAACCCGTGCGAACCGACGAGGTCACCATGGTCCGAAGTCAGGATGACAACGGTGTTATCAACGGCGCCTGCACGCTTCAGCCCTTGGAGTACGCCACCGAGGTTGCGATCGACGTGCCCCAGCAGGTCGGCGTAGGCGCTTCGGTAGCGAAGCCAGTGCTCGGCTGTCGCGTTGGCAAAAGGCTTCCCCTGGTCCTCCCGCAGATAGGTAGTCTGCGCTCGCGGCTTTGTCGACAGATCATCCTGCCAGTTCGCCGGCAGCGTCGCATCGGGCCGGATCGGGTAGCTGGGGTCCGCGCTGAGCCGGTAGATATCGTGGGGGTTGAGGAACGAGACGGCGGCACACCAGGGTTGGGGCGGTCGCGCCGCGAGCCAATCGGCAGCAGCGGCGGCGATGCGATCATCGCCCTGGGCAGGCCCAACGACATCGAAACCATGGCTTCCCGGACCCGCCGCCGAAAGATGCCACTTGCCGAAATAGGCAGTCTGATAGCCCGCAGCCCGCAACCGGCTACCGAACGTCGGAATCGTTGGGGACAGCTCCTGGGCAAAGACCGCATCGAGGTTCGTCTCCACGCCGCTCTGATGCGGATACAGGCCGGTGAGCAGGGTAGCACGCGATGGCGAGCACTGCGGGGCGGTACACAGTGCCTCAGAAAACACGATGGACCGCGCGGCCAGCACGTCGCGGTTGGGGGTCCGTGCCATTGGTCGTGCGGTTGATGCCGTTTCCTGGTCAGTGAAAACAAGCAAGATGTTGGGACGTTCGGTGGACAAGGCATTCCTCTCAAGCCCGGAAAGAAGGTGGATCGCAGCGCTCCGGCCAGTGTAACGCACCTGTCGTGACGTACCGCAACATGACTTTGCTCGTGACGCTACCATAGCGCACAGGCGGCAGTCCGTCCTGTACCTGCGCGCCTGGAAGGACCTTGCATGGCCGGCGACACTATCCCATCTGACGTGTTATCCAGCTTGTTCCCACCAGACCTGGTGAAGAACGTGCTGCTGCCGCGCGAGCGCTGGCGGCCTTACCCGAGCAGCGGCGATCGAGGCGCCTGGAACGCCCTGCCGGCGGAAGCGAAGACGCAGGCCGTTCGTAGCGCCGAACAATACCTCGGTATGATCTGGCCGGAGTTGCCGGCGACGCTCTTTCTGGAGTTCCATCGCAACGGCGATCGTGAGCGCTTCCAGCGGCCATATCGCCTGCGTCGGCAGGCGCTCCTGACGTTGGTGCTCGGCGAATGCGTTGAAGGTGTGGGTCGTTTTCTGGACGACATCATCAACGGCATCTGGGCAATCTGCGAGGAGAGCTTCTGGGGCGTGTCGGCGCATAATTTTAGCGGCCGCCCGCCTTTCAACGGCGGTCATCGCCGGGAGCACGCCGTACCGCTGGGCCTGCCGGACACCGCCTACCGGGTAATCGACCTCTTTGCCGCCGAGACCGGCGCCTTGCTTGCCTGGACCTGGTACCTGCTTGGCGCGCGCCTGGCAGCCGACCTACCCGTGGTGCCTGATCGGATCGAGCGCGAGTTGCGGGAGCGCATCCTTGTCCCCTATCGCACCATCGACACCTGGTGGTGGCTGGGCAAGGAGCGACGCACCAACAACTGGAACCCCTGGATTCATTCCAACGTGCTGGCTATCAACCTGCTCACGGAGACCGACGACGCTGTGCGCGCTGCAACGGTGTCCCAGATCATTACCGGCCTGGATGCCTTCCTGGCGACCTACCACAGCGACGGAGGCTGTGACGAGGGTACCTCCTATTGGGGCAGGGCCGGCGGCAGCCTCTTCGATAACCTCGACCTGCTCTACCGCGCCAGCGACGGTCACCTGGACGCCTTCCATTTGCCGTTGGTCGAAGAGATTGGGCGCTACATCGTGTACACCCACAGTAGCGGTTCGTGGTACGTCAACTTCGCTGACGGCGCCGCCAGCATCACGCCCAATGGCGATCTGATCTATCGCTACGGCCAGCGTACCGGCGACCATTCGCTGATGCAGCAAGGAGCGTTCATCGTCGAATCGACGCTCAACGACCCGCCGTCCGCGCCTGCAGAGGGGCAAGAGCCGGCAAACCGCCGGAACAGCCTCCTCCGCAGTGCATTGACGCGGAATGACGGCGCCCTCACCCGTCTGCTCCCGGCCATCTTCGATAGCACCGTAGCCGGCGCTGATCCCACGCCGCCGCTGATGCGCGACGCCTGGTTGGATGGCATCCAGGTGTTCACCGCAAGGGAGCATGCAGGAAGCGCCGACGGGCTCTTCGTGGCGGCAAAGGGCGGTACTAACGCGGAAAGCCACAACCACAACGACGTCGGATCGTTCATCGTGGCGCTGGACGGGCAACCGGTCCTGATCGACATCGGCGTGGAAACCTATACGCGAAAGACGTTCAGTGCCGAGCGCTACAGCATCTGGACGATGCGCAGCAGTTACCACAACCTGCCGGTGATCAATGGCATCGAACAGGCCGAAGGCGCGCCATTCGCCGCCAGCGACGTGTCGTACCGTGCCGATGACGACCTGGTGGAGTTCTCGCTCGACATTGCCGGCGCCTTCCCGAAGCAAGCCGCGATTGCCACATGGCGACGCACGCTGCGACTGGAACGGGGAGCGCATCCGCAAGTGGTGCTGGAAGATGCCTACCGCCTGAGCGGTCCCGCGACCGCAGCGGCGCTGCACATCATGACGCGCGGTGCGGTCGACAGCGCGACACCGGGCCTGCTCCGCTGCGCAGGGGCCGACCGACCGCTCTACATTCACTATGATGGACACCAATTCGATGTTAACGTCGAACGCATTGCGATCGACGACGAGCGGCTCGCCGCAGTGTGGGGTGAAGCCGTGTACCGGGTCATCCTGCGCGTCCGGGAAGCCGCCGCAGAAGGACGCTGGCAGTTGACAATGGCAGCTTCAGAATAAGGAGGCACACGGCGAATTTTCCGTGAGGGCGCACAGTTACAATATGCGCGTCAAATCGGTACGCTCTGACAAGGAGCGACGTGCTGCCGTTAGCGCGGCGGTCCAGAAACCATTATCCTTCTGGATGCGGTGACAGCGGTCCGCAGTGACCGGTAGAAAGGAGCATCGTGGCCAACCAACCCAACATACTGCTCTTCGTGAGCGATCAGCAGCAGTGGCAGAGCGTCTGCGGCCGCTCGCCGGCGCATTCGCCCAACATCAACCGGTTCGCGACGGAGGGCATGCGCTTCGAACGTTCCTATGCCACGGTCGCGCTCTGTTGCCCCAGCCGCGCCTGCCTGCTTTCCGGCCAGTTTCCCTTTCACAACGGCATTTTCAACCAGGTCCACGTGCCGGAGCGCACGCGTTCCGACCTCTTTCCGGGTACGCAGACCTATCCGCAGCGGCTGCGCGAGGCCGGCTACCAGCTCGGCTACGTCGGCAAGTGGCACGCCAGTTGGGACCGCAACCCGCTCGACTTCGGCTTCCAGGAGTTGCGTACACCCACGGGCTGCTCCCAGGCCTCGCTCGCCCGTGCACCGCTCGGTCTGGAGGACGACTTCCGCGCCTATTGCCGCGACCTTGGCGTGGAAAATCGCTCCGCCAACATCGAGTCCCAGTGCATGCAATCCTGGCCAGGCTCCCAGCCTTTCCTCTTCTACGGTATCGACAACAACCCGGAAACGGCCACGCGCCCGTACTTCGAGACCAGTCACGGCATCGACATGATCGAACGGTACGGCCGGCAGTCACAGCCCTGGTTCGTCACCATCAACGTGGTTGAGCCACACGACCCCTACGTGCCGCTGGCGCAGTACGCTGCCCATTACGACCCCGCCGACGTGACACTGCCGGCAAGCTGGCAGGACGACTTTGCCGGCAAGCCCTACATGAACCGCCGCGACGCTGAGATGTGGGCCGGCCTGACTGAACTTCAGGTGTACACCGCCATCGCCCGCTACTGGGCCTACTGCGAGCAGGTGGACGCCCAGGTTGGACGCGCTATGGCGGCGCTGGAGCGCAGCGGGCAGGCTGAGAACACGCTCGTCCTCTTCACCAGCGATCACGGCGACATGCTGGGCGCCCACCGCCAGTTCATCAAGGGCTGGCAACCCTATGAAGAGACCTACCGTGTACCCCTGGTGGCCCGCTGGCCGGGCGTCATCGCGGCCGGTACCATCAGTGAGCATCTCGTCCAATTGCACGATCTCGCCCACACCTTCGCCGACGTGGCCGGCGCTGCACCGATCACTCCCGCCGACGGACGCTCGCTGCTCCCGCTTTTCCAGGAGCCGACGCGGAGCGACTGGTCCGACGACATCCTCTGTATGTACTACGGCGGTGAGTTCCTCTACACGCAGCGCATGCTGATCAGTCCACGTTACAAGTACGTCTTCAACGGCTTCGACACCGACGAGGTGTACGACCTGGAGCGCGATCCGCACGAGATGCGCAACATCGTGGCCGACCCCACGGCGGCGTCTGTGGTTGCCGACCTACGAGATCGCCTCTACGCCCTCATGGAGCGCCACGGTGACCCGTACATCTCCAACCGCTACGGCGCACCGAGATACCTGGCGCGCAGTGTGGCGGCGTGTTAGGACGCCGCGCAAGGTTGCAAACGACCGGCCAAGGACCGCAGGGGGCGGCCCTTGTGGCCGCCCCTACCAGGCCCGATTCTGCGGTACGTACCCGCCTTGGTGAATGCACCGCAAAGTTTTGCATAGGAAGCGAAGGGTATTTATTGGCGTGGTTACAGGGCCGCGATTGCGATCGGCGGCCAAGCGACGGGGGCGACTGCGGTCGCATTCCGCACCGAGCACGGCGTAACCAAGCGACCGCAGTCGCCCCCCGTCGCTTGGCCGCCGATCGCAATCGCGGCCCTGTACTCGGAGGAGAATATCGTTCCGTTGCTACGCAAAACTTTGCGGCGCACTCCGCCTTGGTCCATCGGCAGTCGTCCTACCCATTTCGTGCTACCATCCCCCTGTATAAAGGAGAGCAAACATGACGCATCCCCCCACGAAAGTCGGCATCATCGGCTGCGGCACGATCAGTGCCGCCTATCTCAAAAACAGCAAGCAATTCGCCGCCTTCGACGTCGTTGCCGTGGCGGACACACGGCTCGACGCCGCGAAGGCCCGCGCCGCCGAGTTTGCGGTCCCCAGGGCGCTGAGCGTCGAGGACATTCTGGCGGACCCGGAGGTTGAACTGATCATCAACCTGACGCCGCACCGCGTCCACGGTCCGGTCGGCCTCGCCGTGCTGGAGGCGGGCAAGCACGTGTACAACGAGAAGCCGCTGGCGGTACTACGGGAGGACGCCCGCAAACTGATCGACACCGCCGCCCGGAAAGGGCTGCGCGTGGGTGGGGCCCCTGATACGTTCTTCGGCGGCGCCTGGCAGACGGCGCGCAAGCTGATCGATGACGGCGCCATCGGCGATCCGGTCGGCGCCTTCATCAACCTGCACGCGCGCGCCACGCCCCGCCCCAGACCACAGGAAGACGGCTACATGAGCTTCTACTTGACAGATTTCTTCGAGTATGGCGGCAGTTGGGCTTTTGACCGCGGCCCCTACTACCTGAATGCCACCATCAACCTGATCGGGCCGATCCGGCGCGTGACGGCCTCGGCGCACGTCACCTGGCCGGAGCGCGAGCAAGGCGGCCAGATGCGCAAGGTCAACGCCCCCAGCCACGTCGCCGGCCTGCTGGACTTTGCCAACGGCGCCGTCTGCCAGTTCCTGATGACCGCCGACGTCTATGGCACCAACCTGCCGCACATCGAGATCTACGGCAGCAGCGGCTCGCTGCGCTGCATTGACCCGAACAACTTCGGCGGCCAGCTCTACCTGCGCAAGGCCGACAGCTCGGAGTTGACGCCGGTGGAGAACCAGTTCGGCTACACCGGCAACAGCCGCGGCGTCGGCGTGGCCGACATGGTGACGGCCATCCGCAGCGGCCGACCACACCGCGCCAGCGGTGAGATGGCCTACCACGTGGTAGATACCATCACAGCAATGCACGAGGCATCAGCGGAAAATCGCCACATCACGCTGCAGAGCACCTGCCAGCGCCCGGCGCCGCTGCCCTTGGGATTGGCGGACTGGGGGATCGACGACTAAAAGGTGAGGGGATGCGCTGCTTGTTCATCTTGACGACGTGACACGGTAGCCTTCAAGTTCCCGGTCCCGCCAGCCGGCCTCCGGCCTTGCCGCTAATACGTCACGCCTTCTTGGAGTTGCACAGTATCGTCGTACAATTCTTCAGCGACCTGCTCAAAGTTGTCCTCGGGGATGCCATCCTGACCTGTCACCGTCAACTCGCGAACCGTGCTGCCGCCGCCGGATTCATCCGTCACGAACAGATAGGCGCCAACCTCTTCCGGGGCAAGACGGTCGGGCGACTTGGGCGCCATACGGTTGCGCCGAATGCAGTTGCTCAGTTCCCCCGCGAAATAGTCGCTGTGTGTCGTGAGCAGCACGCGCACGCCGGCACGAACCACCTGGGCGATAATCGACGCGAATTTGCGCTGGTTGCCAGGATGTAGATGGGACTCAGGCTCCTCAATAATGAGCAGATCACCGTCATTAACCACGTGCTTGAGCAAGAGGACCAGCGGCGCAAGCTCCGAAACCATTGATGAAGTCCGATGCAACGGAATCGTCCCCTTTTTCGTCTCGTAGGAAATCTCCTGATAGCCAGACCCAAGGGCCCGCATCGAGATCGTACCTGCGAGGACGTCGCGCTCCAATGCGTTGGCGAGCGGCACAAGCTTACTCGTGCGCCGGCTGGGCATAAGGATTAGCAGACTGATAAAGTCGGCGATGACACCGGACAGCGTAGGGACGTCGAGCGGCTGGACACCGGCAAGAGTGGAGCGCTGGATCAGTGCGCTAGCGAGCGCGCGATGGCCTTGCAGAATACCGCTTCGTGCCGCCGGCAGATAATAACCGGCGTGCGATCCCTGATCGAGATCGCCGACCATGCGGCCCGCCAGCTCAATCCAAAGCGAATTGAACTGGTCGGCCACAGTGCGGCCCTGCGCCCTGCTGGCTGCGGCAGCACGCCTACTTGCTATGAGACGGGCGTCGAGTGACATGGTTGAGAGGTCGCAGGACCGCTGGAGTACCTTGACGCCATGTTCGTCAAGGGCAAGCAGCATTGACCATGGCGGATCACCAGTCTGCCACCGGACTGTGCAAGAACGGGTGCCGGTTCCCGTGCCGGCAAGGCTCTGCAGGTCGGACGCGAAACAGCGTTGAATCTCGTCGCCAATCACGTCGGCGTAGTCGTCGAGAAAGGCGTCGGCCAGACCATAAATTCGCTCCTGAAGGTAGCGAGGCAGCGATGCGACGGGCGCATTCTGCCCTGCCTTACCCGCCTCGGCCATCCACTGCGCAAGTTCCTCCCGGTGTATCTCGTCAACAGCGGAGTTGCCGCCGTAAATCTTCTCGTAGAGCCTGCTGCGACCCGGGCCGAGAACCGTCCGTCTCACGGGAGATAGAATATCAGCGTGGTAGCTCGCGGGCGGTAGGACACCGTTGTGCATAGCCTGAAAGAGACTGTACACCAGAGTCATCAGATATGACTTGCCGCTGTTACTTGGCCCAAAAAGGATCGTAAGCGGCCGTAAGCGCACCGTCGCCCTGGCGATGGGGCCAAAGTCGGTGACGGACACCTCCATGGGCCTACCTCCCGCCTCGCTCGCGCGAGTGCGGTACGCCTCCTCTGCGCGAGTGTTGCTGACACCAGTGTACCGAACCAGATCAGAGCCGGCCGCGAAGTACGCGGCTGCCATCCCGCTGGTGCGCAGGGAACTCCAGTGGCCAGACGCGGCTACTCGGCGATCGGCCCCGCTGGCACCAGTCGCTTCGGGGAGGGCTCGTGCTCCCGCTCCGAGCGCTCTTGCCCAGCACGCTGTAGCAACGCTCGAACCTCCGCGTCGCTCGTCGGCGAGAAGTCCTCGTACCAGCGACCGACCCCGTAGAACGGCTCGGGGGTGATCAGGCAGACGGCCTCGTCCACTTCGGCGCGGATCCCGGCGCAGACGTCGGTGGCCGCCGTAGGCACGGCGACGACGATACGGGCCGGCCGCTGTTGCCGCAACGCGACAACGGCAGCGCGCATCGTTGCCCCCGTGGCCAGCCCGTCGTCCACCAGGATCACGATTCGTCCGTGTACCTCGGGCGCCGCCCTCCCATCCCGGTAGGCGCGTTCCCGGCGCTCCAGTTCCTCTTGCTCCTGGTGCGCCACACGGTCGATCACGGCAGCGGGAATGTCGAGGTCCCACACGACGTCCTCGTTCAGCACCCGTACCCCACCGCTGGCAATCGCTCCCATCGCCAACTCTGTCTGCCCCGGCAGACCCAACTTGCGCACCAGGAAGACATCCAGCGGGACGTCCAACGTACGGGCCACCTCGTAGGCAACGGGGACGCCGCCGCGCGGCAAGGCCAGCACCAGCACATCAGACCGGCCGGCGTACGGCGCCAGTTGCTCGGCCAGCGCGCGCCCGGCCTCAGTTCGATCACGAAACACGCGGTCCATGGTTCCCATCCGCCGATCATTGTGCCAGGGCAACTCCGGTAGGTCACGATCGGAAGGCTAGCCTCAATACGGTTTCGTTAGTTAGTGCCGTGGCTGTTGCGAAAGATCGGTGCCGCGACTGCGGGCCCACGTAGTAGCCCCGCAGTCGCGGTGCTGTTCGGGCCTATCTAAACCGTATTGGGTTTAGCTGCCTGCCGGCATCTGGCGCAACTCCGGTACGGCGATCGCCTGCGGATGGCGGAAGTAGGTGATGAGCCAATCAATGACCACACCCACCAAAGCTGCGATCACGGCGGTACCGACGTGGAAGGTCCCCATGAACTGCGGTCCCACCCCCACGAACGTTTCGCCGATGACCATCAGGATGAAGGGATAGGCCGCCACCCGCCACGGCAACTCGGGCAGCTTGCCGGGGAGCAGATCGTACCAGAACAGCCCCACGCCGTAAGCGAACGCCACCATGGTCAACCAGGTTACCACTGACATTGCCGCTACCTCCTTCGATGCAGCCCCCGCGCCGAGTCATGCCGTGCCGAGGCGTCCCGGCCACGCTGACTGCGGAGGAGGGCGCAGCATTTATTCTAGGACATTCGGCAGCTTGCCACATAGTGGCCAGCCCTCCGTTACTCCAAAGTTCTAACACAGTTCTAACACGCTTGGGGGTCAGGACATCATTCCCGAGTTGTTTCTGGCCAGCGCTGAGATGTGTGGAGGACACGGTCAACCTCGATCTTGTCGCCATTGATCTCGTAGACGATCTTGTACGGGTATCGTGTCAGGATGCGCTCGCGCGTGCCGGGCACAACACCGGAACGGCCGATCAACGGGAAGAGTGTCAGACCGCTGATGGCGTCCAAGATCGATCGCACGAGCCGCGCGGCCGCCTCTGGATTGCGTTCGGCATAATAGGCGTGTGCCTGACGAATGTCGTTTCCGGCGGCCGGCGCAATGATGACCTCCATCGGGTGCTACGGCGCGCTACGCACTGTATCGCTGGCGGCCCCTTCCACCTCGTCCGGCAATATGCCCGTGGCGCGCAACTCGGCGCGCATAACGGCAAGAGAAATACCCAAACCAGCGCGATGCTGCCGCTGGCCCTCCTGCACCAGCGCGATCTCTCGAAGTTGCCGCTCACCGACGACGCGCAGCGCCTCGACCATCAGGTCATTGCGCGACCGGCCCGTGGCCGCGACGAGCGTGTCATAGACATCCCGAACGTCCTCCGGCAATCGTAAGCTCGTAGTTGTCGCTCCCACTGTCCCTCCTTCGCCAACTCGCTGTACTAGCTTCTCTAGTACACACTATGCCACGAGGCAGCGATGCCGTCAACGGTGGCCAAGGCAATCGGTCCGGAATTGTAGAAGTACCTCTCTACAGCCGCACCACCTTGGCCCGGTGCAAATCAGGAACGGCCAGCAACTGGCGATGCACCTCCTCCGAAATCGGTTCGTCCACCGCCAACACCAGTAGCGCCTCGCCGCGCGCTTCCCGGCGGCCTACCTGCATGAAGGAGATGTTGACGTCGGCCTGGCCCAGCAGCGTGCCGATCCGCCCGATCATGCCCGGCCGGTCGGTGTGGCGGCCGATGATCCAGTATCCGCCGTTGGGGCGCACATCGACGGTGTAGCCGTCGATCTGGACGACTTGGACATCCTGACCGACGAGGGTGCCGGCCACTTCCACCCCTTCGCCATCGGTAATGGCTCGGACCGTGAGTAGCCCCACGTAGGGGCCAGGCGGCTCCGGCTCGCGGCGTTCCACTACCCGCAGGCCACGCTGGCGCGCGACCTCTCCGGCGTTGACCAGGGTCACACGGTGCGCGCTGATTGGTCCGAGCAGGCCGGCCAGGGTGGCCAACCGCAGTACCCCCGTTTCCTGCTCAGCCAGATCGCCGGCGTAGCGAATCTCCAGCGAGCGCAACTGGCCGTCGGCCAGCAACGTCACCAGGCGACCCAACACCTCTGCCACAGGGATGTAGGGACGGACCGCCGCTGCCGCTGCCCCGGAGATCGGCACGTTGACGGCGTAGCGCGGGGTTTCGCCCCGGAAGACCGCAGCTATCTGCTCGGCCACGTCGACGGCGACGCTGACCTGCGCTTCGGCCGTCGAGGCGCCGAGGTGC
Source organism: Chloroflexota bacterium (assembly GCA_036734945.1). Classification (GTDB taxonomy): domain Bacteria; phylum Chloroflexota; class UBA4733; order UBA4733; family UBA4733; genus UBA4733. The sequence goes on from DAIMXP010000009.1 coordinate 11,724, forward strand.
GGCGTGCTGAGGACCCGCGCTTCCTGGACGAGCGGGTTGTCGACCGCCGGCTCCTCGGCGAAGACGTCGATGGCTGCCCCGGCAATCGCCCCAGCCCGCAGGGCCGCCAGCAGGGCGGGTTCGTCGATGATGCCGCCCCTGGCACAGTTCACAATATAGGCCGATGGCTTCATGCCGGCCAATTGCTGTGCGCCGATCATGCCGCGAGTCACATCGTTCAGGACTGTGTGGATGGTGAGGAAGTCGGCCTCGCGCAACACCTCGTCCAGGTCGGTCAGGCGAGCACCAATCCGCTCGGCGGCCTCCGGTGACAGGAAGGGATCGTAGGCCAGGATGCGCATCTCGAAGGCTCGGGCGCGCTGCACGACCTCGGACGCCACACGCCCCAGTCCCAGCAAACCAAGCGTCTTGCCGCGCAACTCGGTGCCGACGAAGCGCGCGCGTTCCCACCGTCCGGCGCGCAGAGCGGCGTTGGCGGGGGCGATGTGGCGAGCGGCGGCCAGCAGCATCGCCATTGTGTGCTCCGCCGCTGCCACCGTGTTGCCCGTCGGCGCGTTGACGACGATCACGCCTTGCTTGGTCGCGGCGTCGACATCCACGTTATCAATGCCGACACCGGCACGGCCAATCACCTGCAGGTGCGTCCCCGCGGCAATGACGGCGGCCGTGACGCGACTCTCGCTACGCACGACCAACGCATCGTAGGGCGCAATCGCCGCACGCAGTTCCGCCTCAGACATGCCCGTGCGAATATCAACATCTGCGACCTGCCGCAAGAGTGTCAGACCCTCCGTGGCGATCTTGTCCGCCACCAGCACCCGCCGCGCCGGTGCAGTTGCCATCACTGCCAAGGGATTACCACCTCTCCATCATCCATGCTCGTCATTGTCCGGTGGCCGTTCCTAACCGGTGCGGCGAAAAGAGCACCGCTGCCTCCGCCAGGCGGTCCGGTGTACCGGTTGGCAGGCCCGGGCAATGGTCATCTTGTAGACGCAACACCTGACCTCCTTCTACCTGCCAGATGCCGAGCAGGTGTTGCGTTATCGGGTCAGCCGCCGCGACATAATAGGCGTGGCTGTCGGCCTCACTGCGGCGAGCTGTCCAGTCCGCCCCCACAAAGGCAGGCTGCGCCTGGATACTGCTCTGGGCAGGAGCACATGCAGATGTCTGTACCAGATTCGTTGCAGCATCAAGTAGCGGCTGATCCGGGGCAGGCGTTGCCGCTTCGACCGCCTGGGTAGCGATGGCTCCGAGGTCTCTATTGGCAAGGATAACCAGAGCGACATTGGCGCCGGCCCAGAGCAACAGGGGCAGGAGTATGGCCAGCAACAAGGGAACATACCAAAAACGCAGTTTCCGCCGCGCCCTGCGAGGTTGTGTACCTGGGAGCCGCCGATGCGCCGATCGTGCTGATGGTGTTGCGGCTGCCCGCGGTCGAACCGGCGTCCGTGCCATCCGCTCCTCGTCGACAATTCGTCACGGCGCCGCTCCGCCGCATGCACACCGCGTCATAGTATGCCACGTTCACGCACGCGCCTTCGCAGTGACACAAATTGCTGGGTGTACCCCATAGTATTGCGCGTCCTGCTTGCTAACGGCGTCTCCGCCGCGCCCGGCGACTGAAGTCGCGGGCTACAGTAAGCAACCACCCACTGCGGTGGGTACCCGCCTTCGGCGGCTCCGGTAGTCCGCGTAGGCGGACTTCGCTTCGAATAGCCCGCGACTTCAGTCGCCGGGAGGCCCCAAGCATCCAGCGCAAAACTTTGGGGGACACCCCAAATTGCACCCCAACTTGCCAGGTTGCGCAGCGCGTGATAGCGTATATATAAGCGCTCGCATTCCACGCTGAGCGCCCCATCCCGGCGGTCGCCCTTCCGGGCGGTCCCGCAACACGGAGGGTGCCTATCGACTGGCGACGCGACCTCCAGGGGAGGAGACCGGGCCGGCCGTCGACGTCGCCCCGAGCAAAGAGCGGCTTTTGCCGAAAAGTTCTGTTTTTGCCGGCGTGTGCTTCCCTGATCGACTGATCAGGCGCACTGCCTTCGTTGCCGGTGTCTTACCGGCATGTACATAAAGGAGCGTCCGCCCACTATGGCAAGTCTCACCCTCGATCATGTCTCCAAGCGCTTCGGCGAAGTCGTCGCCATCAACGATATCACCATTGCCGTCAAGGACAAGGAGTTTCTGGTCCTTGTCGGCCCCTCCGGCTGCGGCAAGTCCACCGCCCTGCGCATGATCGCCGGGCTGGAGGAACTCTCCGACGGCAACATCTACATCGGCGACCGCCTCGTCAACGACGTTGCCCCGAAGGATCGCGACATCGCGATGGTGTTCCAGTCCTATGCGCTCTACCCGCACATGAGCGTCTACGACAACCTGGCCTTCGGCCTCAAGCTACGCAAGACGCCGCGCAAGGAGATTGAGCAGCGCGTCAACCAGGCAGCCGAAATCCTGGGTATCCGCGAACTGCTGCAGCGCAAGCCGAAGCAGCTCTCCGGCGGCCAGCGCCAGCGTGTCGCCCTTGGCCGCGCCATCGTCCGTGAGCCACAGGTCTTCCTCATGGACGAGCCCCTGTCTAACCTCGATGCCAAGCTGCGCGTGCAGACGCGCGCCGAGTTGATCAAGCTGCACCAGCGCCTGCAAACGACCGTCATCTACGTCACACACGACCAGATCGAGGCGATGACGATGGGCAGTCGCATCGCCGTGCTGCGGGACGGCGTGCTGCAGCAACTGGATACGCCGCAGACCGTCTACGATCATCCCTCCAACATGTTCGTAGCCGGCTTCATCGGCAGCCCGGCGATGAACTTCTTCCCGGCGGAGCTCACGACGACCGAGGGGCAAATGTCCGTGGATACCGGCGCCTTCCAGATGAATGTGCCCACGCAGTTTGGCCCCAAGCTGAAGACCTTCGGTAAGAACTCGGTGATCCTGGGCATCCGACCCGAAGACATGTACGACCGCAACTGGGCGCCGAACCTGCCGGAGCTCAGCCCCGCCCGCATGAAGGTGGACGTGGTCGAACACCTGGGCAACGAAATCTTCGCCTACCTGCTGGCGGGCAACCACACGCCGACCGCGCGCCTCGACTCCCGAACCGACGTAAACGCCGGGGACAACATCGACCTGGTGCTGGATGCTTCGCGCATTCACGCCTTCGATCCGTCGTCGCAGGAGGCCTTGTTCTAGGCTCCGCCCGACTGAAAGGAGCATGCAATGCGTAAGAGTCCATGGTGGCTGCGCTGGGTGATCGGCCTGGTCGTCATCGCCGCGCTGATTGGCCTGGCGACCCACGCGGCGATCGCCGCCGTGCAAGAGCCGTTCATGGTGCAGTCCCAGTCTCAGGAGAGCGACGGTTGGCACTTCGCGCTCATTGTGGTACAGCGTGACCCCACGTCGGCCGACATTGAGGTGCTGATCAAGACGTTTGCCAGTACCCATTTGGAACGGCCGATCATCGCTGAGGTCTACACCGACGGCAACGCCGCCACTTCCTTTGAGGGCGGCGGACCGGCGGACACAAGCGCCACCGCCGCCCAGCACGTCGGCGAGTTCAAGCGGCCACAGTCCGGCGCCGGCAGCGGCTGGGCCGATGCCAAAGGATCGCAGGACGCCGCTAAGGTGACTTTTCAGGCGCCCTAGGCGCCGAGGCGCCCCATTGATTGGGCGCCGGCCTCCCGTGCGGGAGGCCGGCGCCCTTCTTTTTTGCCTTGGCCTATTGACAATAGCTCTCAAATAGTTTATCTTGTGAATATCAGAATCAAGATCATCCAAAAGAGGAGTACACATGGTACACGAAGTCCTAGGGCGGTGCCCCGCCTGTGGCGAGGCGATGGAGGTTACCAGGCTCCATTGCCCGAGTTGCCGGACCAGCGTGGAAGGTCGGTTCGTGCTGGACCGTTTTGCCCGCCTGAACCGGGAGCAGATGCAGTTCCTGGAAGCCTTCTTGCGGGCCCGTGGCGTGATCAAAGATGTCGAGGAGGCGCTCGGTATCTCCTACCCAACGGTACGCAGCCGGTTGGACGAGTTGCTGCGGACGCTGGATCTCGGCGACGACCGGGAGCGCGAGCGGCGGCGCGTCATCCTGGCCGACCTCAGCGACGGCAAGATCAGCTCGGAGCAGGCAATGTCAATGCTTGCTGGGTTGAAGGGATAGGAGAAGGAGCGATGGCACAGGAACGAGTCACCGGACGCCTGATCGAACGCAGCTACGATGTCGGCGCGACGGCCGAGCTGCATATCAACAACGTGCGTGGCGCCGTGCGCGTCACCGGTACGGAGACGAACACGATTCGCCTGAAAATTGAAGTGGACCCGGATCACCAGATCTCCGATGAAGATGTTGAGCGCCTGCCCCTGGAATTGAACCAGGAGGGCAACCGCGTCAACGTCAAGGTCCTCTCGGACACCGCTATCATGGGCTGGTTCGAGCGCCGGTCGGGACCGCCTGCAGTGCGCATCAGCGTGGAGGCGCCCATGCGCACGCTCACCAACATCTCCTGCGTCTCCGCCGACGTGTCACTGGCCGGGCTCAGCGGCACGCAGTCTGCCAACACGGTTTCCGGGAAGATCGCAGCGACGGACATCGCCGGCGACCTCCGGCTGAACACCGTTTCCGGGGACGCCCTGATCGCCCGCAACAGCGGTGCGGTGCGCTGGAACAGCGTTTCCGGCGCCCTGATCGTGCGCGAGGGTGAGACCACCGGCATCACCGCCAACAGCGTCAGCGGCAGCACCGAAGCCACGCTAGACGGCCACTTGAGCGAAGGCGTGCAGGTGCAGACGGTCAGCGGCAACCTGCGTCTGACCGTTCCGCTCACGTTCGGCTGCGATGCGTTGCTGAGTAGCATGAGTGGCAGTGTGACGTGCAGTTTGCCGGCGCAGGTGCTGGAGAGCAAGCGCGGCCGCTGGCACGCCACCGTCAATGGCGGCGGCCCGAAGGTGCGCCTCTCGTCGATGAGCGGCTCGCTCCTGCTCCAAACGAGCGGTGGCGACAGCGCCGGCGCAGAGACCTTCCGGCCCGGACAGGGCGCAACGCCAGGTGGACTGTATGGACCACCGCCCAGCAACCGGTCGGACCAGGAGCAACCGACATCGCCGCCGGCGGACGAGCGGCTGCGCATCCTGCGCCAGGTGGAGCGCAAAGAGATCAGTATCGAGGAAGGGCTGTCTCGCCTCGATGCCATGCGCCGGCAAGCGCCAGGAACGGAAGGTGTCAACTAATGGACGAACGCTTGGAGACGCCGAGCGGCGGCGTGCGCGTACAGGGTGGCTGGGGAGCGCTCACGGTCGGGCGCAGTGGACGGTTGATGGTGCGCCCACGGTCCGGTGAGCAGCCGGCGATTGCCACCGAAGGGGAAGAACTGGTCATCACCAATGCCGGTGTGTTGGAACTGGGCCTGCCCGAAGGCTGTTCCCTCACCATCGTCGATCGCCAGGGCGCCGTGGAGATCCGCGACGGCAGTCAGGTGACGGCCCAAAATGTCACTGGCACCGTCACCATTCGCGGCTGCCAGGGAACCGTGACGGTCGAGGGCGGCGATGGCAGCGTCCAGCTCTTGAACGTGGGTGGCGCGGTGGACATCCGCAGCCGCAGTGGCGATGTCAAGGGCGGCGGCATCGGTCGACGCGTCAGCCTCGCTGACATCTCCGGTACCGTCCGCCTCAACGATATTGCCGGTTCGTGCAACCTGGAGCGCATTGCCGGCAATGCCCAGGTCCACGATGTGGCAGGTGACGTCGCCGTGGCCGACGCCGGCGCCGGCCTCCGCCTGCAAGACATTTCCGGTCACGTCGCCATCACCACCCCGGTTGGCGGTGAATTGCTCTTGCACGACATCAAAGGCGGCGTCATGGCAGCGGGTTCAGGTGGCAACCTGCGGCTGAGCGATGTGCAAGGCAGCATCCACCTGACCGGCAACATTGGCGGCGACTGTCACCTCAGCGAGTTGCTTGGGAACGTCACGCTCCAGTCCGTCGGGGGCAACCTGCGCCTGCGCGATGCAGGTGGGGCATTGGAGGTGACCGGCGATACGGGCGGCGATGTCTCGCTGGAAGACGTGGAGAGCGACGTGCTGCTTGGCGGCCAGATTGGCGGGAATCTCCGCCTCAAGGACGTCCGCGGTCGTGTCACGGTACAGGCCCCAATTGGCGGTGACGCCCAGTTGCGCGAGGTCCGGCAGGCCGTACAACTGGAGCAGGTCGGCGGCAACCTCCGCCTCGACGACTGCGCGGCCGGCGCTCGCGCCGCCACAGTGAGTGGGGACGTCCAAGGGGGGCGTATCGGTGGCGAGTTGAGTGTCAGGCAGGTCGGCGGAGCGCTGCGACTGCGCGATTCTGCCGCCAACGTGACGGCCGGTACCCTGGGCGGCAATCTCCAACTGGAAGAGATGACCGGGACAATAAACATTGAACAAATCCAGGGCGGCGCGACGCTCACCCGCTCGTCCGGCGCTGTCGTGTTGCCTGGCGTCAACGGGGATGTTCGTGTCATCGACTGTACCGGCGCAATCAATATCCAGGCATCCGGAAGTATCTACTACGCCGGAGCGCCACTGGCGGAAACGCCGGTGCGCCTCCAGACCGCCGGACACGCCTTATTGGCGCTGAACCCGGCAGCGGATCTGACGCTGGCACTCCGTGCCGACGCTGAGATCAATGTCGCCCTGACGCTGCAGGATGAGCAACGCGAGGAGCACCAGGTGAACGGTCGAATGGGTAACGGCGGCGCTCGTCTCGAGGTCGACGCAAACGGTAGCATTGGCGTGGTGCCGCGGGACCCCTCCAGCGCCGAAGCGGCGGAGCGCGGTGACGCCTCCTGGGGCAGGAAAGGCCCCTGGGGTTCCTGGAACCCGGGCGCCTGGGCGGCGGCTTGGAGTGGCATTGGCGACCCGGAGGCCTGGGGGCAGCGTCAGGCCCGCCACTTCCAGCAACGCTACGAGGGGATGGCCGAGCGCATCGCTCGACGCGCAGCACACGAGGCCGAGCGCGCCACTCGCATGGCCGAACGTGAGGCCCGCCGCGCCGAATCCGAGGCCAGCCGCTGGGTGGCGCGTGCCACCGAAGGCGCGCAACGCTATGTCACGGAGGCCGCCAACTTGGCACACCTGGCCGGCGAAACCAGCCGCGTGAGCCAGGAGGTCGGTCAGACAGTCAGCGATACCGTCCGTCAGACCTTGCACACGCTGCGCGACAGTTTGGGGCCTGACGTGGAGCATTTGTTGGGCGACCTGGGCTTCGGCGGGCGCGGTGCGGGTCCGGGCGGGCCCGGCAGCGGGAATCCACCGTTCCGCCCGGGTCGGTCAGCCGGCCCCGGCCCACGTCCGCCGTCCCAGCGCATCCGCGTCGAGCCGGAGCCACCGCGCAGCCCCGAAGCACGGTCGATGTGGTCCCCAACGCCGCCGACACCGCCGGTTCCACCCACGCCGTCCTGGCAGCCGGGGTCCGAAGGCCCTGCAGCGGCGGCGCCCCGAAGCGCAGCGCAAGAGCGTCTGCGCATCCTGGAAGCCGTTCGCACCGGCGAACTGACTATCGAAGAGGCCGAGCGCCGGCTCGACACGCTGGAGCGCAGCGAAAGGTAGGAGGCCCCCATCCAACGAGACGCCAGCGGTGAAAATTGAAGGGATAGCATTGTGGAGTTGCCGAGGTTACACCTGGGCGAACAGGATGGTCGGGCACTGCTGGCTCCGTTGCGCGCCGATCTGGAGGCATTGGAGCGGCGCACAGCTCGCCATGCCACCCGGTTAAAACTGCTTCCGGCCGATCAGGAACGTTTGAGCGCGGCGTTGCTGGCTGTTCAACGAGCACGTCGTGCGGTGGACGAACTTTGGGAGACAGCCGTCAGAGAGGAATCGTATGCCAGATAAGAAGCGCGTACTCATCACCGGCGCAGGCGGCCGCATCGGCAGCAGCCTGGCGGAGCAACTTAAAGATCGCTTTGCGCTTCGCCTGCACTACCACCCAACCGTCCCGGAACAGCCCCCGGTGGACGATGTGGTGCAGGGCAACATCTCCCGCTTTGCCGAGATCGCTCCGGCCCTGGAGGGCATGCAGGCGGTCGTCCACTTGGCGGGCAATCCCAGCACCCAGGCGGGCTGGGAGAGCGTGCGCGACAACAACATCGAAGGCACGTACAACGTCTTCGAGGCGGCCCGTCAGGCGGGAGTACAGAAGATCGTCTTTGCCACCACCAACCATGTGATGGGCATGTACGATCGGGACGGCGCCTGGCCCGTGTACTCCACCCAGCCGGTGCGGCCGGACTCGCTCTACGGCGTATCGAAAGCCTTTGGTGAGAACCTTGCCCGTCACTATGCCGACCGCTACGGCATCTCCGCCATTTGCCTACGCATCGGCTGGTTCCTGCCGCAGCCGCGCGACGAGATCAGCCGCTGGATGTGGCTCAGCCCGCGCGACTGCGCCCAACTGGTAACACTCTCGCTGGAGAGCACCCTACCTTTCGGCGTCTTCTACGCCATCTCCGGCAACAGCAGTCGCCACTGGGACATCACCGACACCATCGAGAAACTCGGCTACCGTCCTCAGGACGACGCGGACCTCACCCCCAACCCCTCTCCTGAGCGGAGAGGGGAGTAGAAAGAGCGCAGCCCCCGTCGTCTCCCCTCTCCGTCCAGGAGAGGGGCAGGGGGTGAGGTCCCTTACAGTCCCCCCGCTCCGCCGTCAATCACGATCACTGAACCGGTGGCCAATGAGAAGCCGGCGGCAACATCGAGGATGACGGACGCGATGTCCTCAGGGGTGGCAACCCGCCGCAGCGGACTGGACTTGGCGGCGCCGGCGACGCGCGACTCGCGGCCGGTGTTCCAGGGCGAATCGACCATGCCTGGCGCCACGGTGTTGACGCGCACATCCGGCGCCAGCACGCCCGCCAGGCCCTTAGTAAGCGCTATGACCGCCGCTTTGGAAGCGGCGTAGGCGAGCGAACTGCCGCTGCCCGTGATGCCGGCCTTGGAGGACACATTGATGATCTGCCCTTTGGCTTGCCGCAGCGCCGGGGCGGCGGCACGGCAACACCAGAAGAGCCCTTTGACGTTAACGTCGTAAATGCGATCCCACTTCTCTTCCGTCATGCCTTCCAGGTCGGCCAGGTCGACGAAGAATGTGGTTCCCGCGTTGTTCACGAGGATATCGAGCCGGCCGAATTCCTTGACCACCGCGTCGACCATGGCCCGCACGCGCCCCTCGTCGGCAACGTCCCCCTGGAGGAGCAAGCCGCGACTACCGGCGGCTTCGACGTCCGCCAGCGTTCTGCGTGCCCCCTCTTCCGACTTGCCGTAGTTTATACCGATGCCCGCCGCTCCCTCTGCCGCAAAGAGCCGCGCTGTTGCCTGCCCGATGCCCGACGACGCGCCGGTAATCAGGGCAACCTTGCCATGCAACCTACCTGCCATTGGTACCTATTCCTCCCGCTCAAACTGCGGTCCCATCGTAGCACGCCATCCGGGCTAAGTGCGCCACAGAGTTTCGCAGTGCCTGCTTGCCTCCCTCAGGGGGATCGGCCGCATGCACTGTATCGCAGTGAATCGCTCCACTGGGCAGCAACCGACCGGCGCGAAAACTTGTGGCGCACTTATCCGGGCTACTCGCCCGCCAGGCAGAGCCAGTGCGCCGTATGCTTAAACAAACAGTATGGTTCGCACCGCAGCCGTTTCTGAAAGGGTTTAACGAGGACGCATGTCTGAGGCCGGCGGATTGCAACATCAGGACACGATTCGCCTCTCGGCGTTCGTCGATCATTCGGACCTCCGACGCGTGGTGGACGTTCTGCGGTCGGCACGCGACACTATCCTGGATGGCTGGCTCGACTCGGTGGCGGCGCAGCCGTTCCATCTCGGCCGACGGGAGCGAGCGATTGCCGACCACATTCCCCGCGTGTTTGATCGTCTCCTCGAACTGCTTGCCGCGCAGGAGGATCTGGACCAGCTCGCGGAAACTCCCGCCACGGATCCCGACTACCTTCGTGACGCCCGCGAGCACGCCAAAATGCGAGCAGCTCAAGGGCTGACGGCGGCCGATGTCACTGTCGAGTTCCGGCTGCTTCGGCACCAAATCTGGGCGGCGTTACGGCGCGGCTTGCCTGAGGAGACGACGACGGGCAACCTCATTGGCGCTGAACTGCTCATCAACCATGCCATCGACGGAGCCACCGGCGTCGCCCTCAACTACTACCAACAGGCGCTCGAAGAAGCGCTGGACGACTTTATTGCCATCGCCGCCCACGACCTCGGCAATCCATTGACCGGCATCAAGGGGACAGTTCAACTGCTCAGTCGGCGTGCAGCAGCACAGCGGCTGACGCTGGAAGGCCTGGCGGAAGGCTTGCGGACGATGCAAGAGCAAACCTCCGCCATGGAACGGCTCCTCCATAATATGCTCGACGCCACTCGCGTCAGAGCGGGCCAAATGAGCCCGCAACGGCAACCGGCAGACCTCATCGCCATCGTACACCATGCCGTGAAGTTGCTGGGTCAGGAGGCCCAGCGGCGGGTGGTGATCGCGACGGAGTTCGCCTCCCTGGTCGGCAACTGGGAAGCCGAACGAATCGAGCAGGTCCTGGAAAACCTCATCTCCAATGGCCTTAAGTACGCCCCTGAAGGGACTGTCCGGGTGACCATCGAGGAAAGGCAAAACATGGCGATCCTCCGCGTGATCGACCAGGGGATCGGTCTGAGTACCGAGGATCACGCCCGGCTCTTTCAGCGCTATTTCCGCTCGCAGGCGGCGATTGAGCGCCGGGTCGAAGGCACAGGGCTGGGCCTGTTCATCTGCCGCGGCATTGTCGACGCGCACGGTGGCCGCATCACCGCCATCTCCGACGGGCCGGGTACGGGCACGACGATGACCGTGTTCTTGCCGCTGGGGGTGCCGTCGGCGTAGGGACAGGGGCGGCCCTACCCCCACTTACGTCAGCTCCAAACTCTTCTCCGCAATCAGCCGCAATGCCAGTTCGCGGAACTCCGCGATCGGCCTGGCGCCAAGGTCCTGGCCGTTGCGGACGCGCACGGCCACCTGTTCCGCCTGTACTTCCTTGTCGCCGACGATCAGCATGTAGGGCGTCTTCTGCAACTGGGCGTCGCGGATCTTGGCGCGCATTCCCTCGCGTCGGTCATCCACGTCGACGCGAATGCCGGCAGCCAACAACTCCTTCGCCACCCGCTCCGCGTACTCGTTGTGGCGATCTGCAATTGGGATGACCAGGGCCTGCACTGGTGACAACCAAAGCGGGAAGGCCCCGGCGAAGTGCTCGATCAGGATGGCCATGAAGCGCTCCACCGACCCAAGAATGGCCCGATGCAGCATCACGGGACGAGCTGGCGTCCCTTCCGGCGTGATGAAAGTAAGATTGAAGCGCTCGGGCAGGTTGAAGTCGAGCTGTAGCGTCGCCAACTGCAGGGTGCGTCCCAGGGCATCTGTCGCGTTGAAGTCGATCTTCGGACCGTAGAAGGCGGCTTCACCAACCTCTTCGACCCACGTCGCTTGTTTGGCTCGTAGCACTTCCCGCAACTGCTCCTGCGAAGTCGTCCAGGTCTGGGTATCACCGAGGTACTTTTCTGGATGCGCCTCATCCCATAGTGACAGCCGCACGGTCAAGGGCATAGCGAAGGGTCGGTAAAACCCTTCGACGATGGAATAGATGCCTAAAGCTTCTTCCATGACCTGCTCCGGCCGGCAAAAGACGTGGGCATCGTCCTGCGTCAGGGAGCGGACCCGCGATAGCCCGAGCAGCGTGCCGGGGAGTTCATCCCGGTAGCAGGTCGTCACTTCGGAAAATCGGATCGGCAGGTCTCGGTAGCTACGCTGGCGGGCTGCGTAGATTTGCGTGTGGTGCGGGCAGTTCATTGGCTTCAGGGCAAAGTCCTCGCCACTCTTGCCTGAGACGTGGAAGAGATCTTCCTTGAACTTCTCCCAGTGACCGCTCACCTTGTACAGTTCGCTCCTGGTGATGTGGGGAATGGTCACCCGCTGGTAGCCCAGGGGCTCCTGCAGCGACTGCACGAACTCTTCCAGCAACCGCCGAATCAGCGTGCCGCGCGGCGTGAAGAGCGGCAACCCGGCGCCAACGAGGTCGGAAAAAGTGAAGAGATCGAGCTCCTGACCCAACCTGCGGTGATCGCGCTTCTTCGCCTCCTCCAGCAGCCAGAGATGGCGATCTAACTGCTCCTGCGTCTCAAAGGCGAGGCCGTAGACGCGCTGGAGCATCGGTTGATGCTCATCGCCGTGCCAGTAGGCCCCGGCGACGGAGCGCAGCTTGAAGGGCCCGACCTTGCCGGTGCTGGCGACGTGGGGCCCGGCGCAGAGGTCGACGAAGTCGCCATCAGTAAAGAAGGTGATACGTTCATCCTCGGCGAACCGGTCGATCAAATCGACCTTATAGACCTCGTTGCGCCCGGCAAAGTAGCGGCGGGCCTCCTCGCGGCTGACTTCGCTGAGCACAAAGGGGTAATCCTCAACGACGATCCTTGCCATTTCGGCTTCGATGGTCGCGAAGTCCTCAGGCGAAAAAGTGTGCGGCGAGTCGAAGTCGTAGTAGAAGCCGTCTTCGATTGCCGGACCGATGCCGAACCGCGTGCCCCGAAACAGACGTTGCACCGCCTGGGCCATGATGTGCGCAGTCGAGTGACGCATGCGCAAGAGGGGCGAGCCATCTCGGGTCGCCACCGTTGCGCCCGCCCGCTCGCTTCCAGCCTCACCCGTTACCATCGCTGATCCTCCTCGCTATCACAACAAAAAGCGCTCTCGCCCACGTTGGGCGAGAGCGCTCATGCTCACGCGGTTCCACCACGTTTCCCGTACAACCTGCCTACGGGCAGCACGGCTCGTTACCGGCGGTATCGTGCCGTTACGGGCTGCTTATGACCTCACCCTCGGGTCAAGTCCATCGCAACCTGCTCCGAGGTGGTGTTCTCCCGACGCGCGCGTGGCGGCTTGCAGCCAACGGCCGGCCTTCTCTGAGCGGGCGCTGTCGGGGTACTGGTCCTCATCAAGGCGATTCTGCAGTTGTGGCTCAACGATACCATGGCGGACATCGCCGGCCGGGTCAGCGCGCTGGTCGCCTCTCCATCAGGGCAGGCGGACGAGGAACCCTTGCTCGCGGGCTACGGCGTAGCCGATGCGCGCGGCCGACACGAGGCAGATGCCGGCAAACATGCCGAGGGCCGGCGCCATGTGCAAATAGGCGGTGACACAGAAGATCAAGGCAACGCCAAACAGGGCGACGGCGATCGGCATTCGGTACTCGGCGGGAATTTCGTACATGAACGTCTCCTCAGTCAACTTCCGTTGCACTGCTGCATCGCTCCGGCGTGCGCGCTCGAACACAACAATTGTGGTATACCACGCAGCAGCGCGACGCCCCCCCGACGGTCCTACTGCCGGGTCCTGGCTCGCTGCGTGGAGGGATGTGGTAGCATCTCTCACGTTCACGTGAGCGAGAGCAATGGCCGAAACGGAATTCCTACAGATCGATGAGGTAGCATCTCGCATCGGTCTCAATGAGCAGGCAACGCCCAGGCAGTTGCCAGCGGCAGAGGCCCATCCGTGAAGATACTGCTACGCCTCCTCAGTTACCTTCGGCGTTATTGGGTCAGCACCTTCTTCGCTTACCTGTCGCTTCTGTTAGGCGCCTTACTCAGCCTGGTTGTGCCCGCCATGATTAAAGGACTGATCGACCGCGGCATCGGCAAAGGCGACGTGGCGTACCTGCATCGTGGCGCGATCATCATTGTTGTCATCACGCTGGGCCGTGCGGTCTTCGACTTCTTTCGCTCCTACCTGGTAGAAAGCTCATCGCAGGGCGTCGCCTACGAGCTCCGCAATGCCCTGTATCGCCACACGCAGCACCTCTCCTTCAGTTGGCATGACCGCTCGCAAACCGGCCAACTCATGACGCGCATGACCAGCGACGTGGAACTGGTGCGCCTGTTCACCGGACGCGGTTTGCTGAACATGGCCAACTTCGCCATCGTCTTCACCACGGTCATCATCGTGCTCTTCAGCCTGAACTGGCAACTGGCGCTGCTGTCCCTGGCGACCTTGCCGCCATTGATCATCACCATTGCCCAGTACAACCGCATCGTGCGCCCGATGTTCATCGAGATCCAGCAGCAGTTGGCGGCGGTCACCACCGTGCTGCAGGAGATCGTCACCGGCATCAAGGTGGTGAAAGCGTTCGCGCGCGAACCGTTCGAGGGCGAACGCTTCACCGAGCAGAACGACCTGCTGCTGGACAAGAACATTGTCCAGGTCAAGGCCAGCGCCATCGTCATGCCGCTGCTCAACTTCTGGTCGGCAGCCGGCAGTGTGCTGGTCCTTGGCTACGGCGGCGCTGAGGTGATCCACGGCAACATGACGATCGGCACGTTGGTGGCCTTCAACGCCTACCTGCTGCAGTTGATCAATCCGGTGCGCCAGCTCGGTTTCTTCGCCAGCATCATCTCGCGCGCGGTCGCCAGCGGCGGGCGTATCTTTGAGATCCTGGACACGCCCTCGGAGATCAAGGAAAAGCTGGATGCCATCGTGCTGCCGCGCTCTAAGGGCGAAGTGTACTTCGATCAGGTGAGCTTCCGCTACGCGCGCAGTGGCGCTTTGCTCCTGGAGGACATCACCTTCCTGGCCAGGCCGGGCGAGGTCGTGGCGCTCGTCGGCCCCACCGGGTCGGGCAAGAGCACCATCGTCAACCTGCTGCCCCGCTTTTACGACACCACCAGCGGCCGGATCAGGGTCGACGGCTACGACGTCCGCGACGTCTCCCTGCAATCCCTTCGCCGCCAGGTTGCTTTTGTGCTACAGGAGCCGATGCTCTTCACCGGCACCATTCGCGACAACATCGCCTTCGGCCGTCCGGATGCCCCCATGGACACCGTGATTGCCGCCGCCCAGGCGGCCCGGGCGGATGGTTTCATCATGGAGTTCCCGGACGGCTACGACACGATCGTCGGTGAGCGCGGCGCGACACTCTCCGGCGGGCAACGCCAGCGCGTCGCCATCGCCCGTGCGCTCCTGCTGGACGCTCGCATCCTGGTGTTAGACGAGGCTACCTCCAGCGTGGACATGGAAACGGAGTTTCTGATCCAGCAGGCCCTCGCGCGCCTGATGGAGGGACGCACCACCTTCGTGATCGCCCAGCGCATGGCCACCTTACGCAACGCCACCCAGATTCTGGTCGTCGATGGCGGGCGCATTGTCGCTCGCGGCAGTCACGACCAGTTGCTGCGGGATAGCCCGATCTACGCCGACTTCTACCGTATTCAAGTACGTCAAGGCGAAGCGCTGGAAGGCGTGGCAACGGCGGTGGCCGCCTCATGAGCATGCGCTTAGGCGGTGGTGGCGGCGGCGGTGGATCACCCAATTATACCGACGTCACCGGCAAAGTCTTCGACGCCAAGATCGGGCGACGATTGCTGGCTTACATTCGCCCGTATACTGCCGCGGTCGCCTGGGCTGCCCTGATGGTGGTGGCCAGCGCGCTGTTCGGCCTGGCCGGGCCATACCTGCTCAAGGTCGCCATCGACCAGAACATCGCGCAGCACGATATCCACGGCCTGGTCATCACCATGCTGCTGTTCCTGCTGGCGCAGGTCGGCGCCTTCCTGACGGCGGCGCAGCAGACCTACTGGGTCTCGCTGGTTGGTCAAAAGGTGCTCAATACGCTGCGCTTCCAGATGACCAGCCACTTGATGGAACTGTCGCTGGATTATTACAGCAAGCACGAGGCGGGCGCCATCATGTCGCGCGTGACCAACGATGTCTCCGTCGTCAACGACTTCATTTCCAGCGGCCTCCTCAACCTGCTCAGCGATGTGCTGACGCTCATCGGCATCATTGTGGTGATGCTGTTGTTGGACGCGCGGCTGGCCCTCCTCTCCTTCGCCATCCTCCCCTTGATGGTGGTGGCGACCGTCGTCTTCACCATTCGCTCCAAACAGGCCTACCGTTTGACGCGCCAGAGCATCGGCGATGTCAACGCCTCGTTGCAGGAGAACCTTTCCGGCGTGCGAGTCACGCAATCGTTCGCCCGTGAGGCGGTGAGCGAGCGCAACTTCGACCGGGTCAATCAGGAGAATCGCCAGGCGAACATCAAGGCGGTGGCCATTTCCGCCAGCTTTCTACCGGCGGTGGACATTCTCAGCATCATCGCCACGTCGATCGTGCTGTGGGTCGGCGGCGACCTGGTGCTGAAGCAGCAACTCACGCTTGGTGTTGTCGTCGCTTTCCTCACCTATGTCACCCGCTTTTACCAACCGATCCGTGACCTGTCGCAGATTTACAACACCTTCCAGGCGGCAATGGCCGGCGGCGAACGCATTTTCGAGATGCTGGACGAACAGCCGAAGGTGAAGGAGGCTCTCCAGGCGCGGTCTTTGCAGTACCTGGAGGGTCGCGTGTGCTTTGACCATGTCGACTTCAGCTACCTTCCGGGCGTGCCGGTGCTAAAGGATGTCACCTTTGTGGCCGAGCCGGGCCAGACGATCGCCCTGGTCGGCCCGACCGGCGCGGGTAAATCCTCCATCATGAACCTGCTCAGCCGCTTCTACGACGTCGACTCGGGGTCTATCACCATAGACGACATCGACATCCGCGACGTCACCCTGAACTCGCTGCGCTCCCAGATGGGCATTGTTCTTCAGGACACTTTTCTCTTCTCCGGCACCGTGGCCGACAATATCCGCTACGGTCGCCTGGACGCGACGGATGACGAGGTCGAGCAGGCAGCCCGGTTGGCCAACGCGCACGAGTTCGTCAGCCGGTTGCCCGATGGCTACGCCACCTCGGTCATGGAACGCGGCCAGAACTTCTCCGTCGGTCAGCGCCAGTTGCTCAGCTTCGCTCGTGCCTTGCTTGCCAACCCGAAGGTGCTGGTGCTGGACGAAGCCACCTCCAGCGTTGACGTGCGTACCGAACTGCTGATCCAGGACGCGCTGAAGACGCTCTTGACCGGTCGCACCTCCTTTGTGATCGCCCACCGCCTCTCCACCATCATTGATGCCGACCTGTTGCTGGTAATCGACCACGGGCAAATCGTGGAGCGCGGCACCCATCGTGAGCTGATTGCCAGGCGTGGTAAGTACTTCGAGATCGCCAGCAAGCAGTTCCGCCAGCAAGCTGCGCTGGCGGGTGTGGGCCTTGACTGAGTTGCGCAAAGTAATGAGAAGAGTATGATGGCTGCTGTACTTCCCCACGACCTCCTGCTCGCCGGCGGCACGGTGCTGGACCCGGCCACCGGCCGCCAGAAGCGGCACGACGTCGCGATCAGGCAGGGCAAGATAGCCGCCGTGGGTACCGACTTGCGGCGGGAAGACAGTACGACTGTGGTCGACGTCGGCGGCCTGACGCTAACGCCCGGTCTGATCGACCTGCACTGTCACGGCTACTGGGGCGCCACGTTCTGGGGAATCGACCTTGACCCCGTCTGCCAACGCAGCGGCGTCACGACTGCGGTCGACGCCGGCAGTGCCGGCGCCTACAACTTCCCCGGCTTCCGGCGCTGGATCGCCGGAGCCAACCAGACGCGCACGCTGGCATTCCTGAACATCTCCAGCATCGGCCTCGTCCACGAAACGTATGAACTGGCCAACCTGAAGTACGCCGACGTCGACGCGGCCATTCGTCTGGCAGATGCCAACCGGGACGTGATTGTGGGCATCAAGGCCCGCATCGACGTCAACACGGTCGGGCCGAACGGGGTCGAACCGCTGCAGCGAGCACGGCTAGCGGCCGACGAACTGCACTTGCCGCTGATGGTTCACATCGCCAACGGGCCGCCCGAGCTGGCCGATGTCCTCGCCTGGCTGCGACCAGGCGATATCCTCACCCATTGCCACACGGGCCGTTCCAACCGCATCATCGATGACCGGGGCGCGCTGCGGCGGGACGTGCGCGAGGCGCACCAGCGCGGCATCGTGCTCGATATCGGACACGGTATGGGCAGTTTCGCCTTCGCCAGCGCCGAGCGGCTGCTGGATGCCGGCGAACTTCCGGATACCATCTCCACCGACGTACACAGCCAGAATCTTGCCGGCCCGGTCTACGATCTTCCCACAACCCTCTCCAAGTTTCTGTTGCTGGGTATGAGTCTGGAGGCGGTGGTGCGCTGCTGCACGCGGAACGCCGCTGCGGCGCTGGAGCGTCCCGACCTGGGGCGGCTGGAGGTCGGCGCGCCGGCAGATCTGGCAGCTCTGCGCCTGGAAGCCGGCGACTTCCTCCTCACCGACAGCATGGGGGAGCGCCGGCGTGCGCACCAACGGCTGTGCTGCGACCTCACCGTCCGCGCCGGCCAGATCAGCTACCGTCACCCGGCTTCGGCCGGCGGTTGATGGAGCGTCGTGGCGCCGAGCCGGGTCAGCACGGCGCCACGACGTACACGGCCGGAGCGCAGGCGCTCCGGCCGTACTCATCCGGCTCTCACGTTGCCATAGCAAGCCTATGACGCATCCAATTGGGCGATAGCGGAAGACTTTTGGTACTACTCCCCACTACACTGATAGGCGGCTACGTGAGGATGGACAGGCACTCAGCGGAGGGGCAGGGGTGATGAGTCAGCAGCCCAGTGTGCTAACTATTGCTGCCGAGCCTATGCCAGCCGTTGAAGCGCGGGGGCTGACCCAGGCTTATGTGCATGGGCAGCAGCGCATCGTCGCACTGGATAATGTGACACTATCGGTGCCGCAAGGTGGCGTGACGGCCCTCATCGGCCCGTCCGGCGCCGGCAAGAGCACGCTGCTCCACCTTATGGCCGGCTTGACGAGTCCGGCATCTGGTGAGCTGCGGGTAGCCGGTCGCAACCTCCGGCGTATGAACTCGCGGGCCCTGGCCCGGTTCCGCAATCACGATGTCGGGGTCATCTTCCAGGCATTCAATCTGCTGCCTGATCTCACGGTGCGCGAGAATGTCTTCTTTCCCCTGTATTTCGGCGGCGTCCACCAGCGCGAAGGGCAGGCGCGCGTCACCCACCTGCTGGAGATCGTGGGCCTGGATCAGAAAGCCAACCGACTGCCCGCTCAACTTTCCGGCGGTGAGCAGCAGCGCGTCGCCATCGCCCGCGCGCTCGTGACCAATCCCACACTGATCCTGGCCGACGAACCTACCGGCAATCTGGACGAGGCGACCGGCCGCGACGTGATCTCGTTGCTGTTTGGCCTGGCCAACGAGTTCACCAAGACCCTGATCCTGGTGACCCACCAT
Source organism: Chloroflexota bacterium (assembly GCA_036734945.1). GTDB lineage: Bacteria > Chloroflexota > UBA4733 > UBA4733 > UBA4733 > UBA4733. The sequence goes on from DAIMXP010000009.1 coordinate 30,927, forward strand.
CGTGAACTGGCCCGGCGGGCCGACCGGCGCGTCGGCATCGTCGGCGGACGGATCGTCCCAAAGGAGCAAGCAGTGTGCTCCTGACACGCCTCCTCCAACTCGCCGTCCAGGGCCTCCTGCGCCGTCGACTGCGTTCATCATTCACGCTCGGTTCGGTAGTGGTGGGCACGGCCGGCTTGCTGCTGTTTTTCAGCGTCGCCTCGGGACTCGAGAGTCAGTTGCAAGCACAGCTCGGCAGCTATGAACCGGCGACGATCTTGCACGTCGATCCGCCGCTAAGTGCGCCATCGTCTTCAGCAACGTCAGGTCCGCCGCCCGGCATCGACGAGGCACTGTTACAACGCCTGCGAGCGCTGCCGCACGTGCGCGACGCCTTTGCCGAGGTACAGGTCGGCGGCAACATCACCCTCGCCGGGATCACCAGCCCATTGGAATTGCGCCCGGTACCGCCCAGCTACATCAACGCAGGAGCGGACACCACGCTCCTGGCGGGTCACCTCTTCACCGCCACGGATGCGCATGCGCTGGTGGTCAGTGCGGGCTTCCTGGAAGCCCTGAACAGTGGGCCACCGCCGGGCAGCGCCGCCGCCTCGAATGGCGCCGCCACGAGCCGCAGCGCCTCGACTACGACGCTGAGCATTGCCGGACTGGTCGGTCAACGAGTCACGTTCGCTCCGCAGGGCAATGGCGGCGCGAACGGTCAGCCGGTGGCGCTGCAGATCGTCGGCGTCGTCGACGGCCGAGCGCCGTTCGCCTATGTGCCCTACGCGACCGGGTTGGCGATGGTCGCGCCCAACCCGGACGGCTCGGCGCCATCCTACGATGCCGCCATCGTGGAGGTTTCCAACGTGCAGCAGGTTGCCGCAGTGCGCCGGGCCATCCAGGCCGAACAGCTCCATATCGAAACGACCGACACGCTCAGCAAGAGCCTGTCCAGCGCGCTCAGTCTCGCTCGGCTGGTGGCGGCGATCATCGCCCTAGTGGGGCTCCTTCTTGCCGTCATCAATATCACGAACATGCTTCTGGCGGCGGTGACGGAGCGGGCGAGAGAGATCGGCATTATGAAAGCGGTCGGCGCTCGCAATGGGCACGTTGGCGCCCTCTTTCTGATGGAGTCGCTGTTGCTGGGGTTGATCGGCAGTATCGTGGGCAGCGGCGTCGCGCTCCTTTTGGCCCGCCTGACCCTGCGCCTCATCCCGTCTCAGCTTGTAGGCGGGCCGCCGCTGACGTTCAACGTGCCAACGGGCCTGATTCTGCTGACCATTGTGGCGGTGACCACACTCAGCGGTCTCGCCGGCCTGATCCCCGCGCTACGCGCGGCACGACTCGATCCCGCCACCGCCATCGCCGGCGCGCGCTGAGGAGCCCATCGTGCGCATTGTCCTCATGGGTACCCGTGATATCGCTGTACCCGCCTTGTACGCGCTCCTTGGGCGCCCCGAATCAGGCTGGGAAGTTGTCGGCGTCGTCACACAGCCGGACCGACCGTCCGGTCGCTCCAAACTGCGCGCAGCGTCCCCCGCCAAGGTTATTGCGCAGAGTGCCGGCATACCTGTATTCCAACCAGAATCGTGGCGGGATGATGCGGCAGTTGTCTGGCTTCGGGAAATGGCGCCCGATGTTGGCATTGTCGCCAGTTATGCCCAACTGCTGCCGCGACGTGTGCTGCGCATTCCAGCCGCCGGCTGGCTCAACATCCACCCCTCCCTCCTGCCGCGCCATCGTGGGCCATCGCCGGTCGCCGCGAGCATCCTGGCAGGCGACACCGTCACCGGCGTTACCATCATCAAGCTGGCGCCGGCGATGGACGCCGGCCCGGTGATCAAACAGATCACCGTCCCCATCCGGCCGGACGACACCAACCGTTCGCTCACGGCGCGGCTCGGTGACCTCGGGTCACAATTACTCATGACAGTACTGGACGACTGGGTAGCCGGCACGATCACGGCTCAACCCCAGGACAACGAAAACGCCACCTACTCGCGCCTGCTCACTCGCCAAGATGGCCTGATCGACTGGAATCTCCCCGCCAGCGACCTGGAGCGTCACGTTCGCGCCTATGATCCGTGGCCGGGAACATTCACCTATCTGCAAGGCCGCCGCCTGAGCATCCTCAGCGCGAGAGCGTTGCCAACCGAGGCAGAGGCGCCTCCCGGCACGGTCCAGGGCCTGCGAATCGTGAGGGAACAGAAGGCCCTGCTCGTTGCTACTGGTGACAAGTTGCTGGCGGTGTATCGACTGCAATTGGAAGGACGCAAACCGTTGGCTGCCGAAGAGTTCGCGCGGGGGCAGGGAAGCATCATTGGCGATCGGCTAACAACAGAAGGAAGATAATCCGCTGTTGCCGCCGTTAGGCAATTTCCGTGGTAGTCCCCCGGCGAACGTGCTGCAAGGCGAGCAGGATTCTCGGTATCATAGGGCGCAAGGCGAAAATACTCGCCTCCGGCACGACCAGCACAACTAAGCCTAATCGCTGCAGCTTGCCCATATTCTGCTGATACTGCATATTGCGATCGGTTGTCAGCAGCACATCGAACGATTGGTCAGCTAGTACCAGCAGTTCAGCATCTATTTTGGCACGCCAGCCCATATCCTGGACGGTGAAAACCTCGTGGTCCGGCAATTCGCGCTTTAGTTTGGATGTCAAGGCTTCATCTAGTAGCAATCTCAAGCGACTATGTCTAGTATCCTGTTACCTGCCAGCGCGAGTATTTCCAGCGCTTGCTCGCGCGTAACAGTAGGAAACTCATCCACAAATTCATCGACCGTTCCGTGCTCCAGGTAACGAAAGAGCGTATAGACGGGCACGCGAGTACCCGCAAACACGGGAACGCCGCTCATGACGGCAGGATCGCGCAGAATCGGGCCTGCCCTTGTTTTGCTCATGCCACCCTTTCGCCCGGCACACTAAATGACGGCTACCCATGATTGTACGGTCCAAGCGATCGTGTGGAATCGAAGGCCCTCCCTGCTCGCCGTCGCGATGACGACCCGACGACGTACAGCCTTGTGGAGAACAATGCGTCATGTTCTCGTCCCGACATACGCTCACACACAAGGACCGGGTAGATGCCGTAGCGCATCTCCCCGGTCCTTGCAAAATCTCAGTATCGCCAAGCGACCCTGGAATCCGAGGCATTTACACCTCGCGGAACTCGCCCTCGACGGTGCTGTCTCCCGGCTGCTTCTGGCCTTCGGCGGCGCCGGGTTGGGCGCCGGCGGCAGCGCCGGCCTCCTGGTAGATCTGTTGACCGATCTTTTGCATCGACTCGGTCAGCTCCTCGGCAGCGCTGCGGATCTGCGCAGTGTCGGTCCCCTGGAGGGCCGAACGCACCGCCGCTACCTTGCCTTCGACTTCGCTGCGTAGTTCGGCCGACACTTTATCGCCGTTGTCACGCAGCGTCTTCTCCGCCTGGTAGGCGGCGCCATCGGCCTGGTTGCGCGCCTCGATCTCTTCGCGGCGACGCTGATCCTCGCCGGCGTGCTGCTCCGCTTCACGCACCATCCGGTCAACCTCGTCCTTGGAGAGGCCGCTGGAGGCCGTGATGGTGATCGTCTGCTGCTTGCCGGTGCCTTTATCGCGCGCTGCAACGTTCAGGATGCCGTTGGCGTCGATGTCAAACGTGACCTCGACCTGCGGCACGCCACGCTGCGCCGGTGGGATGCCATCCAGATGGAAGCGGCCTAACGTCTTGTTCTCCGCCGCCATCGGGCGCTCGCCCTGAGCGACGTGGATCTCCACGCTCGGCTGGCTATCCGCCGCCGTGGTGTACGTCTCCGTCTTGCGCGTGGGGATCGTGGTGTTGCGAGGGATCATCGCCGTCATGACGCCGCCGAGGGTCTCCACGCCGAGCGTCAACGGGGTAACGTCCAGAAGCAAGACATCCTTGACGTCGCCCTTGAGGACGCCGGCCTGGATGGCCGCGCCGACCGCCACCACCTCGTCCGGGTTGACCCCCTTGTTCGGCTCCTTGCCGAACAGCTTGCGCACCGCCTCCACCACCGCCGGCATGCGGGTCATCCCGCCCACCAGCACCACCTCGTCGATCTGCGCCGCCGTCACCCCGGCGTCCGCCAGACACTGCTTGCAGGGCGCCACCGTCTGCTCAATCAGGTCCCCCACCAGTTGCTCCAGCTTGGCCCGCGATAGGGTGATCGCCAGGTGCTTCGGTCCACTGGCGTCAGCCGTGATGAAGGGCAGGTTGATGTCCGTCTGCTGGGTGGTGGACAGTTCCACTTTAGCCCGCTCCGCCGCCTCCTTCAGGCGCTGCAAGGCCATGCGGTCTTGCCGCAGGTCGATGCCTTCCTGCTTCTTGAACTCGTCGGCCAGCCAGTTGAGGATGCGCTGGTCAAAGTCGTCGCCGCCCAGGTGGGTGTCGCCGTTGGTGGCCTTGACCTCGAAGACGCCTTCGCCCAGGGAGAGCACGCTCACGTCGAAGGTGCCGCCGCCCAGGTCGTAGACGGCAATGGTCTCGTCTTCCTTCTTGTCCAGGCCGTAAGCCAGCGAGGCGGCCGTGGGCTCGTTGATGATGCGCAGCACCTCCAGGCCAGCGATGCGTCCGGCGTCCTTCGTCGCCTGCCGCTGCGCGTCGTTGAAGTAGGCCGGCACCGTAATGACGGCCTCAGTGATCTTCTCGCCCAGCTTCGCTTCGGCGTCCGTCTTGAGCTTTTGCAGGATCATGGCCGAGACTTCCTGCGGACTGTAGTCGCGGTCGCCCAGTTTGACGCGGGCGTCCCCATTGGACGCCTCGGTGATCTTGTAGGCCACCATCTTCAGGCTGCGCTGCACCTCGGGGTCGCTGAACTTACGCCCCATGAAGCGCTTGATGGAAAAGATGGTGTTTTGCGGGTTGGTGACCGCCTGGCGCTTGGCGATCTGACCGACGAGTCGCTCACCGGTCTTGGTGATCGCCACCATGGATGGCGTGATGCGGCCACCCTCCGCATTCTCGATGACGACCGGTTCGCCCGCCTCCATGACGGACATGCAGGAGTTGGTCGTGCCGAGGTCGATTCCTAAAACTTTTGCCAAGGATTGGTTCCTCTCAATGATGACGTGCCCTATCCTACGCCGACGGTGTTAGAGTGGCGCATGCGCCGAATTAACAATGCGTTAGAACGCCAGCGTGCTCCTGCCTCCTGACGGTACCGAGGACCTGCCGCCCGAATCACCGAGCAGGCGCGGGCGGATCGCACGCCGTGTCGCCCTTGGTTCGCTTGCTGTGCTGGTCGCCGCCAGCGGCGCGGGCCTCGTGGCCGAAGTATTGCTGGGCAGGTTGAAGCCGCCGGGGGCCAAGGTATCGGCCGGGCCGAAGGTTCCGGCCGTGCCGACCGTCTATGTCCACTTAGGTCCCAACGTCACGCCGGCGCCGGCCGTCACGCCCAACCTGCCGACCAAAGGGAGCGGGCCGCCGCTGCAATTCTGGCATCCCTTCGGCGCCGACGCCGGCAACGAGCCGGCCGCGCATGCCGCGATCTGGAACGCCTTCTCGGCAGCCACGGGGATTCCAGTTGCCAACACTGCCTTCCCCTCAACGATCACGGAGCCACTGTTAACGGTGCTACGGGCAGCGATCTCCGCCGGCCAGCCGCCGGACGCAGTGTTGCTCGACCGCCTGCAACTGCCGGGGGCCATGACCAGTAACCTGATCGAAGATCTAGCGGCCTACAGCGGCAAGGACGGCGTCACTGCCACCGCATACTACCCGCACGTGTGGGCCGATGTGCATTTGGCCAGCCGCATGACTGCCGTGCCATTCGGGGCCGACGCCCGCGGACTGTGGTGGCGCAACGCCTATCTGACCCAGCAATCGATCGATCCCAACCACGGGCCGGCGACGCTTGAGGTACTCACCCGTCTCGCGGTGCCGCCGATCCTCACGCCCCAAAAACAGCAGCAGTGGGGCTTCTCCCCCTACGTTGGTGAGTCCCACCCATACACCTGGGGTATGCCGTTTGGCGCACGCTGGTATGATCCAGCAACTCGGCGCCTGACAGCTGCTGCCCCCGCCAACAGTGCCGCGCTGGACTGGTATGCTGCCCAGAAAAGCTCCCAATTCCCACCGAGCGCTTCAGGTGGTCCGAGCCCACTGCTGACCGGTCAGGTGCAAGCGCTGGTTGACGGCCATTGGTTGGTGTCTGCACTGCCGGCAGCCCAGCAAGCCACCTACGGCGCGGCCCCCCTGCCACCCCTTGCCGGCCATCCTGCAACAACCACCTGGTCCAGCGGCTACGGCGTGGCTTTACCGCCCGGCGCCGCCACGCCCGATCGTTCCTGGTCCTTCGCCGCCTACTATGGCGGCCAGCCGGCGGCGCTCGCCTATCTCGCCGCCGGGGGTCGGCGCGTCATGCCGGCGCAGCCCGCCCTGGCGGCGCTGCCGTCCGTGCTGGCCCCCGGCAAGCTCTGGCAGGTCTTCCTGGCGATGCTGCCAACGGCCTGGGCACGTCCAGCCATACCGGAGGCGGACTTCGCGTGGGTGGCACTGGCCGACGCCGCCGAACGCATCTTGCATGGCCAGGAATCACCGGCGGTAGGACTGCAAGCCTTGGATGCGGCAGTCAACGGGGCACTGCTGCGGGACGGATGGTGAGCTCGTGCCGGCGCCTGAAGTCGCCGGCACGAGCGCTAACCTGCCGTAGTGACATAAAAAAAGTCGCGGTCGTCTGGTGTCAGGTAGCGTGAGGCCGAGCGGCCCATCCCCGGCATGAGCTTTTCGCCGTGTACCTGCGCCGAACCGGGTACATCGGGGAACAGGAAATTGAAGGTGACCCAGTAGCTATTGATGTCGAGTTCCATCGCCCGTTGCGCTCCCGCTGCCTGTAGTGCCTCGGCCAGCCCTCGGGCGGTGAGGGGGCTGCCAGTTTCCTTCTCCCGTGGCAGCTGGCCAGGACGCGGGAATTGTCAGGGTTGGAGGGAGCGAGGGGTGGTGGGTGACCGGGACATGCATGGCTCGCTGCGGGACGACCGGCGCGCTGGCCGGCGGCTGTGGTCCAGGCGATGGGGCAAAGAAAGGACTGGTCGTCGGCTGGGGCAAAGGCGACGGCGTGGCGATGAGGTTGGACGTCGGCCGAGGCGCCGCCGTGGGCGCCGCAGCGACCGATGAGGCGTCTGACGCGACCGTGGATACTGCGCCAGGTGGTGCAATGCCAGCCGGCGCCCCAATCGGTCTGCCCTGGCTCAGCCAGTACCAGTGCATCTGGACGAAGTCACTGAGCGAGTACCAGCCATCCTCCAGTAGTGCGACAGGTCCCGATCCCACATGCTGTCGCGCCGCCTCCACGAGGCTAATGAAGAGCGGAGTCCGACTGGAGTGAGATGTGAGCGGACCAAGACGACTCCAGCCTACAACAAGGACAAACAGGGCGGAGAGCACAAAAAAAGCATCCGCTTCTCGCGCTGTCGTCGCCTTCGTCGACTCCGTCGCTTGCCTGCGCTGTCGGGCGGTCGCAAGGTGCGTCCAACCTTCTCCTTCACGGCGCTAACGCAAAGGCGGCAAAGTGATGAAGACACCTGCCTGAAGCATACTGTTCCGCCACCCTGGTCCCAACTCCGGCTCATCGGATACGGTATGGACCAGTATCCACCTGGCATCTGGGATTTATATGAAGGCACCGCCAGCACCCACGTATCGCACCGTGGTGGCATTGTTCGGTTGGAAGCTCTCCCGGGTCAATGTGGTTGGCCGGGCGTCGTGCTCTCAGGTAGCATCGCCCCCCGGCCGTCGATCGCCGGTCAGCAAGCGGTCCTGCCAGTCGAGGGTAGTGCGGAGGTGTCGTTGCTCGCGCTGCAAGCTATCGACTTCCTCGCGGAGGCGCATGACGTCGCGCTCCAGGAGCGTGCTGCCGGAGGTGGTCAGCGGCGTCACCGGTACGCCGTCGAACGTCAGCCAGACCAGGCCGGTGAAGGCGCCGGTCAGCGCCAGCGCAGCGAGCAGCCGGAACCCATCTATGGCAAAGCCGCCCACCGGAGGGGCCACGGGCGCCGGTGTGAACTGCCGCGGCGGCCCGCGCCGCGCATTCTGCGGAAAGCGGCCCTGGAAGCCCGGATCAATCCCGCCGGGGCCGTGGAACGGATGGCCGCGGAAGCCCGCTGAAGGGAGCGCGGCCGCCCCGCTACCGACTGGCTGAACCGCGGCCAGGAGGGCAATTGCCATAATGAACGGTAGCGCGAAAAGCAAGAATCGAAGACGGAAGGACTGAGACATCCGCTGTACCCCATCATCTAGAACTACGAGCCAATCGTATCGCGGAGCACCGCGGGTTTCAACGCCGCGCCACCGTGCAATTTAGCGTGCCATGGAAAGCTGAGAGAAACCTTGAAATCGGCGCCGTCCGCGTGGCGCCTGTCCGGCTGTGCGGTCATCGAGCTGCCCCGCCCCACGACTCTCTGCCACGGTGGTCTCCAGAAGCCGGCGCACCTCGCTCTCCCCTGACCGAGCTGCCGCGGCGGTGAGTGAACGATGACCGAAGCGCTGGGCAGTGGCATCCCAGGCCGCCTGGAGATGCCAGAGGTACGACAGCGGGACCCGCAAGCGATTGACCGCCTGCCAGCGCAGGCGCTGCCCGCCGACGCTCCAGCCTTCCGCCGGGTAATGCTCCAGGACATAACACGTGAGGCGAACGATGTCTCGCTGCTGAGCGACCGCACCCATGGGCGGCAGATGGCCACGCGAATTCTGATACTGCTCGATTGCCAAGGCATGCTCCTCTCGGCCCCGGAGGGCGGTTGCGCCGGTGGGACCTGTCGGCCGGTCGCCACATTGTTGAATTGTGGGCGACACAAATGAGAAAATGGCGAAGGAAGTATGAAGATGCCAATTGTAGGGGCGGTCAGTATTCAGAGTGTCTTTTGCATCGTCGCGTTAGTAACGCGGTAGCCGGAAGTTGCGTAGAGGTGCTGCGCGATCACATTGTCGCCGAACACATTCAGGCCGATGCGCTGGACACCCTGTTGCCGTAGCCACGATTCCAGCGCAGCCAACGTCTGGCGTCCATAGCCCTTGCCACGCCAGCCCTCATTGATGGTGATGGAGTAGATGAAGGCATGCTCCCGATCCCCCGGCAGAAAAACCCAGAGGTGGCCGATGGCTTCATGCTGCTCGGTCGTCACCGTCCAAAAGAGGTGTCCGACGGTCTCCCGACCCTGGCTCAGCATGCCGTCGATTTGCCGATTCGCTTCCTCCTCCTCCCGTTCCAACGACGTGCCCAAATTGCGTTCCCGTTCGGCTGGATAGTCTTCCCGCAGCCGCGCCATGAATTCATCGAATTCTGGTTGCTGCATTGGGCGCAGCGTCACCACCAGTGTCTCCTGTTCCACGGTCCATTCGGCATGACGTTAGCCGTTGCTGCTACTCTGACGGATGGGAGCAGACGGGTAGCTCGACACTGGTGATGAAACCGGCGAGAATTGGAGGCGGTCATCGGTGTCCTTCTGCCTCCAATTCTCGCGGTTTCTCATCACCCCCCCCCGCAGGATGCGCGGACAACTATGGGCTTGTCAAGGAACAGCTTCCCGATCACGTCGCGTGGCAGCCCCGCCAAAACCGGGAAGTTAATGCTTGACAGGCCCTATGGGCAGGAACCCTGGCGGAGGCGCGGCGCCGGCAAAGCATGACATCGCGCGCAGGCCCAGGGTCGCTTCCCGAGCACGGAGTAGCAATAGGCGAATGAGGTACGGATGATTGCCAAGGTGCTCGGCAACGCGCAGCGGCACGTTCGGATGGCGCTGCTGCGTCTCCAGTACCTGGGACCGGATGCGTTGCACCAGGATGCCCGTATGGAGGAAGTAGGGAACGATGACCACCGAGCGGGCGCCCAGGGTAACGCAACGGCGAATGCCTTCGGGCACGCCCGGTGTAGCCTGGCTGATGAAGCAGGTTTCCACCAGAGGATGGCCATACTCCTCGCTAAAGAGCCTGGCGATCTTGAACAGATCAGAGTTCGCAGCAGGGTCGTGACTACCGCGTCCGACCAGGAGCACCGCCGTGTCTGACCCCTGCTCAGGCTGGATGTCACCGGCGACTTCTGCCCTTCGGTCGCTTTGCATTGAGCACTGCCGCTCGGGGGCGCACTGTTCGAGTCGCTCCTGCAATACAGCTCGCAGCAGCAGGTGGGGCAAGAGTGGCGGGGCCAAAAGGCAGCGGACGCCAGGGTGGCGTGCCCGGATCTGCGCAAACTGTTGAGGCATATCCATCTTGCCGTGGCCCGCCTGGAGCAGCAGCACCGGTATTGCCACGATCACTCGCGCGCCGCCTGCTGCGAGCCAGTCGGCAGCTTCGCCTATGGCCGGTACCTGTTGACCGGGGTACTCGAGGACGCCGAGCGCCACCAAACGCCGGCTCGTCGCCGCCCGGACGGCCATTTCCAGCCCCTGCAACTCCTGCTGGCCAGCCGGATCTTTACTGCCGTGGGCCATGAGCAGGATGGCAGGCGGGCGCCTGCGGGGACCTTCCGCTCCCTGGTTGAGCGCGGACTGCTCTTTCATTGCTGATTCCCTCCGGCCTGTGCCAGTGGATAGCCACGCGGCGTGACCAGACGGCCGCCGAGCAGGCGTGTGGCGGAGTTCCCGATGATGACGACAGTGAGCATGTCAACACGAGTTGCAGCGAGTTCACCCAGGGTCGTCATACGAACCTCTTGCTCGGGTCGACACACTTGCCGCGCGATAGCCACCGGCGTCATCGCCGGCCGTTCCGTCAGGAGAACGGCACAGGCCAGGGGGAGTTGCTGCCGGCGTCTCTCGCTCATCGGGTTATACAGCGCCACCACGAAATCGCCGATTGCGGCGCCCTTCAAGCGGCGTTCGATGACTGACCAGGGTGTCAAGAGGTCACTAAGGCTGATCGTGGCGAAGTCGCTCATCAGCGGCGCGCCGACCAGCGCGGCCGCCGCTGTGGCAGCAGTAACGCCGGGGACAACGGTGATTGGCGGCCAGGCGACATCGTCGAAGCGCCAGCCTTGCTCCCAGGCCAGTTCGTAGACCAGCCCCGCCATGGCATATATCCCGGCATCGCCACTCGAGATGAGCGCGACCCGATACCCTTTCCGCGCCAGGTCCAGCGCAGCACGGCAGCGCTCCGCCTCCGCGCCGATGGCGCTTTCTACGAAGGTTGCGTTCGGTAACCAGTCACGAACAGCGGCCGTGTAGGCGTGATAGCCGACGATGCGGTCGGCGCGCCGGAGGGCATCCTCAGCCCGGTGGGTGAGATCGGCGTAGCCGCCCGGTCCAATGCCGACCACGCTGAGTTCACCTGATGCACTTTGACCCACGTTCACGCCGTCACCTCCGCTCGCCGCGCCAACGCCACCGTGGCATGCGCCGATTTGCGCTTCGGCAGCAGCAGTTCCGTCGCTCCCGCCGCGAGCAGGGCTGCCGGCTCGCAGACACCGGGTGTTCCTACCGCCGCCTCGACAACCGGCGATGGATTCGGTACACGCACGGTCGCCAGTTGTGACGCGCTGAAGTAGCTCACGGGTAGATGGTAACGACGAGCTAGCTCCCCGATCCCTGGTTCGTCGCGCTTGAGATCGATCGTGGCGAATGCGTGCAGGGCGTGGGCGGATACTCCCGCTTCGACGAGCGCAGCCAGCAGCAGTGCCTCAATCTCGTCGGCCGGCGCTCCTCTGGAGCAGCCGATGCCTACCACCAGCGTTGGTGGGCGGTAGAGCACGTAGGGGCAGGACAGCCGGTTCGGCAAATCGCCAAGTACACGATCCGTGATGAATACTGCTGCGCCAACCGCGTCACTTGCTGCCGCCAGCTCTGCAAGATCAGTGCAGAGCCGGCACTGCCCTGCCGGAATGTCTCGTTGCCAATCGGTATCACCGGCATCCTGATAGATGAGCAAGGTTTCCCCGTTCAGCATGGCGGCGGAAGCGCGTTTGACGGACTGGCCGATGGCCTCCAAGCGCCAGCCGGCAGTCCGCCCCAGCAGGTCCAGCGCCGGCAGACCACGGCCATCGGAGGCTGTCGTAATCACCGGCGTGGCGCCGAGCGCTGCAGCGACTTCGCGGGTGAGCGCGTTAGCGCCGCCGATGTGGCCGGACAGGACGCTGATGGCAAACGTTGCAGTCTCGTCCACGACGACCACGGCTGGGTCGCTTTGCTTATCCCGCAGCAGTGGCGCCAGCAAGCGCACGGCCGCGCCGAGGGCCATGAAGAGAATGAGACCATCGTAGGCGGGAAAGAGACGGGCAAGCAGTTCGCGCGCCGGTGGCTCGTAGGGAAGGGCATTGTCCTCAGCAATGGCCAGCCGTGCCGGGACATAGCGATCCACCGGTGCCAGGGCCTGGGGCAAACGAGCGGAAGCGGCCACGCCGGCCCGTGTCAGGGCCACGCTCGCTAGGCGCATCGTGGTGTCGGGGTGAGCAGGCCGAGGCGCGGACCGTAGTTGGAAACGGCCGGCGCCAGAGGATTGTCGCCGCTCATTTGACCACCGTCTGGTGGACTTCGGCGGTCGTGCCGGCGCTCCCGCCATCCCGGCGCCAGGCGCCCTTGCGGAACATGTGGGTGTACGTGGCGTCGTAGAGGTGCGAGTGATTCTCGGCCGCCTGCTGGTGCAACTGTGGATCGAACACCGGACCAACCATGATGAGCGCCTGCTTCGCCAGCTTCGCTGCTCGCACCTGGCCGGCTACGGTGGCCAGCGTCCCGCGCAGGATCGACTGGTCTTCCCAGGTGACGCGGTGGACCACGGCTACCGGCGTTTCCGGCGGATAGCCGCCCGCCAGCAGTTCCGCCACCACGCGGTCGATCATGGCGATGCTCAAGAAAAGCGCCATGGTCGTGCCATGCCGGGCGAAGGCCGCCAACTGCTCGTTCGGCGGCAAGCCGGTGCGTCCGCCGACGCGGGTAAAGATGACGCTCTGGGCAATCTCCGGCACCGTCAACTCCGCACCGAGCGCTGCTGCCGCCGCGAAGGCCGAACTGACGCCGGGGATGATCTCGTAGGTAATGCCGGCGCGGTCCAACGCCACCATCTGTTCGTGGATAGCGCCATACAGTCCGGGATCGCCGCTCTGCACACGCGCCACGAGCTTGCCGGCGCGCGCTGCGCCGATCATCAGCTCCAGAATGCGCTCCAGCGGTAGGGTCGAACTGCCGTGAATTTCCGCATCGGGCCGCGCGCCGGCACATATCCCCGGATGGACAAGCGAATCGGCGTAGATGATGACGTCCGCACGTTGAATGAGGCGCCGGCCTTTGACCGTGAGCAACTCCGGGTCGCCCGGACCGGCGCCGATGAAGTAGACGGAAGTTTCAGACATTGGGTGCTCCTTTTGATGGATAGACGATGATCAGGGAAAAGTAGTCGAGAGGCCGGCCGCGCAGGGCCCGCAGGTCGTGCCGAACTTCTTGCTCCGGCCGGCCCACCCGGCGCACATACAGCGCATGGTCGACAAGGTTCAGCCGCTCCAGCAGGTCCAGGACCTGGTCGAAGACAGCGCTCACTTTGAGCAGGACGACGGTATCAAACTCGTGCAGCACCCGCTCCAGATCAGCGGGGGCATAACTTGCCGGAATGACGGCCAGCCGCTCGTCCTGGTCGACCAGGGGTTGCAGCGCGGCGGCACTGGCCGCCGCGAAGCTGGTGATCCCCGGCACTACCCGCACGGGTACGCGAGGATGCTGGTGCTGGAGCGTGCGACACAGGTGGACGAAGGTGCTGTAGGTCAGCGGATCGCCCTCCGTGATGAAGGCGGCATCCAATCCCGCCGCACTGACTTCGGCCACGCGTTGGGCGGCTGCCAACCAGGCGCGCTCCATGGCGGCAACGTCCCGGCTCAGCGCGAAGGTCAGCGGCTCGACGCGCTGACGGCGAAGATCCAGGTAGGTACCGATAATTCGCTGCGCGTAACCCGGCTGGCCACCGCGCCCGGCCGGCGCGAACACCACCGGTACGGCGGTGAGCAGGCGATGCGCCCGCAAGGTCAGCAGTTCCGGATCGCCAGGACCGACACCCAGGCCGTACAGCATCCCCCAGGCCGTGCCTTCAGCCATCGGTACGCTCCAGCTTCGTTGCCGCCAGTATCCAGACCGGATTGAGGGCGGCCAGGCGCTCGTCATCGGCGATCGGGACGGCCCGCGCCACCTGTAATTGCACGAGCTCCTGCGGTCCCATACCCGACGCCGCCAGCCAGGCGCGGGCTTGCGCCAGATGATCCAGCGTCGTCAGGTTGAGCACCAGCCGCCCGCCTGGTCGTAAGCGCACCTGCACGGCAGCCAGCACTTCTCTCAACCGGCCGCCGCTGCCGCCGACGAATACGGCATCCGGCGTCGGCAACGGCTCCAGCGCCTCAGGGGCCTCACCCACAATCGCCTGCACGCCTGCCGCAGGAAAAGTGGCCAGGTTGGCCTGCAACACCGCGACCTGCTCCGGCGCGCGTTCTACCGCGTACACATCACCGCCGCAAAGGAGCGCGGCCTCGATGCTGACCGACCCGCTGCCCGCGCCAATGTCCCAGATGGTATCGCCGCGGTGCAGCCGCAGCTTGGAGAGACTCACCACCCGCACCTCCGCCTTGGTGATCTGGCCGCGCAGATGGGCAAAGGCGTCGTCGGGCAGGCCGAGCGTCAGCAACGGGCGGCGAGGTTGGTCGCGCAGGAGCAGCAGGACATTGAGCGCCGCGAACGTCTGCCCCGGCAATTGGTAGAGCGTCGTCTCGATCAGTCGTTCCTCGGGGCCGCCGAGATGCTCAGCGACCACCGCCCGGCAGTCCTCCATGCCGGCAGCACGCAAGGCTGCAGCGATGACGCGCGGCGTGTTGTTATCGTCGGTCAGGAGGGCGACCTTGGCTGCTTCCAACGCTGGCTGGAGTACCGGCGCTAACGGTCGGCCGTGCGCGCTGAGGATCGCCGCGTCTTGCCAGCCGACACCGACCCTGGCGAAGGCAAGCTGCACGGAGCTGACATGAGGCAGGATTCGCAAGCGGTCGGGACCAAGCTGCTTGCTCAGGTAGGCGCCGACCCCGAAGAAAAGGGGGTCGCCGGAGGCGAGGACGACCACCCGGCAGTGAGCGCTGTGCTGCTCAATCGCTGCCACGACCGCGCGGAGGTTGTCTGTAATCGCCAGCGTCTGTGCCGTATGGCCGCTAAACCAGGCCAGGTGGCGGTGGCCGCCGAGCAGCAGCTCCGCCTGATCCACGGCTGCCTGCGCCTCCGCGCTCAGTCCCTCCGGGCCCTCATCTCCGATGCCGACCACGGTCACCCGAAATGCCGCTGTGCTCACGAGTGTGCCCCGTCCTGGCTACCGTCTGGCAGGAGCGTGGAGGCACTGCGCAGTGCTCGGGGGCGAGACAGTGCCGGCCCGACCAGAGTTCCTGCCGACCGCCCCGCCCGCCCCAGCACCCGACCGTCGAAGTCGAACATGATCACATCCAGGGTAAGCGCCCCTCCGACCTGTACCTGGCAGTGCTCCGCGACGTGTTCGCAGATGGCCGTAAAGAGTTGAGGAAAGCCGGCGGCGATGGTCAACTCCTGAACGTGCCGGGCGGTGTTGGCCTGACTGATCGCGGCGGTCAGTTCCGGTGTAGCGCCCGCCTCAGTAGCCACGGCAGCGAGGAAGACCGGATCGACCTGGTTGCCCGCGACGTGTGTCATCAAGTGTCCTTGCGCCATCTTGGCGTACTTGCCGATCATGCCGCAGAGATGGACTGTTTGCATGCCATGGTGTACTGCCCGTTGCAGGGCGAAGCCGGTGAATTCCCCCATCTCGATCAGCGCCATGTCTGATAGGCCGAGCAATTGCTGGCCGAAACGCTCGCTGCGCCCACCGGTGCTCATCAGCACTTCCCGAATTCCGTTCGCTGCCGCCACGTCAATGGACTGCCCAACGCTCGCCCGCCAGGCGGCGGTGGAGAAGGGCTGGACGATGCCGGTAGTGCCGAGAATAGAGAGACCACCGACGATGCCGAGCCGACCGTTGAGCGTCTTGAGCGCCAATTCTCGCCCCTGAGGGATGGAGATAGTCACGGTGAGACCACGCTTGTGCAGCCGTTCACCGGCCAGGCTGCTGACGTGTTGCAGGATCATCTGCCGTGGTACCGGGTTGATGGCCGGTCCGCCAACTTCCAGGCCAAGGCCGGGACGTGTCACGGTGCCCACGCCTTCGCCTCCCCGCAACGTGATGCCGGGCGGGTCGGACCAGGCCACATCGGCACAGATTTCGGCGCCGTGCGTCACATCGGGATCGTCGCCGGCGTCCTTGATCACCGAGCATTGCGCCTGCTGCTCGTGGAGCGTGCAACGCTGGAGAAGGAAACGCACCTGCCGGCCCGCCGGCAACGTGATGACAACAGACTCGGCTGGTTGGCCGACCAGCAGTGCCTGGGTCGCACCGAGTGCCGCCGCCGTGGCGCAAGCGCCGGTAGTAAAGCCGGTGCGCATCCCCTTGCCGCGTGGTTGTGGCACACCGCCGGTCACAACGATACCGTCCGGCGGGAGAGAGGTATCGGAGATATCGTCAGCCATTGGGCTGCTCTTCCTCCGCAGCCGCCAGCAGCAACAGCGCGTTGACTGCCGCCACAGCCAGCGGCGTGCCGCCTCGCGTTCCTGTCACCGTGATGAAAGGTACCGTGCAGCGCAGCAGCGCTTCCTTGGACTCAGTGGCGGCGACGAAGCCTACAGGAATCCCGATAATGACGGCGGGGCGGGCGACGCCCGCCTGGACGAGGTCAAGCAGGGCCAGCAAGGCAGTGGGCGCGTTGCCGATGGCGACGACAGCGCCCTCCAACCGGGCGCCAAAGTGCAACATCGCTTCTGCCGAACGCGGAAAGCCGGAAGCCTGCGCGCGAGCGGCCACGGCACCGTCGTCGATGCCGGTCTGCACCGTACAGCCGAATCGCTCCGTGAGGCGGCGATTGACGCCGCTGACGACCATCTTGACGTCACAGAAGATGGGGCGGCCCACCCGCAGCGCTGCGACGCCGTCTGTCATCGCTTCAGGGTGGATCTGGATAAGCGAAGCGATGGCGGGATCACCAACAGCATAGATCAGCCGGCGGGCCAGCGTTCGCTCTGCAGCAGTCCACGCCGTTCCAATCAATGCGTTATCGCTGATGGCCAGACTACGCCGCTCGATCTCCGCGCCGGGCAGGCCATAGGTGCGCAGCAGGGACGGCGCCGCGAGTTGCCCGCTACGCTGGTACTCAGTCGTCGTCGTGGTGGCGGCTCTCTCGGCCTTTGGTTTCCCTTCAGTCGCGGCGTGCAACGATGTTGTGGATGGTTGCCAGGGAGATGCCGCCGCGCAAGCCTGGACAAAACGCGGCGCGAGGTGCGGGTCGCTGCCGAAGTGCAGGTGGATGTAGGAAGCAAGGACACTGCCGCTGCTGTACCCTTCCCGACGCGCCACGGGTCCGTCGATGTCGTAGGCTGCCATGTCCGCGTCCGGCGGTTCCCGTTGCACTGACCAATGGAACTCGTGGCCGGGCAGGCGCTCGCCCTGCTGCTGCAGCATCGTTGAACGGCGCGCCGTGACGGTGCGATAGCCCAGCGTCAGCCGGGCCTGCGTCATTGAGCATTCCAGTGGTACCAGGCCCGCCATAAGGTGTGTGTGGCTGTCGCGTTCAGTAAGGGACTTGCCGAGGTACATGGCGCCGCCGCATTCACCATAGATCGGCATGCCCTGCCGGGCGGCGGCGCGTAGCGACGCCAGCATGGACGTGTTGGCGCTCAGCTCAGCCGCGAACAACTCCGGGAACCCGCCGCCGATATAGACGCCCTGGGCGCCCTCCGGCAGTGCCGCATCCTCCAGCGGGCTGAATGGCAGCAGATCAGCGCCCCAGGCGCGCAGCAAATCGAGGCTGTCTTCATAGTAGAAATGGAAGGCGCGATCGCGGGCGACGGCGATGCGCGTGCGCACCGGCAGCGTCTTCTCCGGAAACAGACCTGCGAGCGTGTCTTTCGGCAAGGCGACGTCGGGCAGCATGCGCAAAAGTCGTTCCAGATCGATGCCGCCCTCGATGGCGGATGCTGCCCGCTCCAGGAATGCCGTCGCGGCCGGGCCATCTGTAACCGGTATCAGCCCCAGGTAGCGCTCCGGCAGTTGCAGGCTGTCGTCGCGCCGGATCGCTCCCACCACCGGTACGCCCGTCTCCTGCTCGATGGCCGGCGCGATAGCCGCCAGGTGCGTATCGGAGGCAACGCGATTCAGGATAACGCCGGCCAGCGGTAGAGCCGGGTCGAAGGCGCGCACGCCGGCCACCAGTGCCGCGGCGGTCCGGGCCTGCCTGGCGACGTCCAGCACGAGCAGCACCGGCGCTCCCAGGGCCTTGGCGACCTCGACGGTACTTGCCCGTTCGCCTTCGCCCGTGCGGCCGTCAAACAGCCCCATCACGCCTTCGATCACGGCGATGTCGGCATCGACGGCAGAGCGTGCGAAGAGCGCCTGCAACACAGGCAGGCTGAGGAGCCAGCGATCCAGATTGCGACAGGGACGGCCGCAGGCGGCCGTGTGATAGGAGGGGTCGATGTAATCCGGGCCTACCTTGTATGGTTGGACCCGCAGGCCGCGCTTGCGGAGCGCCGCCATCAGACCGGTAGCAACTGTGGTTTTACCCGTGCCGCTCTGCATACCGGCAATCACCACTGCTTTCACGACTGGAAGGCTCCAGGTCCTGTGCTGAGGGAAGCACCCGGCGCCAGAAGGGAGCGTACGGATTGCTCCAAAGCCTGACCGGCGAGGCCGGCGCCGGCACGCAACTGCTCCAACGGTAGGTAGCGAGCCGCCATAGCATTGGCGATCTCTCGGGCGAGGCCCAGCCGCGTGCGGCCGGCTTCGGTATCCACTACCAGTGTCTGTCCTCCCCAGCGCGCCGTCCGCTGCTGGACATGGGCGGCAGCGGTCAACGCTGCCGCGAAGGGACCAACTCCGGCCAGGTTGACATTGGCGCGGCCATCGCTGAGGAGTACCAGGAAAGGGATGCAGCCACCGCGTTGCCCGACGGCTCGCTCCAGCACACCGGCGGCCAGGTAAAGGGCCTGCGCCAGCGGTGTGCGACCGCCGGTCGGCAGCGTGGCGAGGAGACGCTCGGCCCGCTCCACGCTGTTGGTCGGTGGCAGCAGGAGGTTGGCGCCGCTGTCGCGAAACACGACCAGACCGACCTGATCACGCTTGCGATAGGCGTCCAGCAGCAGCGAGAGAATGGCGCTCTTCGTGGCGGCCATGCGATCAGCCGCTCCCATAGAGCCGCTGGCGTCGACCACAAAGAGGATCAGGTTACGCATGTGCCGGCGGTGGACACGTTCACGCAAGTCGCAGGGCCGGAGCCGCAGCGCCAGTGCCGGCTTCGGCCCCGGGCCTTGCCGCCGTGTCAACTGGTACGGCGCCGCCGCTCGTATCGTCGGCGCCAGCGCCAGATGTCGGAGGGGACCGCTCGGCAGCCGACTGCCGACGTAGCTGCCAAGGTCGTCGGCAGTTGCTGCTGCGCCAGGCCGCCCGGAGCGCGACACCGCCGGGCGGAAGGCCCGCGCCGAACGTGGGAGAGGGCCGGGGGAGACGATGGGGAACGGGCTATCGGCAGCCGAAGTCCGGTCGGGGGCGGGCGGGGAAGGCGATGTACTTTCGGCGTTGTTCTCGCCGTTCGTCACCGAGGGCGGTGGCGATGACCCGCTCTCGCTGTCGCCGCTGTCCGGCTGTGTGCTGTCGGAAGTAGAGTCGCCGGCTTCGGCACTGCCTGGTTCCGGCGCAGTGGCGCCGTGCTCCTCCAGGAGTTGCTGCAACTGTTCCTGATCGACGCCTCGCTGGTCAAACGGTTGGCGGCGCTTGCGATGGGGCAGGGCGAGTTCTGCCGCCTGTCGAATGTCGTCGATGGTGACGCAGGTGCGGCCTGCAAGCGCGGCGAGCGTGCTGGCCGTGCGGTGCATGACGATGTCGGCACGCAGGCCATCCACGCCGAAGGCCGCGCAAATGCGCGTGATCACCTTGAGCAGGCCGTCGTCCAGCGTGACGCGGGGCAGCAATTCGCGCGCTTGCCGCAGGCGCTCCCGTTGGGCCGCTTCGGCGGCCGCCCAGACGGCGCCGAACGCTGTCGGGTTGCGCTCGAAGGCGATGCGGCGGCGCACGACTTCCGCCCGCTCGTCCGGGTCAGGCAGACCCGCCACTTCCACCATCAGGGCGAAGCGGTCCAGCAGTTGCGGGCGCAGGTCGCCCTCTTCCGGGTTCATGGTGCCGACCAGCAGGAACTCCGCCGGGTGGCTCAGCGAGATACCTTCTCGCTCGACGTAGTTGCGGCCCATCGCCGCGACATCAAGCAGTGTGTCCACCAGGTGATCCTGCAACAGGTTCACCTCGTCGATGGCGAGGATGCCGCGGTTGGCGCGAGCGAGCAGGCCCGGCTCGAACTGCCGCCGACCCTCCTGAATCGCCCGCTCCAGATCGAGCGTGCCGACGACGCGGTCCTCGGTGGCGCCCACGGGCAACTCGACCATCGGCACTCGACGCTCCTGGCGGGGCAGCGTCTCGCCGCGGGACTGGCGCTCGGCGCAGTCGTCACACAGCGCCGTCGGGTCGTCCGGATCGCAGCCGTACGGGCAGCCCATCACCACAGCGATCTCCGGCAACAGGTTGGCCAGCGCGCGCACCGCCGTGGACTTGGCAGTGCCCTTTTCGCCGCGAATCAGCACGCCACCCAGGCGCGGATTGACGGCATTGAGGAGCAGAGCGAGTTTCATGGGCTCCTGGCCGACGAGGGCGGTGAAGGGGTAGCTGGGACGCTGACGGTTAGCCGGCATTGCTGCCCCTGCCTTCCAGGTCGCCCTCGACGCTCAAGAAGAGGTCGCGCAACTGCGCGCGTCGCTCTGGATCGGGCTTCGCCCAGAGGCCGCGGTCCATCGCCTCCAGCAGCCGCTCGGTCACGTCGCGCAGTGCCCAGGGGTTGCTCGCCCGGAAGAACGCCTGAACCGCCGGGTCCAGCGCGTAGACTTCGGCGGTGCGGTCGTACATCCAGTCGTCCACGACATCGGAGGTGGCGTCGTAGCCAAAGAGGTAGTCTACCGTCGCCGCCATTTCCAGCGCCCCCTTGTAGCCGTGACGCTGCATCGAGGCGATCCACTTCGGGTTGACGACGCGGCTGCGGAAGACGCGCAGCGCCTCCTCTTTCAAGTCGCGCACGCGGGCGCGCTGCGGATCGGAGCTGTCGCCGAAGTAGCGGCGGGGAGTCTTGCCGGAAAGGGCGCGGATGGTGGCGATCATGCCGCCGTGGTACTGCAGGTAGTCGTCGGAGTCGAAGATATCGTGCTCGCGGTTGTCCTGGTTCTTGACCGCCACGGCCACCGTCGCCAACTGCTCGCGGAAGGCGTCACGGGCGTCCGTGCCGTACTCCGTCGCCGTGTAGGCGTAGCCGCCCCAGTTGACGTAGGCTTCGGCGAAGTCATGGACATCCTGCCAGTTTTTCTCGTCGATCAGCGGCAGGATGCCGGCGCCGTAGGTCCCTGGTTTGCAGCCAAAGATGCGGTAGCCGGCGCGCTGCGCCGCCGCTTCCGGCGCCAGCCCTGCCTGCTGGTGGCGTTCCTGGTCCGCCAGGTAGCGTTTGCGGAGGAAGTTCTGCTCCGGCGGCTCGTCCAGACCGGCAACGGTGCGCACCGCCTCGTCCATCAGCGAGATCAGGTGAGGGAACGCATCGCGGAAGAAGCCGGAGATGCGGCAGACCACATCGATACGCGGCCGGCCCAGCTCTTCCAGCGACATCGGCTCAATGCCGAGCAAGCGGCGGTTCTCCGCTTGCCAGCGTGGGCGCACGCCGAGGAGGGCAAATACTTCGGCGATGTCGTCGCCGTGGGTGCGCATGGCGCTGGTGCCCCAGATGGAGAGGCCGACTTGCTCCGGGTAGCGCCCTTCCTCTTTGAGATGGCGCTGCAGCAGTTCCTCTGCCAGTTGGCTGCCCACGCGCCAGGCGGCGAGACTGGGCAGGGTGCGCGGGTCGACGGCGTAGAAGTTCCGCCCGGTGGGCAGGACGTGGGCCATGCCGCGCGTCGGCGCGCCACTCGGTCCAGCCGGCACGTAGCCGCCGGCCAGCGCGTGCAGCACATTGTCGATCTCCGCCTGGTTCTGGCGGAGGCGCGGCACGATCTCGCCGCAGACGAACTGCAGCACCCGCGCGATGTCATCGGTCAGCGTCTGGTCGGGGCAACCAGCAGCGACTGCCCTGCCTGAGCTGTCGGTCGCTTCGTTGCCGGATGTTGTGACCAGCACCTCCCGCAGCACGCATTGCACAGCCTCGGGGGCAAAATCGTATTCCTGCAGGCCTGCCAGGAGGCGGTGACAGAGCGCGTCCACGGCCTCCAGCGCGTCGGCATGGGAGGCGAACACACTGGAAACCGGAGCGCCGTCTGACGGCGCGTGTGGTTCCAGCCGCTTTCCCGGCGCTTCCAACAGAGCGTCCAATGACAAACCGAGCGCCGTGGCGACGCCGGCGCGCAGGCTCGGGATCTCCAGATTGGGGATACGGGTGAGACTCTGCAGTAGGCCGGTGAGTTGCTCGCCGGTTGGGACCTCCCCCAGGGTATGCAGGCCGTCGCGGATCTGGGCGCCGGTGAGTTCGCACAGGTAGCCGTCGATATCTTCCAGCAGGTGGGCGAAGTCCTTGCCCCGCAGTTCGGCGATGGCGACCGGCGTGCCATCCTCCGTCAGTTCATCGTCCCAGGCGTGGGTGTGGCCGTCGTGGCTACGCGTGAGCATGACCTTGAGATCGGCGTCCAGCTTGGCCTTTTTCAGCAACTCCCAGATCTGCTGCTGGAGCAGGGGCAGCTTGCTCGGATCGAGCTGTTCCACCTGGTAATACTCGTCCACCAGTTGGGCCAACTCGGCCAGCTCGGCGTAGCCGCCGGCCGTCGTCATCGGCGGGGTCATGTGGTCGACGATCACCGCGTGGGTGCGGCGCTTGGCCTGGGCGCCTTCGCCGGGATTGTTGATGATGAAGGGGTAGATCAGCGGCAGGTCACCGAGGAACTGGTCGGGATAGCAGGTCTCCGCCGGGCCGATGCTCTTGCCGGGCAGCCACTCCAGCGTGCCGTGCTTGCCCACGTGGACGATGGCGTCGGCGCCCCAGCCTGCCGGGTCGCGCAGCCAGCGATAGAGGGCGTGGTAGTGGTGGGGCGGCGGCAGGTCGGGCATGTGGTAGATCAGGTTGGGGTCCATGCCATAGCCGCGCGGTGGCTGCAGCGCCACGAAGACGTTGCCCAACTCTAGCCCGGCCAGGGCGACATGGCCATCGTGGACATAAGCGCTGCCGGGCGCTGCGCCCCAGCGCTCTCGCATCTCCTGCTGGTTTTTGGCCGGCAGTTGCTCGTACCACTGGCCGTACTGCCTGGCGTGAACCTGTCCGGCGGCCTGCGCCAGTTGCGAGGGCGTGAGCAGTTCCGCGTCGTAGGAGCAGCGATCGATCAAGGCGTGGAGCAGCGCATCGCCGCTCTCCGGTACGTGTTCCACCCGGTAGCCGGCCTGCTGCATGGCGGCAAACAGGCGGAGCAGGGAGGCCGGCGCGTCCAGCCCCACAGCGTTACCGATGCGCGAGGCCTTGGCTGCGGAGTTCGTCAGGACGAAGGCGACGCGCTTCTCGGCGTTGGGCTTGCGGCGCAGCACGGCCAGCCGCGCCGCCAGACCCACCAGATGCGCAATGCGCTCCGCATCGGGCGCGTAGTACACGGCCGTTGCCGCTGCGCCTTTTCCACGGCGGGCCGGCGCGGCATCGCCGCTCGTCTCTCCAAGCTGCTCCTTGAAGGAGACCGGCACCCCGATGATGCGACCGTCGAACTCGGGAATGACGACATTCATCGCCGTATCCAAGGGCGACAGGCCGCGCGCGGACGCTTCCCACTGCGGGCGGGTGGAGGACGCGGTGATGGCCTGGATCACCGGCACGTCGAGCTCTGTTAGGGCCGTTACCGACCAGCCGCTCGGCGTCGGCCCATCCGGGCTGACACTGCCCATAGCGAAGCTGGTGGTGTTGATGATGACATCGACGGCTGGCCGGCCGTCCTGCAGGAATAGCTGCATGGCTGCCGGAAGTGAGTTGGCTGTTGCCTCCTGCTCGTCACTGCCCTCCTTGAGGGAGTAGGTGTACACGGGAAGAACGTTCAGGCCGCCCGCTTCACAGGCGCGCACGATAGCGTCGACGAAGGCGGTGTTGCCGGAAAGCAGGTGGGAGCGATAGAAGAGGATCCCCACCGTTGGCTGCGTCGCGTTTTGCCTTGCCTGGAAACGCCCGATGGTTGGCTCAGGAATATCAGGGTGGTAGAGGCCATGGCGTGGCTGGGGCTCGGGGGCATCGTAGCCGAAGCCGCCCGCCAGCAGATGGTCGGCCAGGAAGCGCAGGCAGTACCCGTAGTTCCTGACACCGCCCATTTGCAGGTAGGCGAAGGCCTCGTGGGCCACCGGCACCCCCGTCGTGGAGAGCGCAGCGAGTTCCGGGTCCAGCGCATCGGTCCCGGGCAGGCAGATCAGCCAGACATTCTGCTCCTGCGCCCAGGCCACGATGCGGTCGAGGCCGTGCCGGAAGCTGGCGCGTCCACCCAGCAGACGCACGATGATGATGTCGGCGCGTGGCAAGACATCGTCCAGAAAGATGTCCACGTCGGCGTCATTGCGAAGGTGGCTGGGGTTCACGACATGCAAAGGCGGGAAGTCGGACGGCAACAGTTCAGCAACGCGCTGAAAGGCCAACAGGTCGGTATCGGCTTGTGTCAGCACCAGGAAGCCGCCGCCGCCGACGGCTCCCAGCGCAGCGTTCGCTGCATCACCGCCGGCACGGGTTACTTGCGCGCCGGCAGCCCGCGGCTCTTCATCCCAGGCGAAGGAGGTAAACATGTTGTCGGTGAGGGCTGCCGGCGGCGGCACGTAGCTGTTGGCGGCGAGCAACTGCTCCATATAGTCGTAGAGTGCCAACACCTGACCGTCACTGTTCACGGAGTGGAACCAGAGGGATCGGCCATCGAACATGAGCATGGCGACATTGAAGAGCGTGCAGGGTCCCAGGCAGCCGCCAATGGTCAAATGAATGCGGTTGCGCAGCTTCCGGCGTTCCCACTCGTTGTGATACAACTCGGTGGGGACCGGCGGAAAGTTCCGCTCGGTGCGCCCGCAGCAGCAGCCGGTGGCGCAGACGAAGATGTGGCCCTGCTTGCGCACGACGTTGACGGTTTTACCGTCGGCGCGAATAACCAGATTGCGCGACCGCCGTTGGGATACAGGCATAGTCAGGAAAAGCCCACCGCCTTTCACTCGAAGGTGTGCTGCTGGAAACGGCGTCAGGCATTCTGACTGGTGACGGCAAAACGTCACTTACAGTTGCGGGACAGTGCCGGCTTTGCACCGGCTTTCCCTGAGCACCATTGTCTCTTCAATTTAGATTCGATAACCGACTGTACCAGCGCCACACCTGCCCGTCAATTTGGGAGCCATCGGGGCATGTACCGGGATTGTGGCCGCTGTCGGCACAGACCTCAAAACGTTGCCCACCGGACCACGTGGCGTCTCCCAACTCCCGTGGCAGCGGCCTGGCGTAAGCTGCAGGAGCTGGGCCGGGGCGCTCCAGTTGATCCCGTCTTCCGCTCCCGCGCCGGCGGGCATCTCTCTACGGTGCAGGTATGGCGCATCGTCCGCAAGGCGGCTCGGGACGCCGGCATCCTGACCGATGTGTCGCCCCATTTCCTGCGGCACGCCCACGCCAGCCACGCCCTTGACCGCCAGGCGCCGATTCACCTCGTGCAGCAGACCCTTGGGCACGCGAGCTTGCAGACGACAAGCAAGTACACGCACGCCAAGCCCAACGACAGCAGTGGGCGGTACCTGGGACTGGGAGAGCTGTAGTGTTCCAGATCCTGGCACAAGTCGTGTATGCTATCAAGAGTATAGAGGAGTGGAATATCTCGTGACAGCACTGCTTGAGCGATTGAGTCCGCCAATCGCACGCGAGATGCATTTCCTTCGCCCGCCGGTTGTCACAGACAGGAATTGGCCTCCCGCTATTGATCGGCTGAGCTTTCCACATAAACCAGCTCCAACCGGTCCGGCCGACCACTCCGCTGAAGCGATCGACGCATTCATCGCCGACGTACTGCGCTACTACGGCCACAAGGGGGAAGAGCTGTCGCGCATCACGATCACCATGAATTTGAAGCCTGTGGACCCGAGTGTGAAGGAGCATCCAGATCCGTTGTCAATCGTCGTGCGCCGAGCGCCCGGAATGGGGGGGTTTATGGCTCGCGCGAACGTAAGCCTGGCCTTTGGTCATGGCGACACTATCGGGGAGGCCTTCCACGACTGTCTTGAGGATCTCAGCTACCGAGCGCAGTTCCTAGAGGATAATCGGTCCCGGCTCGGTCCCGGCCCGGAAAAGGAACTGCGTGACCTTGACAAATGGCGAAACGCGGGATCAGTAGATGCCGGCGCTGCGCTCGGACGTTGAACGTATCCTTGAGCGTGTTCTCGGTTTCCAACGGGAAGAGGGAGACCATCATCGCTTCCGCCTTGAGATTGGTGGAAAAGTGATTGCCAATACCAAAACCTCCCACAGCCACACGACTATTGGTGATCCTCTCCTTGTCTTATGATGACGGTACACTGGCGACGTTGTGGTAAAAATGGGTCAAAGCAAAGGAGGCTGCCACCTGGAGCGCTACTCCGTGATCGTGGAGAAGCAGGACTTGCAGTTCTGCAGTGCCCACTTCATCCTGCATAAAGGTGGGCGGGAACCGTTGCATGGGCACAACTTCCATGTCACCGTGATCCTGGAAGGCGACCTGACAACGGACCACTATGTCATCGACTTTGGCGATGTCAAAGCAGCCGCTCGCCGGGCTTGTGCTGCCCTTGACCACCGCGTCCTGTTGCCGGGAAGAAGCGACGACATCCACCTGGTCGCAGCGGGGCAACGCATCTCCGTGTTGCATGGCGCCGACCTCCTGTTTGTCCTCCCCGTCGGCGACGTCTGCATCCTGCCGCTCGCCAATGTGACGACGGAACAGCTCGCCCGATATCTCAGTAACGAGATCGTCGACCTCCTGCCGGCAGAGGCGCAGCAGTCGCTGCAGGTCATCGAGGTACACGTCGAAGAAACGCCCGGCCAGCGCGCCACGTACCGCCGCCGACTGCGCCCCGCCTGATCCGATGGCTGTCCGCATACATAGTCGCGGGTTCGTGGGAACCGGGATGTTCAGTCTTGAAGTTCTCCAGGGGCTCGCTCGCCTACCGAATGCCAAGGAACTTGTGGGTGCAGAAGACGGCGGGTCGCCCGGTATTCGCTCCTTCCCCCTGCAGGGTATAGAAAATCTCTTTGACGGCGTAGGCCATAGCTGATGCTCCTCAATCGGTCAGGACCGTCCGTAGATCTCGCTGCCGCTCTCCCGGAACTCGCGGGCCTTCTCTTGTAGACCCACCGGGATCACCTGCTGCTCGTCCAAGCCGTGCTGCTCTGCGTAGTCCCGGATGTCCTGCGTGATGCGCATGCTGCAGAAGTGCGGGCCGCACATTGAGCAGAAGTGCGCCGTCTTGGCCCCTTCCGCCGGCAGTGTCTCGTCGTGGTAGGCGATGGCCGTTTCCGGGTCCAGTGACAGGTTGAACTGATCGCGCCAGCGGAACTCGAAGCGTGCCCTGGAGATGGCATTGTCGCGATCCTGCGCCCCAGGATGCCCTTTGGCCAGGTCGGCGGCGTGGGCGGCGATCTTGTAGGCAATCACGCCATCCTTGACGTCTTGCTTGTTCGGCAAGCCCAGATGCTCTTTCGGCGTGACGTAGCAGAGCAATGCCGTGCCGTACCAGCCGATCATGGCCGCGCCGATGGCCGAGGTAATGTGGTCGTAGCCGGGCGCAATATCGGTGGTGAGCGGCCCCAGCGTGTAGAAGGGCGCTTCCTGGCAGATGGTGAGTTGGCGGTCCATATTCTCTTTGATCAGGTGCATCGGCACGTGACCCGGCCCTTCGATCATGACCTGGACGTCGTGCTGCCAGGCGATCTGGGTCAGTTCCCCGAGCGTGTCCAGTTCGGCAAATTGCGCTGCGTCGTTGGCATCGGCAATGCAACCGGGGCGTAGTCCGTCGCCCAGCGAGAAGCTGACGTCGTAGGCGCGAATGATCTCGCAGATCTGGGCAAAGTGGGTGTAGAGGAAGTTCTCCTGGTGGTGGGCCAGGCACCAGGCCGCCAGGATGGAGCCGCCGCGCGAGACGATGCCCGTCAGGCGTTTCGCCGTGAGGGGAATGTAACGCAGCAGGACACCGGCGTGGATGGTGAAGTAGTCGACACCCTGCTCGGCCTGCTCGATCAGGGTGTCGCGGTACACCTCCCAGGTCAGTTCCTCCGCTTTGCCGCCGACCTTCTCCAGCGCCTGGTAGATCGGCACAGTACCGATGGGGACGGGTGAGTTGCGGATGATCCACTCACGCGTGGTGTGGATGTTCTTGCCGGTGGAGAGGTCCATGACCGTGTCGGCGCCCCAGCGGGTAGCCCAGGTCATCTTCTCGACCTCTTCCTCAGATGAACTCCATCTCCGGTGTCACGACGCCCCGGCGAGCGTAGTGCAACTGGGTGACGGTCCGCCCGGCTTTGGCGCGCAGAGGTCGGTGCGTCAAGCCGGGGAAGACGGCCATGTTGGCGCGCGGATCGCTGGGCTTGAAGCCGTTATCGACCGGCTGAATCTGCCGACCGTCGTAGGCTTCCACATCGTCGCGTTTCAGAATCCAGGACTGACGAAGCGGCGACAACCCCTGCTGGATGTCGGTCGTCACGTCGGCATCGGTGTAGGGGCCACTGGTGTCATACGTGTGCAGCGGCGGATTGGCTTCGACGCCGAACCGCCCTGCCGTCGGCGACAGCGGAATCTCGCGGACCGGCACTCGAATGTCTGGACGTGCGCCAGTGACATAGGACTTCCGGCAAACCGGCAATGCCGGGGCTACAGGCTGCGCAAACGTTACCACTGTCTCCTCTTTCCTGGGCTTGCCGCACTCGGCGGCGCGATCTATCGCGGCAGCACGTAGTGCAAGAGGGAAAGAGACTGATCAGCGAGCGGCCTAGGCGTGACCGTCCCAGCGAAAGACACGCGACGAGACTAGCGGCGGCCTGATCATCGGCTGATGGTGGCTGATCCTGCTGGAACAGTACACGACCAGATCGGGGGGCGTGACGCAGGCTCGTGTTAGCGGTCCTGGCCCTTCCCATGGCCCGGATGCGGTCCCGGAGCGGGGACGCTGTTGAGTGTCCAGTTGATCGAGCCGTTCGCGTTCAAGGCGGCCGTGCTGGCGCCGCGCAGCGAGCCATGACTGTGGGCGCCGAGGTAGCTGCCCAGGCCACCGTCCACGGCGAAATGCCCGGTCTCGCTGAAGCCGGTCGTGGCGGACTCCTGCTCACCGGACACTGAACCAAATACGATGTTAGCCGGCGTGGCGCCGTCAGCGACGACGATGCTGCCCAAGAAATGGCTCTTGGAGGAACCGGCGGGGGTATAGACGTTCAGAGCGGCACGGAACGTGCCGGTAATCGTGCCGGTGGTGCTGCCGGTGTAAATCGCACCAGCCACGTAGGTGTTTCCTGCCGCATCCTGGTAGGACGAACCGGCAGTGATCAGCGCGCCGTTGAGGACTTCATCGGTCAGCAACACGCGCGGTCGCGCCGGAGCCGCTTGGTCGGCCTCCTTGCCACTGTCGGCCCACGCCATCGGCGTAGCCGAAAGCCCTGCCACAACCGGCAGCATGGCTACTGCCTTCATCAGGTCACGTCGAGCGATCATGCGGCATCATTCCTTCCCATTCGAAGACGCTCCAGTCGTCTTGCTCATCCATACAACGTTAAACGTCGTTCCCGGTGCTGCATTACAGCACAGCCACGCCGCAACCCAAACACACGTCCCAATTGGGCTGGCCCAGGTGTGGCATGGCAGGGGCATTCAGCGCCCGGAGCGACAATGAAAGCGACCGACAGGCAATGTCTGCATGTCGTTGACGCAACACCGACCGGCAGGGAAGCTCCGTCCAAAATGAAACATTCGCCAGGACTGTAATGCGATGCCGATTTGCGCGTTTGGATAAGCAATGGCACTTAAATTTGGAGGAACAGCGACATGGCCAAGGCACCCACCTCACCGACGTCCTCACCATTGCTTGGAAGCGATCCGGTCGTCGCGGCTCTGCAGCATTCTGCTGCCCTGCTCGATTGCGATGCCGCCGCTCTGCCGACAGCGGCGTTTCAGCAGCGCGCGCGTCTGGAAATTCTGCAGGCTGTGGCAGCGCCTGGGTCGGCTACTCCCATGCATCGCCTGCAGGAAGCAGCGGCACAGTGGGGCAGCATGTTTGACCGGCGACGCCTGGTCGGCCTCGGTCTGGGTGCTGCGCTGTTTGGTCTGGTTGCCGTACCCGCCTTCGCAGCGCCGTCATCGGTGGTCGGCAGAATGACGGGCGCCGTCGGAGCGGCGATTGCTGATGTCCCGGCGCTGTTTGCTGGGGCGCCGCCCACCGCATCGCCTCACGCTTCCGATACCGATAGGGACACCATCTCCAGCACGTTGACCACCACCTCGACAGTGTCCGCGTCGTCGCCAGCGACACGTGATGCAGCGCTGCCGCCGCAAGGACTGGGCGTCATCGTCTCCACCATCGCCCGTTCCACAGCCGAGCAGGGCGAGGCGCACGGCGATGCGGTCAGCTCGGCAGCCCACAGCGTCCGGACGTCCACCTCCAGCGTGGCATCGACTGCCAGTACCGACGCCGACGGCCACGGTGACGCGGTGTCAGCCGTCGCCCATACGTCCCCGACAGCGGGCGAAAACCACGGGCAGCAGGTGAGCGCGGTAGCTCGCCGTATCACCACCACGTCCAGCAGTACCACGAGTACGGCGAGCACTCCCGAGGCAGCGAGTCACGGCTTGACCGTCGCGACGGCCGCCCACATGCCCGATCCCGCCGGAGAAAACCACGGGCAGCAGGTCAGTAGCGTGGCGCGCGGCATCACCAGTACGGCTGCCGCCTCCAGCACCTCCACGACGTCTGCGGCATTGCCCCCAGCCTCGCAACCAGGCAATGGGAATGGTGCTGGAGCGTCAGCGAGCAATGATCAGGGTGGCAACGGAAAGAGCCATGGGCGCTGATGTCTACGCCGCGACGCGGCCCACGGCGCTCACCCGTGACTACGTGCCGATGACGCTGCCGCAGGAGCATGAGACGGCACTGGTGGAGGCGGCGGCGGCTGGGAATGCCGCCGCCTTCGCCGCGCTCTACGACTTGCATCTGAGCAGGGTCTACCGCCAGTGCTACTATCGCGCCGGCAACCGGGCCGACGCCGAGGATCTCGCCCAGCAGACCTTCTTACAGGCCTGGCAGGCCTTGCCACGGTACCGCCGCACGGGCGCGCCGTTCCTCGGCTGGCTGTTGACGATCAGCCACAATCTGGCCGTGAGTAAGCAGCGCAAGACGCGCGAGGTGACTGAACCCGACCTGGAGGTGGCGGCGAACGCCGCGACAGACCCGGAAGCCGTCACACTTGACCGTCTGGACCATGACGACGTCAGGCTGGCGATTCTCAAGCTCAAGCCGGATCGACAGCAAGTCATCTTGCTGCGTTTCATCGAAGGGTACGCCGTGGACGAAGTTGCAACGGCATTGGGCAAGAGCGCCAACCACGTTCGCGTGCTCCAGCATCGTGCCCTCGGCGACCTGCGCCAGTTGCTGGGTCAAGAGCGGCTGTAGATCTCGCTTCCGGTCGTGGAAAAGTGCGCGGTTGCCCCCTCCGCCGGCACGAGTGCCGGAAAGACGCTACCATGGCGGCACGTAGGTAGTTGCCTTGCACCGGGAGGGTGGAAGTATGTCGTCACAGGCACGAGAACGCACCGTCGAAACGAGTCGCGCCGTATCGCCCGGCCTCGCCGGCGACGCCTTCCCAGCGGAGGCACTGCAAGGGGTCTACCAGGCGATCTATCAACGCCGCGACATCCGCAGCTTTCGCTCCGATCCTTTTCCAGATGACGTGCTGGCGCGGCTGCTCAACGCGGCGCATCACGCACCGTCGGTCGGTTTCATGCAGCCATGGAGCTTTCTGCTGGTGCGGGATGGGGAGACCCGAACACAGGTAAAAGCGCTATTTGACCGCGAACGCCAGGCGGCCGCCTGTTTCTTCGATGAGCCGCGCCGATCACAGTATCTCTCCTTCAAGCTCGAAGGCATCCTGGACGCTCCGCTGAATATTTGCGTCACCTGCGATCCTACAGCGGCCGGCCCCACCGTGATCGGCCGCAACAGCATCCCGGAGACCGATGTCTACTCCACCTGTTGCGCGGTGGAAAACCTCTGGCTGGCTGCTCGCGCCGAAGGCATCGGCGTCGGCTGGGTCTCGATCATCAAGCTGCCGCAACTGCGAGAGATCCTGGGCATCCCGCCGCATATCATACCGGTCGCCTATCTCTGTCTCGGTTATCCCAGCGACGGCTTTCCGGCGCGACCCGTGCTGCAGACAACGGGCTGGCGTCAGCGCACGCCGCTTGGCGCCGTGTTGCACTACGAGCGCTGGGGCACTGCCGCGCATCCCACATGGCCGGCACTCGACCGCCTCCTGCCCAACGCAGTGACGACAGTTGAGCCCCAGCTTCAGACCATCCATGACACCGTACGGCAGGTTGGCGAGTTGGACCGCAGCGCGATGGAGGCCGCCCGCCTCCGGCAAGATGTGCTGACGAAGCCGCAGGGCAGCCTGGGCCGGCTGGAGTCGTTGCACGTCCAACTGGCCGGCATCACCGGCAACCCGCTGCCGAACGTCGAACGCAAGGCGGTGATCGTCATGGTCGGCGATCACGGCGTGACAGCCGAAGGCGTCTCCGCTTACCCGGCAGAGGTCACCGCCCAGATGGTGCTGAACTTCGTACGCGGCGGTGCGGCGATCAACGTGCTGGCTGAGCAAGCCGGAGCACGGGTCGTGATCGTAGACATGGGTGTCGCCGCTGACCTGCCTGCCGACCCGGCAATCATCTCCCGGCCGGTTGCACGCGGCACCGCCAATATGGCACAGGGACCCGCCATGACGCGAGTACAGGCAAGCGAGGCCGTTGCCGGCGGCATTGCGGTCGTGACCGCTGAGATCGCCCGTGGCCTGGACCTCGTGGCGACGGGTGATATGGGCATCGGCAACACCACCGCCTCCAGCGCCATCGTCGCGGCCATCACCGGCAAACCGGTCGCCGGTATTACCGGACGCGGCACAGGCGTAGATGATGCCGGCCTGCAGCGCAAGATCGCAGCGATCGAGCAGGCGCTGTCCGTGAACCGGCCGGACGCAACCGATCCTCTGGACGTACTGGCGAAAGTGGGTGGCTTCGAGATTGCCGGCCTGGTCGGCGTGATCCTTGGTGCGGCCGCCCACCGCGTACCGGTGCTGATCGACGGCTTCATCTCCGGCGCGGCAGCGCTGCTGGCGACCGAGCTTTGCCCGGCGGTGCGCGGCTACCTGATCGCGGCGCACATGTCCGTGGAAATCGGCCATCGCACGATCCTGGAGCGCCTGGAACTGCTGCCCCTTGTGACGCTGGACCTGCGCCTAGGGGAAGGGACGGGTGCGGCCCTGGCCATGCATCTGGTGGAAGCGGCCTGCCGCATCCCCCGCCGTATGGCGACCTTCACGCAGGCGGGTGTGGCGGAGCGGCAGGAGGTGTCGTGAGGTTGGGCAGCGACCTATTTGGTGGCGCAACTGCGGGTCCACCGTGTATGCGCCCCGACAAACGGTAGCCACGGACGCGTACCCTCCATCGGGCGCCCGCTGCAGGAACTGCTAGAACGCCGGTCCACTATTCGCTGCCGCCAGTTCGCCCGGCGCTTTAGCGCGGGGTGACCTGGCCCGTCTGCTTGTGCTATACTATTATCAGTCTTACGGACCCCGAAATCCAGGAACAGCGCGCCTATTCCCCCACCCAGCCACCGGGTGTACCAGCAAGGACGCACATGATCTGGCGCTCACCGCTCCTCCTCCTGGTGGTTGCCGCCGCGGTGCTCCTGGTCGGCGGCGGGGTGTACCTGGCCACCGCCAGCCGTCACCCTGCTCCCCTGGCCCAGCACGCTTCCTCGCCCGCCCCACGGCCGACGACGAACCTCCTCTCTCCCACCCCAACCGCCCGATCCATTGGGCAACGCATGCCACCTCCTGAGGCCCTCCCCACGTTTGCCGCCACACCAGTGCTCAAAGCCGTCATCGGCGTGGCCCCACTGCTCACCCCCATCAGCAACGCCTCGCCGCTCTATACGAGCAGCGCTCTGGGGGTGAGCTTCCGCTACCCCGCCGGCTGGACGTACGTGGAGCACGCCCACCCGCCGCAGTACGACGGGGTGACGTTCTACCCGCCCGGCGCCGACCGCAACGCGCCAGGACCCACCGTCGATTTTGATTTTAATGCCCACACGCCCTACGATGCCAGCGCCCCCGTGCCACCCTACATGACTCCTCCCACGCCGGTCAGCGTGGCCGGTGTCACTGGCCGGCAGTATGCGAGTACGGCCTATGCCGTGCCGGACGAGGGCTACGTCCTGGAGTTCCCTCAGCGGGGAGGGACGCTTTCGATCAGCACGACCGAAGGCCCGAACGCGAATCTCGTCCCACAGCTCCAGGCCATGCTCAAGAGCCTGATTCTCCAGCCGTAATCCAGGAAGAAGAGGAGGAACAGATGGACCTCGCCGCGCGCAGGAGCCTCGCCCACGCCCTCC
Source organism: Chloroflexota bacterium (assembly GCA_036734945.1). Classification (GTDB taxonomy): domain Bacteria; phylum Chloroflexota; class UBA4733; order UBA4733; family UBA4733; genus UBA4733. The sequence goes on from DAIMXP010000009.1 coordinate 65,588, forward strand.
TTGGCTGCCTGCTGGCAGTAAGCGTGCTGTTTCCTGGCCGCGCAGCCACCGCCGCCGGCCAGTTCAACGACCCCGCAGGCGTGGCGGTTGACGGGCAGGGCAACGTCTACGTGGCGGACACCGACAACAACCGCATCCAGAAGCTGTCGGTGACTGGCCAGTGAGTATGGCGCCGTGGTCGATCGTTACCTCGTTGTCTGGGCGCGGATATCCCTCGCCGTGGCGTCTCCCGCAGGACGAATCATTGGTCGCGACGGGCTCGCGCAGCGCCTGAACGCCGAGTGCTGCCCGTGGGAAGCTAACCCGGATGCCCTGCCGGTGGTGGGGACGTGACAGGGCCAGGTGAACTTGTCGTCCGGCGCCCTCCCCGCCTGGCATACGCTAAAGTGAAGCCACGATGGGATCGACATGGCCTGCTGTAGGTGGGCAGTCGCTCCCAGCGGGCGCGGTTCCAGGTGGCATCGGGGGACCGCAAGACAAGTCCAGGGAAGAATTCGGCGATGGGCATGGCATCCTCCTGATCGCGGGTTTTCGCTTCAGCGTGGCTCACCTGTCAGTAGAGTGCGGCTGTCCAGGCAGGGGACAATGGCCGTGTGGAAGATGCTGCGGCTGCGTTTCTCATCAAGGCCGAGCAGAGCCTTGCCGGCGCCAAAAGCGAGTGGGACAACGGACGGTATGATAACTGCGCGATGTGTTGGGGCGCCTTCTCATTCTGCGCCAGATGGCGGATTACGAGGTTGAAGCGGTAACTCGCATCCAGAGTTACCGCGCCAGCCGTAGTGCAGAGAAGTTGGTAGAGACCGTTCGCGGCGGAGGAGGAGTTGGCCAATGAGCGCGGAACGTGTGACTGAGGTCAATGCTCGCACAATGGCAGCGATGGACGAGTTGGAAGCACTCATTAGCAGCCGTTATCCGACAGCTTCCTACCAACGCTCCCACGGTGAAGATCCAGAAGGACAGTACCTCACGGCGACGGTCGATATTGACGATACCGATGACGTGGTTGACCTCGTCATCGATCGCCTGTTGGAGATGCAGGTCGAGGAGGGGCTGCCTGTCTACGTCATCCCCCTCCGGCGGAGACGGCGCGCACTCGCTGCTGTGGGCGAGTTGGGGACGCGCGGCGAACGGGTATAGCGCCATCCAGGCATATGCACCAATGACGCCCCTGGGCCAGCGAGCGCAGCGCAACGGCCGGTAGATTGCTCCCAATATCAACCTGGCGTCGTCCTGCACTTGAGAGGAGTTGTCATGCGTTCCCGTATTCCGCTTCGGCAATGGCTTCTTGGCTCCGTCGAGGCGCTGGCGCTGAGCCTCTTACCGCTCGCGACCGCTGCGGCGCAGACCGACCCGACGGCGCTGGTGCAGCAATTCATTGCAGCCACGAACCGAGGCGACGCGGCCGTGGCAGCAGCACTGTTCGCGGATACCGGCATCTTGCAGCGTGAACCATGGCCAGCAGTCTCCTAACCATCGATGTGCCGGACGTACCGCGATTGAGAAGGCGCTGTCGACGTCCATCGCGGGGCAGCAGAGTTACAGTCAATTCACGCCTGTCGGGGCAGCACTGACTCCCGGCACAGCGGTCTTCAGCGTGCAGTACCGCGGCGACAACGTTCGCGCCCAGGGAGTGGACCGCATTGTCGTCTTCTGGACGGTGGAAGTGCAGAATGGCAGGATTGCCTCCTTCGTCTTCAAGGCCGACACCACCGACCCACAGACTGCCAAGTTTGTCACCGCCTTCCAGGCAGCGCCTGCCGCGCCGGCCCAAATGCCCGCCCAGATGCCGTATGCCGGCGCCGGCGGTGGCGCCGACTCGGGCCTCGCCGGGCTGCTCGCCCTGCTGCCACCAGTATTGACAGCGGCGGCGGTGCTCTTCTCCCGCCGGAACTTACAGCGTCGTGTCCGGTGAACCGGCGAACAGTTCGCGCACATGCAGTCTGACTGGCAAGGTGGGCGACAACAATTCTGCTGCCGGTCCGGCCAGGTGTACCTGGGCATAATCGCCAAGTTCGGCGTCGGGTTGGGAACAGACCAACACGTCTTCACTCTGGGGCCGGACGACCCAATACTCGGGAACCCCTGCCCGCGCGTAGGCGCCACGTTTGGTCTTGGTGTCGACCGCGGGATGGCCCGGTGACTGCACTTCGATGAGCAGGGCCGGAACAGCGTAGATCTTGCCGTCCCGGAAAATCTCCGGCTTGATGGACGACTGGAGCAAGACCAGTACGTCCGGTTGGACAGGGTCGCAGCCGGGCATGAAGAGGCCGATCGGCGACCACATGGTAAGTCCTACTCCCCTCAGGTCAATCTGCTGAAAAACAGCGAGAAAGAGCTTACGGATAATCCATTGATGAAAGAAACTGGGCGCGGTTGACATGTATAACACCCCGTCGATGACTTCATAGCGGTTGCCGTCGGCGGGCAGTCGCTCCCAGCGGGCGCGGTTCCAGGTGGCATCGGGGGAGCGCAGGATGAGTCCTGGAAAGGATTCGGCGATGGCCATGGCATCCTCCTGATTGCGAGGTTCCGCTACAGCATTGCTGATCATCAGTATAGTGCTGTGCGCGGGCCCGGGCATAATGGCTACTGGGCAAATGAAGCAGCTACCGAGGTGCTGACACCGCATGGCCCGTAGGGCACAGTCCACCAACACGCGAGTCACGGGAGGGGAAGCTGTGCCGATCTGTCCGTTATCTGCCGAAGTTACCGCGCAGATTGCCGCCGGCGAAGTGGTGGAGCGGCCCGCGTCGGTCGTCAAGGAGTTGGTGGAGAACGCCCTGGATGCCGGGGCGAGGCGCATCGACGTTGACGTGACCGAAGGCGGTCGCCAGTTGATCCGGGTGAGCGACGTCGGCCGCGGTATCTCGGCCGACGAAATGGCGCTGGCATTTGCCCGCCACGCCACCAGCAAGCTGCGCGATCTGAAGGACCTGGACGCCTTGCAAACGCTCGGCTTCCGTGGTGAGGCACTGGCGAGCATCGCGGCCGTCAGCCACACGGAGCTGTGTTCGCGGACGCCGGATGCGGCCAGCGCCGCCGAGTTGGTCGTGGATGCCGGCGCGGAGGTACGCCATGGCCCGGCGGCGCGCGCCGCCGGCACGACCGTGCTGGGGACGCCAGGCGGTTGACACCGTAGCCCACCAGGACGAGGCAATCGGCAAGGCCATCGCCGGCCACCCACCGATGCCGGCCACCGCGTCGCCGACCGGTCCTGGGTAGTTGCTATGGATATACGAGGAGCGACCGAGATGTTCCCAGCCAAAACACTGACCTCCGGCGTTGAAGGGCGCCCGCAAGCGAAGCGCGCGGGTGAGGTTCACCGCACGGCGAGCGCCTTCAGTTCCACCGCCAGCCCCGCCACCACCAGGTACACCGCGTCCGCATCCGATGCTGCTACCTGGCTAAGGCGGCCGAGGATGTCGCGGAAGGCGCGGCCCAGCCGGCTGGCCGGCACCACGCCGAAGCCGGTCTCGTTGGTCACCAGGACCAGATCCCAGTCGGACCGCCTGGCGAGTACACACACGATGCGCAACTCGGACGTCAGTGCTGCTTCCAGTGTCGCCACGGCCTGCCACCAGTTGGGGGCCTCGTCGTCGCCCAGCGCCAGCAGGCGGTTGGAGGTCCAGAGCGAGAGGCAGTCCACCAGCACGGCGTCTGTTGACCCGATGCCGGAAAGGGCGGACGTCAGGTCGCGTGGCGCTTCCACCGTCGTCCAGGTCGCCGGGCGGCGGGCGCGATGCTGGGCGATACGCCGAGCCATCTCCTCATCGAGTGCTTCTGCTGTCGCCACGTAGCACACCCGCTGGCGTCGGGCCGCCCGCGTCTCGGCGAAGCGGCTCTTGCCGCTGCGCGCGCCACCCGTGACCAGTGTGATCTCACCCATCGCGCTATACTCCTACTCCAGCCAGGCGGGCAATGACGGCCATATCCAGGCTACCGCGCACCGTCGCTGCCAGCCGGTCGTATTCAGCTTCCCGCGACGGGAGCGCGCTGCCGTCCGGCAGTTGAAGCCCCCGCCGCGACGCCAGCCACGCAATCAGCGCGTGGCGCGCGGCCGGCGCCTCGAACAGGCCATGCAGATAGCAGCCGGCGATGCTGCCGGTAGCATTGCGGCAGCCATCAGCGTGTGCCGCCTCGCCGTCTGCCGTCACCGCGAAGAGGGATGGTCCGCTGGTCTCGGTCGTCCCCATGTGGATCTCGTAGCCTGCCACGACCGTGTCCGTGAGGCGACCGAAGCAGCCGGCGGTACTCGCCGCCCGCGCCTGGACGCGCCGGGTGTACTTCTCCGGGAGAAAGGTAGTGATCGCCGGTAAGAGACCAAGCCCAACCATCTCCACGGCCGCCGACTCGACGCCCCAGGGGTCCAGGATGCGTTCGCCGAGCATCTGGTAGCCGGCGCAGATGCCGAGCACCGGCGTACCGGACTGAGCCAGCGCCGTGATGCGGTCGGCCAGCCCGGAGGCGCGCAACGCCTGGAGGTCGGTGACCGTCGATTTGCTGCCCGGAATGATGATGAGATCGGGAGAACGCACCTGCTCCGCTGCGTCGACGTAGCGCAGACTGACCGCCGGCTCGGCGGCCAGCAGGTCGAAGTCGTCGAAGTTGGCGATATGGGGCAGGCGCGCGACGACCACCTCCAGCGGACCACCGCCGCCAGGAGCAGTGACGCCTTCCAGCGCCACAGAGTCCTCTTCCGCGATGCGCAGCCGGGGGATGTAGGGGACGACGCCGAGCACCGGTAGGCCGCTGCGCTGCACCAGGAAGTCGACCCCTGATTGAAAAAGACTCGCGTCGCCCCGGAACTTATTGACGATCAAGCCCTGCACCAGCGATCGGTCCGGCGGTTCCAGCAGGTCCAGCGTGCCGAGCAATGAGGCGAATATGCCGCCACGGTCGATATCGCCGACGAGCAGCACGGGAGCATTCGCCTGGTGCGCCACCCGCATGTTGACGATGTCGGTGGCGCGCAGGTTGACTTCGGCGGGGCTGCCGGCCCCTTCCAGAATGACCAGGTCGTAGGAGGCGCGGAGGCGCTCCAATGCGCCGGCGACCACGTTCCAGAGCGCCAGCTTGCGCGCGTAATAGTCGCGGGCAGCCATGCTGCGGTCCGGCCTGCCCAGCAGCACGAGTTGCGACCGTGCCTCGCCTTCCGGCTTGAGCAGGATCGGGTTCATGTCCACCGATGGCTCGATCCCCGCCGCGGCTGCCTGCACGGCAGTGGAGCGACCGATCTCCAGGCCGTCCGGCGTCACGGCCGAGTTCAGCGCCATGTTCTGCGCTTTGAACGGCGCCACGCGGTAGCCGTCTTGATGGAAGATGCGGCACAAGGCAGCGACCAACAAGCTCTTGCCGACCGACGAGGCCGTCCCTTGCACCATGATCGCCTTCGCGTTCACGACCGTCCTCCAGCCGCCGGCGCGGTCCGTATTGCCGCGACGGCGGTAACGAGCCGCTGGCACTCCGGCAGCGTCCGCACACCGATCCGCACGTAGGCCGGCAGCCCGAAGGAGGCGCAATCGCGCACGACGCAGCCGTGCCGCAACAACTGTTGGCGGAAACGCGCGCCATCGCCGACCTCTACCAGCAGGAAGTTGGCCATCGAAGGCACGACACGCCAGCCCAGCCGGGGCAACTCGGCCAGCAGATAGGCTTTGGCCTCGCGCACCACCGCTAGGGAGCGTTCCAGATGCACCGCGTCCCCGAGGGCGGCCATTCCCGCCGCCTGCGCCGCCGCGTTGACGCTCCAGGGCGGGCGCACCTGGCGAAGCGCCTCGATCACCGGCGGCGCGGCCGCAGCGTAGCCCAGGCGCAACCCGGTCAGGGCACAGTCCTTGGTAAGGGAGCGAAGTACCACTAGCCGGCTGCCGACGATGAGATCAAGGGTAGCCGGCGGCTCTGCGACGAAGCCGATATACGCTTCGTCCAACACTAGAAGCCCCGGCGTAGCGGCCAGAACGCGCTCAATCTCCGACCGGCGGAGCAGCACGCCGGTCGGGTTGTTGGGGTTGCAGAGGAAGACGATCTTCGGACCCAGCCGGCGGATCGCCGCACACAACGCCGGCACGTCCGGTCGAAAGTCGGCGGCGGCGTCCGCGCGCCACTCGGTCACCGCCGCGCCCATGATGCGCGCTGCCCGCGCATACTCGCCGAAGGTTGGTCCCACCACCAGGACGTGGTCGCCGGGATCCAGGTACGCCAGCGCCAGGAGCCAGATCAACTCGCTGGAACCGTTCCCGGCGAGCAAGCAAGAGCTGTCCAGCCCGGTGTGTGCCGCCAGCGTCCGGTGCAGCGCGATGGCGTCGTCGTCCGGGTAGCGTCCGATTTCCACCGCCGCCAGCGCCTGGCGCACGGCTGGGGAAGGCCCAAGCGGGTTGGTGCTGGCGCTAAAGTCGATGACCAGTGAGCGATCTAGTCCCAGCGCCTGCAGTTCGCCGTCCGTGATGCTACCGTGGGGGCACGGCGCGAGGTTACGGAGGCGCGGGGAGGGAGGCAGCGGAGCACGGCAGTCGGCAGTCAACTCGGTAACTCCTTTAGCTGGCCTGCGACAGGGGGACGCCTGCGGGTGGGGTGCGCCCGCAGGCGCATCCAGTTAGATGCTTGCACCAGGTTGACCAACACCAGAGTCAGCACCGCCACCGGTCGCACCAGACCAACCGCCGTGCCAATATCGGAAGCCTGAGGCAGCCGTGCCGGCGCGCCAAGCCGGTAGTGCCCCACCTTTTCCAGCTCTACGCCGAGCGCTCCGGCCATCCCGGCCATGGGCCAGCCGGCGTTGAGGCTGGCCGTGCGACCGTGGTCACGCCACGCTATCTGCCAGGCCGCGCATCCCCGGCTGGGACCCACCGCCAGCGCCAACAAACCGGCGCTGACGCGAGACGGGATCAGGTTGGCGGCATCGTCCAGCCGCGCGGCGGGCTTGCCCAGCCACTCGTAGGCGCCGCGGTAGCCGATCATCGCGTCCAGCGTGTTGATGCCGCGGTACACGGCGGCGCCGGGCAGGCCGAAGGCGGCGTAAGCCAGCATCGGCGCTACCAGCGCATCGCTGGCGTTTTCCGCCACGGACTCGATGGCGGCGGCTGCCACGAGCGGCGCGGCCAGAGCGGAGGCATCCCGGCTGACCAGACTGCGCAGTCCGGTACGCGCCGCGGCCAGGTCTTCGCCGACCAGGGACTGCTGCACCGCGGCCGCCGCCTCGGCCAACGCGCGCAGCGAGAGCATCGTCTTGAGCAGCCAGGCTTCTGCCAGCAGCGCCGTTGCTCCGGCAAGGCAGGCCGCGGACCGTACACCCAGGCGTGGTGTAGCCACCAGCGTCAACCGGCGGCTGCCAAAGGCCAGCAGCGCCTCGGCGGCGCGAGCGGCCAGCCAGGCCGTGACCAGGGCCGTGAGCGTCAGCGCAGTGCCGGCTGCCAGTTCGCGCGTCGGGCTTCCCCGTCCCGCGCGCCGCTCCAGCAACGTTGCCAACCGGCCAAACCAGACCACCGGGTGGATAAATGCCGGTGGCTCACCGAAGGCCAGATCGAGCACGAGCGCCGCGGCCAGGACAGCGCTGCGTCTCATTGGAAACGCCGCTGGATGATCGCCAGCGCCAGCAGCGTCACCAGCACCACGACCTCGTTGATGGCGCCGTAGATGTCGCCGGTCAGCCCAGGCAGCTTGCGGAGCGTCGCGCAGGCCACCAGCCAGGCGGTCAGCCAGGCGACAGCCAGGAGCAGTAGCCCACGCCAGCCCAGCGCCACGCTGACAATGACCAGCGCCAGCAGCGTAGCGATGAGCAACTCGCGCCGGCCGGCGCCCTGGGTGAAAGCGGCCCCCAGACCTTCCGCGCGTGCGTAGGGGAAAGAGACGGTGGCGTAGACCATCGCCCAGCGGCCGAGGGTCGTCATAGCGATGATGCCGCCGGTGCGCAGCAGACCCGTCAGGCTGCTGAGGCAGGCGAACTGCAACAGCAGCACCAGCACGCCACCGCTGACGCCGTAGCTGCCGACACGGCTGTCGCGCATGATCGCCAGGCGCTCCAGCGGCGTCCGCCAGACGAACAGCCCGTCGCAACTATCCATCAAGCCGTCCAGGTGCAGCCCGCCGGTGAGCAAGGCCAGGGCGGACAGCACCAGCGCGGCGCTCACGGTCGGCGGCAGCACGAACTGCGCCGCCAGGTCCAGCATCGCCGCCACAGCGCCGAGGCAGGCGCCGACCAGCGGGAAGTACGCCCGCGAACGCTGGAGATCGTCCGGTGAAGCCATCCGGTCCGTGTCGACCGGCAGCACCGTCAGGAACTGAAACGCCTCACGCAGCGCCACGGGTTCTTCTCAGTCGCGAACTCATGGAACTGGACGCCGCCGGTTCCCGGCGACCGTGCCTTCGCCGCTGACCCGCATCAGAACTCGATCCCCTTCTGCGCTTTCACGCCGCTCTTGTACGGATGTTTGACCATGCGCATCTCCGTGACGAGATCGGCAAACTCGATCAACTCGTCCGGCGCGTCGCGGCCGGTGATGACCACGTGGAGATTGGCTGGTCGCTTGGCCAACACGTCCAGCACTTCGGTCAGGTCCAGCCAACCGAACTTGAAGCAGTAGGTCATCTCATCCATGATGACAACATCGTAGTTGCCGCTCTCGATAAGGTCGCGGCAACGTTGCCAGCACTGTTGCGCCAGGGTGCGGTCGTGTTCGATGTCCTTGCTCATCCAGGTGAAGCCGTCGCCCAGCGGGATGATCTCGACGCCCATTTTACGCGCCGCCTTGACTTCGCCCCAGTTGCCCGTTTGCGCTTTGAGGAACTGGAGCATCACCACGCGCATGTTCTGGCCCCAGGCGCGCAAGAGCAGGCCGAGCGCCGCTGTCGTCTTCCCCTTGCCTTTGCCGGTGTTGACGATCACCAGACTCTGACTATGACGATCCGGCCGGCGGCGGTGTTGCTCCTGGTCTGCCCGCTGGGCCGCCCGCCCTTCCTCGCTCAGGTCGTAGATTGACGGCTCGTCCACAGTTTCAGCCATGCTCATCCGTCCCTTCTGCCTTGCTCTGGATGGAGCAGCGACGCCAGTAACTCTAACCCGTCGGCCAGGCGCGGTCCTGGCCGGGCGAAGTAGGCCTCCGGCACCACATGGACGCGACCGGACTGCACCGCCGGCGCCGACTCCCAACCCGGCCTGCCCGCGACACGCTCCGCTGTTGGGGGCGTGCGTGCCCCGCACCAGCAGGCCAGGATCACCTCGGGCCGGCGCGCCAGCACCTCTTCCACCTGCACTTTGGCGCTCTCTTCCGCGCGATCAGCGAAGACGTTTTCGCCGCCGGCCATTGTGATGATGCGGGTCATCCAACTCTTGCCGGCGGCGGCCACCAGCGGCTGAGGGTACCACTCCCAGTACACCCGCGGTCGCCCCGCCAGCGCCGCGACACGCTGCTGCACCGCCGCCAACTTTGCGTGCATCTGCTCGACCAGTTCCTCGGCGCGTTGTCCCCGGCCTGTCGCTGCACCGAGGCGGCGGATGTTCTCGAAGATACTCTCCAGGCCGACCGGCTCGACGGCCACGTAGGGCAGGCCGGCGACCTCCAGACGCGGGATGTTGCGCTCCATGCCGGGGATGGAAAGGCAGGCAACGACGAGATCAGGGCGCAGCGCCGTCACCGCCGCAAAGTCGATAGCCAGTTCACGTCCGACTTTGGGCAGCGTCTTGACGGCGGGCGGGTAGTCGGACCAGGTATCCACGCCGACGAGTTGCTCCGTCAGTCCCAGCTCGCAGAGTATCTCCGTGTTGCTGGCGGAGAGCGAGACGATGCGCTGCGGGCTGCTCACTGGAACAACTCCGGATGGATCAGCTTGGCCATCGCCAGGAGACCTTCGGCCAGACGCGGCCCCGGTCGGCTGACAAGGTTGTCGTCGATCGGGTAGACCTTCTGGTCCTTGACGGCGCTCAACGTGGACCAGCCCGGCCGCTTTGCCACGCCGGCGGCCGTCGCGCCGTAGGCGGTGTCGTTCAGGATGATGATTTGCGGGTCGGCGGCCACCAGCGCCTCCAGGCCGAGCTGCGGGTACTGGCTCTTGGCGTCGTGCGCGATGTTGCTGCCGCCGGCCATCGTCACGATGGCGTCGATGAAGGAGCCGGGACCAACTGAAAAGATCTTGGTCGGGTCGGAGGCGTCCAGTTCGATGAAGACGCGCGGCTTGCCGGTGGTAGCGGCAGTCTTCGTCGTCACCTTGCTCACTTGCTGCTGCATGCCGGCGACCGTCTTCTGGGCCGCCGGAACCGCATCGACGATCAGACCAACGAGGTCGATGTCGTGGTAGACGCCGGAGAAGTCGTGGGCATCGAGATAGACTACGGGTATGTGCAGCGTCCGCAGTTGCTGGATGAGATCAGCGGCATTGGACGGCGTCGCCAGCACCAGGTCCGGGTGGTAAGCTGTGACGACCTCCAGGCTGGGTTTGAGGCCCTTGATCAGCGCCTTGCTCTTCGCCTCCGGCGGGTAGTCGTCGTACTGCGTACCGGCGACCAGATCATCGCCAGCGCCGATGGCGTAGAGGATTTCCGTACTGCTCGGCACCAGAGAAACGATGTGCGTCGGCTTGCTGGCGAACGTGACGCTGGTGCCTTGATCGTCCTTCACTGTCAGCGGGTAGCTGGTCACGGCTGCCAGAGTACCGCTACTCGTTGTGGCGGCAATGGACGCGCTGGATGTCGCCGCCGACGTCGTGGCGGACGACGAGGCTGAGGTCGTGACGACCGCAGTGCTGGAGACTGACGAGGTGGATGTTGTTGCGACCCTCGAGATTGCAGGTGACGTGGCAGCGGCGGTGCTTAAGGCAGCCGACACCGATGCCGTCGCCGCGGCGGCTGGGCTCTGGACGCTGGTAGCGACAGCACCGCCGCAGCCGGAGAGTAGGAAGACGCTAAGGAATATAAGACGGGTCAACACAGAACGCACGAGAAAAGGTCCCTTCACATCCGAACACGCGAGCACCGCACGGTAGGCAGTGACACCAGCGGGGAGGTACGGGGACATCAGGGGGAGTCGAACACAGCAAGGCACCCTTTCACTCGAAGGCGCGACAGGTACGCAAGGGACGGCATTCTGACTGACGGCGAATTGCTCCGCCGCTCACAGTTGCGGGACAGCTCCAGACTCGCACCGGATTTCCCGTTTATAGCTCCGCGTTAGCCGCGAAGCCCCTTGCGATCTCTCTTCAATTCCAGCACAGTGTAACGGGCGATTGGGTGGGACGCCAATAGCAGTTCGCGTCGGACGCTGGGCAGGGTCGGGGACCGTCAATACTGTCTGAATTCTTACCGTGACTCGCGTGGCCCACGAAAACGCGGCATGGCCCGCCTAGCTAGCAGGGGTTCCTTCTATAGCGTTTCCCTGAACGGGCATTGCCGGCCTCGTGGGCTGCTCGCTCCACGGCCGCGCTACGCGCGCCGGCGGACTGCCGCAAACCCTACCCGCCCCAGTAGCCGGGACGCCTTCGCTCGACAGGCCATGCCGCTGTCTTCGTACTGGAGTGTACCGTAGAGCCGCGTTAAGTCAACAAACGGGGGATGCCATGGCAACGGGGTGAGGCGGCGATCAGCAGAACACATAACACAGTGAGCCATCAAACAGGCAGACACGACGGCCCGAACTGACAGGCAACGGCGCAGGTCTTATCTGCCGATCATGTGGACCAACGCCACTTGGGGGCCGGTCACCGGTTGCACGAAGGTCAGCCCTGGCTGCGATCACTGTTACGCAGAACGGCTGGCGCATCGCCTGAAGGCCATGGGCGGTTGATTTGGCGAGGCTGGTTGACAAGCCCGAGGATACGCTGATCCGTTCCAGACTCGAGGGGACAAGGATTGGTGAACTCTCTGCCGTCGTACCCTTCGGCATGGGCCTGACGGTCACCCATTGTCCGGCTTTTGAAAACTGGGCCCCTACCGAAATCCGAGGAGCCCGCACACAAGCGGAGTGAGAGCGGAACCATTGCTGGGTCCGTTGGATGGACTGAATCTGCCTCGTTGATGTCGTGTTGACTTGACACGAGCACCAGAACATACGAAAAATGCGTATGATGGCAGGCGACGATTGGACACTGGAGTTCTACACCGTCCCTTCTGGGGAGAGTCCGGTCGCGGCGTTTCTGGATCAAGTGGATGAGAAGACCCGAACGCGCTTTCGCTGGTCAATGGAACAGTTGCGCGTGCGCAATATTCAGGCACCGGAACGCGCAGAATCCGAAAGAACGGATGGCGCGCGAGCCTATGACGAGTATTGGGAAAAGCAGATGGCCGTTCCTCAGTTTCAGGCGGTCTACGAAGAAGAGGCGGCCAAAAAGGAGTTATGGCTGCAACTGGCGGAAGCGCGGCAACAGGCCGGGCTGACACAACAGCAGGTGGCCGACCGCCTGGAGGTTTCCCAGGCGCAGGTGGCGCGCATCGAGAAGCGCGGCTACGATGCCTACACGCTCAACACGCTACGCCGCTATGTGCAGGCGTTGGGCGAAGGCTATACGCTGCGCGTCAGTGTCCAGTCGCCCGCGCCGACGAGCGAGCGGCGTGAGGCCGTCCATGCCTGATGTCGGGAGCACCACCCCAGGGAGAAGCTATTTCAATTTTCTTATCAGCGCCTGAAAGCGACGATGATCGCCTGGGACGCTACTGGACTCGCCAGCCACACGGGTATCCACTGGCTCATCAGCGGCGGCGAAGGCGGCCCCGGCTTTCGTGCCTGCAACGAAGCCTGGGTGCGGGACCTCCGCGATCGTTGCATTGCAGGCGGAGTCGCCGAAGCGGTGCGTTCTCTCTCGCCTCCAAGGCGTCAACGGCACAATCCCATGGGATAATCCTCTCCTGACCATGCAAAGGGATCTATAGTGGCTGTCGATCAGATACCGGATTGGCGGCAGGTTGCGCTGTTGGCCGAGTCGGTTCAGGAGTGGCTACAGTCGATGCCGGAACTCACACCTGCACTTTGCCGATTGGATGAACTTGCGAAGATCGATCGAGACAACTATCCCTATGGGGGAGAGCACACGTCTGAGCGAGCCGTTATGGCGGCGAAGACCTTCCTGATGCTTGCCAATGTGCGTTACCGCGAGTCAGTCGGTGCCGGAATCGTCCCGTACTTCATTGGCCCAGTTCCGGACGGCGGGGTGCAACTGAAATGGCGGACCACGCCGGCTCAACTCTGGCTGGTGTTTCACCCACTTGGTGGTTACGGTTACCTGTTCGAGGACAGGACGCAGCCGGGCGCCTTTGAGGAGAGCGACGATATTCCGCTTCAGGAAGCGCTCAGTCTCATCGGTAAGGCACTTTTGCCCCGCGTGCGAGCGGCTGGCGGTGTTTGAACAAGCGCAAGAGGTGGTCACGCCGAGTGACTCATTGTATCGCCTCGTCTCTCCCGACTACATCGAACCCGATGGGCATGTGAACCTCTTTGCCTACTGCTACAGGAAGAGTAGAAAACCCGATCCGGCGGTCTCGGTTGATTTGGCGAGGCTGGTTGACAAGCCCGAGGATACGCTGATCCGTTCCAGACTCGAGGGGACAAGGATTGGTGAACTCTCTGCCGTCGTACCCTTCGGCATGGGCCTGACGGTCACCCACTGTCCGGCTTTTGACAACTGGGCCCACACCGAAATCCGAGGAGCCCGCACACAAGCGGAGTGCGAACAGATGGCGAGAGCAACGAACATACGGCACGAGCGTCGGACCAACGACGGCATCAGCTACGATTAGCGCTCGTTCCGTCGACATTGAACTGATCAAGCGTCAGACAGGAGATCCCGAGCTGGTACGCATCGGCGAAGGCGCCGACGGCAGCCCGCGGCGTTTTAGCGGCCAACGGGGCGAAGCATGGCCACGCGAATGAGCGCAGGCCGGTCGGGATCCTCACCAAAACCGCCGCTGTCCCAGGTGGCAATGAAGGTCTCGCCGCTCATGCCGACAAAGCGCCGCGCTGCCTCATCGAAGCTGGACCACGCTTCTGCCGGCGTCAGGAAGTAAGTGCGCCACAAAGTTTCGCAGTGCCCGCTTGCCTTCCTCAGAGGAATGGGGCGAACGCACGGTGTCGCACTGGATCTCCCCCCTGGAGAGCGACCGAGGGGCGCGAAAACTTGTGGCGCACCTTCAGGAAGTGTGCGGCTGCTTCTTTACCGACACCGAAGTCGTCCTCAACCTTGCTATGCCGGGATGCGCTCATCACCAATCTGTCCCTCTTGGTCAACAATTCTACCCGCCTGCAGGCAAACGAACTCAGCACGTCTCGAAGCCGCCGGGAAATCGCGCCGCGAGCTCGTCGTAATAGCGGGCGAGCAAGCCCCTCGCCACTTTGCCGTCCAGGTCGGCCTCAATGATCTCAAGTTCGCTTGGGACTGGCGTCGCTCTCCTGGCGCTGTTCTCGCTCTGACCATACCTCACCGGACGGGGTTCAGATAACTGGGAAGGCGATTCGATCCATCCCGCCCAACCCAGATCGGGTCTTTGAAGTGACACGCGTGACAGCTACTTTTCCTGCTGTCTCCATCTCCTTGAAGCAGGTACGATAGTCTTTCTCCAGGCACGTCCCGGTATCTTCGAGCGTATGCGCGACCACTTGATCGAACGTCAAAGTCCGGCCAGCAAACAGTCCGAGGAGGTACGCCGGAAGCGTCTCAACATCCAGGCGGAACAGCTCAGGCCGCGTGCTGAGGTGTTCATGAAGCCGCTAACCGGCATAGCCAAGCCTCCCCCGAGTTGAGACCTTGACCATCACGTCCTTCATTATCTTGGCTCCCAGCGGATGGCCGGTCGCGTGAATGAGGTAGTACAACGTTCGAGCACGGTCGTCGTCAGACATTGGGAAGGGCACGGCGAACTCGGCTCCGCGTGCCTTGATCTGTTGCCGATATAGCTTGACAAACTCCCGTTCGCGATCCGCGCCCGTGAGGTCTGCCAGCGCTTCCCATGCGGGCGCGCCAAAGCTAGCATCGAGTGTGGCAGCCAACGTCGCGCTATCCTGCACGCCAATAGCTCGCGATATGAAGTCGTACATAACATTAACCAGGATTTCGGCGCGAGGCAGACGCAACAGATCGCCAATCCCATCCATCGTCGGGTCATCATAGCCAAACGGGTCCAGGAAAAAGAAAGATGGGAAACTCTTTGCCGTTATATTATGCACAATACGATCGCTTACTGCAGAGAACCTAGCTTGGTAGGGATAAATTCTGAACCGTCTGTCCCGGCTGGTGGGATGTTGATTCAGCTCGGCCAGAAGGTCCGCATAGTTCTTCGGATCAGCTTCCACAAAGTGGCACTCGACGCTGGAAAGGCGGCTCGCCGTTCGATTCATCTCGTCCTGGATCAGACTCAGAACCAAGAGGGGCGATCCCGGCTGACCGCCGTCGTAGCGTCCCCTGCCTGCAAACGCATCTACATAGACGACCGAGCCACCGACTCCGGCGAGGATCTTGAGCCAGGGCGAAAGGTAGTCCATCAGAATCGAGTGCTTGATCCGCGTGTGAAGGTCGTACTTCCACTTGTTAGGATCATTGTCTGGCAACGCCGGCACTCCACCACCTCCACGTCCACACCGCCATCTGTCGTTGTTCGAGGACTGTTATGTTCGCGACCCAGACAACGCCGCCTGACGATCAGTCCCGAATTGCGGAAACTCATCCCAGGTCCGTCCCTCAAGCGTCCGACCACCTGCCTTCGGTGTTCGCCCGCCGACCTGCTTGAAGAAAAAGGCCACGCCATCTACCTGGCACCGGTCGCGCAACTCCCGAATCCACGACAGATCCACAGGTCTAAAGTTGGGGCCGCTCTCGCCGCCGGCAATGAGCCAGTGAATGCCGTACAGATCGAGCGACGGAAGCGGACCTAACAACGGCTCCGCGCTGATAAAGCGCACGAACCCTGGTGTCTGCCTTAGCAGATCGGCCCGCTCGCACCAGCGATCCTCCTCGATACTCACGCCCAGCCAGATATGCGCCGGAACCCGCCCATCCGGCCAGCGGTCGCCAAATGCCGCGCTCCTGCTCAGCACGTACTCCCGTATCCGCTCCGGCCGCTTCGTTAACACCTGATATGTGTGCCTGTCGGCGGCAAGCATGACTTCGAAAACCTGATCAATGAACCCGAAAGGCACCTGCTCATGAAAGAGGTCACTCATCGAATTGGCGAACACCCGACGCGGTCGCGCCCAATTGAGCGGCTGTTTCAGCCGATCAGGATGCAGGACGACGTTCACTTTGGCGTTCGGCTTCGTCCACGCCAGCGCGCTCCAGCCGAAGCGCAAACTCAACGCCTCCGCGTAGCAATGTTCGCAGCCCGCCGAGACATGTGAGCAGCCCGTGACCGGATTCCAAGTGGCCTGCGTCCATTCTATTCGTGTTTTTTCGCTCATAAGGAGAATATAGAACAGAAGTTCGTTCTTGTCAAGACCGCCAGACGAACCGAGCGATGCTGCGGCGTCCGTCCAGCGTAAACCGCCCGAGCGTTACCGCCCGCCCTACTGGACCGCTTCATCCTCGACCTCCCGCCCCATCCGGTACTTGATGTCGTAGTTGATGATGAAGTCCAACTCCTCCTCGCTGAACCCGTAGTGCCGGGCCAGCACGCGGTCAATCTCGTCGATGATCGGCTTGCTGACGCGTGGTTGGAACGTTTGAATCGTCAGCATGCCAAACTTGCCGTAATTATTCGTAAGTAGGCTTGAGTTCTGTTTGAAGTCGTTCATCAGATTGCTACAGAGTTGGCGTAGAATTATCTCGTCAGTTCTAGAAAACGTGTCGATTGAGCAACGAAACGCCTCCATTTCTCTTCGATTGACGTTTCTCACGTCCGAATAAACATTGAAGAACCAGAAGAATAAGCCAGAGTTCAGTAAGGCAAGAGTTTCGTCGCGCGCACTCTCGGAATCCAGAAACATTTCCTTGAGCTCAGACGGATCCAGGACCCCTCCCTTACTGTCGTACATCTGCGGTATGAAGTCAAAGAATTGCACGAAATAGCGCACCTTTCGGGTGTAGAGGACGCGAAAGGGAGACTTATTCCTAAGGTACGAATCCAGGCGGTGCTCCTCGGCCACGCGCGAGAGCAGCCGAAGCTCAATCGTAGTAGATATCTTTGGGATCGCTGAAGAGACCATGTCTGGCTGCGTGGTAACGGGCACGAATCGGGTGCTATTGAATAAGTATTCCCGTTCTTCGGCGTACCATCGCCTGTAGCCTGAAACGTACGTTTCATTGTGAGCTCGTCGACGAACCAGCCAGATTGTGAGCCGCTTCTCAACACCGGTGAATAGCTTTGACGGCCTTTCGGCAAAGCCTAGACACCAACGAGTCCAGGCAGCCGCCGCAAAGTAGCTTCGCAGGGTGGCGAATCCGTCTGCGCTTACGATTGAGACGGGCACAATCATGCCCATGACGCCGTCAGCCTTCAGCAGATGACCGGACCTTTCCAGGATCAGGGCGTATAGGTCACCGCAGCGCTCTGTACTGTAGGCACGGACCGTGTACTGGCTCCTAACGGTTCTGTACTCAACGTACGGTGGGTTCCCGATCACCACGTCGAACCCGCCCTTGTCCATAACGCCGAAGTACTCCACCAGCCAGTGAAACGGTTGGTGACTGGCGCGCCATTTGGCGAATCGTAAGGCATAATCCTTCTGATCGGCGGTGATGCCGTATTCGGCGGCCAGATAGCCGTCCAGCTCAGCGCTCAGCGCACTGAGTCTGTCGCGCAGCACCGCCTTTGCCCCCGCTAGCAACCGGGGTTGGCCCAGGTCGGTCTGGAGTATCCGGAAGTCAGCGAATAGGCGCTGGGTCTCGGCCAGTCGGGCGTTGATGCGCGGCATCGTGTCGTCGAAGTCCATCCTGAGCTGCTGACCGCCGCCGATGGCCTGGCGGACCTCCTCCGCCGTGGCGTAGCCGACCAGCGTATTCCCTGCCCGTATGTTGAAGTCTATGTCCGGCAGCGGCTCAATGTCGTTGTAACGCTCTACCTGCGCCACCAGCTTCAAGAACAGGCGTAGCTTGCAGATCTCCACCGCCTCATCCATGATGTCAACGCCGAAGAGGTTGTTCAGGATGATCGACTTCAAGATGTAGTAGCGGGCGCTCGGGTGCTCGGCCACCCCTTTTAGGACCAGGCGAAAGTCGGCATATCTGCCCATCGTTGCCTTTGTCCGGTCGGCGTCTCCGACGAAGCCGCGCATGCGTTCCAGGCAGGCTTCGTAGAGTGGCTCCAGGATGTTCAGGGCCGCGAAGAGAAAGGCTCCGCTGCCGCAGGTGGGGTCCAGCACCGTCACCGTGCGGATGGCCTCGAAGAAAGCGCGCAGCAAGTCCGACCCTTCGCAAAAGGTGATGGCGTCCTGGGCGAATTGGCGCATGTTCAGGTTGAGCGTGATCAGGTCGTCGATCTGGTGGACCTCGCCTGCCGCCAGCCTGGCGCGCACGTCCAGACAGCGCGTGCGCCGGGCGACGTGCTCCCGCCAGGTCTCCGTCGGCAACGCGTAGCCTTCTGCTGCCGGGCGGTTCCAGCCGCTGCGCTGTGCCACGTCTGCCACGCCGGCTGCAATGTCGGCCGGCAACGGGAAGTCCACGCCGCGTTTTACCGCGTCGTAGATGTAGCGATCCGGCTGCTCGCGCAGCAGCCCCCACAACGCGCCTTCGGAACGGAAGGCGATCTCGCAGTGTTCCTCTGTGGTCGTACACAGGTGTGGAATGATCGTGTTCTTGCTGATGTACTCGGTGATGTCCTCCTTGGTGTAGTAGGCGCCCATCTGCTTCTGGTTGATGTACTTCTCGAAGATGTAGCCAAGCACGTCCGGGTTGATCTCGTTGTCGGCGTGCAGCGGGCGGTCGTCCAGGTGCCACTCGTAGGCGTCGAAAAAGGCGAAGACGCGCGCGAAGGCACTGTCGGGGATGGCGATGTCGGCGTGCTCCCGTTCCAACTGGTGGACGTCGAACAGGCCGCCGTTCAAGTAGGGAACCTTGCCGAGCAGCCCGTCCAGCTCCGGGGAGCGCTCCGCCTGGCCCAGCCCTTCGTGGAACAGACGCAACAGGAAGCGGCGGTAGAACGTCAAGAACTGGTCCGTGCCTGACTCCGCCTGCATCTGCTGCAGCTTCACCCGCAGGTAGTCGGGATTGCCGTCCAGGAAGCCCTTCTTCTGGATGAAGTAGATGAACATGAGGCGGTTGAGCATGAGCGCGGCGTACCAGTCGCGCGCGGCTCCTTCCAGTCCGGTGATGAAGCCGACAAAGGCCTTGCGTTCGCCGTCGAACTTCTCGTAGAAGCGCTTCGTCACCCGGTCGACGTCGAAGGCCTGGGCCGCCTTGCCGCCCACTACGACGATGCCGATGCCGCGCTCTTCCTCCGCCAGGCTGACTTTCAGCGCCTCGAGCCGCTGGAGCAGCCGTTCCCCACTTTGCCCGCGCTCGTAGCGCTGCGTGCGCACGGCGTCCGGCTTCCCCGGCTCTCGCCGCACCCATTGCCAGAGCTGCGTTTGCTGCCCGCGGTCGGTGAAGATGAGGATGTGCTCCCGCACCTGCCGCGTCAGCGCCTTCTCGATCCTGGCGCGCACCGTCGAATCGGGGATGCCCTTCGCGCCAGGCAGGCAGTGGTACACCGCCATGCCCGCCTTCTGCGCCACGGGTTGCAACCGATAGACCGTCTCCTCCACCAGGATTGGCAACGGGGCGCCTGGCAAGCGGTTCCAGCCCAGCTCCTCGATGAACAGGCGCGCGAAATCAAACGCCTGGAGCGTCTGACGGGCGTCACTCGTCCCGACAACCATCACTCATCCTCTCCTCGTCGTGTTCGGTAGGCCTGCTCGGGGTGATGGCGCGATGCCGGAAACCGCTGCTCAAGCAACTCACGGGCAAGCATCGGGTTCAAATAGTATGTGCTGATCACCACGACACTTCGATTGAGCGCCGCCGCGAGCTCTTTTGGCCGGACAAATCGTTCGGTGCAACAGGCCAAAATGGCACGTTCAACAGCTTCTCGCGGCAGGTGCTTGGAGCCAGCGACTCGATCGATTAAACCTACGGTGTCCGGTGACGGCCCAGGCTTGCTCCCCGACGCAGAGCGGCTGGTCCCGGAGTGAGTGAGTTCCGGCGTCAAATGAGGGAGTTCGGCCCCGGAGTGAGTGAGTTCCGGCGTCAAATGAGGGAGTTCGGCCCCGGAGTGAGTGAGTTCCGGCGGGGCCTGTGACAGGTCGGCGTCTTCGTGACCATCGGCGGCTTCCAAAGCGGTGATCAGTCGCAGGCGAGGAATGCCGGTTGCCGCCGGCCCCAACTCGTACCGGGCACGTCGCCCCCATCCCATAAGATTGAGATGGCCCCGTGAGCGCAGGCGGCTCAACACTTTCGTACAATCCGCAGGATGGAGGCCGGTCATCGCGCACAAGGTGTCCTTGTCAACCGCCCCCTCGTGCCTCGCCACCACGAGAGCGAGTTGCTCAGACTCCGACCAGTCGTCGCCGATCGACGTGAGCCACTGACGGTCGTCGTCGGCAAGCAGATGCGCGTGGCGGAGCAATAAGCGAAATTCGTACTTCTCCGTGCCAACGTCGATTGCCGCCATGCGCAAGCCAAGGTTGCGCCAAGCCTGTATGATCTTGGGGATACCCGTACCAGCTTCTTCGGCAATTCCAATGTAACGGAACATCCGCGTGAGGATGGGGTTACGCGGGTCCGAGTGGTTGCCAATTTGCAACTCCGCCTCAGGTACCCGAGAGTTACCCGGGTTCTTGAACTCATAACCATCGGGCGACCGCACGATCAATGAGGCACGGGTCTCCGTATAGTCGGCATGGATTAGTAAATTGACCAACGCCTCCCGAAGCGCGATGTGCGCTGGGCCCTGGTCCATTCTCATTCCATCACGAAGCTGGAACGGGATGGGTTGATCCTGAATGAGACGCGGGTAGATCTGATCGAAGGCGCCGAGGAGATTACCGTCCCACGCGATGCGGTCATCCCAACGCTTATCAAGGTCCGCCTCTGTGGCGATCCTCCGGTAGTCGATGAGGTGGCGCTTTCGCCACCAGAGGATGGACTCGCTTTTGCCAAGGGCGAGGAGACCCGCCACGGTCAGACCCTCGAGATCGCGCTCCCGGTCCTTCGCATAGGCGCTGATCGACGTAAGGAATGCCAGATCGTCGTGGCTGTTTCGCACTTCGGTAGGGTGGAGCGTCTGGTAACGCCGACGGTAGCTCCGCACACTGTCGCGATCCAGGTCATCCATGCCCAGATGTGGCAGGACGGTAGAATCAGCGGCGCTGACAGAGGCTTCCCGCATCAGACGAAGGACCTCGTCCCTGCTGCAGGCATAGTCCCCTTCACCTCTGCGCACGTACGTGCCACCGAAGGGATGGTTGTTGATAAACACCGGCTTGGACGACCGTGCAGCGGCAGGTATCCGGATGACGACGATGGGCTTGTCACCAACGTACTCGCAGGTTGCATCGTTTGGCCCACATACCGGGGAACTGATCTTTTGCTCGTTGTACAGGAGGTCGTAGAACTCTTTGATGCGCGCGTGTGGCTTCGCGACACCCTCGACTTGCGGCGGATCGCCGTCAGCCAATCCGAGCAAGATCCAGCCACCGCTTGTGTTGGCGAAGGCGCTGACCGTCGGCCACACTTCTTTTGGTAGGCCACCCTTCGCCAGCTTAAACTCCACCTCGAGGTCCTCTCGGGTGAGAATGCGCTCGATAAGTTGCTGAAAGAGCGGCGCTGAATTTCCCTCGCTCACCGGCTCCCCTTCCCTGTGAATAGTCCGAGCGACGTGATGATCTGCGGCTCGCGGCGCTCCGTGTTCTCCTGCACGATGCTCAGGCGGTCGTCGTCGCGCAGGCGCATGACCAGCTCGGCCAGGTCGGCATCCCCGATGCCGGAGCGCAACTGGCGGTTGAGCGTGTCGATAGCGCCGGACGTGAGCGGGAAGCGGTAGATGTCGTCTACCGCGCGTTGCAGCTCGGGCAGGTCGAACAGCATCCCCTGCACCCGCTGCGCGTAAGCCTTGAGTCGCTCGTAGGTGCGGTAGCGCGCTCCTGTCGGTCGGCCCAGTTGCCCGCCGATCATCGGGTTCTCCTCCGCGAGGCGCTGGACGCCTGCCTCTACCAGTGCGTGATGCCGCTCATCCCGGGCGATGGCGGGAGTCGTCGGTGTACACTCGGCGGCCCGCAGCACGCGCAGCGGTGACTCCGTCACCGGCTCACCGTTTTGGTCAAGCCAACCCAAGGCATCGTTGCCGTCCGCCGTGCGCATGTAGAGCAGCACCCCTTCCGGCTCCTCTGGCGTCCCGCTGTGCCGCCGGGTGGAAAAGACGACGTTCGGTAACCCTTCGATCTGCTTGCGCAACGCCGGATTATCTTTGGTGGCGTTGTGCCAGATCTGGTAGGCGTAGGAGGCGAGGTCGACTTCCCCCTCCGCATCACCATCCATGATGCCGGCCTGCTCGTGGTAGAGCGCCAGCGCCTGCTCCAGGTTCATGTCGTCCTCGAAGAATGACTCATCGGCGCCAACAACCTCAGCATTTTCGTGCAACCGCTGGCGCACGCGGCTGCGCAGGTTGATGATCCGCTCCACCCCCTTCGCTGGCAAGAAGCTGTAGCACAGTATCTCGCTCGCCTGCTGGCCGATGCGGTCGACTCGCCCGGCCCGCTGGATCAGGCGGATGATGGCCCACGGCAGGTCGTAGTTGACCACGATGGCGCAGTCTTGCAGGTTCTGTCCTTCGCTCAGCACGTCCGTGGCGACCAGCACGCGCAACTCGTCCTGCGCCTGTACCTGCCCACGTTTGCCGTTGCTGACCGGGCTGAAGCGCCAGGCCAGCGCTGTCGGGTTCACCGAGGCTCCCGTGACGCCAGACAGGGCTCGCACGCCCCGCTCGCCAAGTTGCTTGCTGAGGTAGGTCACGGTATCGGCGAACTGCGTGAAGATCAGCAGCTTCTGCTGGGGATGTGTCTGCTGGATGAGGCGCGTCAACGCCGTCAGTTTGGCGTCGCGCCCAGGGTCCCAGGCGCCGCAGGCGTTCAACACCGCCAGCAGGGCGTCGGCGTCCCCTTGCAAATTGCGCCGCAAGGCAGGCGTGAACAGGATGGACGGTAGCCACTTGAAGCGCCCGCGGTGCCAGCGCGTGTAGCCGGCATACACGGCGGCTGCCGCTCGCTGGAATTCGGCGGCGCTTCGCCCGGCCTGCTCCGCCTCGTCGGGCGCTGCCTCCTCATCTTCCGCCGGGTCTGCCGGGAGGACGCCTTCGGGGTCACGGTCGCTGCGCGGGTCCAACACGGCCGCCTCTTGCGTGCCCACCGGTAGATCCAACCCTTGCTCGATGGCGTGCAGGAAGACGTAGTTGCGCAGGATGTGTCGCTCGACCGACTGGATAAAGGCCGGCCCACCGCTCTCCAGCCGCTTGAACAGGTTGGTGCGGCAGAACCCCATCAGCCGCTTGCCGGCGCGCGACAGGTCGGCCAGCGCCGCCTGCTGGGCAGCGGTCGCCTGCTTGCGTCGGTCCTTTGCCACGTAGTTGCCGAGGCCATAGCGGGGCAACGTCAAGGCGTCGATGGCGTTGACCACCGTTGGGGAGTAGAGGCGGGCATATTGATCGTCAGCGCCGTCTTGCAGCGGGAAGGTGACGGTGCGCGGCTGCCGCAGCGGGAAGTAGGAGCGGCGGCCATCGGCGTAGGTGAGGTACTTGCGGCCGGTCGCCGGATCGGTCTGCGCGTAGTTGTCTTGAATGAAGCTCCGCGTGCGCCGCACCATATACAGGCGCATCAACTCCCGCCAGTCGTCAGGATAGGGACTCTTCTCAAACGCGGCCAGGGAACGCACCGGACACTGATGCTTGGCCGAAAATTCCAGCTCGCCCATCTCCCGCAGCAAGGTGTCGGGCCGGATGCCGAGGTCGAGGTCTTCCGGCACGAACAGGGCAAGTTGCGCGGAGAGGTCCAGATAGCTCTTGTTGTACGGCGTCGCCGAAAGCAGGATGCAGCGGCTCTCGTTCTTCTTGATGTAGTCGCGAATCGCCCGGTAGCGCCGTCCCTCAGTGTTGCGCAGGTTATGGCTTTCGTCGATCAGCACCACGCGGTGGCGCGTGACGTGTTCCGGCAGTTCCTGCAAGGCCTGACTCAGCGGCAACACGCGGGCGATCAGGCGGTAGCGGTCGACGTGGTCCTGCCACATGGGAGTCAGGTTCTTCGGGCAGATGATCAGCGTCTCAGTGTGCTGATCTTCCTGGAAGATGCGCGCCAGCGCCGTCGCCATGAGTGTTTTGCCGAGGCCCACCACATCACCGATCAGCACGCCGCCGCGCTTGTTCAGGTGATGCGCTGCAATCTTCACTGCGGCTACTTGAAACGGGAAGAGCTCGTTGCCGAACTCCCGCGGGATGCGAAACTCGCTCAGCCCCGCCCGCGCTTCCTGGGAGAGGTGGTAGGCCATCTTCAGGTAGATGTGGTAGGGGGGAATCGCCTCCTCCCGTGCCCAACTGCTGTCGATGATGTCGGCCAGCTCCTCCGAGATGTCCAGGCACCAGCGATCGGCCCAGCGATCGTCAAACCAGCGTTGCAGGCTGCGGCAGGCGTCGTGGTCCAGCACGTCCACGTTCAACTCGCCCTGCTCGGAGAGGCCGGCCAGCGTGAGGTTGCTGCTGCCGAGAAAGCCAACGGTCGGCGTGATCGGACCGGGCAGGTGCGCCAGGTAGAGCTTGGCGTGCAGCCGGTGCCGCAGGTACAGCTTCACCACCACCTTGCGTTCGCGCAGTTGCCGGCTCAGGCGGCGTAGCCCCGCCTCGTCGCCATTGTTCGGCGCTCCCAACGTGAGCTGCGTGCGGAACTCCTCCGCCATCTGGCGCTTCAAGCGCAGCACCGTCTGCTGGTCGATGCCGTCATCCGGCGCCAGGCTGAACGCAGCGCGCACTTCCTCCTCCGCCGGCCGCTGCATGCCCACCAGCAATCGGCAGCAAGCCCCCTCGCCACCCGGCCAGGCGTCGATCAACCGATCGATGAGCTTCCAACCGCGCAGGTTGAAATAGCCCACACAGAAATCGGCGCTATAGGAACGCTCCAGCGTCTCCCGCAGCGCCGGCAGCAGCGACACAGCAATGTTGTCGAAGATGCGCGGCACAGAGCTCCTCCCGCTGGAAAGGCACGACGCCCCGCTCGGCAGCAGACGGCACGTCCGTCCGGCGAGTGTAGCACGCGCGTAACGCTGCGCCTCGAAGACGGGGTAGAGACGAGTGCGCCGCAAGGTATTGCATAGGAAGCGAGCATAACGATGCGCCGCGAGTTACAGGGCCGCGATTGCGATCGGCGGCCAAGCGACGGGGGGCGACTGCGGTCGCGT
>DAIMXP010000010.1:0-90622 GCA_036734945.1 Chloroflexota bacterium
CCACGTTCCTCACCTTAGCAGCCTAGCAGTGCCAACAGAGGTGAAACACACCCAATTGATTGAGCGCGGGCGACCACTGCTGGTAGCCGGCGCGAACGGCGTCGTCATCCGCGCAGTCGTGTAGCCAGTCCTTGATCTTGCTGCCGACGCCGTTGCCGTCGATGTGGACGACGCCAACCATGCTCAATTCACCAGCAGTGCGACCCAGGTGGTCAAGGTCATCGGGAAACCTTGGCGCTTTCCCTGCGAAGCTCGGCGCCAGCGCAAGCAGGCGCTGCCAATGTCCGCTCTCGCGCTCCTCACGAAAGGAGTCGCGCTTGGCCAAGATGGAGCGCGACAACGGCGCATGCGGATCGGATGGGTCTTTGGCGTCGAAGCCGTGCGCCGCCAAGCCGGTCTCCCGGCAGGCAGCCGTGATTCCCAGGCCAAGCTGGGGCGTGCTCGGCTGACGCTCGGTCTTGGCACGCGCCAGGTCTACCTGCAAAGCGTTGACGGCTGCGGCCAGATCGCCCTGCTCGAAGGTGCGATGGGCGACCGCAGCATCAAGTCCGGGCGCTCGGTCGTAGAGTCGGCGGGAGTATTGGGTGGCAAAGCGCCTGGCTGCGGTCAGGTCGGGAAACTCCAGCAGGGCATTGCCGCCGGCCGCCAGGAGCGGATGCGCCATCGTCAGTCCGGCAAGGGCGCCGTCGGGCGAGGTGGCCCAGTGAACCAGGGGCGAGGCGCCGATGGCGTCGCGCAGGCGATTGGACCCGAAGACGTAGCCTTGAATGCCCAGCAGGTCCACGCCGGTCAGCACAGGCATGGTGTGTCTCCCATCACTCGCTCAACCAGGCTTCCAGTGATGCCCGGTTTGCTGCCTGATCGATACCGGCCCAGACGCTGAGGTCATCGAGGCCAAATACCTGCGGGGTGTTCGAAGCACCCCAGACGCTCTTCACGGCGCTACGAAGCTGTTCGACGTAGGAGCCTTGCTCGCTACCGCTGTGGAGCAGGCTGACCAGCGCGGTACGGGCAAGATCGCCGCCGATCTGCCGACCGCGCATAGCCACCTCGAACAGCTTGGACTTGCATAGATCCTTGCTGGTGTCAGTGGTACAGGAAACCAGATACAGACGACAGTTGCGGATGACGGCGACATCAACCTCAAACTGCGGGCGGCGGTCCCCGAAGCAGTTGACGCTGACGGTAACGTCACCATATGACCCAACTTGGGACCCCAACCACATCTCCAGCCACCCACCGGTGAGAAACGTCTGCCATTTGTCAATCGGCTTCGCACCCATGCCTTCGGCGGGTATGCGCTCGCGGCTCAGACGCAGCCCTTCAGGCGGTATGAACGGGTCCTTCTTCAGCCGCTCCGATCCCTTTTCTTTCTTTCGTTCGCTCTCATTCCCTCCTCGCATCGGGTCCAAGGCGTTACCGCTTGATTGAGTTCGATCAGGCTCAATGTCGCAGTAGCGCTTATAGAGTTCTGCCGCCGTGTTGGGCTGCCGAAAAACGTATTGCGCCAGTGCTTCGGCGTCGGCCTCGGTCGGTCCGAGACCGTGGGTGCTAGGTTTGCTTTTCCTGGTACCGTGGAGTTGCAGCAACCTATCGAGCGTGAGACCAACCCTGGCGTCGGTCAACCTATCGTAGGTACCGCCATCAAAGCGCAAGACGCCATCCCGCTCGTCCAGATACGAAGCGTTGGCATCACCAAAGTCAGCAACACCGGCCCGCCGTTGCTGTTCGGCAAAAGCCAGGCGGGCGTGCGCCGCCATTATCTTGGTGCCGCCGGTGTAGTTGAGATGCGCGTCGTGCGGAAGTTGGGTGAGTATCTGGCGCACTTCTCGGGCGTCCGTTGCCGACTCGAGACAGGGCGCCTCGATCAGCACGCCGGGGAGATCCTCGCTGAGCGCCGTGTCAAGGCATTCTTTGACCCTCTCCGTCCCTTTATCCCCTCGCGAATAGATGAGCCAGATGCGCTTGGGCCGCAGCATCTTCGCCACGATATAGTTCGGCAGGGGGTTGGAGCCGACCAGTAAAATCAGGTTCTCCGGCGTTGCTTCGGTCATTGAGTCTTTACTCCCTCTCTGTGCCTGCTGCACTTCCTGTGTCACTTGCCGTGCCCGCGCGTCGGCGGACCGCCCTTCCTGGCTGGCGGCTTCGGTTGTAGTGCGTTGGGATCGTCCCAGGTCAGATTCCAGCCCGACTTCCCCGTAGATGTGCCGCTTACTCGCAAGCGCAGCGGCTGGCCGGGCGTCACGTCGGGCGGCTGGGCTGATCGCGGGTGGAGAACGCCGATGATGTCCCCGCCCTGCAACTGGAACTGCTGCTTGCCGCCTTTAGACTGTTCTTCTCGTACAACCCAGGTGACGGTCTCGCCGGACCTGGGCAAGCGTGCAGCGACGGCAGGTTCACGCTGCCAGGGCGGGCGGTTGGGATCCGCACCGAAGGGTGTAGGCAGCACCTTACGCGCACGGAAGTCATTACGGCCCGATTCGAGCACCATAGGTGCTGTCGTCTCAAACCCTGGACCGCCCTCCAACCGCAAGAGCAGGTAGAGAGCGGCCAGCCGGGCAATCTGCCAGATGCCGCGGTCGCCGGCAAACCGTGGCTCCTGACTGTCATTGGCAAAACGCAGCATTTCGTCGGCGAATGTCTTGAGGTAAATGGCGCCGTCGTCAACGCTCGACCCATCACCAGTCCAAGCCGCATAGCGCTGCGCTCGGTCGATCACGTGCAGCGTGGGGGTTATACGGGCACTGCCGAGACCCAGCGGCTTGGCCATGCCGAGCTTGTGGGCGCACTCGTCAGGCAGACGCAAGGCAGTGAGCAGGGCGCCCAGTTCGAGCGGCGTCAGGTTCTCAAAGCGGATGCGCCCCGTGAACTGCACGCCCTTGCGGACCGGACGGATGATCGTGTGTTGCCTATCATCCGGTTCCTTCGGAAGGATTGCTTGCAGATCTTCCAGGAGACGCTTCTGAAGCTGAGACGGCTGTTCTTTGACGTCTTCGATCTCGCGCGATCCCCAGCGGTGCCAGTACAGTTTGTGGCCGCGGATGGCGGTTCTTTCGCGGTCCTCCTCAAGGTAGGTGGCAAGCTCCTTGGCCGGCTTCGTGCCATCCTGCACAAGGTAGTGCGGGTAGGTCGTCGGTTTGGGTGAAGAGAGCACGCGCGGCACCAGCAGTTGCTCGTACATATCGCGCTGCCCGTCAATCGCCACTGCGTCTTCGAATCGTACCCGGCCTTTGATCGGCGGCGCCGTGCTGCCTCGCTCGCGAGCCACCTGGCCGAACATCGCCTCGGCAAGGTCGAGCTTCGCCATCCGTACGTTGTCAGGAATCAGGTCGTAGGGACTCACGTCATAGGGGAAGCGGAACATCTGGGCGCGACCAAGGAACAGCAGGCCGGTGGGATTGTCCTCCTGCGCAGCCTGGGCGTCGCAGAGGTAAAACACCGGCTCGCCGTCGCGCAGCCAGCCCGCCTTCTGCCG
Organism: Chloroflexota bacterium; assembly: GCA_036734945.1. GTDB lineage: Bacteria > Chloroflexota > UBA4733 > UBA4733 > UBA4733 > UBA4733. The sequence continues at coordinate 3,476 of DAIMXP010000010.1, forward strand.
ACGCACCCCGCTGGGCTTATCCCTCGGGAACGCCTTCTCTTGCCATTGGGTGATTTGGTCATCGTCGTGGAACCGCTCCCAGACGCGGTTGGGGACGGGAATGGGCGCCGCCCCGGGCGTTGGACTGAGGAAGACGAATTCGCTCTTGGGGTGTTCCTCACTGCGGGAGTGCGGCGAAGAGCCGGTGATCACGAGGGTTGCGGGCGCCCAATCGCTGCCCGGGGAGGATGTGCCAAACCGGATGTCGTCGACGAACCTGCCCTTCAGGGGCAGCAGGACGTGGCACGCCTGCTGCTGGAAGCCCCAGGGAGGCTTGTCGTCCGCATTCCAAGGAAGCTGCACGCCTTTGGCGAGAAGCAGCGCCCGGCGCACGCGGTAGAACGGGCACCGCTCGATCAACCAGCCACCTTCTCGGGACCGCAAGAAGCCGCCTTCGGGCTTCTGGTCACCGCGCACCATGCGCTTACCGTAGGCGTCGCCCACACGATCCTTGTTGAACGTGCGGAAGAAGGGCTGGTTCGTGGTGACGGGCGCAACCTTGCTAAAGGAGAGGATCTCCACCAGGGTGCGAGTCATGCCGCGAAGGCTGGAGCCCGGAATGAGCGGCCGCCCGTCGGGTGTCTTGGTAGGATCGGGAAGCGTGGAGTGACCCTCCGGCGTGCGCGACGGATCCGGCCGCAGGCGAGACTCTCGTGCGTCCCAGTATCCCTGACCATTCTCACGAGCGAAGTCGCGGATGTAGAGTGGTGTAAGCGTCTCTAACTCGAGGTCTATCCAGCCCGAGTATGTGCCTGCAAGCCACTGGTTGTGTGTCGTCCATGGCATAAGCTTGCCGTGGTCGGTTACGTCGATGCCGCCGTCGACCTCGTAGACTTTGCGGGGCAGTGGCACGAAATTGTACGGCGCCGTGGCCCGGCGCGTGTCGTCCGTGTCGTCTTTCTGTTCCGGCCATACACTCATCGCTGTCCCTCCTGTTCGAGCGTCACAAGGCGCGTAGCTGCCACTCGCACCACACCGACATCGGGATCTTGCGTGAAGTAGTGGCGCGCGCGCATCCGCAAGGGCATCCGCTGCTGCCGAAAGGCGTCGCTTGAGCAACTGAGCGGCACGGCATGGCGTGACCCGGTTCCGTCGCCAACCAACGTGAAGCCGTCGCGCGGTCCATCCAGCCATCGGTCGCCCAGCACCACGTACGTCTGCCCGGCGGCATGCAGGGCTGGATCATCGGCCGGCGCGGCATCGGCGAGCAGGCGGCCGCGGAAAGTGTCGTCCGTGCGCCAAATCGACACCTCAACATCCGGCCCGAAGAGACGCGCCTGTTGGAGCGCCGCGCCCCTGAACGGCGGCGAGATCGCCGGGAACGGCCCACTGGAGAGGCGCCAGCCCTGGTCGTCGCCATCACGCCGGCCCCAAACGACGCCATCGTCGCAGTAGGCCAGCAGCCAGCGCGTGCCGGCAGTCACCGATCCCGTGGGTTCCCCGCTGCCCACACCATCAATGACCTCGCGGCATTCCGCATCTGCCAACGGCACAATGCGACTACCGAACACCGTTCCCATTGCCTATGCCCCTTTCGACGCTCTCATTGGCTTTCCGCTCTCGCTCCCAATCTACGACAGGTCCAGCGCCACCCTCTGCCCCGCGGCCACCCCCAGCACACCCAGGTGGTTGCTCAAGCGCTCCAGCGGGCCCAAGTCATCCCCGGTGTCGTCGCGCCGCCGGGCTAATTCAATCAACGCCTGCAAGAGTTGGTGGAAGACGGCATTGCGGCGGAGACCACGCTGGTCGAGGTAGTCGTTGACGCGGCTGACGTCACCCGCTGCCCAGAGTTGCAACAGCCGGTGGACCTGATCAACCAGCGGCACGGCGCCGTTGCCGGGCGCTTCGTAGCCGAGGGTGGGACGCAGGCGCTGATTCCACTTCTTCAGCCGCACGGTGCTGCCACCGCCGGCTTCGCTCTCCGCCGGCTCAACGTCTGCCGCCTCATCCTCGTCACCGTCATCTTGCTCTGCGGCGGCCTGGTTGCCGGTGCGCGCCAGCAGATCGTAGCCATTGACGAGCGTGCCGTCGGAGAGGTCGCAGGAGACAGCGTAAAGGATACAGCCGCCGACCGGCGTATCGCGCAACCCGAAGTCGTGGCGGTGCAGCAGGTAGTAGGTCGTGACGTTGTCCAGGTCACCGGAAGCGTCGGCCTGCGTGCCGGGCAGGACCCGGCCGACCACAAAGTCCACGACCATCCGCCGCACCTGGCTCAGGAACTCTGCGACGGTCAGGACGCCGCCGCCGGTCGCCTTGCGCACAACGGGATGCTTGCTGTACGCCTCCAGCGCCGGACCGGTCGCAGCCCAGACGAAGTCTGGACCCCGAATGCCGGCATCCCAGAAGTCGCGCAACCGCTCGATGATGTTGGCGCGCATCTCCTCCAGCACGACGTTATCCCAACCGGGGCGGGCCGTGGCCGGACGCTTCTTGCACACCAGCCAGATCGAGGACGAGAGGGCGGCGGAGGAAAGGGCGCGCGTGCGGTTGACCATCTCTGTCTGGATGGGCCAGCTTCCATCCACCACGAAACCGGCCCGGATGATGGCCGAAACAAGCGTTTCCCAGGCATCTGGGTGCTTGTGGGCGAAGACGACGACCAGCCGACCGTCAGGCTTGAGTGCCGAATGGCAAGATTGAAAGGCCCGGAACATCCCCTCCTCATACGTTGCCTTCGACTTGGCTCTGTCGCCACCGAAACGGCTGGCGTCGTCGATCAACTCGCCATCGTTCTTCTGTTTGTCCCACTTTGGCGATAGCGGCGCGGCAAAGGCGGCATCAATCTCGGGGGACAGGCCGTGCAACGTCCGGCGCAGCCAGACGTAGAAGAAATCCATGAGATCGGAATACGGGATGGCATCATAATAGGGCGGATCCGTCACTATCACGTCGAAGCTGCTGGCAACGGCCGTCACCGCACTTTGACGCAGACAGTTTGGTGATGGCGACGCGGTGAAGTTGCTCGTGTGCTCTGCGACCTTCGCTACCCACTCAACGGCTCCCAGGAATCCCCCGCTGAACGACTCTGTCGTGACGCCTTCGATAAAGTCCCACGTCATGGGCAGGGCGAAGCGTGAGAAGGTGTTGATCACACCGCTCTGTGTTGGCGACGGGTCCGGGCGGCACAATGTGCTGGACCGGTCGACAACTCGGTCGACCGTCAGAGCAAGATACCCTTGTATAGCCTCCGTCCATCGAGTCGGGTATGTCCCCTGGTCCAACACCTGGCGGGTTTGGCGCACCCACCTGACGAATATGCTCAAAGCAAGGAGTTGCCGACTCGTGAACAACTTGTGCCACTGGTCAAACCCGTAGCCGTCAACTGAGAAGGCCCGACTCACGCCGCTGCCGCCTCCCTTCGGGGTAGGCTCCGTCGGCAGCCCGAACGGAACATCCTGGAACGCAGCGGCGCACGCCCCCGTCGCGTCCTCGGCGGCGGCAATCTCTTCCGGTACCGGTCGGCGATACTCCTTACTGACAGCGCCGTCTACCACTACCGCGGTCATAACCGCGCCGAGCCGGCCGGCCTGCCCTTCGAGGCGAATATCCTCCATCGTCATCGTGGTCGGGCAGCAGGGGCACTTCGCACCGGCACGGCTCATCGTCCCTTCCCCCAAGCGCCTGTCGTGCTCGCGTCGTTGGGCGGCGTTGTTGCCAACGACCAGTACGCCGGTCTCGACGCCGAAGACGACGCCGCTGTTCCGGGCGCCCTCTGGGCGGTTTGGAGCCATCGTCAGCAGCACGCGCTTGCGGTCCGTCTTGCAGAGCCAACGGGTCTTGAGCAAGGGCAGGGTAGCTCCGCAGTTCTTGCAGGTCACAGTGCGTGCCCAGAGATAGGCGACCGTCGGCTTGCCGTCGATGACCGGATAGTAGCGCTCCAGATCGGCTTTCGCTCGTTGCAGCACCCACCAGCCCCAGGCGCGGACGTGCCAGGCCAGGTCGGCCTCGGGCGCCGTGGCGTCCATACTTGTCTGGAGCGATCGCGTGGCCCCCCGGCTCGTCTTCGTCGCCGGACCGCCGGAAGCCTTGCGGAAGCTCGCCATGAACTCCGGCGAGTCGACGGCGAACTGTGGCAACGGCAGGCGCTGGCCGGCCAGGCGTTGCGGGTACTCCAGCGTACACTTCTCGATGAACCAGGCCACCGGGTTGATATCTATCGCCGTCGCCTCGCAGCCGAGGCGCATCGCCTCCAGCGGGATAGCGCCGCCGCCGGCAAAGGGGTCCAGCACCTTCGGCGCCCGGCCACCGTAAGCGGCGCGAATCTGCTCCCGGAACCAGGCCAGGTCGGGGCCGTTCTCTCGCCCCCAGTGCAGGATGCCGCCCTCCGTCTCCTCGACGACCTGCTCCTCCACCCGGCCGCCGGGCAGCTTCTTGGTGCGGACCCGTTTCACCAACCGCCCGCCCAGCCGTTCCAGCAGCTTGGCCCGCTCAATAGGGTCGCCGGGATCAGGCAGCAGCGTGGCGATCAGGGCAGCGCGGCAGGCCGCCAGCGGTCGACGCGCCGGCCAGATATGGAGCGTGGAGATGTGGCCGTGGCGCACGCTCTTCTCGTGGACGGAGTCAAGCGAGGCCTGGCGCAGCGGGAAGCCGCGCTCGATCAGACGGGGGCGATCATCCATGGGCGTGACAGCCCAGGCGAGGAAATGGCGCACGCGCGCTCGGCGGCCCAGGCGCGCCCGGCGACTGAAGTCGCGGGCTATGACGAGCGAAGTGGGTGCCCTCTGGGCCCTGCGCGGGCTGTTGCATGCAACGCCACCTCGCTACGAGTCGGCGAAGGCCGACTTTGCAATGGTAGCCCGCGACTTCAGTCGCCGGGCGCGTATGCCTCACTCTTCTGCCACCCTTTCCCATTCCAGATTCAGACTCCCTTCCGCATGGTGTTGCTTCTGCTGCGCTATGTAGCGCTCGACTTCCGGCGCAACTGCGGCTGACACCGAAAATGCCCCGTACGCTCCCTGCCACCTGAACCCCGCGACGCGGTCGATCTCGTGATTGATCAGGTGGGCCGAAGCGCCCTTGAGCTGCTGAACGAGCCTGGCGACGGCGACAGTCGGATGAACCCTCACCAGGACATGCACATGGTCCGCCATTCCTCCAATGGCGATCGGCGCGCACTGGAGGCCCCGAGCCTCGCTGGACAGAGCGGCATAGAGGCGGCCCTCCAACCCTGAATCGATAAGCGGCAGCCGGTCCCACGTGGCCCAGACCAGATGCGCCAGCAACTGAGTGTACGGCCCACGCATGTTATCCCTCCTCCGTCTGGCACCGCCCGGCGACTGAAGTCGCGGGCTACCTTTGCAAAGTCCGCCTTCGCGGACTCGTACTCAGCCCACGAAGGTGGGCTTCGCTCGTCATAGCCCGCGACTTCAGTCGCCGGGCTCCCTGAGATCGCCGGGCGCTCATGTCAAACCCCCTTCGGCATTGGCCAACACCTCATCGGCTGCGATCAGCACGCTCCCCCGCGCTCGGGCAATCAGCTTCACAAACGGATTCTGCACCCGCGCCAGGCGGGGGCGCAGGCTGGCGCAGTCGAAGACGGCGTAGAGCCAGTAATCGTCGCCCAGATTGCAGGCTTTCGCGTACTCGTTCTCCGTCATCTCCACCGGTCGGTTGCCGGCCCGGCCTTTCACTTCGATGTTGAGCACCGCGCCGTCCGGTCGCCTGGACAGTAAATCGAAGCCGGGGTGGTCGGGCAGGCCCGCCGCACGGGCGCGATCCGGCGTGGAAGCATCCGTCACAATGGCGCCGCGGCTCTCTTCATAATCACGCACCACCCGCACCGCCAGCAGTTCGGCGCGGGCATCCTGGCGCCGCTCTTCCTCCGGGTCGTCGGTCGGCAGCACCAGGGCATGCGCGACGAACTCCACTTCGCCCAGCTCGATCAGTTCCGGCTCCCGCCGCAACGCTGTGAGCGCAACGTTTTTCCGTGTTGCAAGCGTGCGCTGCCGCTCTCGCACGCGGGTGAGTTCGCCCCTCGCGTGGGTGTCTCCTTCCGCGTCCTTGCGGCGCAGGCGGGATCGCGCCTCCAGCAGTTCGCTCTCCTGGAAGCCGAAACCGCGCTCCACGAAGCGCAGCCGCTCGACCAGCGTCGCCTCCCGCCGTTGCACCTGCTCCCGCACGACCTCCGGCGCCACACGCTCACGAACGAATGCCAGCGTCGCCGGTCGAATGCTTTCCGCTTGCGCCGCCAGTGGGCGAAGGGTCTCGGCAGCGTCCGCACCTTCAGAGAGCAGCAAGAGCGTCTCGACCGGGCAATCGGTCACGGCGCCGTCCAGCTCCTGGCGCAAGCCCACCAGTCGCGTCTCCAGCGTTTCGCCTCGCCGTAAGGCCGGCAGTTCGGGATCGGCCTGGCGCACTACCGTTAGCCGGACCAGGTGAAAGAGGTAGGGGCGCTCCGCGCCGGCATCACGGAAGACCGCGCCACGCCGGGCGGCCGGGCCCAGCTGGAGCATGACCTGCTGCCGCAAGGCCTCGAATACCGACTCCCCCGGTCGCAAAAAGATCGCCGGTTCGCCGTTGTCAGGCTTGACTACCGAGAGCGCTGCCTGCTGGGGCGTCTCGTAACGTTCCAACGCCGAGAGTAGCGGGTCCATGGCGTGCGGCTCGGCGGCATGCAGGGCAAACCGCGCGCTCAGGTCGCCCTCAATGCGTAGTCCGAGCAACGGCGCCGCCTCGGCAACGAAGCCGCGCACGTAGCCGGGCAGCAGGCGGCGGTAGGTCTCATCCTCCAACTCGGCACGCAGGCGCGGGAGTTCGCGGGCCACGTCGTCGCCGTCACCATAACGTCGCTGCTCGGCCTGCTGCAGGGCGGTGACCTGCTCCGCCGTCAACGTGCCGGCCAGGAGGCGCTCCACGTTGGCGACCCCTTCTTCGGTGAGGGCGTCCCGCATGTAGTCGCGCAGCGACACCCCCTGGAACAACTGGCCGATCACATCGTAGACCTTGTCGGAGCCCAGTTCGGCGCGGATGCGCTCCAGCTTATCCAGCAGCGTCTTCAGCACCTTGCCTTCACGCGTTTTGCCGGCAATGAGGTTGAGGATGACCACCGGATCGTGGCGCTGGCCGTAGCGATGGATGCGACCCATGCGCTGCTCCAATCGCGCCGGGTTCCAGGGCACGTCGTAGTTGACCATCAGCCAGCAGAACTGGAGATTAATACCCTCCTCGGCAGCGTCGGTAGCGACCAGGTAGGTCGCGCCGCCTGCGCTCGCCGGCCGGCGGAACTGTTGCACCTGGGCGTCGCGTTCGTGTACGTCCATGCCGCCGTGGATATGGGCCACCTGGCCGGCAAAGCCCAGCCCCTCCAGGCGCCGGACCAGAAACTGCAGCGTGTCGCGGTGTTCCGTGAAGATGATGAGCTTTTCATCGGCGTAGGCCGGGTCTTTGAGCACCTCGCGCAGCTTCTCAAACTTCGATTCATCGGCGTTATCGTAGACGCGCTGCGCCAGCTCGATCAACGCCCGCACTTGCTCCCGCTCCGCCTCAAGCTGGTCGAGCGAGAGGGCGAACACCTGCAAAGCATCGTCTTCGGCCCGCTCGTGCCCTTCCCGGCCACCCTCCGCCTGCTCTTCGTCGGCGGTTTGCTCTTCAAGGAGATCATGCACACTCAACCGTCGCTGGCCGGCTGCCATCTGTTCGATGCTGACCCGGCCGGAGCGCAGGTCGTCGATCTTTTCGTCCAGGCGAACGAGCCGGCGCTGAAAGGAGCGCAAGAGGGCGTAGGTCGAGCTAGCAAGGCGGCGCTGGAAGACGCTCAGCGCCAGCCGCGCCGCCGAACGGTTGAGGATGACGGCCCGGTTGTAGTAGCGATCCATATAGGTCGTCGTCCCGTCGTAGAGCGTTTGCTCGCTGGTCGGCCCTTTGGTCAGGTCGTAGCTGAGGGTTGCGGACTCCCGAGTGGGATAGATGCGCGAGCCGTCGAAGCGCACCATCTCCTCTTTCGTCCGCCGGATGAAATGGCGGCGTCGGGCCTCAGCCGGGTAACCGGACCAGGCGTTGAAGGTGGAAAGAGCGTCTGGTTGCAGCAGCCGCCAGAGGAAATAATAGGGGTAGTCCTTCCCCATGTGCGGCGTTGCTGTCAGTAACAAGAGGTGCCGGGCGCTCCAATCGAGCAGCCAATCGCGCTGCTGATCGTCGCTGGGGATGCCGGCCAGCGCCTCGGCCAGCCGGTAGCGATCGGTTTTACGGACGGTGAAATCCGGCTCGCGATCAGCGGACAGCTTGTGTACTTCATCGAAGATGACGAGGTCATACGGCTCGACATCCAGCTCCTGCAACCGTCCGAACAGCCGCTCGGCGGCCAGGGTATCGACGCTGACGATCAGGAGATCACTTTCCGGTCCCAGGAAGGGGTTGCCGCTGCGCCCTTCGCCGCCGCCGACGACGCGGAAGGGCAGGCCAAAGAGGCCGTTCAGCTCGCGCTCCCAGTTCAGCACCAGTCCGGCCGGCGGCACGACCAATACGCGGGAGAGCAGGCGCCGGTTGAGCATCTCGCGGATGTAGAGACCGGACATGATCGTTTTGCCGGCTCCGGCATCGTCGGCCAGCAGGAAGCGCAGGTGCGTCTGGGTCAGCATGTGCTCGTAGACGGCGATGCGCTGATGCGGCAGCGGCTCAATCAGAGAGAGTTCCGTGGCGAAAGCGGCGTTGACGAGGTGGCCGCTGGCAAGGCGTTCTCCTTCGGCCACGACCCGCACGGCCCCGGGATCGGCCTGGAAATCGAGTACCATGGCAGGTTCCTCTGACGCAGCAGCGATAGTCGCCGCCTCTCCGCTCGGCGCTACAACACCGGCAAGGCCGAACCGCTCGGCCCGTTCGATCCACTGGCGAGCCAACATCTGGGGCTGCCTCTGGCCATTCTCCCAGCGATTGACGGAGGCAAAAGAGACGCCAATAAGGCCGGCAAGCTGTGTCTGCGTGAGGCGGTACGTGGCGCGCAGTTGCCGCAATCGCACAGCAAGGGACGGTTCGATACCATCTTCGTCCGCCATTAGCGTCACGTGTTGCCTCTCACCGCTCGCTCCTGGAGGCTAGACAGCATACCACATCGCGTGAGTCACGGCTAGCCTGTATCGCACCTGTTATATCGCGCAAGCATGGGTCACAGGGTTCCCGGCGACTGAAGTCGCGGGCTAACGAAGCGAAGTCCGCCTACGCGGACTCGTACTCAGCCCACGAAGGTGGGCTTTGCTTACCGTAGCCCGCGACTTCAGTCGCCGGGACCCTCTCTCCAGGCGGCCAATCTGGTCAGCTGTACCCAGTACAATCCCATCCGACCGCACACACATCGGGCGCGATCGAAACGCCGTCGCCGATCCGGCACTAGCCAGGGAGTGATGTTGCTCGACCAGGTACGGGGCGGCGTGCGCATCTCGGTGATCATCCCCGCCCTGAACGAAGAACGGGCGATCGGTGCGACGCTCGCCCACACGCTGCAGACACTCACCCCGCACGAACTGTTCGTCGTAGACAATCAGAGTATCGATGCCACAGCGGAAATAGCCGCACCTTACGCGCGGGTGCTGAATGGAGCCGCTACGCGCGGCGCCGGCCTCAACGCGGCGGCCGCTGTGGCCCGCGGCGACATCTTGCTGTTCTTGCACGCCGACACGCTGTTGCCGCCAGATGCCGAAAGTGTGATCAAGAAGACACTGCAGGACCCTACGGTCATCGGTGGCGCCTTCCGGCTGCGGCTGGACGATACCCGGAAAATCGCCCGGCTGGTGGCGCTAAGTGTCAACCTTCGCTCGGCGTGGCTCAACACCTTTTTCGGCGACCAGGCCATGTTCGTCCGGCGGGAGGTATTTCTGCAGGCAGGCGGGTACCGGGAGTGGAGCGTGATGGAGGACCTGGAAATCCTCGCCCGCCTGCGCCGCTGGGGACGTCTCGCCCTGGTCGATGCCGCCGTGGTCACGTCCGCGCGCCGGCACCGCCGGAACGGTTGGGTCCGCACCATTGCCACTATCTGGCTGATCAGCCTGCTCTTCCGGCTGGGAGTGCCGGGGCAGGCGATGATTCGGTTATATAGGCCCCGGCGGTAGGCCGCGGACGGTAGCGCGCCGTAGATGGATGGCGCCGCATCCACGGCTGCTATGTGTTTTTCCTTGCCAGGTTTCCACGCCACATTGCCACCGCCAGCATCCGACCCAGTTGAGGGTGACGCAGGCTGAGGCGTTGCAGACGCGGCGACAGCAGTCGATCCAGGCTCCAGACGCGGTTCCCCACCGTGACGAGCACGAACAGGTTGGCAGCCAGGATGGCAAGGTAGATCGCTGGACCTTCCGGCGTCGCTCCCTGCGACACCAGCAAGTTCACCGCCTGCAGTGTCCCCAAGAGCGCCGCCAGTTCGCTGAACAGGCCCAGCGTCAACAACAGACCAATCACGGTTTCACCGAGAAAGACCAGCCAGCCGAAGAGATGGAAGTGGGGCGCCACCACCTGTTGCAGGAAGGTGCGGTAGATCCCCACAGTCGGGTACTGGATACTCTGCTGGAAGGAGAACATGAGTCCCCGCGGCTGGTGCAGACCGAAATCCGGCGGCAGTTTCCAGTGCTGCTCGTACAGCCAGTAGAGCCCAAGACCGATCCGGGCGGCGGCCAGCACCCGGTCCAAAGCAGTGGGGTGGTCGCCTATGGGTTCCAGTCGGGACGGCTCATTGCGCACAGTGCTCCTCTTTTCCGGCGCTTACTCGCTTACTGCTGGCGTCACGCGAAAGTTGCCTTAACTACTCTCTACAATGGATAGCATCTGCACGCCGCTTGCGGCAACATGAGAAGCGGCTGGGTCCAGATCGCGTGCTGTGATCATCCAGAGTGACGGAAAAGGCCGAACTGGGCAAATGGGCAACGACTTTGACGGGCAGTTGCCCACGGGCCGGCGCGAACTCGCTCCGGCTGTGGCCCTGGGCGCCCTGGGTACCGTTGCTGTCATCGTGCAGATGACGCTGCTCAGCGATGTGGTGGGGCGAGTCCTTCTGGATCGCCAACGTCTTAGCCAGGTGCTACCGCCCCTCCTATTCCTATTCGGCGCCATCGTGCTGCGTGCGCTGCTTGCCTGGCGGGAGGAAGTCAGCGCTCAACAGGCAGCGCTCCGCCTCACCAGTAACCTGCGGGAGCTGCTGTTCGCCCACTTCTTGCAGCTCGGTCCCGCCTACGTGCAGCGCGAACGCAGCGGCGACCTGGCCACCACGGCGACCGAGGGCATCGACCGCTTGACGCCGTACTACCAGCGCTACCTGCCGCTGCAGTCGCTCAGTCTCATCGTGCCGGCGTTGGTCATCCTCTACCTGACGAAGGTTGACCTGTTCGGCAGCTTGCTCTTGCTCGGCACGGCCCCGGTGATTCCGCTGCTGATGGTGCTGATCGGCAGCTATTCCAAGACACTTGTGCAAAAGCACTGGCTGGCGCTCTCCCGCCTGGGGGCGCAATTCCTCGATACCCTGCAAGGGCTACCTACGCTGCTGCTGTTTGGAGGCGGCGCTGCTGCCGGTGAGCAGGTTCGCGCCGCCAGCACGGCGCTCCAGGAGCGCACCATGCGCGTGCTACGCGTGGCGTTTCTGTCCGGTATGGTACTGGACATCGCGACCGGCATGGCGATTGGATTGGTAGCGGTCCTCGTCGCTGTGCAACTGCTCTCCGGCCATCTGCCCTTCTCCTCGGCCCTCCTGGTGTTGCTGCTGGCGCCGGAGTGCTACCGTCCCCTGCGAGAACTGGGTGTACAGCGCCACACCGCGCTGGAAGGCAAGGCCGCCGGGCAGCGCATCGTGGAGATCTTGCAGACACCGGCGCCGGTGCTGGTGACGCCGGCGCACGATGCTTGCCACGCTGACCGGTTGCGGTGTGCCAATGACGCCGACAGCCGTCTCCGCGGCCCCATGACGGTTGCCTTTTCCGGCGTCAGCTACCGCTATCAAGACGGGTATGGCATTGCTGGGGAAGTAGCACGCCGGGAGCGCGCACCCACCAATGGGTTCCGGCCTGCCCGCCCTGTGGATACTGGGGCAGGACGCTGCGCTAGGATGCCCGCGCTCCGGCCGACGACGGATATTGCCCGCGTCAACGGTGGCGGCGGTCGCCCTGCTGTGAGCGGTGTCACGCTGACCCTCCCCGCCGGCACGCGGACGGCGCTGGTTGGCCGGAGCGGCGCCGGGAAGAGCACGCTGGTTAACCTGCTCATGCGTTTCCTGGACCCGGAGGAGGGCAGTATCACCGTCAACGGCCTGGCTCTGTCCGAGCTGTCGCCGCAACGATGGCGTGCTCAGGTGGCCCTGGTGCCGCAGCAGCCGCACCTCTTCGCCGGGACCGTTGCCGACAACTTGCTCCTCGCCCGGCCAGACGCCACAATGGACGAGGTGGCATGGGCAGCGAAGCAGGCCGGCGCTGCCGAGTTCATCGCCAGGCTACCGGGCGGCTACATGGCGCCGGTCGGTGAGCAAGGCGCACTGCTCAGCGCCGGCCAGGTGCAGCGCCTGGCCATCGCCCGCGCTTTCCTGAAGGACGCACCGCTGCTGATCCTCGATGAACCAACCTCAGCGCTGGACCCGGAAAACGAGACACAGATCCGCCGCTCGCTGGAACGCCTCATGGCTAGCCGCACCGTCCTGATCGTGGCGCACCGCCGGAACACGATCGCCGGCGCCGATCAGATCGCCGTGTTGGAGGGGGGGCGCCTGGTGGAAACCGGTAGGCATCGCGAGTTGCTGGAGCGCCGTGGGGCCTACGCCCGGCTGATGGGAGCAGAATGGTAGGTCGCATTCTCTCCCCGCTGCGTCTTCACCTTGGCGTCGTCATGCTCGCGCTCTTGCTCGGGGTGCTGACGGGCGCCGCCGGTATCGGCTTGCTCGCCACCGGCGCTTATCTCATCGCCGCGGCGGCGCTGGGAACGCCGCTCCTGGCGTTGGGAATACCGATCATGCTGGTGCGCCTGTTCGGCGTGGGGCGCGGCCTCACCCGCTACGCCGAGCGGCTCAGCGCGCACCGCGTCACCTTCGCCATGCTGACGGACCTGCGCGTCTGGTGCTATCGCCGGCTGCTGCCACTAGCCCCCGCCCGCCTCGGCGGCTACCGCAGCGGCGACCTCCTGGCCCGCCTGGTCAAGGATGTGGCGGATATGGAAGCAATCTACCTACGTGTTTGCTCCCCGATCATCGTCACCACCGTGCTCGGCGCGCTCGTCGTTTTGCTCTTTGCCCATTTCAGTCTGCTTCTAACCGGTGTCCTGCTTGGCTTCCTGCTGCTGGCCGGGGTTGGGGTGCCCTGGTTGGCGTACCGCCTCTCCCGCACGGCACAGGAGCAGGTGGTGATAGGCCGCGCGACGCTGCAGGCCCAACTGGTGGACGTGCTGCAGGGAATGGCCGACCTCCTGGCGTTGGGCCAGGAGGCGGCCCGCCACGGCGGCCTGCGCCGTGAGCATGCGCTGCTGACCGGCAGCCGGCAGCGCCTGGCCCGGGTGGCAGGCGTGCAGCGGCTGCTCGCGACATTGGTCGCCGGCATGGCGATGTGGACCGTCCTGGTCCTGGCGATCCGCTTGAGCGGCCAGGGCGCGCTCAACCCGCTCTATCTGCCCTTGCTGACGCTGGTGGCGCTGGTCGCCTTCGAGACCGTCCAGCCGCTCGGTGAAGCGTTTGCTGTCTACCGTGGGGCGACGGCCGCCGCCGAACGGGTTTATGCCCTGATCGATGCCAAACCGGCGGTGAGCGACCCGCCGCATCCACGACCAGCGCCGACGAGCTTCGACATCAGCTTCGAGCACGTGACCTTTGCCTACCAACCGGGCGCTCCGGCTGCCCTGTGTGACGTCAGCTTCCAGGCGCCGCAGGGCAGCCGGGTAGCCATCGTCGGCCCCAGCGGCTCCGGCAAGACGACCCTGGTCAACCTACTGGTGCGCTTCTGGGATCCCTGCAGCGGCACGATCCGGCTCGGCGGTCACGACCTGCGCGACTATGCCCTGGCGGGCGCCCCCTGGGCGCTGCGCCGCAGCATCGGCGTCGTCAGTCAGCGCACCACCATCTTCAACGACACCCTGCGCGGCAACCTGCTGCTGGCCCGACCCGACGCCAGCGACGAGGAGTTGCTGCGCGCGTTGGAGCACGCCCGGCTGAGCGACCTGGTGGCGCAGTCGCCGCAGGGACTGGACCGTTGGGTCGGCGAGCAAGGCGGTCGGCTTTCCGGCGGCGAACGGCAGCGCCTGGCTATCGCCCGCACCCTGCTGCTGGACGCGCCGATACTCATCCTGGACGAGCCGACCGCCAACCTGGACCCGGCCACGGCAAACGAACTGCTGGCCGAGCTGGCCGGCATCATGGCAGGCCGCACGACCATCGCCATCACCCACCGGCTGGTGGGTCTGGAGCAGATGGACGAGATCCTGGTGCTCGCCGCCGGTAAGATCGTTGAGCGCGGCACGCACTGCCAACTGGCGGCCCAGGGCGGCCTCTACCGGCGTATGCTGGATTTGCAGGAGGAGTTTGTGGAGGGGACCGGGGCCCCAGAGAGGAGCACGGATGGATAGTTCGGTTCTGGTTTCGCGCTTCCAGTTTGCCTTGACGCTGACCTATCACTATCTCTTCCCGCAACTCACGATGGGGCTGGCGCTGCTGCTGGTGATCTTGAAGACGCTGGCCTTGCGCCGGGGCGAGGAGCGATATACCACGGCGACGCGCTTCTGGTCCAAGATTTTCGCCATCACCTTCTTGATGGGCGTCATCACCGGCGTGCCGATGGAGTTCCAGTTCGGCACCAACTGGGCGCAGTTCTCGGCGTCAACCGGGGCCATCATCGCCCAGACGCTGGCCATGGAGGGCGCCTTTGCCTTCTTCCTGGAGTCGGCCTTCCTCGGTATTTTTCTCTTTGGCGAGCAGATCTTCAGTCCCCGGCTGCACTGGTTCTCCGCCGTGATGGTCTGGCTGGGTACCTGGGCCTCCGGCGGCTTCATCATCGCCACGAATGCCTGGATGCAGCACCCGGTCGGCTACACCCAGTTGCCCGACGGCACTTTTCAACTCACCAATTTCCTGGACGTGTTGCTCAATCCCTGGACCCTGCCGGAGTACCTGCACGCCATCAGCGGCTCGGTCGTCACCGCGAGTTTTGTGATGGCCGGCGTCGGCGCCTATTACCTGCTGATGCGGCAACGCGCGGAGTTCGGCCGGCTCTTCCTGCGGGTCGGCGTCTGTGTCGGCATCATCGCCAGCATCTTCCAGATCCTGCCCAGCGGCGACCTGGAAGGGCAGCAGGTGACCAGAAACCAACCGCCAACGTTGGCGGCGATGGAAGGGCTGTTCCACAGCGAGAGCAGCGCCGGCATCGTGATCCTCGGTCAGCCCGACATGGCGAAGCAGAGCCTGGACAACGCCATCATCGTGCCGCGCGTCTTGAGCTTCCTGACCTACCACCACTGGACGGCGGCGGTGAAGGGCCTGGACGCCTTCCCGACAGCGCTCTGGCCGGACAACGTGCCGTTGCTCTACTACACCTATCACATCATGGTCGGGCTCGGCACCATGTTTGTCGCCATCATGGGCCTTGCCGTCCTCTTGCTCTGGCGCCGCCGACTGTTCGAGGCCCGCTGGCTGCTCTGGATCATCATGCTGGCGACGCCCTTCCCCTACATCGCCAACAGCGCCGGCTGGCTGACGGCGGAGCTGGGCCGTCAGCCCTGGATCGTCTACGGCCTCATGCACACCAGCGCCGGCGTGTCGCCGACGGTCTCCCCGGCCAACGTGCTGTTCACGCTGATCGGTTTCGCCGGCATGTATCTGGTACTGGGACTGCTGTATGTCATCCTGGTCGTACAGGAGGCGGTGACCGGGCCGCGTGAGCCCACGGCGGATGCGCCGCAGGAGGCGGAAGGCTTCACAGCCTTTTAGCAGAAGGGAGAACGGCCATGCCGACGCTCTGGTTCATTCTCGTGGGGGGCATGCTCAGCACGTACGTGCTGCTGGACGGCTTCGATCTGGGGGCCGGCGTGTTGCACCTCTTCGCCGCCCGCAACGATCGGGAACGGCGGACGATCATCCGCGCCATCGGCCCGGTCTGGGACGGCAACGAAGTCTGGCTGATCGCCGCCGGCGGCACGCTCTTCTTCGCCTTCCCGCTCCTCTACGCCTCCAGCTTCAGTGGTTTCTACCTGCCGTTGATCATCGTGCTCTGGCTGTTGATGCTGCGCGGCGCCGCCATCGAGCTGCGTTCGCACCTGCCCAACCCCGTCTGGGCCGGGTTCTGGGACGGGACCTTTGCCTTCAGCAGCGCGCTGCTGGCCTTCTTCTTCGGCGCCGCCCTGGCCAACGTGGTGCGCGGCGTGCCGCTGGACGCCAGCCACTTCTTCTTTGCGCCGCTCTGGACGAACTTCGACCCCACCAGCGCCACCCCCGGCATCCTGGACTGGTACACCATCTTGATCGGACTGCTCTCCCTGGCGGCGCTGACGGTACACGGCGCTGCCTGGATCGCCGTCAAGACGGAGGGAGTGGTGCAGACGCGTGCCCGTCGCAGCGTGCGCAACGCCTGGCTGGCGACGGTAGCGCTGACGGTGCTGGGCACGATCGCTACCTACGGCCTGCGCCCGACCATGTTCAGCAACTTCCACAGCGCCCCCTGGGGCCTACTCTTCCCGGCACTGGTCGTGGCGGGGTTAGCCGGCGTCGGCTGGTTCCACAGCCTGCAGCGCGACCTGCCTACCTTCTTCGCCTCCTGCGCCTTCCTGCTCGGCCTGCTGGCCAGCGCCGCCTTCGGCCTCTACCCCGACGTGCTACCCGCCGTAAACCCGGCCTATAGCCTGACCGTCCAGAACGCAGCCGCCAGCCACTACGGGCTGGCAGTTGGCCTGATCTGGTGGCCGATCGGCATGCTGCTGGCGGCCGCGTACTTTATTCTGACCTACCGGTTGTTCCGGGGGAAGGTGAGTGTGGCGGGGGGCCAAGGGTATTGACGCCCGCGAGATATGCCGGCGCGTATGCTATTATGAAGGGGTGAAACGCACCTCTATCGCCCTTCCCGACGATCTCGCCGCCTGCCTGGACCGCGAGGCCCAGCGCACGGGCACATCCGCCTCGGACATCGCCCGCCGGGCGCTCGCCGCCTATCTCGGTCTGAACGAAACCCAACCGCGCCGCCTTCCCTTCGCGGCACTCGGCAGCAGCGGATTTCAGCACACCGCGAGGGATGTCGAGGAAATCCTGGCTGCGGAATGGGATCATGCTGGCGATCGTTGATGCCGGCCCGCTCTACGCGGTCGTTGATACGTCAGATTCCGACCATCTCCGCTCGCTCGACGTCCTGCAACGCCCCGACCTGCGCCTGATCATCCCTGCGCTTGTTGTGGCTGAGGTCACGTACCTTATCGGCCGGCGGCTCGGTTCGGCCATTGAGGCAGCATTTCTGCGCGGTCTCCAGGACTTCGACATCGCAGCGCCCGACCCTGCTGATTGGGTGCGCATCGGCGAATTGGTCGAACAGTACGCGAACTTCCCGCTGGGCGGCACCGACGCCTCTGTGGTCGCCCTCGCTGAGCGCCTCGGCACAGATCTCATCGTGACATTGGACCGCCGGCACTTCGGCCAAATCCGACCTGTCCACTGCCCCACCTTTCGCCTTCTGCCCATGTAGCCCGCATCGGGCTTGGTGCACGGCAACGACGATAAAAGACTGTACATCGACATTGAGCAGGACACTTCCGAGAAGGTGGGATAATATGGACACGCACTGAAGGACGTGGAAACGATGAGGAACGAACATGCACTACCAGGACCGCATCGTTCGAGACCCAGCCGTGCTGGTTGGCAAGCCCGTGGTCAAGGGTGCGCGGATCCCTGTGGAACTGGTCCTGGCCAAACTTGCAGCGAATCCAGACCTGCGCGACATCTTTGTCGACTATCCGCGCCTAACCATAGACGATGTCAAAGCCTGCCGTGAGTACGCGACAGATCTGCTGGTGAAGACGGCGCAGAAGGTGCGTGTTCGGCATACCCGCTAACTGCTGCACTTTCGCTCTCGGTGTATTCCCCTGTTACGGTGGTGTATAGTGTGGCGTTGCATGCCGCGTCCCCTACCAGGCGAGGAAGAGATTGGCAGACCCTACGGAGCCGGATTATCAAGGACACCGCCAGCGCCTGCGCCAACGCTTCCTCAAGAACGGACTGGAGTCCTTCGCCGATTACGAAGCGGTGGAGCTGTTGTTAACGCTCGCCATCCCGCGCAAGGACGTCAAGGCTCCGGCGAAACTCGCCATAGCGCGCTTCGGCTCCTTACAGGGTGTGCTGGATGCCTCGGTCGAAGAACTGCGCACGATTCCCGGTTTCGGTGAAGTCGGTCCGGTGGCCCTGCGCGTCGTCCGCGAGACCGCCAATCGCTATCTCCAGCAGAAGAGCAAGGAGACGTTCTCGCTGGCGAATCAACAGGACCTCTTCGCCTACTGTCGCAGCAGCATGGGAGCGTTGCCGCACGAAGTATTCCGGGTCATCTACCTGGATAGCGCCTACCGGATGCTGGGCGACGAGACATTGGAAGAGGGAACGGTGGACCGCGCCGTGGTCTACCCGCGCAAGGTCATGGAGGCGGCGCTCCGTAACCATGCCGCCGCCCTGGTCTTCGCCCACAACCACCCCAACGGCGACCTGACGCCCTCGCCCCAGGACAAGACCATCACTCGCGCGTTGGTGCTCGCCGCCGAGACGTTGCAACTGAAGGTCCTGGACCACCTCATCGTCTCCCGCGACGCCGTCTTCAGCTTCCGCGTGGAAGGGTTGCTGTAGTGGCCATTGCCCCGGCCATCGAACGGGAGTTCCCCGAACTCAACGACGCCCAACGCCAGGTGGTGGACTGTACGAACGGACCGCTGCTGGCTATCGCCGGCCCCGGCTCCGGGAAGACGCAGGTGCTCGTGGTGCGGGCCTTGAACATCTTGCTGTTGGGGCTGGCCCAGCCGCGGGAACTGTTGCTCTGCACCTTTACCGAAAAGGCGGCCTTCGAGTTACGGGATCGCCTGTCGCTGGCGGCGGGCAAGGCAGGCTACCAGGGCGACCTGTCCGAGTTGCTGACCGGGACCATCCACAGCGTCTGCAATGACTTCCTGACGCGCTACGGCCATCGTACCGGACTGGGCAGCAACTATGACGTGCTCGACGAGCTCACCAGTGCCCTATTCCTCTACGAGCACTTTGACGACATCATCGGCCCCGGTGAGCAGGGGGCCTTTCTCGGCAAGTGGAGCACTCGCTGGACGGCGATCGCCGGGGCGCTGCGCTACTTCGACAAGATCACCGAGGAACTGCTGGACCCGGCGCAACTGACAGCGGCGGCCAACCCCTTCGTCCGGGCCATTGCTGCGGCCTATCAGCGCTACGAAGCGAAGCTCCAGGAGAAGAGCCGGCTCGACTTTGCCCATCAGCAGAAGCTCTTCCTGGAACTGCTGGATGACGAACGGGCCGGCCCGGCGATCAGCGACCGCATCCGCTACGTCATGGTGGACGAGTATCAGGACACCAACTACGTCCAGGAGCAACTGCTGCTGCGCCTGGCGCGGAAGTCCGGCAACATCTGCGTGGTCGGCGACGAGGATCAGGCGCTCTACCGCTTCCGGGGCGGCACGGTGCGCAACATCCTGGAGTTTCCCCGACGCTTCACGGACTGTCGCGTGGTCACGCTGGCGACCAACTACCGCTCCCACCCGGCCATTGTGCAGGGCTACAATGCCTTTATGGCCGCCGCCGACTGGAGCAACCCCGCCGGCGGTACGCCTTTTCGCTACGCCAAGACGATCCAGCCCAATCCCCTGGCTACCTTCCCCGCCTACCCTGCCGTCTTCCAGATTTGGGGTACGACCAAAGCCGACGAGGCGAAGCGCTTTGCCGACCTGGTGTGCTTCCTCAAGACGCAAGGCGTCATCGCCGATGAAAGCCAGGTCGCCCTGCTCCTGCACAGCGTGCGCGGGGAGCACAGCGAACCGTACATTGCGGCGCTGGCGGCGCGTGACATCCGCGCCTTCTGTCCGCGCGCTCGCGGTTACTTCGAGAACGACGAAATCTGCCTGATGGTTGGCTGCTTCGCGCTACTCCTCGGCTACCACGGCGAGGGGCAAGGGCAACTCTCCGGCCAGGCCCTGCTGGACCTCAAGGACTATGTTGACGGCTGCATCGTGGAGGTGGCGCGTCGCTGCATACCATCCTCTGCGCTGGCAACTAGCCTGCGCAGCCTGGTGGCGGCGATTGCGGCGCTGGAGGACGGCCAGACGCTGGATCGCCGGCTGGCCGACTACTTCTACCAGTTCCTGGGCTATGAGCCGTTCGCCTCGTTGCTCAAAGACGAGAATGCCGCGCGCAACCTGGCGTCCTTCTCCAACCTGCTCAACGTCTTTCAGAAC
Organism: Chloroflexota bacterium; assembly: GCA_036734945.1. Classification (GTDB taxonomy): domain Bacteria; phylum Chloroflexota; class UBA4733; order UBA4733; family UBA4733; genus UBA4733. The sequence continues at coordinate 23,870 of DAIMXP010000010.1, forward strand.
TATTTCCACTACAGTGTGGTCACGGCGCGCAATCGGGAGTTGCTGCGCTACCACTTCTTCAACAGTTTCCTGCGCCATCTGCATGCCGGCGGCATCAACGAGTACGAGGACCCGGATCAACCCTTCCCCAAGGGGCACGTGCAGATCATGACGATCCACCAGGCCAAAGGGCTGGAGTTCCCGGTGGTGGTGGTCGGCTCGCTGGCAGCCGGCATCTCTTCCGCCAAAGAGATTGACGCCACGCTTGGCGCCTTCTACCACCGGCCGCCGTTCGAGCCGGCGGCCCGCATCACCGGCTTTGATCGCATGCGCCTGCACTACGTCGCTTTCTCTCGGCCGGAGAAACTGCTGGTGCTCACCAGCACCGAGCAGCCGAAGGCCTGGTTCCGTCCGATCTGGGATGGGTTGCCGCAGTGGCCCTACGTCCAGCAGGAGCTGCTGAAGGCACTGGCCTTCCCGCTGCGGCAGCGCAGCGCGCCCAAGAAGTCGTTCAGCTTCACCAGCGACCTCAAGGTCTACGAGACCTGTCCGCGCCAGTACCAGTTCTTCCGGCAGTACGACTTCGTGCCGGCGCGCTCGGCGGAAATCTTCTTCGGCAGCCTGGTCCACCAGACCATCGAAGCCGTCCACCGCATCGCGCTCGACGGTCAGTTCGACACGCTGGACGAGCAGGGCATCCGCGGCCTCTTCGACACTGCCTTTCGCCGTCTGGTCAATCACGGCGTCCGCCCCATCGGCGCGCCCCAGCGCGAGCGAGCGTTTGAACAGGTCATGCACTACGTCAGCCAGAACCAGGCGGAGATCCGCCGCATCATCGAGACCGAGGTCGACGTGTCCGTCGAGAAGCCGGGCTACATCCTGGTCGGCAAGATCGACCTGGTGCTCGGTGGCGATGGCCGGCTAGAACTGCTCGATTTCAAGTCCCAGACCAAACCAGCGGCGGACGACGCTCGCCTCAACTCCTACTATAGGCAGCTCTGTATCTACGCGCATATCCTGGAGCAGCGCTACGGCAAGCGGCCGGATCGCCTGCTGCTCTACTGGACGGGCGAAGCGCGCAAGCAGGATGCCCTGACGGTGTTCCCCTACGATCCTAACGTGGTCGTGGAGGCCGGCACAGAGTTCGACGGCGTGGTGGAACGTATCCAGGCGAGAGACTTCCTCGTGCGCCAGCCGCCAGAGGCGAAGGTGTGCAGGGAGTGCGACCTACGGCGCTATTGCACCAGGGACCACACGATTGCGCTGCCGGAGTTGGAATGGTGAGGAGACGTGGCGGCGCCCCAGGGCAACCCCTGGAGACATGGACATCGCGGCACTGTTGCTTTGGCGCTGAAGCCTGTATCATTGGGGACGATGGTGAAGGTAGGGCGGCTCCCCATGAGATGAACCAGGCTGCGGAGGTCCACCTTGGTATCAAGTAAGGGTGGACTGAACCCGGCGGCAGGCATTAGACAGCCGCCGGGAATGCGGGCACCAACCCGGCCGTTGGCGGACGTCGTGAGAGACGCGGCCGATCAACTCGTCACCTTGATTCCCGATGCGCGTCTGAGGCTCGACCTGCTCACTGACCCTGACTACGGCGAAGGCGAGCAACTCTTCTTAGGGGTGTCAACCCACATGCAAGATGAGGACGCGCTGGAGGCGCTGCGGCGCTTCGATCAGGAGTGGTGGGTGCATCACATCCGGCGCGCCCGTGGCCTCCTCTGCATTGATCTGAGCGACGGATGAGCTTTAACTGGGCTGTGTACCTGCTCGTGTGGGCACATCCTTCACTCTTGTACCGCTTGACAAGTAAGGGCTATGGCAGTACAACATGGCTATACAAGTTGTACAACATCAAAGGGGCAAGAGATGAGAGAGTTTCTGAGCAGCGTCAGCCCGAAGGGGCAGATCACGCTGCCGATCGAGATCCGTAGGCAACTGGGCGTCATGCCCAAAGATTCGGTCAGCATGCGGCTTGAGGGCGACACCGTGACGGTTCGGCCCGCCTCTTTCACCCTTGCCCAGGTATTCGGATCCGTAGAGCCGGCGGCGCCCACGGACGCTTTCAAGGCGATGGAGCTGTCGGCGCGAGAGGAGCGGGCCGAGCGCGAGGTGCGCCGGCGTGTTGGTTAGGGGGAATCGATATGGTCAAGAAGGTAACCGTTAAGGAGCACGTGCGAGTGACCCCGAAAGGGAAAAAGTCCGTCATGGTGACGCCGGTGAAGGCGCACAAGAGAAAAGCTCCCGCCAGGTAGCAAGAGGAGCCATGGGGACGAACTGTGCAAGCGCACGCCTTCTATGCGCTCACCCCAACAGAGTTTGAGGTCTACGTCGGGGACGTGCTCGGCCGAAATGGGTACCGCGACATTGAGCATACCGGAAGGTCGGGCGACCGGGGTGTCGATCTTCGCTGTACTGACCCTCGCGGCAGACGGGTCGCCGTTCAATGTAAGCACCACGTTCGTGGTCAAAACGTCGGTGACGATGTTGTTCGCAACCTCATCGGTAGTCTTGGTCTAAGTGGCGCCCAGCGGGGGATTCTGGTCACCTCGTCCGGTTTTACATCTCGGGCGCTTGAGACCGCCGCGAGTGTGGGCATCACGATGATCGATGGCGATGCCTTGTCCGCGATGGACGTGAACCCGGCGGGCGGTCTCCCGCTTCTAGGGCTATGGCCTCGCTACGTTCTAAAGGCTCTGGTATCCCATCCGCGGGCGGGCATCGCTGTCGTTTTATTCTTGCTCGCAATAAGCCTCTTGAACCATCCAGTTGGCACGACGAGTCAAGCCTCTCCGGCCCCGCCTAGCGCCAACGCCCAGGCGACCTATGCCGCCAGTCACCGAGCCTCTATGACGGTTCAGAAGATGGGACCAGCCATATTTCAAGTCCATGCCAGTGGTTTCTTGCCCGGCGAACCCGTAACGGCGGGCATAGACGCCGAGCCTTTTTGCCAACACGGCGGTCCTTGCAGTTGGAAGTACAACGCCGATAGGGGCGGTCAACTGCTCGTGATGATTGATCTAGGGTATCTGCCCCCGGGAACGTATTGGTACGGACTCCACGGCGACAAGAGCGCTAACTTTGCCCCAACGACTCAGATCACTATCACCGGGGATACGCCGATACCCGCTGCGTCGACCGCGAGTGCTTCCCTGCCGGCCACTGCATCGCCGGCGAGCACCGCCGCCGCGGCATTGATGAAGGCGACGCTGATGATCGGACGCGCCGCTAACGGCGACTTCGTTATCCATGCTAGCGGATTCAAGCCTGATGAGGCGCTGACAGTGTACATGGGGCAAGCGGACGGCTCAGGGTGTGTATCAACCGACGGGGCTGGATGCATCTGGCAACGCCAGGCGGACGCGAACGGGGACTATGGACTTTCGACCCCGCTCGACGCGGTTATCACCACCGGCGCCCATTGGTATTGGATCATCGGTGCAGACGGAGAGCAGACCAATCACGTTCAGGTCATGCTTCCAAAGACGGCCGCGCCGCCCGTTGCGAGCACCGCCGTCCCGGCATCCGATCTGCAAATCAATGTGACGCCGCTTAGCGGGACGGTGCTACGGATACATGTAACCGGCCTTTTGCCCAATGAGCCGATCACGGTCCGGATGGGGGCTGATAAAGGACCGAACTGCCAATGGCAGGGCCAGCCTTGCATTTGGCACCGCGTTGCTGCTGGCAACGGAGGCTATGACCGAGACTCGGATCTCACCGAAATCAATGGCCGGGGCAAGTATTGGTACTCCATCTCCGGTGACATAAGCGGCCGATCCACCCTAACGTCTTTCCAGCTTGTGGACTAACCGGGCGAGCCCTGCTATTCTCCGACGAATGAAGGGGGTGCCATATTATTGCCCGGACACTGGCAGGGCAAGTCTACCTGCCAGCACCGTAGGTGGTCCGGGTCGTGACGGTGCGGGGGAAGGTCTAGCGTGTGGGTAGGGGAACAAGTGACTGATGGCCTTTAGCCAGGATCAACACGAGATCATCATGCGGGCCATCAAGACGAAAACGGCAATGTTTGCCGGCGGTTGCACCTTTTGCCGTCAGAACACGTGGACGCTGGCTGATGGCCTGGTGGTAGTATCGCTGCTCCCCGGTCCCCCGGTGCCGCACTTCCCGATGGAGTACGTCACACCACCGCCCTATCTGCCGACCGTCGCTCTCGTCTGTTCAACCTGCGGGCATACTGAGTTGTTCAACCTGATGACACTGGGGCTGGGGGCTATTGTCGGGATTCTCCCCGAGGGGCAGGCGCATGGATGACCAGGGCACCGAGAAGATGCAGATTCTTGCCGAGGCAGAGGCGTCTCCGGTCAGTGTATACTCAGTACCACGCACGGCGATCTACTATTCCCTGTCCGAATCGGAGTTGCGCATGTTGGAACGCGGCTATTCGTCCGTTTCGCTGGCAGTGGCAACGACCTGCGGCGGCATCTTTGCCACGACGGCCCTCGGATTGCTCACCTTGCACCTTGACACCAGACCGTTCGCGGTCAGCGTGGCGATCTGCGTCGCAACTGGCTTCGTGGCCCTGCAAAGCGGCCTCCGCTGGTACCAGGAAAAGCGACACGCCGAGGCCGAGTTCGGGACCCTGCTGCAGGAGCGAAAGCGGACCGCATAACCTCCCCAGCCGCATGTGCTCGTGGCGGCGCGCGATGCTGAGCATGTGGAACTCCAGCGCGGCTATTCCCCGACGAATAAAGGAGGTCCCATGCTGCACGCCCTCGCTGGCGCCGCGCTACGGTCGCCATGGCCCTACTCGCCGCGCTGGGACGTCATGCTGCTGCGACCGGCGCGGCAGTGACAATGGCTCACCCACCAGGCGTAGCAGCGGTTATTTCGGAGGGGGCGTCTACCGTCGGTGTGGCGGCGACTGGAGTATGGCGAGAAACCAGGCGGAGGGTCGATTGCCCGCTCGTCGACACTGTCTGCGTCGCAATGCCCGCCGACACTGGCGCACGAACTGCGGTTGTCCCCAAGGCACGGCTTCGCTCGGCCAACCTTGTGCTGAGTTCGTCCCGCTCCAACACGCCATCGGTGAAGGTAGCGATATCGCTCGCGATGGCATACGCTGCTTCGACCAACTCCTTATCGCCTGTGCCCTCCACTTCGCCCAGAACATGGACGGCGAACCAGCGATCGAAGTCGCGCAGTGTCGAATGGCCGCTCGCGACGCTCGCGAGCCGGGCGCTGAGGTCACGCCGCATGTCCACGCCTGATAAACCTTTCGACTATCTCGACCCCGCGGTATTGAGGCGACTCTTCAACGACCAGCAAATACCGGAGAAGGCCATCGCCGGTGATCTCAGGGAAGACATCCGGCCACAAACGCATCTGAGCGCCCGCCGCCGTGCTCGCTTGACCATTCGGGGCAGGCATGCCCACGAATGTACCCACACGTGTACTTTGACATACATAGATTGATGGCGGCAGGGGCCTGCCCGTCTGGATGGGGGAGAGGTCAATGTCCTCCATTCCCATTGGAGAGGCTCGGCCCAGCGCGCCAAGCTGCGGAATCAATAAACTCCCATCAGTGAACCAGGTTGCTGAGGTCTCCCATGGTATTGAGAGCGAGTCGTTTGCGTTGACAAGCGCATCCGGAGCACGCTTGCCATCTACCATCAGTCTATACATAGATTCATTCGTGCATACTCATGGTATGGGAGCTCTTCATCGCCAGCCACGCACGGCGCACTATCCACTGGTTGATCTTCGCCGGCTCAGGAGTGATCGACTCCGGTGAGTTGGACTTGGCCGTTGCACCGTTCTAGCGTCACCTCCATAGTAAGCATCACCACCTGGCTCGAAGTCGATGCGCTAACCACGAGGCAAACTTACGAATCAGGCCAACAGGCATCGCGAGCACAGACTTCGGGCGCGACGCAACAGTGCTAGTAGACCCTAGGGGCGGCTCAAACTTACCATAGTCGGAAAACATTGTGTAGTAATGGTGGGCAATGTCGTACGGTGTCACACCACTTGGCGTATCAATTTCAGCGTGGAACCGGTTTTCTTCACCATCGCTACTTGTCAGCGGCGAAGGTACAACTTTCAACTGTCGATACGAATCTGGAGCCCTGGCTGGGGGATCACAAAGCTTTTGTACCTGTATTACTGCCCATCCCCGGAAATCTCTGGCGGGATTAAACCTCTGCCCCGCAGTCGCTGCAATAGGACACAGTTCCCGCTTCACTGCACGTTCAACGCTGCTACGACCTAAGCGGTCGAACGAAGTCTTTGTGTCACCTGGCCTATTCAGAAAGTGCGTATAATGAAACGAATCATTGTCCTTTTGATTCTTCCCCCCGACTAGCCTCGGAGAGGTGGCAAACAGACGGCGCCCTAAATACTCGTTACGCCCGACGGGAGCGTCGGTGTCCAACTTCCAGGACGGCACGCCATTATGCCGTGAGTAGTTGGGTTAAATACTGCACTTCCTTCTGTATGTCGCCATCTCTAGGCACCTGCTTTTTAATGGTTTCTCCATTGATCCCAGCGAATAGCAACACGAAGTTCAATGTCACTATAGCCGTAAGCCTGCCGCGTCCGGTCTTGAACTCGGCCACCAGGTCGCCTACATATGTTCTGTCAAGGTATGGCTCACCAGGCAAAAACTCGGCTGTTGCAACAAAAAACTCGTTCGCCGCATCTGCAATTTCGCGGTCCAGCCAACAGCCGTCGTTCTCGGCTATGCCAGGCGGCATGATCGAACTATTGATGCGCGACTGCACTATCGGCAGCCAAAATGGTCTCGCGGGCGGCGCCTGATATAGCAAGGCTTCGGGTTTACTCGTATCAGATACGCCAACGTTTACCGAGAACGACCATATCAGGTTATTCCAGCCGGTAGGCAAACCACCTACCGGTATCCAGGAGATCATCGCCTGTTTGAATAAACCAGCGTTGTTGCCACCTGTGCTCTCCCATGCGTTGATGTCCAGAGGAACGCCGCTATAATTGGCGATATGGGTTGGCATACGCCAGGCAGCAGTCTCACTTACCATTTTATGCCTCCCGTAATCGATCAATCGACTTATCCGTCAACAGACGAAAGAATTGTTCCTTCTCATTTGAGTGAGCGGAGTCAATCCACTTGGTTACCTGTGAGCGGTCACTTGCACTAAAGGAGTTCTTGGTAGACATATCCACATCGACTAGAACAGATGTATCCATAGGTAGACTACCTTGAATAAGGTCGGCAGTAGCCACACGGATCGTCACTAGCATGTCCTCAGTCAATTCTCTTGTGAAGTTTACGTTCATGTGCTCGTAAACTACCTGATTCGCGACTGTTAGACACAGGTCTAGGTCCGACATCGCTCCAATGCCGTGCGGGTCTGGTCTCAAGGCGTTTATATATCTAAGGCCTAATCTCCGGACCACGGGGGCGTCAGCCATATCGAACAACGCGTCAACGGACTCGACCAGTCTCGGCTTGAATCTCTCCCAGCCGACATAGGGGACCATCTGGTGAAAGGATAAAACCTGCGCACCGATGCGCACCGTACGATGGTTGGTGGCGTCAACTAGCTCGAATATGGGTAGGTATCGAAGATTCTGGTCTCTTTCACGCAGGAGGGACGGAATTTCATGGGCCGGCATTTGGCGTTGGTCGAACCCTTTCCAAGCTGCGTATTCGATGATGCGTCCGAAGAACACCTCCGGTACCTTTGTCCCCGTGTCGAAGCGCATTTCAAAAATAGCTTCAATAATGGCATCATGTTTTAGTTTGGTCGGGATCGGCTTACCTGACGTGGACATTACAACAACGCCAATTTGTTGCCTACAGCAACCGTGGCGTTTGAATTGTGGGCTGTATGGCAGCTTCTAGATCCTTCTATCATGGAGCTGCGTAGCGGTCCAGGTGGTGCTGCACTTCTCCGCGACGCAGGATAATCGTGGACTGATTTAGCGCAGCCGTGATGCGGAAAAACATTGCGCCGAACTTCGTTCAAAGTAAGATCCTGTCGCACGCATTGGTAGCAGCCGTCCAGCCGAGCGGCTGTCCCGAGGCCATTCGCCGTAGCCATATCTTCCTAGGTATGCCTGTTCCCAATAGCATACAGCACTTTTGTGAATTGGTCGATAGCCTATTTGGGTCCAATCCTCCGTCTGACGGGGAGTGCCAGCGAGGCAAAACGGGAGACAGGTTTGAGGTGCAGCCCGAGCTTGGCGGCGGTCGGCCACCGAAAGCGCCCGGTAACTAGGAGTCTGTCTGTGTTGCCAATTATCTTCTGCCAGACCTTGCGATTCTCAAGGCGTAGCTTATAAACGCAATATCCGCAGCCTGTCAGAGTTGAAGCTGAAAAGAAGATTCTGTGCAACCCGGACAGACTCCTAGGTCGCGGCAATGTAGTGCCTACCCGACAGTGAGCCGCCATCAACAATTGGTGCCCTCATCCATGCACGGTGTACGATAGCAAGTGGACGAGCGCGGGCCGACCGCCTGCGGCATGGACGATAACCAGGAGCAACCGTGGCAAAGATTGACATCACCAAGACCGAGCTCGTCTGGCCCGGCAAGTACAACGACGACGGCACGCGCCGCGAGACGCCGCGCGTCAACCTGCCGTTCCAGGTCATCGAGCGCATCAACGAGAGCCGCGCCACCCGCGACGCCAACAAGCTGCCCCGCACGCTCTCCCTCTTTGACGCCTATTCGGGTGACGAGGGCGACACCTTTGCCGACGGCTGGCGCAACAAGCTCATCTGGGGCGACAACCTGCTGGTTATGGGATCCCTGCTGGAGAAGTTCGCCGGCAAGATCGACCTCATTTATATCGATCCACCGTTCGCAACGGGGGCGGACTTTTCGTTTACGACGCAACTCGGGGAGGGGTCCCTCGATCTACTGAAGGAGCAATCGCTAATAGAGGAAAAGGCGTATCGAGACACGTGGGGTAGCGGTATACAGTCCTTTCTGAACATGATGCGAGATCGCTTGACCATAATGGAGGAAATGCTATCATCAGAGGGCAGTATTTTTGTTCATCTAGCTCCACCAATGAGTAGCTATGTACGAGTAATCCTCGACGAGATCTTCGGATCTGACAACTTCAGGAACGAGATTGTCCTGCACAGACCAATCTCGAAGAATCTTCAGAGACAGTTCCCCCGTGTAAGAGGTCTGCCACAGGGCCATGACGTAATGCTATGGTACTCAAAATCCGCCGACGTACGGTTCGCGCCGCTACTAAGCACGTAACCAGAACAAAGGCATGCTTTTTCAGCCGATCCCCTCTGGAGCGGCCCATGCCAAAGTTATGGCCACATGCTTAGTAGACCAAGAGTCCCAAGGTGATGGTTATTGGCACCGCTTCTGGAGCGGCGCGGACAGACCTACAATGCGCTACGAACTGCTGGGGGAAGCACTGTCGCACGGCCAATGGAAATGGCAGAAATCCAAGGCTCTGGAGGCGGTGACGAACTACGAGGAGTATCAGAGGCTGGCTAATGGAAGAAGCCTTTACCAGTACTGGTTGGATTCCGGCAAGACCATTAAGTTCATCCGCAAGTCGAAGACTGGGACGGTGGAGAATTGGTATCTCCCTTCCGATGAGAAATTGGCTGATACAGTCTGGGATGATGTCAAGGTCTACGAAAACCAGAAGGACTATCCTACGCAAAAACATGAAGACCTGCTCACTCGGGTTATCAACTTGGCATCCGACGACGGTGACCTCGTGGCCGACTTCTTCTGTGGCTCCGGCACCACTCTCGCCGTCGCAGAAAAGCTCGGTCGCCGCTGGATTGGCGCGGACCTCAGCCGCTGGGGTGTTCACGTCACGCGCAAGCGACTACTTGGGATCGAAGGAGCCAAGCCCTTCGAGGTCCTCAACCTCGGCAGGTACGAGCGGCAGTACTGGCAGGGCGTCACGTTCGGCGGGCGGGCCAGCCAGGAGGTTGCTGTCTTCCAGTACGTCGCCTTTATCCTCAAGCTCTATGGCGCGGAGCCGCTGGCCGGTCTCCAGCACCTGCACGGCAAGAAGGGGCACGCCGTCGTCCACGTCGGCGCCGTGGATGCGCCGATCACCATCGATGAGATCAATTCCTCGGTGACGGAGTGCCGCGCTCTGCGGCAGACGGAACTGCACGTGCTGGGCTGGGAGTGGGAGATGGGCCTCTACGACCTCATGACCGCCGAGGCCAAACGGCAGGGCGTCAAGCTGCTGCTGCGCAACATCCCGCGCGAGGTCATGGAGCAGCAGGCGGTGGACCGCGGCGACGTGCGCTTCTTCGAGCTGGCTTACCTCCAGGCGGACATCGCCTGCCCGGCCAACCGCCAGGCTGCCGTCACGCTGCAGGACTTCGTCCTGCCGAATAGCGACCTGATCCCGCCGGAGGTGCGCGACAAGATCACGCGCTGGTCGGACTATATCGACTATTGGGCGGTGGATTGGGACTTCCGCGACGACACCTTCACCCAGGGCTTCGTCGCCTACCGCACGCGCAAGGAGCGCCGCTTGCCCCTCAGTTCCGACCCGCACGCCTACGCGCAGCCCGGCACGTACAGGCTGCTGGTCAAGGTGGTGGATGTCTTCGGCAACGACACCTCGCAAGCCTACGACCTGGAGGTGCGATAAGCCATGCCGCGCAGCGTCGTCCGATACGATAAGGACCTGCCTGAAGTCCCGGAGCGCGAACCCCACCTGCCGCCGACTGCCTACCTGCGCCGCACACCCGGCAGCACCGAGGAGTTCGAGGTCGTCGAAGGCCGCCGGCCCAGCAAGCTGCTGCTTGTTAACCAGTTGCGCCTGGCCGTGGGCGAGTGGCGAGCCGCCGGCTATCCCGGCGCTTCGGACGTCACCAAACGCCTCTTCACCTACTGGTTCGCCGAAGATCATCTCATCGCCAACCGCCTCTTCCGCTACTACTTCGGCCAGCGAGAGGCCATGGAGACCATCGCCTACCTGACCGAAGTCGCGGGCAACCGCGACGCCAAAGCGTTGGTGGAGGCCTTCGGTGAGGTCTATTACCCGGTCGGCGCAACGCAGCGCCCCTTCGACGCCGGCATCGCCCACGAAACGATGATGGACGGCACGCGGCGCATTCGCCGCTACCTCCCCGAACTGGCCGGCTTCACCGTGCAGGACCTGCCGCTGGAAAACCTGCGCCGCTACGCCTGCAAGATGGCGACTGGCTCCGGTAAGACCGTCGTCATGGCCATGCTGGTCGCCTGGTCCTACTTCCACAGGCGCATGGTCCCCGGCTCCGACCTCTCCACCAACTTTCTGGTCGTCGCCCCCAACGTCATCGTCTATCAGCGCCTGGAGAAGGACTTCGAGAGCAACCGCATCTTCCACGACTACCCGCTGATCCCGCCGGAGTGGCAGGGCCAGTGGAGTCTGAAGGTGATCCGGCCCAGGGAAAGCGCTGAACCGGACCCCGCCGGCACCCTCTTCTTGACCAACATCCATCAGATCTACGAGTCGAAACAGGCGGTGTTCACGCCGGCCAACGCCGTCGAAGCCTTGCTCGGTCCCCGCCCTTCCCAGAACCTGGCGTCCCACGAGCGATCCATGCTGGAGCGCATCAAGAGCCTGCCCGATCTGGTCGTCATGAACGACGAGGCGCACCACGTCCACGACGAAGACCTGGAGTGGAACAAGACGCTGAGCGGCATCCACCAGGCTTTGCCCGGCGGCCTGGCGCTCTGGCTGGACTTCTCTGCCACGCCGAAAGACCAGAATGGCTCCTATTTTCCCTGGATCATCTGCGACTACCCGCTGGCCCAGGCCATCGAGGACCGCATCGTCAAAGCGCCGCTGATCGTCCACCAGGTACGGAAAGATGATCCGGAGCGCGTCACGCCCGGCAACGTGATCGAGGCCTACGGCCCCTGGCTCCTGGCGGCGCTGTCCCGCTGGCAGCAACACTACGCCACCTACCAGGAGCTGGGCCAGAAGCCGGTGCTCTTCATCATGGCCGAGCGCAACGACCTGGCTGACGCCATCGGGGCCTGGCTGGTCGCCAATTCCGTGCAGACCGGCCTCAAGCAGAACGAGGTGCTGATCATCCACGTCAAGGAGCGTGGCAAAGAAGCGGGCGAGGTTGCCGAGCGCGACCTGGACGAGCTGCGCCAGAAAGCTCGCGACATCGATCAGCCGCGCAACCGCATCAAGGTGATCGTCAGCGTACTCATGCTGCGTGAAGGCTGGGATGTCCGCAACGTCACCGTCGTGCTCGGCCTGCGGCCGTTCACCGCCAGCGCCAAGATCCTGCCGGAGCAGGCGGTCGGGCGCGGCCTGCGCCTGATGCTCGGGATCAGCCCGGATCGCACCCAGACGCTGGAAGTGATGGGCACGGCGGCTTTCGAGAACTTCGTCCGCGAACTGGAGGCGGAAGGCGTCGGCGTCCAGACGACTTCAACCCCGCCCGCGCCGCCGGTCAAGATCGCGCCCGTCCTGGAGAAGCTGGCCTACGATGTGGCCATTCCGCTGACCCGCCCGGTGTTCGAGCGCAACTACACGCGACTGAGCGACCTCGATCCCACGCGGCTGGAGCCGCTCTACGAGCAGCCGGAGCTGCCGGAGCCGCTGCGGCTGCGCATGGAGTTCGTCGTCACCGAGACCGGCGTCCACCAGATGGACATTGCCTACGGGACGCCGCCGCTGGCGCAGCAGCTCCTGTCCTCGATCACCAACAAGGTCGTCGGCGAAGCCCACCTGAACGGCCAGTTCGCCCGGCTCTACCCGCTGGTGCGTGGCTACGTCGCCACCCGCTGCTTCGGCCAGGCGGTCGATCTCGAGGATGAGGAGGTCCGTTCCTTCTTGCACCAAATGCTGGTGCAGGAAGCGATTGCCAGGTATCTGGCGCGGCAGATCGGCGTCCTCACCGCCGAGCGGCGCCCCGTCCAGTTCAGTAACCAGGGCTTTCGACTGTCCCAGACCAGTCCCTTCACCTGGCGGCGCAACCTGCCGCTACTCGTCTGCCGGAAGACCGTCTTCAACCTGGTCGCCACCTACAACAGCTTTGAGAAAACCTTCGCCCAGTTCCTGGACCGCATTCCGGATATCGCACGCTTCGGCTCACTCGGTTCGACGGAGCAGGAGACGACCGGGAACTTCTACGTGAGCTACCTCAAGCCCAGCGGCGCGCTCGGCCTCTACTATCCCGACTGGGTGGCAGTACAGAGTACGCCGAAGGGCGAGGTCAACTGGATCATCGAGACCAAGGGCCGCGTCTGGGACGGCACCGAGAACAAGGACGCGGCCATCAGCTACTGGTGCGAGCAGGTCTCCGGTCAGACCGCTGCATCCTGGCGCTACGTGCGCGTGAACCAAACGGATTTTGGCGGCGGGCAGTTCCCGTCATTTGCGGAACTGCTGGTTGCCTTGGCGGAGGTACCGCAAGCTACGTGGTGATCCCGGCCTGCGAGCTCTGTCTGTCGGCAGGTATTCATCCGAGTTCAGGCTAACCTACCGCTTCATCGCTTGATTTCGCTAGCGAATGGTTTACAATAGCGGTATGCCAGATATTGTGATGACGCGGCTGGTCTGGGAGGAGCGGAATCTCGCACATATCTGGGAGCGCCATAGGATGACCAAGGCGCTGGTCGAGGAAGTGTGCTATGGCGACGCGGAGAAGACACGATGAGCGAGACTTTCGGACCGGACTATCCTACCAAAGCGCACGGCAGAATCCCGGCGTTCAACAGCTACGAGGAAGAGGCGACCTATTGGGACACGCATGACTTCACGGATAAGCTCCCGATTCGCCAGGACAAGGCGCAGGCTTATACAAAACAGATCATGTTTCGCGTCGACAGCGAATTGGATGGCGAACTCGAAACGATAGCCCGGCAGCGTGGTCTGAAGAAAGCTTCGCTCATCCGTATGGCCTTGAAAGACTGGCTCCGCGACGAACACCGCGACGCCTCTTGAGCATCCGCTGGTCGGTGCTCCGCAAGATCGATCGGAGCGGCCAGGTAGAGCAGGGGAATGTCGCCTGTACGCGCTGCGGCGGTGTCTGGCGGTACATCGTCGGCGGCTATATTGGTGGCCTCGTCCGTCGTTGTCTGCACTGCGGGGCAATCTGGTCGCGGCGCTAAAACGGCCTGGCGACAGAAGCGCCAGGCGGAAGTTCGGTCCTGTTCGTCCCCTGGTGGCTTGCGTAGTACACTCCCCTCCGGAAGGGACAGCATGCAGCCCGTCGAAACCTATCTGAGCGCTCTGAGCAACATTCGCGCGTCGGGAGCCGGCGTTGCTGAAACCTCTTATTACAGCCCGCTGGAGCAGTTGCTGACTGCGCTTGGCGCCACGTTGACGCCGAAGGTGCATTGCATCATCCACCTGAGGAACGCAGGCGCCGGTATTCCAGACGGGGGCTTCTTCACGCCCGACCAGCTTCGTGGCCCCGCTGGTGACGACTTCCCGAGTCCGCCGCCGGCGCGCGGTGCGCTGGAGATCAAGTCGCCCAGCGAGGAGGTTGCCGCAGTCGCCCGTGGCGCGCAGGTGGCCCGCTATGTGGCGCGTTACGGCCAGGTGCTGGTGACGAACTACCGCGACTTTCTGCTCGTTGGGCGCGACAGCGCAGGACAGCCCATCCTGCTGGAACCGTATCGTCTCGCCGAGAGCGAGGCGACCTTCTGGTCCGCCCTCGCCCTGCCCGGAAGCCTGGCGGCGACGCACGAGGAACGGCTGACCGACTATCTGCGACGGGTGCTGGTTCACGCGGCCCCGCTGGAAACTCCTGCCGATGTCGCCTGGGTGCTGGCGTCCTATGCCCGCGATGCCCGAACACGCATCGAACGCGCCGAGCTGCCGGCGCTGGCGAGCGTGCGAGCGGCGCTCGAATCCAGCCTGGGTCTGACCTTCCAGGGGACGCGAGGCGAGCACTTCTTCCGGTCCACGCTGGTCCAGACCCTCTTCTACGGCATCTTTTCCGCCTGGGTCCTGTGGAGCAAGAAGCAGCCGCTGGGCCGCGCCGCGGCGCCCTTCGACTGGCGCCTGACGCCGTGGGAAATCCACGTGCCGATGATCCGTGCGCTCTTCGAGCAGATCGCCATCCCGTCCAAGCTCGGGCCGCTGGGCCTGGTCGAGGTGCTGAATTGGACGGGCGCGGCGCTGGGCAGGGTCAACCGAGGCGCCTTCTTTGAGCGCTTCGAGGAGGTCCACGCTGTCCAGTACTTCTACGAGCCGTTCCTGGAAGCGTTCGATCCGGAACTGCGCAAGCAGTTGGGCGTCTGGTATACGCCGCCGGAGATCGTGCAGTACATGGTCGGCCGCGTGGACACGGTGCTCCGCGAGGAGTTAGGCATCCCCGCCGGCCTCGCTGATCCTCGGGTGTACGTGCTCGATCCGTGCTGCGGAACCGGGGCCTACCTCGTGGAGGTGGTGAAGCACATTGCGACGAAGTTGGAGGCGGGTGGCGGCGACGCGCTGCTGGCGAATGATCTCAAACAGGCCATGCTCAGCCGTGTCTTTGGCTTTGAGATCTTGCCGGCCCCGTTTGTCGTCGCGCACCTGCAGCTCGGCCTCCTGCTCCAGAACCTTGGCGCGCCGCTCTCCGCCGATGGGAAGGAGCGTCCCAGCGTCTACCTGACGAATGCCCTCACCGGTTGGGAGGCGGCGACCGGCCCCCAGCAGCATCTGCCTTTCCCCGAGCTGGAAGAGGAACGGGATGCGGCGGAACGGGTCAAGCGCGACGCGCCAATCCTCGTGATTCTGGGCAATCCTCCCTACAACGGGTTCAGCGGTGTTGCCATCGACGAAGAGCGTGGCCTCACCACGGCCTATCGCACCACGAAGCAGGCGCCGGCTCCCGAGGGCCAGGGGCTGAACGACCTGTACATCCGCTTCTTTCGCATGGCTGAGCGGCGCATCGTCGAGCGAACAGGCCAGGGGATCGTCTGCTACATCTCCAACTACTCCTGGCTGGATGGCCGCTCCTTCACTGGCATGCGCGAACGCTACCTGGAGGTGTTTGATCGGGTCTGGGTTGACAATCTTCACGGCGACCGCATCATTTCAGAGTATGCGCCGGATGGCCGAACGAGCGAAACGATATTCGCGATGAAAGGAACCTCGCCAGGGATCAAGATTGGGACTGCGATCAGTCTGCTCGTCGCCACGAGGTCTCTTTCAACGACCCCTACGAAATGGATATGGTATCGGGACTTGAATCAGGCTCGTGCCGACGAGCGCCGTGCCGCCCTACTGGCAAGTGCAAGTGACCCGAAGCTGAATGACCAGTACCAGGCGCTCCAACCAGTGCTGGGTCTAGGCTTGCCATTCAAGCTAGGGCGAGTGAGTGCAACCTATCTGGAATGGCCGCTGCTCACGGATCTCCTGCCCACGTCCTTCGCCGGGGTGAAGACCAGCCGGGACGACGTTGTGGTCGACATCGACCGGGATCGCCTGATCCAGCGGATGCAGCAGTACTTCGATCCGGCGATCAGCCATGCGGACATGCTTCGGATTGCACCGGGAGCGATGGAGAGCACAGCGCGATTCGATGCGGAGCGCGTCCGCAGCTTTTTGCTCAAGCGTGGATTCAAGCCGGAATACGTTGTTCGCTATTGCTACCGTCCGTTCGATATTCGCTGGCTCTACTGGGAGCCGGAGACAAAGCTATTGGATGAGAAGCGGACCGAGAGCTTTCCGCACGTGTTTGACGGCAACGTGTGGCTCGAAGCGCGGCAGAAGCAGCCGAAAGAAGCGTTTGATCGCGGCTACGTCGTTCGAGTGCTCGCCGACAACTTCGGCAACGGTCTCTCCAGTTTCTTCCCGCTCTATCTCGCGCCGTCCACGCGGCGCTCAACGCTCTTTGACCTGGATGCCGGCAATGGTCCGAGGCCGAACCTGAGCGTCCAGGCGCACAGTTACCTGGAGCGGCTTGCCGTTACCGAACAGGAGCTGTTCTACCATCTCGTCGCGCTGCTCCATGGGCCGGCCTATCGAACCGAGAATGGCGGCGCCCTGCGGCAAGACTGGCCGCGGCTGCCCCTGCCGGAGTCGGCGGACCTGCTGCGAGCATCGGCTGCCCTGGGGCGACAGCTTGCTGGATTGCTGGATGGAGAAGCCGCCATCGTCGACGTGCTGTCGTCCCCGTTGGGACCGGCGTTGCGCAGTGTTGGCGCTATTGCTCGGGTCGGCGGCGGCAACCTCCGAGCGGAAGACCTGGCCCTGACCGTCGGTTGGGGCCACAAAGGCAGGGGCAGTATCACCATGCCGGGCCAGGGGAAGATCACATCCCGGACGTATCTGGCCGAGGAACTGGAAGCCCTGCACCGCGGTGGGGTCGAGTGTCAAGGCTTGTCGGTTGACGACACCATGGCGTGCCTCGGTAGCGAGACCTGTGATGTCTATCTCAATGCCACCGCGTACTGGAAAAACGTTCCCAAGGGCGTCTGGGAGTACACCATCGCCGGCTACCAGGTCATCAAGAAGTGGCTGAGCTATCGCGAGCGGGATCTGCTGGGCCGATCGCTCACGCCTAACGAGGCGCGGGAGGTCACCGGGATGGTCCGGCGCATCGCAGCGATTCTGCTCCTGGGGGATAGGCTGGACGCAAATTACCAGTTGGTCAAGGAAGCGGCTATCCCATGGCCAGCGGAGCGTGCGGTGTCTCTCCCGGCGCTTCGTTTGCCCATCAGCGCTGAGAACGACGATGTCCCGCCCTCGTAGATGCTTTCGCTATCGACCGCCTCAACCTGGCTTGCACAGAGAATCGTACTCATTCCTACCCTCCAGCAGCGCATTCACAAGGCAATCTGCGGCGCCGGGCGTTTTACACCGGCGCAGCTATGGAGCGCCGTATATCTGCATCAGAATCCATAGCTGTCGCGCTTTGAGCGCGTGTGGTTTGTTCCTTCCCCGCCCTGTTCATTTCTACACTATTTTCCGGGCACTTCTACCTCGTGGAACAAGGCGTAATGGACTGCCCAGGCCGGCGCGTTGTCGGTGGCTCGAAAGCGATCGCCGAGGCCGGTGAGGTAGTCACGGCCGCGTTCGGTTTCGCCGACGTATCGCACCAGAAACAAGGGGGACGGCTCCTGGCAGTAGGCCACCAGTTGGCGGTGGAACTGTGCCACGGCGTCCGGGAGCGGGAGGTTCGGCAACACATACCTCCTGGCGAGGTCGTCCAGGGTGCCGTCGAAGGTCGCCGGACTCGGCGTCATGTGTGCTGCCCGGCGGCGCGGCAGCGTGTCCAGGCGTAGCAAGCGTGCCAGGTTGTTCCGCGCGTTTGCTTCCGGCATCGGTTGTCTTCCTCTTCGTCAATCCAACTGCTTGCTCCATCATAATAGCTTGTGGCTGACAACGTCTCCCCACCGTATGATGGTTCTGGGTCAGGAACGGTCAGGCCTGAACTGTCGCCGGTAATCACGGCGCCAGGAATGGGAGGAGATGCACATGGCAATCGCTGAGCACCCGGCGCCGGTGGTCACGCGGCGGCGCTTCAACGTGACGGAGTATCACCTGATGGCGGACGCCGGCATCCTGACGGAGGCTGACCGGGTGGAGTTGATCGACGGAGAGATCCTGAAAATGAGCCCGATTGGCGCAGCGCACGGAGAATGTGTCGACGCCTTGAATGAACTGCTGACGCAGCAGGTTCGAGGCATAGCACGAGTCCGCGTGCAAGGTTCGATCCGGGTCAACGACTCGTCCGAGCCTGAGCCGGACGTTGCCGTGCTTCACCGCCGCCGCCACCGGTTGGCGCTGCCGACCGCCTCCGCTGTGTATCTGGTGATCGAGGTGGCGGACTCCTCCCGCGGCTATGATCTGGGCATCAAGCTGCCCTTCTACGCCGCCGCCGGCATCGCTGAGGCCTTCCTGGTCGACGTGATCAACGACGTGGTCGAGCGCCACACCGAGCCGCGCGACGGTACGTACCAACGTGTCGTCATAGCCCGACGTGGCGAGACGTTGAACTCCACAGTGTTGCCGATGGTAACGCTGCCGGTGGATGTCGTCCTTGGTCACGAGCTGCCCGACTGAGCGCGCCGCTCAGGTAATACCCAGGTCGGCTCGCTGGCGGTTGAGCAGCGCCGTCACCTGGGAGCTTATGTTGGTCGCCGCCGCATCGACCGTCTCCTTGCCGGTGAACGCTGCACCCAGCTCTTTGGCCAGGATGGGGGCGACGTCCCCGGCGCCGGCCTCGCGGAAGATCGGTTTGCCGGTGCGGTACAGCTCTTCGTAGATGGAAAAACTCTTCGGCGCGTCCGTGCGATTGGTGTTGAAGACGTACTTCTGCGCCGCCGGCATGTAGGGCGGCGTCACGCCGGAGATCGTGGTGGCGACTACGTCGACACCCTTGCCGTAGGTCCACCAGTTGATGAACTGCCAGGCGGCATCCACCTGCTTGCTGGAGGAGGTGATCGCCAGCCCGTTGGCCGACACGTCGATGGTGCGTAGGCCGGTGGTGGGGTTCTTCGGCGGCAAGAAGACGTCATAGTTCAGCGAGGGTACCTTGGCGGCCGTGATCAACACCGGCCACCAGGCGCCGCCGGAGGCCATAGGCAACTGCTCCTTCACGAAGAGGCTCATCATGTTGCCGGATGGCGCCGCTACCTTGGACTTCTGGGTGAGGTCCACCAGGTAGCTGAAGGCGTCCATCGCCTTGCTGTCGGAGTGCAGCGTACATTTGGTGACGTTCGCGTCGTAGAAGTCGCCGCCCGCCTGCCAGATCCAGGTGTTGATGTGGTCGTTGCCGTCGACCGGCGTCCCCATGCCGAATTGTTGGGTCGTGCCATTGGTAGTGCGCGTCAGCTCGTAGGCGGTGTCACGCCAGGTATCCCAGGTCCACGTGTCGTCGGGGTACGCAACACCTTGCTGATCGAAGAGGGTCTTGTTGTAGTAGTACACGGTGCCGCTGCCGAAGTTCTGCGGCATCACGTAGAGCTTGCCTTGCCCCATCGCCATCTGGCCTGGTTGCCAGCGGCAGCCGGAGATGGCGGCCGGGAAGAACTGGTTGAGGTCCACCTTGTCGCGAGCGACCAGGTCGTCCAGCACCCGCGTGACCTGGCGAGCAGCAAAGACGACATAATAGTAGGTGGAGTGTGTGATCACATCTGGCGCATCGCTGGCCGCCACCTGGGCCTGAATCTTGGTGAAGTAGTCGCTGAAGTTGGCAATCTGGTCGAAGTTGAGGGCAGTATCGGGATGCTGTTGCATGTAGATGTTGTAAACCTGGCCGTAGGCAGGGGTGTAACCCCAGCCGGAGAGCCGTAACTGGATCTTGGCGTTGGCCGGCACCTTGAGTTGCGGTGTCGGTATAGCGGCGACAGTGCTCTTGGCCGCCGCGACGGCAGTGCTCTTGGCGGCGGTTGTGGTACTCGTCACTGCCGCTTTGGTCGTCGTTGCCACAGCCGCGACGGCACTCGTCGCACTGGCAGTGGTGGCCGAGGCGACGGCGCTGGAACTCGCCGTGGTCGCGCTGCTGGCGAGCGGTGCGCTGGCGCTGCTGGTCGTGGCCGACACCACCGCGCCGGCTGCGCCGCCGCAGGCGGCCAGGGACAGCCCGGCGATACCGCCCGCCAGCACAGTCAGCAGGCGCCGACGCGGCACGCGAGCCATCAAAACATGCATGAAACCTCCTCCTGCAAGCCGCGATGTTTGGCATCACACGCTGCTCCGCTACCGACAGCATCGCTGGTTTGCTCCCGACAATACTACAATGCAGTTCTGAGGGGATCAAGATTGATGGATGAACAGGAGGCAGCCAGACGATGAGTACGATGACAGGCAATTCCCTGCGGCAGGAGGTCGAGAAGAACGGCTACGTTGTGGTGCCGGGTGTCGTGCCCAGGCAAAATCTGAACGCTGTCGTTGCCGACATCTTCCGCCACACCGGCGCCGATCCGGATAAACGCGAGTCCTGGTACTTGCCGGGCATCATTTCGCGGGCCGGCATGGTGGAGATGTACCAGTTTCAGTCAATGTGGGACAACCGGCAGTTCCCGGCGCTCTACGACGTCTTTCGCCAGGTGATGTGTACGGAGCAGCTCTGGGTCAGTCTGGACCGCGCCAACATGAAGCCCCCAGCCGATCCGCGCCACCCCGAGATCGACGACAGCTTCATTCATTGGGATACGGACACTTCCAAATACCCCGACATCCCTTTCCGGGTGCAAGGGGTCCTGGCGCTCACTGATACGGACGACAGCATGGGCGGCTTCCAGTGTGTCCCTGAGTTGTATCGCCAACTGGCTGACTGGATCAAGCGGCAGGCGGCCGACCGCCACCCACGCAAGCCGGACCTCACCGGCTATGAGATCACGAAGGTCGTGATGCAGGCGGGTGATCTGGTCGTCTGGAGCACGTTGCTCCCCCACGGCAACGGCCACAACCTGTCGGACCGCCCACGCCTGGCCCAGTACATCACGATGTCACCGGCGCGCGAAGACGACGACGATGCCCGCCAGAAGCGGATCGATTCCTGGCAGCGCCATCTCCCCGGCCCCGGCTTTCCCGGCGATGCCCGCAAGAACGAAGTGCTCCTGGAGCCGCAATCGGCGACCCTGACGGCGCTGGGGCGCAAGCTGTTGGGCAGCGACCGCTGGTAGAGAAGGAGAAAGCCATGATTCCGGTCTATGACTATCGGCGCGACGTCGCCAACGTGATCGTCCACCCGGAGATCCGCGGTCGCTTCATGCGCATGGAGCCGACGCCGGCCGGGCGGATGCACAGCCACGATCTCGGCGGGGAAATCTTCCTCGTGCTGGAAGGACAGTGCGAGTTCATCATCGAGGATGAGCGCGTCACCTGTGGACCCGGTCAGCTCATCTACGTCGAGCCGCGGCGCAAGCACACCCTCCACGCCGTGGGGACGGTTCCCTGCGTCGTGTACCTCAGCGTCACGCCGCACGTTGAGCCGACCCACACGCAGTATGACGAGGCCTATCAGCGTCTCTCCCCACGCTACGGCACATTTCGCGGCAAGAACGACCCCGATCCCCAGGCGGGGACGCCGACCCAGGAACTCGCCGCACTCTATGCAGCAGCACTGGGGAAACTTGCCGAGCTCAGCCAGGCCGCTGCCGAAGCCCAGACGTTGCAGGCGCAAGCGCTCCGGGCAGCGATCACGGACGGCAACCAGCCGCAGATGAAGCAGATCGTCGTCGACCTCTGGCTGCGCTTGCGCGACGTGTTACAGCAGACTAGCGACGTCGAGGCAGCATGGAACGCGCTCGCGCCCCGCGCGATGCCGCCAAAAGCATGACAGGGGGAGACACCGTGGCTCAGACTATCGGATTTGCTGTGATCGGCGTGGGACTGGTTGGCCCGACCCACGCCCAGTTCATCAGCCAGGCAGAGGGGGCTGCACTCAAGGTTATCTGCGACCTGCGGGAGGAGCGCGGCCGGCCGCTGGCCGAGCGCTTCGGCGCTGAATGGGTGGCCGACTATCGCCAGGTGATGCAGCGACCCGACATTCAGGTCGTCAACATCAGCCTGACCGCCCGATACGCCCTTCGCATCCGGCGCCGCGTTGATGGTCTATTCGACGAAGGTGGAATTAGTCTACCAAACGCTTCGCGAGCGCATTGTCCACGCGCGTCAGCAAGGCCCAACCCTGGCGTGATCGCTGTAACGGTGGCTGTCACGGCTTCGAATGAAGGGACCTCGGATGTTGAACTGTGGAGTTTGAGGAGCGAATCATGGCGAAGTATTTTGTGGCGATTCAAGTCGGGGCCGTGTCGTTTGTCGATGAGGGAGTTGTGCAGGCGCTCGACATATTCCAAGAGCGCGCCCATGTCAACGCCCTCTTCCTCGCCACGCCAACCTGGACCCGCGGAACCGGTGGCCGGCAGTTGCCGAGCCATCCACTCCCGGATCATGGGGCGCAGGAGTACGACCTCGCCTGGGTCGGCGGAAACTATGCCACTGTGCATTCGGAGTTCTACGGCGGCACGATGCTTGGCCCTGCTGGCCGGGCGCCCGAGCACCCCGATTTAGATCTCTTTGCGACCGTGCTTCCCGAAGCGAAACGCCGAGGCATGCAGAGCATTGCCTGGATCGAGGAAAGCAGCTATGCTCAGGAGCTGCGGAACTACCCCAACTTTCCCAGGTGCCTGGAGGTGGATGCCTGGTCGCGTCCGGCGCCTCGATTCTGCTTTAACAACCCGGATTACCGTGGCTGGCACCTCAGTATCGTGGAAGACTACGTCAAGAGCTACGACCTCGACGGCATCGCCTGGTGTTCCGAGCGGCCGGGACCGTTGAATATCTTGCTTCAGGGGCCGGCGCAGCCCAGCGCGGTGAGTTGCTTCTGCTCGCATTGTCAGCGGATCGCTCGGGATCGCGGCATTGACGTGCGTCGCGCTCTGGAAGGCTACCGTCTGGCGCTGGAATGGAACGCGGCAGCAGCAGCGGGGAAGGTTCCGAGCGATGGCGCCTTCGTGAGTTTCTGGCGACTGTTGCTGCGCTACCCGGAGTTGCTCGCCTGGCAGACACTGTGGACCGATAGCCAGCATCAGATGTATCGGGACATCTACGGCTTGGCGAAGGCCTGCAAGCCGTCGATCCAGGTCGGTTGGCACGTCTACCACAACATTTCTTTCAGTCCTTTTTACCGAGCCGACCAGGACTATGGCGAAATGAGCCGGTTCTCCGATTTCATTAAGGTCGTGAACTACAATAACTGCGCAGGTCCTCGATTCCACGCCTGGATCGAGCACATCTGCAAAGCGCTCTTCGCCGACGCCAGCCCGGCCGAGGTCTATCCGCTCATGCTTAAGCTCCTCCAGCTGGACGAAGGAGCCTACGACGCGCTGCCAACGGCCGGCTTTACTGCCAATTATGTGCAGCGCGAGACGGCCCGCGCCGTCGCCGCGGTCGAAGGCCGTTGCCGCATTTATCCCGGTATTGACATTGATATTCCGACAGCGGAGCGGGATGTGCACTGCACCCGCGAAGGCGTCCGGGCGGCGGTGCTCGCCGCCATCGCGGGCGGGGCTGAGGGTGTGGTGCTGAGTCGGAAGTATTCGGAGATGCAACTGGATCATCTCGCCGGGGCGGGGGATGCCATGCGGGAGGTAGGCCAATGAACGAACAAGCGCAGCAACCCTGGTACCGGCAGACGTACCGCTGGGGCCAGACCAACCTGACGGAGGTCGATCCCGTCCGTTTCGATCTCCCCTGGTGGCGGTCGTACTGGCGGCGTACTTGCATCCAGGGCGTGATCGTCAACGCCGGGGGCATCGTCGCCTACTACCCCAGCACCTTCCCGCTGCAGCACCGCGCGCAGTACCTGGGCGAACACGACCTCTATGGCGAGACGGTCGAGGCGGCGCACGCCGATGGCCTGGTCGTGCTGGCGCGTATGGACTCCAACCGGGCGGATGAACGCTGCTACGTCGAACACCCCGACTGGTTCGCGCGGGACCGCAACGGCGCCCCCTACCGTGAGGGCGAGCTCTTCGTCACCTGCATCAACAGCCCTTACTATGAGGAGTACCTGCCCGGCATCTTGCGGGAGATCATCGCCCGGAGCCGGCCGGAGGGCGTGACTGACAACAGTTGGAGCGGGCTGGACCGCAGTCGCATTTGCTATTGCCTGTATTGCGCTCGGCGCTTCCGGGATGCCAGCGGCTTTGCCCTGCCACAGCACGCTGATTGGGATAGCCCCGCCTACCGCCAGTGGATCCTCTGGAGCTACCAGTGCCGGCTGGCCGTCTGGGACCTCAACAACCGCGTCACGCAGGCGGCGGGCGGACCCGACTGCCTGTGGATCGGCATGAATAGCGGAGATATCATCAGCCAGGCGCAGCGCTTCCGCGACTATCGTGAGATCTGCCGGCGAGCGGAGATCATCATGCTCGATGCCCAGGCGCGCAGCGATACGCGCGGATTCCAGGCCAACGGTGATTCCGGCAAGCTGATCCATGGCCTGCTCGGCTGGGAGAAGCTGATTCCCGAGAGTACCGCGCTCTACCAGGCGGGCCAGCCCACCTTCCGGCTGGCGAGTAAGCCGGCGCCGGAAGCGCGGATGTGGGCGTTGGCAGGCTTCGCCGGGGGCATCTCGCCCTGGTGGCACCACATCGGCGCCTACCACGACGATCGCCGCCAGTACCGCACTGCCGAGCCGCTCTTCCGCTGGCATGAGGCCAACCAGGCGTATCTGGTCAACCGCACGCCGGTCGCCACGGTGGGCGTTGTGTGGTCGCAGCGCTGTGTCGACTTCTATGGTCGCGAAGCGGCGGAGGAGCGCCTCGGCCTGCCCCAACGCGGTATCACCAATGCGCTCATGCGGGAGCGCATCCCCTATCTCCTGGTCCATGCCGACGACATCGACACTGCCAGCGGCCTGCAACTGTTAATCCTGCCGAACCTGGGCGCACTGAGCGATGCGCAGTGTGCCAGCATCCGCCGCCTCGTTGAGCAGGGCGGTGGGCTGCTGGCGACCGGCGAGACCAGCCTGTACGACGAGTGGGGCGACACCCGTGGAGACTTCGCCCTGGCCGATCTCTTCGGTTGCCACGCCACCGGTGTCCAGCACGGCGCCGCGCAGGCCGATGGGCAACAGTGGGACGCCTGGGCCAGGCACAGCTACCTGCGTCTCACGCCGGAGCTGCGCGGGTTGGTGGATGGCCCCCAGACGGGCGAGGAGCCGGCGGTTACCGGCGAAAGGCATCCTGTGCTCCGCGGCTTTGAGGAGACCGATATCCTGCCCTTCGGCGGCCGGCTGGAGGTCGTGCAGGCCGAGGCCGGCACGATCGTGCCGCTCACCTATATCCCGCCGTTCCCAATCTACCCGCCGGAGACAGCCTGGATGCGCCAGCCGTCCAGCGGCGTCCCGGCGCTCATCCTCAACGACACCGGCGCCGGTCGGGTCGCCTATATGCCCGCCGATCTTGATCGTCGCTACGGCCGTGACAACCTGCCCGACCACGCTCTGTTGCTGGCCAACCTAGTGCGCTGGGCGGCACGTGACCCCATGCCGCTCACGGTTGAAGGACCGGGCTTGCTCGATTGCCACGTCTATCGCCAGGCTGGGCGCCTGGTCCTGCACCTGGTCAACCTCTCCGGCTCGGGCGCCTGGCGCGCGCCAATGGACGAGGCGATCCCCGTCGGGCCGTTACAGGTGCGGGTGCAGTTGCCGGAGGACGTGGCCGGGCGATCGGCCCGCCTGCTGGTGGCCGAAGCGGGCGCTGTGATCGCCAGGGTCGACGGCTGGGCGAGCGTGGAGGTGGCCCAGGTTGGTGAGCACGAGGTCGTGGTCATAACGTAGGGAGTGCAGCGCATCATGGGACCCGGCTACCGGCCATCTGGCGAGGCCGTGGCACTCTAGACCGGTATAGTAGGGGGGCCAGGGAAGGGGGCACGATCTTGCTCTACACCGAGCGCCGCCACTTTACCGCCGACGATCTGCTGACACTGCCCGACGACGGCTGGCAGTATGAGCTCGTGCAGGGGAGGTTGCTCCAGATGCCGCCGGCCGGAATTGATCACGGCGCTCCCACCGACAATCTGTACTTCGCCCTGGCAGTACACGTGCGGACGCACGGTCTCGGCAAGTTGTATCCTGCCGAAACCGGCTTCAACCTTCGCCAACCGGACGAGACCGAGGACACGGTGCTGGCAGCGGACATTACGTTCGTCCGCGCCGAGCGTGTCCCCCAGCCGGGCGGACCGGCGTTCCCGTTGCTCGCCCCCGACCTTGTCGTCGAGGCAGCGTCCGAAGCAAGCCAGCGTCCGAAGGACATGGCCGACAATGCTCGCCTCTGGCTCAGCCGCGGGGTGCGCCAGGTCTGGGTCGTGTGGCCTCGCGCCCGAGCTGTCGATGTCTGGTTGCCGGGAGACGTCGCAGCCCGGCGGCTCGGGGCGGACGACGACCTCGATGGCGGCGACGTTCTGCCAGGCTTTCGCTTCGCCGTGAGGGGCGTCTTCCAGTAAGCGTGTGTCAACAGGGAGGAGCATCCGTTGTGGCAAGTGCAGTCGCTGTGGCGCCGGCGCGTCATCGCTTCACGGCAAAGGATTACCACCGGATGGTCGCGGCGTGCATCCTCAGCGAAGAAGCGCGCGTCGAGCTCATTGATGGCGAGGTCGTCGAGATGAGTCCGGTCGGCAGTCGGCATGTCGCCTGTGTCAACCGACTGGACGACCTCCTCCACGAGCGCCTTCCCCGAGGCTCGGCCATCGTCCAGGTGCAAAGCCCGGTCGCACTCGGTGAACACTCCGAGCCGGAGCCCGACATCACGGTCCTCCGCTACCGTGCCGACTACTATGCCGATGCCCTGTCCGGCCCCGCCGATGTGCTGCTGCTCATTGAGGTCGCCGATTCGTCACTTGCCATTGACCGCCGCGTGAAGCTGCCGCTCTACGCCCGCGCCGGCATCCCCGAAGTCTGGATCGTGGACCTGGACGCTGGGCTGATCGAGCGCCACACCGGCCCGACCAATGACGCCTATACGCGGAGCGAGCGCCGCGGCCACGGCGCGACGCTCGCCGCCACGCTGGTCGAGCTTACGATACAGGTCGACGAAGCGCTGGGTACGGAGGAAGGACCCCTTCCGGCTCGCACAACTCGCCAGGTTTCCCCCTGACGGGAGAAACCTTGGCTGCAAATCGGGGGACGGCTGCGGACCCCTGGCATGGGTAAGTGTGACAGTACGGCGTTAGCTGCGGCCTGGGCCGGGGTAACGGACAAAGGGCTGCCGCGTGAGCGGCCCAGGGTTTTGGGCGGAGCTGCAGCGCTCCGTCCGAACGTTGCTCCCGTCCAACCGCGCAGGTCCGAAGGCGACCGTTCCCTGCATTGCAGCTAAGGTTTCTCCCGTCAGGGGGAAACCTGGCGAGTTGTGCGAGCCGGAAGGGGTCCTTCCTCCGCACCCGACGAGCGGGGGGCCGCTCGGCGGTGTCCCATTTCGTTCATGGCCGCCTTCTCCTGTACCTACAATTACATGCAAGCCTTGGACGTCATCTTAATGACACATCAAGGCGCATTGTGCAGCAGCCGATGCGTGTCGATGCGCTACCCCGTCCCGCCGATGTGTCGCCGCTACCGAGCTGCGAGTTCCAATACGTAAAAGCGGCCCCAGTTGAGCAAGAGCCTTCCTGCACGGGTCTCGATCCGGCCAAGCAGCAGCGCCATCGCTGGGGATACCCGGTGGGCAGTCGCCGGCGGGAGGAGGGCGCCAAGGCTGTAGGCACGGGTGAGGCGGAAGTATCTGGCGAAAAACCGCCGATAGGCTTCCTCCGGCGTGTACAGGTAGTGGCGAACCGGCCGCCCGCCAATGACCACCGTGCGCTCGCGCTGCTGGGCCATCGTCCGCGCGGCGCGCCACCGCCCCCGCGCCAGGAGAGGCAGCAGATCCCAGGAACGGCAACGGTTGAGCAGGTGGATGACCAGGCGCCCCTCGGGCCGGAGGAGCCTGGCAGCATCACGGGCAAACGGAGCAAGGTCGGCAACGGTGTTCAAGCCGGCAAAGGCGGAGATCATCCCATCAAAGCTCCGCTCCGGCCAGCAATGGATGGCGGCAAGGTCCATGACGTACGCGAGGTCCATGACGTGCGGTTGCACGCACGCCGCCAGCCCTGCCGCCTGCACTTTCCGGCGCAACTCGGCCACCATCCCAGCGGAAATGTCGATCGCGACCACCTGAACGCCCCGGCGGGCGAGGAAGACGGCATCAATCCCAGTGCCGCATGATACATCAAGGACACGCATGCCGGCGGAGAACAGCCGGGCATAGTGTTTCCAGAGCAGCCGGCGCACCATGGCATCCGCCTGGACCTGCTGGTCGTAGCACGGGGCAAGCGCATCGTAGGCAGCAGCCACGTCCTGCACGGTCAGACCGGCGTTCTGGAGCCGAGTTGCAACGTGCAGACGCAGCGCCGGCAGATCGGATCCTGCCGGGTATCGAGTTGGCGGCGAAAGGCGACGGCGTCCGGCGCGTTGAGAATCTGCTCCAAGGGCTGCTCGTGGATGTTGCCCAGCGTGCGGTGGAAGAAGCAGGGGCGCACGCTGCCGTCCGCCTCGATGACCGTCGAAACCCACGGCGCGTTGCAGGTGACGGCCGGGAAGTCGCCATCCCCGTTGAGCGCGGCGTAGTAACGGGGTAAGCGGCGCAGTTTCTCCGCATCCTCAGCGATGAAACCGGAAGCAAAATCGGCCGGGTGCTGCTGGATGGTCGTCTCCACCATGTTCCTGAACGCCTCCACCTCAACAGCAGTGAGCGACACGTCGGCGCTCCGCTCCTCTCCCCACGCCATCGGGCGGTTAAAGGCGGTGGAGGAGACGTCGGCAGCCAGGAAGGAGATTTGGTCGAGCCCCAGGGAATGCGCTGCTGCGACGATGTTCGGCAGGTCGAGGAAGTTGCGCCGCTGCAGGACGCAGCGCGCCGTGATCCGCAAGGATGGCTTGAGCGTTTTGAGCGCCGCGACGCCGACGGCGAGCCGGTCGTAGGCATGCGGGATGTTGCGAATGCTATCGTGGACGTCGCGGCTGCCGTCCAGGGAGACCGTCACGTCGTCGCACCAACGGATGATGTCCGAGGCGTGGCGCTGGAGCAGCAGACCGGTCGAGAGCAGTGTGATCTTGACGTCGAGGTCCTTCAGCAGCGCGCAGAGCGACCAGAGATTGGAGTGCATCAGCGCTTCGCCGCCGGAAAGGACGACCCGGCGCACGTGGAGCCGCTGCAGCGCCGCCAGGTGCGGGGCCAGATCCTCGACGGATAGTTCCTGCCCGGCGCGGTTGGCTTTCCAGATGTCACACATGACGCAACGGCAATTGCAGCGGCTGTGCGGCATCAACACGAGAATGGGCAGGGTGGAGAGGCGATGGGTCAGCCGGTTGAGCCGGCGCCGGGCAATCTCAACCGGCGCCGGCAGCGGCAGGGTTCTCAACATTACAGGCCGCTCGTCTCGGGGCGTTGGTAGGCCAGCACCTTCTGCAAGGCGCGTAACTCCAGCGGATGCCGGTACATGCCCGTGTGGTAGCGCCAACCGCTGGCGATGCGCAACACCCAGCAGGCGGCGCTACCCAGGTGGGGGTTGGTTGCCGTTGGGTAGTAGGCGTTCAGCACTCGCTCGAAGTCGTGCAACTGCTGCCGCAACGGGTCCTTCAGCCAGGGGACGTGGGTGTTGCGGCGCTGGGCGAACTCCTGCCAGCCGGGGCTGACCCACTCCTCCAGCGTCGCCGGGAAACGGAAGCCTTCCGCCTTGGCCTGGTCGTACAACTCACCCGCCAGGGGGACCGGCGTGTAGGTATAGAGGATGATCTCCGCGCGGGGGTTGACCAGTTTGACCCGGCGGATGAAGGCCAGGGTCTGTTGCACGTCGGCCTCCGGGTCAGGTGGGTTGCCCAGCACAAAGGAAAACTCCGGGATGATGCCGTACTGGGCAGTTTTGGCGGCGATGGCCAGCGTCTTCTCGGTGGAGGCCGTCCCACCTTTGTTCATGCGCCGCAGCGTGTCGTCCGAGCCGGACTCCGCTCCCATGAAGACCATCCTCAAGCCACTGTCGCGCAGCAACGCCCAGCTGCGGTCGCTGTACTTTAGCAGGGTGTCGATGCGCGACTCGCCCCACCAAGAGATGCGCACGTCTCTGATGCGTTCTGCGAACTCGGCGCTGCGCGCCTCATGCACAAAGAAGTTGTTGTCGTAGAACTCCACAGCATCCAACTTCCAGGTCTGCACCAGCGAGCGCACGACGTGCGCTGTGTGCTCGGCCGACTGGGCCAGCCAGCGGCCGTTGACCATGTTGACGACCGCGCAGAAGTTGCAGAAGAAGGGGCAGCCGTAGCTGGAATGATGGGGCAGCGTGCGCTTGCCCAGGAACGTCGAGCGGATGTAGCGCTGCAAGTCGACCCGCTGGTAGGGGAAACCGGGTAACCCCTCGGGGTTAGGAATCGGCGCCGGCGAACTGGGCACGATTTTTCCCGTGCCGGGCGCACGATAGGCCAGGCCGGGCAGCGGGCCGGGAGATTCGCCTACGTGTATGGCATCGAGCAAGGCGGCAAAGGTGTACTCACCATGTCCCCGCACCACGTAGTCGACGTAGTCGGCGCGCAGGCACACGTCGTAATGTTGGGTCGGGAAGTAGCCGCCCCAGACGATGGTGAGGTTGGGATGCCGTGCCTTGAGCTCCCGGCAGTGCGGCACGGCCTGACTCAACTGGGGACCAGGCATGACGGTGACGCCGAGCACAGCAGCTCCGCGATCCCGCACCAGGCGGTCGATCACGGCGACGGGATCGTCCTCCAGGTTGCCGTCGACGATCACGTACTCATGCTTTCCCTCCAGAACCGCCCCCAGCGCCAGCAGCGACATCGGCAGGATCGGCTTCCGCCCGGCGCTACTCGCCGGGTTGTACAGAATCAGCATGTTCGCACCTTTCAATTGGGCCGTTGGGAGAGGGCCGCGACTGCGGTCTGCGGCCAAGTTACCGGGGCGACTGCGGTCGCTTGGATCTGCCGTCGATGGTACAGAACGCGACCGCAGTCGCCCACGTCGCTTGGCCGCAGACCGCAGTCGCGGCCCTGTTAGCCTTCCAGCCACGGCTGCCTTGCCTCATCTAAACCGTACTGCCTGTTCGCCTGCCCGCCCGCCACACTCAGCCGCAACAGCAGCAGCGCTTCGTTGATCAAATCGCGCGTCGCCTCGTGTACGACGGTCAGGCCGCTGCGCTGGAAAGCCGCCAGAAAGGCCGGGGTCTCCCCTACCGTCGATAGCACGACCAGAGCGTAGCCGCCCGGCGTGAGGTGGTCTGCTAGGTCGGCGGCAAAACGCTCCACAACGTCTACCGAGCGCCAGGCGCGGTCGAGCGCATTCCGGGGTGCGCCTCGGAAAAAGGGCGGGTTGAAGAGCACAACATCAAACCGCTCATCGCCAACTGCTTCGAACAGGTCGCCCTCGCGGACGTCGATGCTGTCCTCGCTGTGGTTGAGCAGCACGTTCATCTTGGCACAGCGCACGGCCGTCGAATTGATGTCGACCGCGACGACACGCTGCGCCCATTGCGCCGCTACCACGGCCCCGATGCCCGTGCCGGCGCCGAGGTCCAGGACAGACGCCCCCGGCGGAATGCGCCGGGCGTTCAGACACTGGGCAAGAAACTCGCCGCTGTGCAACACCTTCGGGTTGAAGACCGTTGGCAGTACCAGGATGGGATAGCCAGCGACGCGCTCTAGCACCAGCTGGTCGTGACGACGGCGCTGGAACAGACGGCCCCTCCAGTGCCGGAATAACCACCACAACCGGCGCGCGGCCGGCGAATGGCGCGGCGGCAGGGAGAGCAACGGCGCGCCCGCGCCCACGATAAGCGGAAACGTGGCAGGTTCTCGCTGCCCCCGCAACCGCGCCTTCCAGTCCCGCACCACACAGCGCCAGGCCGACGGCAGGGCGATGACCCGCCAGTGCAGGTTGCCGGCGGCGGCCAACGTTTGCAAGCGGTCAGCCGTGAGGAAATGCTCACTGGGCAACGTGTTCGAGCAGAAACCGTAAACCCGTTGAAAACACGCCTCTCGTTCGGACACCATGGTCGCTCCCGCGGCTTGTTGGCGATAGAGTGGCGAATCCAAAACGACCAGAAGGCCATCCGAGCGCAGGGTACGCCGCGACTCGGCGAGCGTCACGCCACAGTCAGCCGAGTAGTGCAAGGAAGCATTGAAAATCACGAGATCCGCTTGGTCGCTGGCAAATGGTAGTCGGTCGAACTCGGCCTGGACCGGCAGGAAGGCGGCCTGACCGGCATGGGCATCGCCATACCAGATGTGCGCCCCCAGTCCGTCCAACTCGCCGGTTCGCACGTCCACCGCCGCCACGTGGTGGCCGCGGGCAGCCAGACGATGCGCCAGCCAGCAGTTGCCGGCGCCGAGGTCCAGAATGGTCAAGGGTCGTTGGCGTGCCGCCTCCAGCGGTTGGAGTACCTGCTCCAGCATCGCCTGGTAACTCCCCGCCCGCTGCCGCCAGATGTGTCCTTGTGGATCGCCGTCCACCACCTCGGGCAGGCCGCGAAAATACTGACAATCAGGCTTGCCCCAACCTTCAGCGGCACGCACCCGTGTGTACTGCCGCTCAAACTCGGCGTACTGGCGACGGGTCGGCTCGGGCAAGAACCGCCAGACCCCGGCGACCTGCGAGAAGGCATGCCCCTGTACCTCGCAGCGGGCCTCTGGTGAGGAGAGCCGGACGGTACCGCCGCACAGCGGACACCGCCAGCGAAAGTGCGCAGCAGGACCAGGCGCCAGGCGAGGAATCGTGAGCAGGTCAGTCACGACGGGTCAGCACCATCAGGAAGTGGTCGCCCAGGTCACGTGCGGGCGGCAGCGTACACAGGCGATCATCGAGCCGGCCGAGGGCGGCGCTGAGGGCGGCAAAACGCCGGTGCAGGCCGATCAGATAGGGCGGAGGTAGGAAGAGGCCGAGCGCTCGATAGTGTGTCAAGGCGAATCCCGGCGCGAAGGCCCCGTAGAACTCCCGCGGCGTCCAATAGCGCGTCCAGACGGCGCGCCCCTGCAGGGCGACTGGTACTGCCGCCCGGGAGCGACGCAGCAGCGCGCGCCGAAACTGCCCCCGCACACCATAGTAGGCGATCTCCCAGGGGCACCAGCGGCCGATGACGGAAGCGACCAGCCGGCCATTGGGCCGAAGCAGCGCCGCGCAGGAGCGGGCGACGGACGGTAGGTCCAGCGCGCAGTTGATGGCCCCCAGGTTCGAGTAGACGCCGTCGAACGATTCCCCCGCCAGGTGATCCAGTTGGTGCATATCCAGCACCTCCGTCGGCACCGCGCCCAGCAGCCCCGCTGCTTCCGCCCTGGCCCGCGTGCGCGCAACCATGCGCGGCGACGAATCCAGCGCTACTACCTGATAGCCACGACGCGCCAGGTGAACGGCATCAAGGCCGGTCCCGCAGCCGAGATCAAGCAGGCGAGCGCCGGGTGTGAAGGTCTCCTCCACGGTGCGCCACAGTCGCTCGCGCATGCGCTGCACCAGGGCGTTGTTGCCGCTGGGGCCGTCGTAATCGCCGGCAACGCCGTCGAAAGCGCGCTGCGTGTCGAGCAAGCGGGAGGTGGAACGGGGTAGGGCCGCGACTGCGGGCCCAGAGGGCACCCTCGGCCCAAAGACAGGACTGCGGTCCTTGAATGGCTGAGTCGCGGCTTCCGTTTCCAGAGGCGCGTCGGCACCGCAGTGCTGTCCTTGGGCCGAGGGTGCCCTCTGGGCCCGCAGTCGCGGCCCGGTTTCCTCCATCAGCTCGTCCAGCTTCCGGCGCGCGCTCGGCAACAGCAGTAGGTGATGCAGCATCGCCGCTGTCCGGCGAAGATGCTGCGGGCGGAGTTGCGCCGGCTGGTGCAGTACCCGCCGCAGTTCTGTCCAGGCCCGGCGGGCGCGGAACTCGAGGTGCAGCACTGTGTGCAGTTGGCGGTAGAAGTCGCTGCCGAACGGCCCCTGATAGAGCATGGCCAGGTCGGCGGAGTCCGTCCAGTTCCGGCGGGTGCTCAGTTGCTGCTGCACCGAGTCGTGGAACCGAGTGCCGGGCAGTGGATAGGAGACCGACATGCCGATGTCGTCGGGGCGGCAATCCCGCACCATCTGGAGGGTCAGCTCAATATCGGCGCGCGTCTCGCCGGGATAGCCGAATTGCAGAAAAAAGCCGACAGCGATGCCGGCAGCCTGGAGTCGGCGGGTCGCATCGCTGATCTGCTCAACGCGTGTGCCTTTCTCCATGGCATCAAGGATTTTCTGCGACCCTGATTCGGCGCCCACCCAGACAGTCTGCGCTCCCGCCCGGCGCAGTGACTCCGCAGTGTCGCCCTTCAGCACCAGATCGACCCGCTGGAGACTCTTGAACGGAATGCGTACCTGCCGCTCTTCGATCAGGTCGGCGAAGCGGGCCAGCCAGCCAGGCTTGAGGCCCAGGATGTCGTCGGCGAACCAGATATGGTCGGGCTGATAGGTATCGCGTAACCACTGCAGCTCGGCTGCCACGTTCTCCGGACTGCGGCTGTGGTAGCGCTGGCCCCAAATCGGCTTGGCGCACCAGTTGCAATGGTAGGGGCAGCCGCGCGTCGTCACCATGTTCATGGAATAGTAGCCGTGGCGGCGTTGCCAGATTTGACGGTAATGGGCCACGTCAACCAGGTCCCAGGCGGGGAAGGGCAACGCATCCAGGTCCTTGATGTCGGGCCGGGGTGGTGTACGGACAAGGTCGCCCGATACCGGATCTGTGAACTCCAGCCCCGCGATCGTGGTCGGTGAGGCAGCGCTCCTGCCGGTCAGACCGTCCAGCAGTTCAGCCAGGGTATATTCCCCTTCGCCGACGATCACGAACTGCGCGCCGGCCGCCAGGTAGAGATCGGCGTGGTCACTGGCGTCGGACCCGGCGACGATGACCGTGCATTCCCGCGCCCGCGCCATCCCGATCATCTGAAACGCCGCCTCGCGCATGCGCAGCAGGCACATCTTGGAGAGGTAGTTGAAGTTGTCTTCGTACAGCACGGCAAACTGCGGTTGCTCGCGTGCCAGGGCCTGCTCCCATGCCGCTTCGGAGGTGTCCAGCATGGCGTCGAAGAGCGCCACGGCATAGCCCCGGCTGCGCACGTAGGCAGCAGCATACAGCGTGCCCAGCGGCGGATAGGGCTGCATGGCCGCCCAGAGCTTGGGATCAAAGCGCAGGTAATAGGACTGGCCGAAGAGCACCTGGCTCACGTTGCCCCCTGTCAAAATCATACACACCGGGTGGGACGATCCCCAGTTGCCGGCAGCGTTGCTCGAATTCAATGAGCTTCCGTTGACGGCGCTGCCCGAGATACCCCTCGCAGATGTCCTCGCTGAAATTTCCATCGCTACTCCGCAGCATCAGCCGCTGCTTGCGTTGCGCCTCCCACTGTTCGAATCGCCCGCTGAGCCGGCCCGCCAGCAGGCGCTCGCTCCACGGCTGTAACACGCCGCCGGTTGGCAGTTTCAGCGCCAAGTGCCGGCGCTGCTCATAGTGATTCGGCAGCCAGCGCGCCGCCCAGTTGTTATAGCCGAGGAACTGCCGATAGGTCGGAGCACCCGCCAGCGGCGTTGCCAGCAACAACTCGTGCGCGGTAAACAGGTCCTTGTGCTCGAGAGCGAGGGCGCGCGTGGTCAGGAGATAGTTCGGGCAGAGGTGTACGCCGGCCCGCCGGGCCAGCCGTACCGGCAACGCGGCCATTGCACGAACGGACCAGAGGCGGCCCGGCGCCGTGACGATCAGGTAATCAACGTCGGCCCGGTCGTCCGGGTTGCCGGCTGCCAGCGAGCCGGTCACCGCCACCAGGCGCACGAAGGGGAAGCGGGCAATGAGGCGCCCAAAGCGTTGGGCAATCGGCCACAGGCGCGCGGCCTGTGCTTCCCGGCTCTGGCGAAGCTTCGCCAGACCGCGTCGTCCCGGCAGCACCAGGTACGAGCCATCCGCCGCCAGCCGGTCACGGTCCAACAGCGTGTCTATTGCATTCGTTGTCGATGCGGCGGGCGCCGCCAGACCGATCAAGTCACGCTGAATCTCCTGCCGCCGGAGCGGGAAATCGAACATGTCCGCGTAGGCGACAGTTGCCAGGACCGCATCGAGTAAGCATTGATCCGGCATCAGCACGGCCACCAGCGATACCTCGGTTCATCTATCTGCTGTATCCACTGCCAGGGAATACGCGGTGGGTTACAGGAAACCGCTTCTCCCACCGACGGAAACCGCATCGAATGCCGACAAACTACACCGAGGGCTATCGATGATCAGGACACGACAGCGCGCCGAGCGCGTGCTGTCGCTGATGCTGGCCATTTGGGGTCCGCGCCGGCCGAGGGAAGGGTGCAATGGGAGCAAAGTACAGGCGTGGGCGATACGTCAACGAATGGTGCGTCATTCTCACGGCCACGATCGCCATCGCCCTGGTGAGCTGCGGGGGTCGCTCATCAACGGCTGTCGGCTCCGTTGCCGCCACGCCGACCGCTCCCGTGCCGGCCGTGGTCCAGGCCGCCACATATGCGATGGCCACGGTGTCGCTCCACCGGGCAACGCCGCCAGCACAGCCGGCCACTCCGACCAGGTTCCCGGCTACTGCCACCGGTTTGCCGTCCGCCACGGCAAGAGCCGTCCCAACAGCAACACCCAGCCCAACGCTCGCCCCCCCCGCAACGGCAACATCCCAGCCAAATCCGGCAACCGTAGCGCACGGCAAAGCTATCTTCACCTCAGTCGGCTGTTCGCTGTGCCACACCATTCAGGGCGTGTCCGACGGCACCCAGGGGCCCAATCTTAGCCACATCGCCTCCCAACCCTACGGCAGCTTGCCCAACGATCCGGCCTTTCTGCGCCGCTGGATTGCCAACCCGCAGGCGATTAAACCTGGCACACTGATGCCCGACCTGAATTTGAGCGAGCAGCAAGTGAATGACGTGGTTGCCTACCTCGGGACGCTGCGATGAGCGCACCGCCGGCAGCTTCCGGGACCGTTTCACTATCGGCTGATGCCGAGGAGACGTGTATCCACGACGGAAATCAGCCATGCTGACGACCAAGATTATAGAGCGCAAACGGAGGCGGGGCGGTGCAGCGAACGAGCGGTGACGAAGGGGAATTGGTGCGAGCACTGCGCCGTGGCGACAAGGCGGCGCTGGCTGCCTTCTGCGCCATATATCTCGATCCGGTATACGGCTTCATCTACTATCGCGTGGCCAGCGACCGCCAGTCGGCGGAGGATATCGCGCAGGAGACCTTTCTTGCCGCGTTTGAGGCGCTGGAGCGCTATGACGGGCGGGCGACGCTGACGACCTGGCTCTGCGGCATTGCCCGCCACAAGGTGGGCGACCATTACCGGCGCCGTCAACGCCTGGAGCAGGCCCGACTGGCGCTCGAACGCTTGCCGGATCTGGCCGCGGAGCCGACCGAGCGGCTGGAACGGGAAGAGCTGCGCGAGCGCGTCCTGGCGACGTTGCACAACCTGCCGCCGCATTACCAGCAGGTGCTCACCCTAAAGTACCTCGATCGACTCAGCGGTCGCCAACTCGCCGATCACCTCGGCTTGTCGGAAGATGCTGCCGAATCGCTGCTCGCGCGTGCCCGCGGCGCCTTCCGGCGCGCATTTAGGCAACAGGACAGTGACGTGAGGAAGGAGCAGCACTATGGACCGGCCTGATCTGGACGACCGCGACGTGGCCCGCCTGCTGGGCGCACTGCAAGAAGCGCCGGTGCTGCCGCAAGGCGCGTTTCGCCAAGGGTTAGTGGAACAACTCGGGCGGCGGCTAGCGCTTCGGCGCGGCGACGGGGACCTGCCCGCAGATTGGTCCCTTTGTCCCTTTGATCGGTTCTGCGTGGCGGAACAACCGATCCCGCACCTGCTCGCTGCGAACTGCCCATGCCTGCGGGGAGCCCCCATTTTGCGCCTGCTCAAGTCGAAAGGACTCCCGATCCATGCCCGTCCCTGCGCTGGGCAGCGGTTACGGCAGGCGGCGGCCGTGCCCCAGACGGGCGGCGGCTACGGCGCCACACATCAGCAGACGCCGTGGGGCGGCGTCGCCGCCTTCGTTGCCGGCGTGACAGCACTTGGCTTGGCCCTCCGACGTCGCCTGGCGCGGTAGGATTATCCCAATGGCCGGGAGCCGGGATGTCGCCGCTCCTGGCCATCTGCCATGGCACCGGAGTTGCCACGGCGGGCGGGTAAGTAGATAAGTGGGTAGGAGGAAGCCGATGACGGCGCAGCGCAGTCAGAACATTCCCTTTCTGATCATTGGTGGCGGCCTCGCCGGCGCCAAGGCGGCGGAGGCTATCCGCCAGGAGGGTGCGAAGGGCCGGATCATCCTTCTCTCCCGCGAGCAGGAACGGCCCTACCATCGCCCGCCGCTCTCCAAGGACTTCCTGCGCGCCGAGACCAAGCGGGACGACGTCTTCGTCCACCCGGCCGATTGGGCGCAGCAGCACGACGTGGAGTTGCGGTTGGGCGTGGGTGTGCAACAGCTCGACGTTGCCGGGCGGAACGTCCGGCTCAGCGACGGGACGGCGCTCGGCTTCGACCGGTTGCTGCTGGCGACCGGCGCCTCGCCGCGTCCGTTGCCGGTTCCCGGCGCAGACCTGGAGGGCGTCCTGCTGCTGCGAACGCTGCAAGACTCCGAGCGGATCAGACAGGCTGCCACCGGGAAACGGCGTGCCGTCATCATCGGCGGCGGCTTCATCGGCGCGGAGGTGGCCGCCTCGTTGCGCCAGATGGGACTGGAGACGGCCCTGGTCGGTCGGGAGTCGGTGCTCTGGGAGCACCTCTTCGGGAGCCGACTGGCACCCGTCTTCCAGCGCACCTTGACCGCACACGGCGTGGAGATCATCAACGCCGATCAGGCGACCCACCTGGAGGGACAAGGGCGCGTCGAGCGGGTGCTGACCAAGGGCGGCCGCACACTGGAGTGCGAACTGGTGGTGGCGGGTGTTGGTGTCACTCCCGAGACGGGGCTGGCGGAGGGCACGCCGCTCCTGGTGGACAACGGCATCGTCACCGACGAGTTCCTGCAGACCAACCAGCCGGGCATCTACGCCGCCGGTGACGTGGCTCGCTTCTACAGCCCGCTCTATGCCAGGCGCTTGCGCGTCGAACACTGGGACGTGGCGCAGCAGCACGGCGAAATCGCCGGTAAGAACATGGCCCGCGAGGCAGCCGGCAAAGGCGGCCAGCGCCTCGCTTTCGATCAGCCACCCTACTTCTTCTCCGACCTCTTCGACCTCTCCATGGAGTATCTGGGCAACAACGAGGGATCGGATGATATCGTCACGCGCGGGGACCCGACCGGGCGCGACTTCAGCGGGTTCTACCTCAAGGAGGGCCGCCTGATCGCCGCCCTCTTCGTGAACCGCAACCCCGATGTCGAACCTACCCGCACGCTCATCCAGCGCCGGTTGACGGTGGACGGGCGCGTGCGGCGCCAACTGGCTGATCCCGCCGTGGAGCTGCAGTCGTTGGCAGGGTAGCGTACGGCCAAAGGGTCCGGCGCTCGCCGCCCAGGGTAGCTGCCCAGGCGCCGGCTAACACCGCCAGGGTCGTGCCTGCTACGGGGAACGTCCATAGGTAGTGGTCGAAAAGCCCGGCGATGCCGACTGCCACGAGCGCGGCGGCAAAGGTCACCGTCCACCTACCGGGATGACGCCAGGTGTGTCCCACGATACAGCCGGCGGCAATTATCCAGGCCAGGGTGCCCAGGGGGCCGAGTTCTACTGCCATGAGGAGGGGTACGTTGTGTACCGGAGCGGGGCCGAGGGTCTGATGAAAGAAGATCGACTCCGCCAGGTCAACGTTGCCGGCGCCAACGCCGAGGAACGGATGCGCCGCCAGCAACTGGAGGCCGACCTGGTAGAAGAACAGCCGCTCCTTGACTGATTGCTGCTCCAACCTGTTGCTGCCGGGATCAAAGCGATCCAGCAACGGCGGACGCAGCAGAGCCAGCACAACCGCCAACACCAGACATGCCAGGACGATGGCGCCTGCCGCGCTGTCACAATCAGCTAGCCAGGGAGCGCGCTGGTCGACGGCGCGGCGCCAGGAATAGGCGGCGAAGGCAACCAGGCCGGCGATGGCGCCCACCCACGCGCTCCGAGACGCCGATAGGGCGAGACCAGTCAGCACCAGCCCAACTGGCAGGCCAAGGAGCGCCCGAGGGAGTCTGGATGCACGGCGCGGCCAGACGGCGATGCTGAGACCGATCAGCAATGGCAGTTCCAACGCGAGATAACCGCCCAAAATGTTGGGATGATAGAAGGGGCCATACGCCCGCAGCCAGGGGCTGCCGTCGGCGCGGAGCAAGATGCTGGCGTCCGACACGTTGGGCTGGAAGTCGCCCGGCCAGGCCAGCAGGAAACCAAGCGGGCTCGTCGTTTGCCGCACCACCTGTTCAATCGCCAGCGGCGCCTGTACGGCGAGGCCAACGACAAGAGCCGCTGCCACCCAGGACGGTGCGACGGCGCCGGACGCCAGGGTGAGGAAGAGCAGCGCGAGCAGTACCAGGTGGACCGTGACGACAACGGCCAGACGTGGGTCCGGGGCATGGGGAGCGCCGACGGCCGCCAGCACGACGACCATAAACATGGGTATGGTGAGTCCGAGTGGACGCAGCGACGGGCGTTGACGCCGCCAGCACCAGGTGAACACACTCGCCGCCGCCACAACCACCAGGAGGAGGTCGGCCACTGCCACCGGCACGCGGCCTGATCCCTGGTCGACGAACTGACCAGGCAGCCACGGCAACTGCCACCAGACCGTCGAGGCCGTGGCAGTTGCCAGCAGCAACAGCGGCATCATAGGCGTGGCACGCCACCAGGCGAGTTGTCGACGCTGGGGAGGGACGAGGGAGGGAGCGCAACCCTCTACCTGTTCGATCACCTCGCTCACCGCAGTCAGATCACACTGTCTTTACGTAGACTATGTCGCCCTCCAGCCGGACGGCCAGTCTTGTCAACGGCTTCAGATCGACGGGAGGATACGCGGTATAGCCGTCTTGCAGGTACATACCGGCTCGGTCGAACTCGGCATTATCGCAGGGGCAGATGAACTGCTCGCTGGCCGGCTGCCACTGCACGTGGCAACCCAGATGGTTGCAGATTGCCGACAGCGCCGAGAGTTGATCGCCGTTGCGCATGACGTAGCCACTGAATCCTGTGACTGTGAAGGCCAGGGCGCCGCCTTGCGGCACATCCTGGAGGCGCCCCACCTGTGCCCACCCGCTGACGGCTGCGGCGGCAAGCCCAGAGGCCGCTGGTATCGCCCCGCTGCCCGCCCGGCGCAGGCCGAGGGCGACCCCAATCCCGGCGACGAGACCGCCGGCGAGGGCGCCCGCGCCGCCAACGAGCAGCCGTCGACGCGGCAGGCCGGGGTGCGGGTTGATGCTCTGCGCCAGCAACCGGCGCATGCGGGCAGCGAATCGTGGGCGGGGCGCCGCGGCGCCAGGCCGTAGCAGCCGCAACTGGGCCGCCATCTGCAGGACTTCCCGCTCCTCTTCATCCTCCGCAAGAAATGGCGTCGGCGCGTGATCCTGCAAGAGGGCGTCAATCTGCCGGTTGAGGCGGTCGTAGCGATCAGTCATTCTGCCGCCCTCGTTTCGCGGGCATGGGCGGCGGCCCGCTGCACTGCCCGATACTGGAGTACTTTGGCGTTGGCTTCCGAGACGTTCATGGCCCGCGCGGTCTCCTTGACGCTGCAGCCCTCGTAGAAGCGCAGTTCCAGCACGCGCCGGTAGTTCGGCGGCAAGAGGGCCAGGATACGTTCCAGCTCGCCCACCAGGGTCGGGAGCGACGGCAACGTAGCATTGCCGGCCTCCTGCTCCACGTCGAGCGCCCCCGGCTCCTCGTCGAACGACACGACGCGCAAGGCGGCATAGCGCCGCCAGTGATCAGCAATCTCGGTGCGGGCGATGCGATACAAGTACGCCTCGATCTCCTGCGGTACGGCGCCGGGGTCCAGGTATTGCATGCTCTTCATGAAGACGTGGGCGGTGAGGTCCTCGGCGTCCTGGCGATTACCCAGCCGCGCATAAATGAAGCCATAGATCGGACTGAAGAAGGCGGAGTAGATGCGTTCGAGCTGGGCCGCCGTCATGACCGGGTGCTGCGCGCGGAGCCGCCGCTGCTTCCCGGCGGCTTTGCCCGGAGGAAACGGCAAAGGCACGCTCGTCTCCCCCATGCTCTCCTCCATTGTCTTCTGTCAATGTATAGTACGCCGCTGGTTACAGGTCGGTGTCTCCGGTCTCTGCGCTGATCGGCATACGCCGGTGTGCGTGTAGCGTTGATTCGCTACAAGCCACCAACCGAGACGGACCCTTGTATACTAGCAAGAACAGCAACGCTTGCAGCGCTCCCGTGGCGGAGGACCTGACGCTGCACCCGTGCGGTAGCAGTAAGGAGACGCGGTGGACCTACCGATGAACATGCCGCCCGCTGGCGCGGCGCTCAATCAGGATCGCCCGCCACTGGCGCGCCTCATCGCCCTGGCCGTGGCCGGCGTGGTGGCCGTTGGCGCCCTTGCCTACGTCAAGTGGTGGCCGCTCTGGCACAAGGCGACGGCTGCCCTGGCGACGCACCGCTACCAGGCCCCTTCCATCTTGACCGGCGGGGCCAGGGTAGCGCCGGCTCCCTCCTGGCACGCCGCCTGGTCCTACGCTCAGGCCTATTACGGCGCTGTCTGGATGGCCGTGATCGCCGGTATCGTGATCGGCGGCGCGGTGCAGGCGCTCGTACCGCAGCGCTTCTTCCAACGTTTCCTGGCCGATTCCAACCTCAAAGCCACGCTGCTGGCAGCCGCCGGCGCCTTGCCTGCCTTCTTTTGAAGCTGCTGTGCTACCCCACTGGCAGTGGGGCTGCGCGAGCGCCGGGCAGCAATTGCCCCGGCCCTCGCTTTTGGCATGGGCGCCCCTTCGCTGAATGTGGCGACGATTGTCTTTATCGGTGTCGCGCTGGGCTGGCGGCTCGCCGCGCTGCGCGTGGTGCTGGCCCTGGTTGGCGTCGTTGGCGTCAGTTTGCTGGCGGCCCGGGTCGCCGGGAGCAAAGCTGGCGAGGTCCCCGTTCAGATGCATAGCGAACCGGAGGCAGCGGTCGCCCAACGCACCGGCGTGGTAGGCTGGCTCCGGCGCTGGGTTGCTGCATGCTTTCGGCTGGCGATCGTCCTGGCGCCGATCTATGTCGTCGTTGTCCTGTTGCTCGGCGTCGCCCGGGCCTGGCTCTTCCCGCTCATCGGCATCTCCGGCTGGGGCAACGGCCTGATTCCGCTGGCACTGCTGGCACTGGCCGGCACGCTCTTTGTGATCCCGACAGCCGGCGAGGTACCCATCGTCCAGGCGCTGCTGGCGGCTGGCCTGGCGATCGGCCCGGCAGCAGCACTCCTGATCACACTGCCAATTGTCAGCCTGCCTTCTCTGGCCATGCTGCGCACCGCCATGCCCACGCGTGTACTCGTCACCGTCTTTGGCAGCATCTGGCTGCTGGGCATCGTTGGCGGTCTGTTTGCGGCGGGCTTCCTATAACCGGCCCATCGGCCTAATCGGTGGTCTTCTTCCCAACCTCGACCCCCAGCAGATGCCAGGCCGTGCGGTAGAGGATGTTCTGCCGGTCCGCTGC
Organism: Chloroflexota bacterium; assembly: GCA_036734945.1. Lineage (GTDB taxonomy): Bacteria > Chloroflexota > UBA4733 > UBA4733 > UBA4733 > UBA4733. The sequence goes on from DAIMXP010000010.1 coordinate 67,849, forward strand.
TGTCAACTCCGGCGCGTCGTGTACGATGGCGGTTGGGTCCTGCGGTCCGATGTCGAACGGGTAGTCGCTGCCCACGGCGATGTGGTCGCTGCCCAACTGGCCGGCGAGCCAGGTCAGCGCCCAGTGCCTCCCCAGGACCGCAGTCCTGTCTTTGGGTCGAGAGTGCCTACCTGGTCCAGCAGTTACGACACCGCTCCCTCTCCCTCCCATCACTCGTTCCCCCACGGCAATGACGCGATGCGCAGCGCCGGGTCAATCTCGGCCGGCGTCACCCGTCGCCCGCCTTCGCGGCTGGATTGGTGGACGGCGAAGGTCAGTTCCGTGGCACGGCGGGCGCAGGCGAGGTCGCAGCGCGTCGGCCGTTGCTGCTCGATGGCGTCGACCTGATCCCGGACGACCAGGGGCCAGGGGGGCGTGTTCCCCACTGCTGGTATCTCCCATTCTACCGGCGTGCGGCCATCTTCGGCGACGCTCCAGTTTCCGGTGACGGCTCTGCCGCAGCTTAGGACTTTGGCGTGGGTTGCGCCAATGTTGATGCAGCATACTGCGCGTACGTTGAAGTCGTTGCCTTGCTGCTGCCGGTTCTGCGGCGGCTGGGGCTTCGGGGGCCACCCACCGCGGCCTCAGCAGAGGACGGTGGGGTAGGCCCCTATGTGCGGCGGGCAGCAGTGGTGCTGACTTGCAGCCGCTCCTAGTCGGCCCGCACCTCCTCATTGCACTAACGGTGTTGCATCCATGCCGGGGCACCCTTTGTGTCCTGTTTCATCGGCGTCGCCCTCCCGGTGTTAGCCCTCCTCAAAATGCTCGCGCACCGCGCTGGCTTCGCCGCCACCCGTCAGACCTTGCTTGCCAAGGTCGCCTGTCTGCCAGGACTGACTATCGTCCCTCCGCACCGCTCCGTAATCCACCGACTCGCCAGCATTGCCTTACCGCCGCAATACTGCCCTTGCTGTTCTTCCCACTTGCCGACCACTTTGAATTCCGAAAGGGCAGATCATCGTTCGAAAACGGGACGTAGATAAAAGTGATTGGTATCGCGATGTTCGAATGAGAGCTTCGGCGGATGACCCTTCGGCCAAGGCAGAAGCCCTTGGTGATGAAGCCAGCTTTCAAATTCTTTCGAGAAGACCTCGGGACAATGTCGCCAAAATGAGGGCTTAGCCAAATTAACCAGAATTGCATTACTATTGCCCTGTGCCCAGATCACCAATTCTGTCCACTCTGGCAGTAAATGCGAGTCACGATCAGCGTTGCTGAACCGCAAACCATACGTCCGATTATGCTTACAAGGTGTAACCTTCACTTTTACCACCTCAATTGAATCGTTCAATGTGGAGCCTCACCGTCGAGATCGGACACCTGCACGTCCTCATCTATCCCCCAAGGCCTCGCCTTCTGCTCTATTGTCGCCCAGGCTCGTTGCCCCCTCCCGACAGCATTTCCGTTAGCATCATTGGGCGGCTTCAAGGCCCATTCGACGGTGCATACTCCGATGAGTCGTCAATCTGAACGAGCACATCCCCCGGCGTGACGCCGAGCGCCCGGCATACTTTGTCCAGCGTCTTTAGATGCACCCGATCAGGTTGGCGCAGCAACGTGTAGAGTTGAGTCGTGTGGACTCCGGCGCGTTGGGCAAGCGCTACAATCCCGACGCCGCGCTCGCGCATCAGGATCTGCAATCGGACCTCGATCATGCGTCCACCTCCGACTTACCAGTATTTACTAGTATAGGTTATTCCGCGCATCCCAGGATACGCCTTTGCGTTTATACGGTGAATAACGTAGAATACGGAATGTCCTCGGCCCACCATCGGGGCAGACGGCGAGGCTTCGGACCCTTGGCGGTCAGAGCGGTAAGCCCAATGCGTCATGTGATTGCCATTGCGGCTGCCGCCATAGTGCTTGTCGGTTGCAGCGGGTCGGCCGTTGGCCCGAGCGCTAGCGCGGCGGTGGCTCAACCGGCGACCCTGGAGGTGCTGATCAGGACGGGAGGCACAGCCTATATGGCCGACCTATCTCAGTCCAACCTGACCAATAACGGCGTTACGCCCCTACCTGAGCTTTCAAGCAAGGCCACTTCGGTTGCCGCCGATTATACGACCGATCCCCAGATCTTAGACTTGAGCAACTTGCATCTGTATGACGTTCACTCCTTATCGGACGTGAAGTACACGCAGTTGAACGCCTTGGCCGACGTCTGCAATGCGTCTCTCCCCGACTGTCGTGGGGTACAACCGCCTACGGTGAATGCCAGATCCCAGCAAGATACCGTACACCTTTTCATGGGCTTGATCCCGCACATCATCCAAGTGGACGAGCACACCTTCATCTACATCGATACGGCAATCACCATGCGTGGACTATCTGGATCTGAGGTCCCGCAAACGCGGTTGGATCTGCAAGCCATGGATAACCAGGGCAACCAGCTTGGCCTGGCGACCACCATCGCCACAGCGCCGCCGCAAGGAGAGGTGTGGCTGGTAGGAGCCTTCCCGGTGAGTCAGCAGCCCTACCGTTTCGCGGTCGCCTATCAACTCTCCACACAAGATGGGTCACCCAAGACGTCCATCGTGGAGTACGACCGAAGCCTCCAGGTGGTCCGCACGGCGACTGTTCCGAGCGTCAACACTCTGGACGAGGCAAACGGAATGCTCTACGGCGTGGACCTAAACGGGGATACTTTCGAGGGCTGGGAATTCAGCTTGCAGAATTGGACTCGGCGACAACTCTTCGTCGAGCACGCGAGCGCCAGCCCTACGCCAAACGAGATGGTTGATGCCGTCGCCGTTTCGCCACGTTGGATTTACTGGACCGAGGCGTTGGACCCCAAAGGCGGCGGAGCGTCGCAGGTGGTTGTCCACATTGTGGACCGGGCCAGCGGCAAACCACAGCAGACCATCCGCTTAACCGATACATCCACCTCGTCCGGCGTGCGGGCAGGCCTGCAACGCACGGTCACCGTCGTCGGCGATGACCTCTACCTCGCATTGACCGCCTCCAAGGAAGATGGCACCGAGAACAGTTGGATAGAGCACGTGCGACCCGACGGAAAGGTGAATGCCTCCGCGACGATGAACAGCCTGACGGATGGAGCGAGAACAGCGACCATCGATGCGCTTTGGGCTGTGCCCGATGCCACCTCCATTGCGGCGGTCCCAGCTCCGCCAACCACTTCACAAGTACCCGCCGGGCCAACCACCAGCTTAACGGGAGATCACTACCGCCTCAAGTACCCGACTGGCTGGACTGTACAGCCCCGCGCAGGCAGTGCCATGCTCTTCAGCTACGATCCTTCAAAAGTAGCGGGATCTGGTAATTTCCTGCCGGGGATGACAAAGATCGATCTGGGTAGTATGTCACTGCGGCAATATGAATACCAGAGTCCCGAACAGATGCTGGCGGCCTATCCGGTAGGGCTGCCGGGAGGTGGTGGCGGATGTGGCGCCGTCACCTCGTCGCGGATTGTACTGATCGCGGGCCAGCGTGCTGCGCGGGTCGACCGCGAGTACTGTCACGACGTAGCTGTTTTCAGCGTTGGGTGGGTGGTACACATCACGGGCTACGGTGATTTTGCGCCTTTCGATGCCATTGCGACGAGTATTCGCGTCGGCGCTTGACGCCGGCTCTTGAATGGCATCAAGAGGGCATTTCCTAACTCGCTGCTGATGGGGTAGGCTGCCTCCCCGCCGAGGCTGTTCCCCTCGGCGGGGAGGTTTGCCCATGGTTCCTACACCGTATATTGGCACGGCTCCGGTCCCGCCGCCAGCATACCAGCGGGCGGTGGCGCGCCGGGGTCCAGACTTGCATATCAGCGCGGTGGCGCTGGTCCGGGTACCCACCGAAGGTGGGTGGTTCCATCTGCTGGCGCTGTGTGAGTTCGCCGTCACCTTGGCCCAGCGGCGTTGCCCGCCCGCCTTGCCGAAGGGGCCTGGCGGAGCGCCGATTGTCGATCCAGAGGCGTCGTTGTTGCTGATTGCGCTGTTGCGCACGCTCTGGCGACTCTCCGATCAAGACATGCACGACTGGCTGGTCGCCTGGCCGGCCTTGGCGGCGGCCTGCGGCCTGCCTCGGGACGCCACGGGCCAGTTGCGCGTCCCCTGCGCCTCCCAGCAATGGAAGCGGTTGGCGCGCGCCGACGCCGAAGGCGGCCGTGGCGCCGCCCTGCGAACTGCTCTTCGTCGTTACGGTCCGGGAGGCGATCCGCCGTCGGGTCATCAGCGCTCGCGATCTGATCATCGACAGCGCGCCCATCAAGGCCTGGCGCAAGGACGATCCGGATGCGGCGGTTGGTCACGCTCCCGCGCAGCATCCCACCCGCTTCTTGCGCGGCTTCCGGGTGCATACGCTGCTCTGCCGGGGTTCCGGTCTGCCCGTCCTGTTCTTGCTCTGGCCGGCCAATGCCCACGACGCCCCCTTCGCCCAACGCTTGCTGACGCTGGCCGTCCAGCTCTCTGCCCTGCGACCCCGCGTGGTGCGCCTTGACGCCGCGCCGACGCGGAGCGGCCGTGGGGCCTCGCCCTCATCCGCTGGATCCACACGGTCTTAGGCGCTCGCGCACGGCCGCTTCGCGTCGGCGCCCCTGGAACCCCAAACGCACCAAGAACCGCTCCTGCCTGCCACCCACCTGGACGCTCCACGAACTCGGCAAACGCTCCAGTATTGAACGCTTCTTCGGCCACGTCTTTCTGTTCTTCCATCTCCAGCGCCCACCCCTCACCGGCTGGTCCGCCATCGCCGCCCGCGTCGCCCTCACCTACGCCGGGGTCGTCATCGTCGCCCTCGCCGCTCCCGACGCTGGCCGCCCGGACCTCATCCGCTCCCCCAAACGCGTCCTTGCCCATTCCTGGGAGGGCCTCGCATGAGTTAGGAAATGCCCTCGATACTGTTTGAGGCGCACTTCCATGCGTGCTTCCATGAAGAGGGCGTCGTCGATGAGGGACTCGAGCACCTGGGGCTGAGCGACGCTGCTCTCTGGTTCTTGGTGCAAAAGACGCTTGAGCTCGTCGATCGTCCCGCAGACATCGCTGAAGCGGGTTCGTCGCGCCGGCGCTTCCGCCTGCTCGGTGTTCATGGCGCCACGCCTCTCTTCCCGACCTCAACACCCAGCAGGCGCCACGCCGTGCGATAAAGGATGTTCTCCCGGTCCGCATCTGTCAACTCCGGTGCTTCGCGCACGATGGCGGTGGGGTCCTGCGGTCCGATGTCAAAGGGGTAGTCGCTGCCCACGGCGATGTGGTCGCTGCCCAACTGGCCGGCCAGCCAGGTCAACGCCGAGGGGATGTAGACCATATTGTCGACAAAGATGCGGTCGAGGTAGTCGCTGGGCGAGCGCGTGATCTTGAAGGTGGGGGTGATCAGGTGATGGAAGCCGTATTCGGCGCGGCCGCGTAGCCAGGGGAAGCTGCCGCCGCCGTGGGCGAAATAGGTCTTGAGGCGTGGCAGCCGCTCGTAGACGCCGCCGAAGATGAGCGACTCAATGGCCACGCACGTTTCCGTCACCATGCCGATCAGGTTCCACATATAGTAGTCCTGCATGCGCTCGCTGCCCAGCACCTCGTAAGGATGGACGAAGACGCAGGCATCGAGCGCCTGGCAGGCTTCCAGGAACGGGAAGAGATCAGGGTGGTCCAGGTTCTTCGGTCCGACGTGGGAGGCGATCATGACGCCGCGCAACTCGGGCTGCTTCATGGCGCGTTCCAGTTCCCGGATGGCGCGCGGCACGTCCTGAAGCGGCACGGTAGCGAGGCCGACGAAGCGATCCGGCTGGGCCCGCACGACCTCGGCGATGCTGTCGTTGTTGGCGGCGGAGATGTCGGCGGCCAGGCCGGCATCGGCCCAGTAGGAGAGCGTGGGCGGCGCCACCGAGAGCGCAGCGCCGGTGAGGTGACGGCGGCCCAGCGCTTCCACCAGCGCCGGCACCGACCAGAGATCGTCGGTGAGCGGGTAGTTGAAATCGCCGGGGGCCTGGAGGAAGGTCCGCCCGTCGTCCCGCTGGTAAATGCGCGCGCCGATACGTTCGCCATCCGTCCGTGCCAAGCGCAGGTACTCCGGCGGGAAGATGTGGCAATGCAGGTCGATGGCCATGGTGGTTCCTTTCTGAAGAGGGGGCCGCGACTGCGGTCTGCGGCCCAAAGACGGCACTGCCGTGCGTGGCCTCCCCGAGGACCGCAGTCCTGTCTTTCAGCCGCAGACCGCAGTCGCGGCCCTATCTATTATGCCGCGGGTGGTCCGCTGGAGCGGCGTACTACCAGATGGGCAGGAAACGACTCCTGAATCGGCGCCGTCACACGCTGGCGGATCAGGTCGAGCAGGATGGAAGTCGCCCGCGCCGCCATCTCTTCGATGGGCAGATGGACGGTCGTCAAGGGCGGCTCCTGATAGCCGGCAAACTCCGCGTCGTCGCAACCAACGACGGCAATCTGCTCAGGGATGCGTAAGCCCCAGTCACGGATCGCCCGCATCGCCCCGATGGCCAGCAGATCGTTCGTGGCGAACAGCGCCGTCGGTCGCGCGCCAGTGGAGGGGCTGAGCAACTGTTGCGCGGCGTTGTATGCTCCGGCAGCCCAGTCACCGCCGTGCGTCACCGCCTCCGCCCCCGCCGGCAGTCCGGCGCGCTGCATTGTTTCCTGGAAGCCGCGAATGCGCAACGCCTGCGCCTGGGAGCCGGCATCCGGGTAGATCAGGGCGATCCGGCGGTGTCCGAGATCGATCAGATGCTGGGTCGCCATGCGGCCCACTAGCTCGCTGTCGGTGTTGACCGAGCTGTGGCGCGTGGCGCGTTGGAAGAGCACGATAGGCACGCTGGGCGTGAGCGCCTCCAGATAGGCGTCGTCCTCCGGCGCCGTGTTGGTCACGAGCAGACCATTAAACCAGAAAGGATCGCTCAGCCCGCGCAACTGGCGCAGCGCTCCCAACTCGTAGGTTTCCACGATCAGTTGCACCACGCCGGTTCCGGCCAGGTCGTCGCGCAGGACGTGCAACTGCCGCTGCACACTGGCCACGATGCGACTGATCAGCGACAGCCGGCCATCGACGGGATGAGCAATCGCCAGCACGATCGTCCGCTCACCACCGCCGTTGCGGCGCAGACGCCGGGCAGCCATATCCGGTGCGTAGCCCAGCTCCCGCGCCGCCGCCACCACCGCCTGGCGCGTGCCACCGGAGATCGCCACAGTATTTGGGCGATTACCCAGCACAATGGAGACGGTCGTTACCGAGGTATTCGCATGCTTCGCGATGTCGATGAGCCGGACCACGTTCTGCTCAAACCTTTTAGTTGCTGCAAACTGTTAGAGAGGATACCAGAGGGAAGGACGGGAGACCTCACTCGTTCCCCCACGCCAATGATGTGATGCGCAGTTCCGGGTCAATCTCTGCCGGCGTCACCCGTCGCCCGCCTTCGCGGCTGGATTGATGGACAGCGAAGGTCAGTTCCATGGCGCGGCGGGCGCAGGCGAGGTCGCAGTGCGTCGGCCGTTGCTGCTTGATGGCTTTGATAAGATCCTGGACGACCAGGGGCCAGGGGGGCGTGTTCTCCACTGCTGGTATCTGCTGTAGTACCGGCGTGCGACCGTCGTCGGCGACGCTCCAGAGGCGGGTGTCGGCTCCTTCGCCGAGGACTACCAGGCGGCCGCGGCTGCCGACGATGTCGAAACCCATGTCGAAGCCGCGGCTATAGCCGGCAGAGGAGATGAACGCTTCCACACCGTTGGCAAATTGCACATGGCAGCTGCCGGGTGGGTCCAGCCGCCGGGTCGATGTAGGCGGTTCAGTGTCCATCGGCTCGACTTTGCCCGTTACCCAGGCGATCTCCGGGTCGCCGGCGATCTCCAGTACCCGGTCAAACCAGTGGCAACCCTGGAAGAGGAGGCTGCTCTGACCGAAGGCGACGACAGCGCGGACCTCGCCGATGGCGCCGCCGCGAAGGAGGTCGATGAGCATGCGGTGATAGGGGAACCAGCGGCGGTCCAGCCCGTAGGTGAACGTCACGCCGTGGCGCTTGCAGGCAGCGATGATGCGCTGGGTCTCCTGCATGGAGGTGGCCAGCGGTTTCTCGCAGAGGATGCCCTGGACGCCGACAGCAGCGGCGGCTTCGACCTGGTCGGCATGCATCGTCTGCCGGGTGGCGATGCAGACAATGTCGGGCCGGATGTCGTCCACCATCTGCTGGAAGTCGCTGTAGTCCGGCATTCCGCCCCAGCAGTCGACAAAGGCACGGCGCGTGGCGGCGTCGCGGTCGAATACGGCGACCACCTGGCTGGTCGGCACTGCTGCGAAGGCGGCTGCCCAGTTGTGGTTGGCAACACGCCGTTCCAGCATGCGGTGGCAGCCGGCGACGGCCACTCGGTAGGGCCGGGTCATGACAGCTCCTTGATCTCTGCGGTGTATCGCCCGATCACGGACGCCATTTGACAACCGTGCTGGTGAGGTATAGCATACGTACAACGTTTTAGTAGGCGCACCGTGGCGCTCTGTGGTCCGAGAGTTGGGAGGACACAATGGCCAGGTTTACCCGGCGTACCTGTCTGCGAGCGATGGCGGGCACAAGCATGGCGGTCGGCTCCACGCTGGTGCTGGCTGGCTGCGGCGCATCGGGAGCGGTGACGTCGTCGCTCACGACAGCAGCGGCAAGCGTGACGACTGCGGCGGCGGCGGTCACGGCCGCCACCACGCAGGCGCCCGCCACCTCTATCTCCAGCGCCACAACGGCGGCGGCGAGCCCGACGGTGGCTGCGGTTGCCAAGGCCACCAGGGCCAACCTGCTGTTGCAGGTCTGGCAGAACTGGGGAACGGAGCAGGCGGACCCGCGCACCGCCTTCACCGTGAAAACGCTGATTCCGCGCTTCGCCGCCGAAAATCCGGGATTGAGTTTCACCTTAACCTTTGCCGGCAACGGCAACGCTGTCCTGGAGAAAATCACCGCCAATGTCGCCGCCGGCACGCCGCCGGATGTCTCCTTTATTTATGCCCAGTGGTCCGTCGGCCTCGGCCAGAAGGGGGTCACCATCCCAATGGACGATCTCATGGCCACCGACAAGAGCTTCAACAAGGACGACTTTTACGACGACATCTGGCAGGCGCTGAGCTACCAGAACAGGATCTGGGCCTTTCCGCAGAACCGCCACCCCATGGCGGTGTTCTACCGCACCGACCTCTTCAATCGCTACAGCGCCACGGCTCCCCAGACCTGGAACGACTACACCCAACTGATCCAGAAGATGACGCACGCTGCCCAGGGCCAGTACGCCACCGACGAAGGGACGGGCGACAGCAACTTCTGGGACGTCGTGCAGCGTTCCAATGGCGGCACGTACCTTTCGGCGGACGGCACGCAGGTTACCTGGGACAACGCTGCCGGTCTCGCATCGTTGCAATACTATGCCGATCTCTATCAGAAGTACACCATGGCGCCGCCCAAGGCGATCACCAAAGGGTTTGAAGGCGGCCAGATTGCCATGACGATTTCCGGCCCCTACCGCGTGACCGGCTATCTGACCCAGAAGCTGCCGGTGCTGACCTTCCCCTTCCCCAGGGGCAGCAAAGAGGCCGCCACGCACGTCAACATCGACACCTGGGGCGTCTTGAAGACCACGACGGAGCGACAGCAGGCCGGCTTCACGTTCGTCTCCTGGTACGCCAGCAAGCCGATCTACGGTGACTGGGCCATGCGCTTCCAGCATGCGCCGCTCACCAAGTCGATAGCGGCTGACCCGGCCTATCAGAAGTTCGTCGCGGCGACGCCGATCATGGCCGCCTTCTTGAACACCGACATCACCGGCACGATCACGCCGCTGACGCCGGTGACTGCCGACCTGACGAACATCCTCAACCAGCAGGTGGCGACCGCCGTCTCCGGCAAGACCGACCCGCTGACGGCGCTGAAGCAGGCGGTAACTACTGCCAATGCGACGATTGCCCAGGCGCTGAAGGCGTGAGCGGCGCTCCATCCCGCCAGGTTCGAGCCTTCGGCGTCGTGCTCATGCTCTGGGGCGACAACGTCGTGGCAGCGACGGAGCCGCTGCTGAGCGCTGTGGCCGGTCTGGGTTATGGGCTGATCGAGTTGCCGCTGTTCGACAGCGCGGTACTCGGTCTAGCCGAGGCGCGGCGCCGGGTGATCGGCGCCGGGCTACGTTGCACGGTCAACACCGCGCTGCCACCGGGACTTTCGCTGCTTGACCCGGAAAGGCGCGCGTCGGCTGTGGACTTCCTCGGCAGCATTGCCGCCCAGGCGCGCGAACTGGGTGCCGACCTGGTCTGCGGGCCCTTGCTGGCGCCCGTCGGCGATCTGCCGGAGGCGGCGCCCGGACCCCGAGAGCAGGAGTCTGCCGTGGCCGGCCTCCAGGCGGCCGCCCGCCGCGCCGCCGACGTTGGCGTGACGTTGGCCCTGGAGCCGCTCAACCGCTTCGAGTCGGCCTACCCGACCACGGTGGCGGAAGCCGGCGCGCTGGTTGATGCGGTCGACGCGGCCAACCTGGGTCTGCTGCTCGATACCTTCCACATGAACATCGAAGAGCGCGATCCGGCAGCCGCGATCCGGCAGGCGGGCGCGCGGCTGCGCCACTTTCATTGCAGCGAGAACGACCGGGGTCCGATCGGTAGCGGCCACATCGCCTGGCCGGCGGTGCGGGAGGCCCTGCGGGATGCTGGCTACCAGGGTGACCTGGTGGTGGAGTCCTTCGGCAGCACCGTGCCGGCCATCAGCCGCGCTTGCTGCATCTGGCGGCCGCTCGCCGCCGATGGGATGGCGCTGGCGCAGGAGAGCGTGTACTTCATGCGGGAGATATGGCACGAGATGTCACCGTTGCCGGGATTAGATCAGGCAAGGGAGCTATGACTGGAAGGCTAACAGGGCCGCGACTGCGGGCCTGTTCATTCGTTGATCGAGAGTACTTGAGGGAGAACAGCACGTGACGGTTCGCATTGGGTTCGTCGGCGCCGGCAGTCGGTCGGTGTACGAGATGATACAGCTCCTGCAGTTGCCGGATGTCGCCATCACCGGGGTCTGTGACCTGGTACCGGAGGCCATCGAGAAGGCGCGTGCGGCCGTGAAGCAACGGGGACCGGCCGACTTGCCGCCGCTTGACGCGCCGGGTTTTTCTGATGTGCAGGCGATGCTGGAGCAGGCGCCGCTGGACGCCGTGTACGTGTCTTTGCCGCCCTTCGCCCACGGCCCGGCAGAGCATGCAGTGATCGACGCCGGCAAAGCGCTGATGGTCGAGAAGCCTGTCGCACTGTCAATGGGCGTAGCCCGCGAGATTGCCCAGCATGCCCGTGAGCGCAACGTGCTGACCGCCGTGGCCTACCAGTGGCGCTATAGCACGGCCGTTCGGCAAGTGCGGGAGTTGCTGGCCGGCGTGCCCATCGGTATGGTGACCGCCGTCCGCTGGAGCAGCCTGCCGGGATCACCCTGGTGGCGCGTGCAGAGCAAGAGTGGCGGCATGCTGATCGAGCAGCACACACACTGCACTGACTTGCTGCGTTACATCTGCGGCGAGGTGAGCGAGGTCTACGCGATGGCGGCCACCGCCCTGCTCCAGGACGTTCCCAACATGGACGTTGCCGATGTCAATGTCGTGAACCTGCGCCTGGCGAGCGGCGCGGTCGGCACGATCTCCAACAGTTGCGCCGCTGTCGGGGCCTTGCCGGGCTTTCACAGCTACGTCCACATCCTCGCCCAGGGGATGACCGTCGCCGTCGGCCTGGGGCCGGGCGCGACCATCCTTCGGGGTCGGGGTGAGCGCGAAGATATCCCGGAGGAAGGGAACCCGAACATGGCCATGAATCGCGCCTTCGTGCGGGCCGTCGCCAGCGGCGACCGCTCCGGCATCCTCTGTCCCTACGAAGAAGGCATGCGCACCTTCGAGTTGACCTACGCCGCGCACATCTCCGCCACCGAGCACCGGCTCGTGCGGATCGGCGAGGATTTGCCGTAGGTCTTCCACCAATCAGAAAGGACTATCAGTGTTTACTCTCAGCGTACTCACCGACGAGATAGATCAGGACTTCGCCCACGCGCTGGACGTGGCGGAAGAGTGGGGCCTCCACACAATCGAGCTGCACAAGCTGTGGGGCAAGAATATCTGTGACCTGGAGCCGGCAGAACTGACGCGGGCGCTGCGCATGGTGCGCGAGCGCGGGCTGCGTGTCAGCGCCATCGACTCGCTCTTTCTGCGCTGCCCGATCGCCGACACCGCCGCCTACGCGCAGCACATCGACATATTAGAACGCTCTTTCCGAGTCGCCGACCTGTTCCAGACGCGCCTCGTGCGCTGCTTCTCCTTCTGGCGGCAGGACACGCTGGCCCAGCATTGGGACCTCCTGCTGGAACGGTTGGAACTGCCGGTGCGCCTGGCTGAGCGTGCCGGTGTGCTGTTGGGTTTTGAGAATGTCAAGAGTTGCCTGGTGGGGACCGGCGCTGAGACGCGGGACCTCATGCTGGCGGTCAACTCGCCGGCGCTACGCTCGCTCTGGGATATCGGCAATGCGCTCGTCTCCGGGGAGGAGCACCCCTACCCCGACGGCTACGCCGCCGTGCGTCCCTGGATCAGCCATGTCCACGTCAAGGACGCGGTCAGGCAGGCCGACGGTTCCTCGGCCTGGCAACCCATCGGCGGCGGCCAGGTCGACTATCACGGCCAGTTGACCGCCTTGCAGCGTGACGGCTATAACGGCGTGATCGCCCTGGAGACGCACTATCAACCAGCAGGTGGTAGCAAAGAGCAGGGGAGTCGGGAGTCGTTTGCCGGCTTGCGGGGAATCCTGGAGGAACTGGACTTGCGCTGGCAATGAGCCAGTGCGCATATGGTGCAGAGGGGACCATAGTCGGGACGTAGCCCATGTCTCGTTGTACTTCTAGAATGAAACGGGAGGTATCGCATGGTCCATACGATGATTCGGCTCGCGCTTGATGGTGGCACACCCGTGCGTAGCGCGCTCATGCCGCAGGGGCGCGGCATGAGCTACCTGGGCGAAGACGAGAAACGAGCCGTGCTGGAAGTGCTCGCCGCTCGCTCGCTCTTTCGCTACTATGGCCCCGACCTGCGGCGCAAGGTCGAGCAGTTCGAGGCGAGCTTCAAAGAGCATCTCGGCGTTGGCTACGCGGTCGGCGTCAGTTCCGGCACGGCGGCGCTTCGGGTCGGCCTGGCGGCGCTCGATGTTGGACCGGGCGACGAAGTGATTGTGCCGGCCGTGACCTTCATTGCCTCGGTGAACGCGATCATCGCGCAAGGCGCTGTCCCCGTGTTCGCCGAGGTGGACGCGAGCTTCAACCTGGATCCTGCCGCGCTGGCCGAACGCATCGGTCCGCGTACCAAAGCAATCATGCCAGTGCATCTCATGGGCACGGCGTGCGAGTTGGATGAGATCGTGTCGGTGGCGCAGGCCCACAACCTGCTCGTGGTCGAAGACTGCGCGCAAGCGTGTGGAACGCGCTACCACGGCCGGCCAGTCGGCACATGGGGCGATGTCGGCGCCTTCAGCTTCCAACTCGAGAAGAACATTACGTCCGGTGAGGGTGGCTGCTTTGTCACGGAAGATTTCAGCTACTTCGACCGGGCAAATAAGTATCAAGATCAGGGTGGCCAGTTCACGCTCGGCGCGGGGGGCACGCGAGATCGCGCGGGGGAGCCGATCATCGGTGAGAATTTGCGCATGAACGAAATCGCCGGTGCGATCCTTGGCGTCCAGCTCGGCCGCATCGATGGGATGATCGCCTCCGCCCGAGCGATCCGCGATCGCGTGCTGGCGGGCATCGACCGCCTCGATACCGTCACGCGCCGTCCCGTGGCGGACCTTGCTGGAGAGTTCCCTACTGTCGTCGGCTTTTTTGTGAACGATAGCGAGCTGGCATCCCGTGTCGCCAAGGCCATGACGGCCGAAGGCGTGCCCGCCCGCAAGGTATACGGCGGCAAGCCCGTCTACGCCAATCCTGGCATCCTCCATCAGCGCACCATCTCCTCGACAGGCCGGCCGTTCACCGACCCGCTCTACCTTGCGCGCGGCCCGAAAATGGAGTACTCCATGGGTATGTGTCCGCGTAGCGAAGACCTGCTCTCTCGTTGTGTCGTCACCGGTATCTCTCCGCGCATGACGCTGCAAGACGCCGATGATGTGGTCGAAGCGATGAACAAAGTGTTTAGCGTCCTTATCCCCTAACCCTTTCTGCCAAACCGGGGATGGGAGGGGTAGGCCGGGGCCCATCCAGAAGGAGTTTCCATCATGACAACCTGGAGAGCCAGAGCGGCGGAAGTCGTCATCACACCACCAGTTGGCGGCGCGATGGAGGGCTACGGCGCGCGCAAGGGTGTGTCAACTGGTATTCACGACGACCTCCAGGCGCACGCGCTTGTGCTCGACGATGGCCGCCACGCGGCGGCCATCGTCACTTGCGACGTAATCTCGGTCGACGCTCCCATCGTCGCGTCGGTGCGCGAGGCAGCAAAGCGTCAGTGGGGGATCCCGCCTGAGCGCGTGCTCATCGCTGGCACCCATACGCACTCGGGTCCGCGTGGACTCCTGCATCTGCGCGCTGCCGGCGATGCCGAACTCATTGCCGTCACAACGCGGCACATCATTGGCGCTATCGCGGCGGCAGTCGGACAGTTGGCGCCTGCCCGGCTCATGGCGGGCGCGCGTCCGCTCGATTCGATCGGGCTGAACCGCCGTTTCCCCGACGGGCCGATTGACCCCATGTTGCGCGTTCTGCGCGTTGAAGCGGAAAACGGCGAGTTGCTGGCGGCGCTTATCAACTATGCCTGCCACCCTACCATTCTGAACCACGACAACCTGCGGCTGTCTCGAGACTGGCCGGGCTACGCCTGCCGCGCCGTCAAAGCCTTGTGGGGCGATCAGGCGGTCGTACTGTTCGCGAACGGCGCCTGCGCCGACATCAATCCTGTGAAGATCAGCGAAACATTCGCCGAAACCCGGCGCGTGGGCACGATCGTCGGGGCGGAGGCCGCACGGGTACTGGGTGAACTGGCGGCGCACGGTCGCGAACAGGTGGTCCACAACCTGCGATGGGGCGAGCATACGCTCAAGCCGCCCAGCGTGGGAAGGTCCGTGTCCCCACGCCTGGCGGGGGCGATCGTCCAGGTGACGCTGCCCTGGAAGCGGTTCTCAACGGACGAGGACTATCGGGCACAGTTGACGAACTTGCGCGCCGTGGTAGCTGCCCTGCCGGAGGGCGACGAAGGACGTGAAGAGCGCCGGCGTCTGATGCCGGTGATGACCGCGCTCAGTGCAGAGGCCGCGACCGCGGGTTGGGGGAGACGGGCCTCAGCCGAGCAGCCGGATGGCTTTGTCACCGAAGTGCAGGCATTGTCGCTGGGTTCCGAGGCTGCCTTGGTTACCGCACCTGGCGAGCTCATGGTCGAGATCGGCGCGGCCATCGAGCGAGAGAGTTGGGCGCCATCGACATTCGTGGTTGCGTACGCCAACGACGCCGCCGGCTACCTCGTGACCGACGCCACCCACGGCGAAGGCGGATACGAAGCGGGACGGTCGCTTTATGCGCCCGGCGTCGAGGCAAAACTCCGTGAGGCAGCGAGGACGGCGCTGGCTGCCGTCCGGGAATCGTAGCAAAGGATGATGGCATGACCACGACCGATATACACCCGTGACCGGCACTGGCGCCCATGCGGGCTGCCCATCCTCCCGAAAGGGCTGGGCGAACTGGGGGTTACGGTGGAACTGAAGTGCATGATGGATATCCGGCGGCAGTATCTTGGCCTTTGACGATCATCGGAACAGGAAACCGGAATAAGCCCGCCTACCAGGAGTCTGTCTGAGTTGCGCGGAATCTTCATTGCTTCTTCAATCATAACAAGCTGATAACTCGACGATCATAAGTGTCATCTTGAGAACCGCATAGCCTGGGGGAAGATAATTGGCAACTCAGACAGACTCTTATAGTACAACGAGAGATAGATCACGGGCCTTGTCCCACCAGGCGCCGGAGGGTGCGTTTGCGGTGGGAGCGG
The DNA here is from genome assembly GCA_036734945.1 of Chloroflexota bacterium. Taxonomy (GTDB): domain Bacteria; phylum Chloroflexota; class UBA4733; order UBA4733; family UBA4733; genus UBA4733. The sequence goes on from DAIMXP010000010.1 coordinate 83,829, forward strand.
TAGGCGGCGATGTTGTGGTGCTGCTGATGGGCGACGAGCGCCAGGGCGGCGGTGAGGTTGAAGCTAGGCAGCGGTAACAGCGCCCGCAAGAGTTGGCGTACCTGGGGCAGCGAAGGCAGCACCAAGGGGGGCAGCGGGAGCCGGCGCGGATGCTCCCGGCGGTCCACGCCGTCCAAGCAGACCACCGGCGCAGGCTGCACCGACACCGGGGGTGGCGAGAGTGGGGGTGGCGAGAGTGGAAGTGGCAAGGATGGATCGGTCGCTTGCTGTTGGTCCCCCCCTCTCTGGTCCAATCGTCGTTGCAGCCGGACCAGGAAATGGTGAGCCAGGAGCACCAACATCATGTGGTGGTACCAGCCCCGCCAGAAGCGGAGCTCGTAGTGATCGAGTCCTACCTCCTCCTTGCCTTCCTCGAAGCAGGCCTTGATGGGCCAGCGCAACCCGCTGACGCGGACCAATGTGGCCAGCGGGGTGTCGGCGGGCGCCTGGCTGAGATAATACTTGACCTCCGGCGTCTCGCCTGGGGTCGGCAGCGGGCGGCCGGGTGCCCCCTGGGGGCGCAGCCAGACCTCCGGCCCGGGGAGTCCGTCCCGCACGGCCACGGCCCGCACGGCGGCAAACTCCGCTACCAGCGGCCAGACGAACGTGCTGCGCGGTACCTCCGCCAGATACCACAGTCCCGCCGCAGCGGGTGCCTGCCAGCCAGGCGCGTCGTCCGTAGCTACGTGCCGGTTGTGGCGAAGATATTCAGCGCAGTGGAGCCGATAGCGCAGCGGCATGGTCTCGTCCGGCTCGTGACGCCAGCTTTCCGGCAGTGCCAGCTCCGCCGGCTCGTACATGCCGTCCCAGGGATCGTTGAACGGCATTTGTGGTTCCAGGAAGTTGACGGAGGGCAGGAAAGGCTGACGGTCAAGGTATCCAGGAAGCGGCAGGCGGCGTCGGCCAGAAAGGCTGGCTTCCCGGCCGCCTCCGGAAGGCGCGCTGCGGTGGTGCGACTGAAGACGTGGGTGCCGTCCGCCGCCTGATCGGGAGGGGTGAAGCCACGGGCGTAGAGCCACTGCTGGTAGGTCGAAAATCCGTCGCGGTGACAATCCTTGACGTGGCCACCCTCTATGCTCGACCAGCTGTCCAGGAAGCCGTGCTGCGGATGCAGCTCTTCGCCGAGGTGCCACTGGCCGGCATAGCCGCAGCGGTAGCCCTGTGACCGCAAGCGCTCCGCGATCGTGGGCGCTTCCGAGGGCAGTGGAATGTTGTTGTGCAACGCCCCGTGGGTATGGGGCCAGAGGCCGGTCAGAATGGTCGCACGCGACGGTGTACAGATAGGAATGGCGCAGTAGGTTTGATCGAAGGCGATGGCCCGCTCGGCCAAGCGGTCCAGATTCGGCGTGCGAATCTGACGATTGTCACTAGCGCCGATCGTGTCGACACGCTATTCATCCGTCCAAAGCAGCAGCAGGTTGGTCACAGCATTCCCTCCGTCGTCCGTCTGCCGGCGCCCAGGGGCATCACGTCGTTCCCCGGCTGAGTTGGGCGTTCCCTTCAGTCTCGGCATTCTTCAGCGCGGTGAGCGTATCTACCTTGCCCGACTCTACCTCCGTCAAATGCTTCGCCAGAATCTGCTCCAACTCGGCGCTAACTGTGGTAAGCGGCACGGTGATGGGTTGCACCGAATCGTCGAGGAAGGCCGCCATGATTGGATTTTCCGCCACGAACTTTTGGTACGCCGGTGCTGCGGCGACGGACTTGGTCAATGGCACGTAGTAGAGGTGGATGGCAAAATCCGTAAAGACCGCGGTGCTCGCGCTAAAGGCAGCGAAGTCAAAGGCCGCTTGCTCGCGGTCGCCGCTGGTCTTGAAGATGGCCCAGGCGTTGACGTCAGTGTGGGCGACATCTTTCACTTTCCCTTTCGGGAAGGGGAAGCTGAGGACGGGGAGCTTTTTCTGAAGGTAGCCGTTGACACGGAAAGGCCCACTGATTGTCGTGGCGATCTTGCCGTTCACAAAGCCGTCCTTAATGCTTTTGGGCGGTACCGCCTGGTACTTCGTGAAGAGGTCCTTAAGAAAGCCCAGCGCTTCCTGTCCTGCCTCGCCTGCCCAGGCCACCTTGTTGCCATCGGCCGAGAGGTACGAGCCACCGTCCGCCCGCTGCACTGTGTCCCATATTGACGTATCACCCATGCCCATGTCCGACGCGTACTGCCCATCTCCTGGATGGTTGACTTTCTGTGCCAGTGCCGTGAAGTCATCCCAGGTCTTGGGCACCTGAGCATTGAAGCGGTCGAAGATGTCCGTGCGATAGTAGACGGCAAAGGGGTGATTGTACTGGGGAAAGGCCCAGATCTTGTTCTGGTAGGTCAGCGCCTCCCACAAGTGGGGGTAATAGTCACTCTTATCGAAGCCCTTCGTGCGGGCTATGAGGTCGTCCATCGCGATGATGGCGCCCTTCGATCCCAGGCCGACGGTCCACGCGCTGTTGACATAGGCCAGATCGGGCGGCGTACCGGCGGCAACGTTCGCGCTGATCTTCTGCAGGATCTGGTTTCCATTGCCTTCGTTCACTTGCTGCGGAACAACGCCTGGATAAGCCACCGCAAACTTCGGGAAGATGTTCTTGACGTTGTACACCGTCCGCGGGTCAGTGTTGTCGCCCCAACTCTGCCAGATCTGCAGATTGAGCGCTTTCTTCGCGGCACTTGTAGCGGCACTCGCCGGGGAAGCTGCGCTTTGGGTCGCGGCCGCCGTCGAGGCAGCGGTCGCGTGGGACGCTGTCGAGGCACTTGCCTGCGAGGCCGTTGTGGACGCGACAGTTGTCACCTTCGCCGTCGTCGCGCCACCGCAAGCGCTGAGGGCCAGCGCCGACCCGGCCAGCAGCATCCAGCGCAGGTAGGCACGTCGACTGATTGTTCGTTCAGGGGTTACTAACCTGGACAGGCTCATGTCTAACTCCTTCACTTCGCTCCAGCACGACGGTCCGGCCGGGCCGCCGGCGTCAACTATGGAATCCGGGCTGCCTCCTTCCGATGCGACCTTTGACAGAGACCAGACAGGTCAGACTCGCTCCAGTGCAACACCGTCAGCCAGTTCCACCGCCTGACTGGTCTGCGACGAGCGGATGATGGCGTCGCAGAGGCGCAGCGTACGCAGGTTGCGACGTCCCGACACCTCCGGCTCGACGCCATTGAGCACGTAGCGAGCAAAGAGGTCGGCCATGCCAGCCCCACCAGCGCGGCGGTCCAGCGCCGGATCGAGCGCCAACGGCTGTTCGCCCTCGCGCGTAGCGATGACGAGCTTCCCCTCGCCACCGACGCGATTGGCGCGGTGGATTAGCGCGCCGCGCTCACACTCGACGCGAAACTCGTGGCTGAAGGCACGGGCGTCGGAGGTCGAAAGGTAGCTGATCGTCGGGCCGCCCCGGAACTCTAGCACCGCCGAGATCGTCGACTCGGAGGGCCAGTTGCCCCAGACCGGCTGGAACTCCCGCGCCGCCACGCGCAGGACCGGTCGGTTGATCATGGCGAGCAGCTCGTCCAGCTCATGCACCGCCATCTGCCAGAGATGCATATGATCGCTGTTCGGGTAGGCCGCCCCCCGGGCCTTATAGGCGACGTAGTGACCAAAGCCAAGCCGGCCGTAAGCCTCTTCAGCGAGCAGGCGCCGCAGCGTCCGCTCGACTGGCAGATAACGCATCTGTTGCGTGACCATCAAACGGCGGCCCTGCCGCTCTGCCAGCGCTATCAACTCTTCGGCCTCGGTCAAATCGCAGGTCAGCGGCTTCTCCACCATTACATGCTTGCCGGCTAGGAGAGCCTCCCGGATGAAGCGGCCATGCAGCTGGGCATGGACGACGACCACGACCGTGTCGGCTTCCACGGCAGCCAGCGCATCGGTCAGCGAAGAGAAGCAGGCGCTCGGCGGCAGACCGGTAACGGTCTGCGCCCGCTCGAGATATTCCGACTTGACGCGACGATGCGATGCATTTAAGTAAGATGCGCTAGATAGTTTACTCAGCCACTCCGTCGAGCAGTGGCGCAAGCAGCCCTTCTTCCAGGTAAAGGTCGCGCAGTTGCTGCTGGATCGCCGCGGTGCGCTCCGGCCGGCGGCCCGCCAGGTGCGCCGCGAGGGCTTCGACAACCGCGACGGAGACGACCGTGGAGAAGGAGATCGCGGCACCCTGGGAGGGAGCGATCAGGAGATAGTCGGCCACGCGGGTGAGCGGGCTAGTGGGGCTGCCGGTGATAGCGATAGTGCGTGCCCCAAGCCGGCGCGCTTGCGCCAGCGCGTCGACCACGCCGCGGAACGTGAGCCAGAAGCCGATGCCGACGACGACATCCTCCCGCCCGACGTCGTGGAGCGCAATCGTCCGGTCGACGTCCGATGGCGGCACCAACTCGCCCAGCAGTCCCACATGCCGTAACAGGCGCACCAACAAGGTGGCGGGAATGATGGGAGAGCCGGTCGCATAGACGAGGATTCGCCGGGCGCTGAGGAGCGCATCGCCAATCCGTTCCAGGTCGGTCGCCTGAAAGTGTTGCATCGCCACGCGGAGATTCGCGTCGTGCTGCGCGATCGTCGCGGCGACGGCGCTATCCGGGCTTGCTACCGCGCTGCTATCGCGCGGCGGTTGCAGGCCGGCCCGGGGCAGGTACGCCTGACGCAGAGCGCTCTGGAGGGCCTGATAGCCCTTGTAGCCGAGCGACTGGGCGAAGCGAACAATCGTCGCATTGTTGACCTGAAGCTCGCGCGCGAGCTCGCGTACCGAGCCGAACATGATCATCTCCGGCGTCTTAAGCAGGGCTTGCGCCAGCAGATACTGCTTCGCCGGCAGGGTTGCCAACCGCTCCTGTAACTGCTCGACACCCGGCATTCCGAGCAAAGGTATGCCGTTCGGCGCGGCGGGGGAGGGGCTAGCCGTACGCTGCTCCAGAAGCCGTCGCCGTACCTCCTCGGTGCCCAAACCTTCACGACGCAAGGCTTGGATGATCGTCAGTAGCTGCACGTCTGCTTCGTCATAGCGCCGATGAGTCGCGACACCGTCGGCCCGCCGGCCCGCCGGCCCACTCAGCAGATCGGCGAATTGGCTGCTCCACAACCGGAGCGTGGCGGCCGCGACACCGAGCCGCTCACTTACCTCCCGCGGTTGGTAGCCGGTCCCTCCGCCGTCAGCGCCAGCGGCGATCTTCGCCCGTCCTTCCGTCAATACTGGCCCTCCATTCATTCGCATCTATCGCCAACGTAATCGCTAAGATGGGTACTGTAAGGGCCGGGGGCCGCGCTGTCAATGGGGGCGTCTTCTGGTGATTACCCACAACTATGTGCCGCCTCTGGGGAAGGGGAAGTGGGCGGCATAGGCGAGTGTGGCAGCGGTGGTGAAGACGGCGCGGATGCCGGCGAGGAGGAGGTAGGGGCCGTCGCGGTCGATGCGCAGGCCGAGTTTGCCGCCCAGACAGCGTAGCCAGCGGATGGCCGGCTGAGGCCAGGCTAGGCCGAGGTGGTAGACGAACATGGCGGCGAGCAAGACCAGCAGGAAGAGGCGGCGCATCCGCTCCAGCTTGCGCACGCGCATGTCCTCCACATCCAAGCCGTCCTCTTGATCGAAGCGGTAGGTGTGCTCGATCTGGGGACGGTAGCGCCAGTCGGTAGAGACCGTCTGCGCGTCCGCCGCAGAGCGGATGGGGACGTTGGTCAGGAGTACCAAATCGCGATCCAGGTCGGGGTCGTGCGCTACCAGCGCCCACAGCGGCCAATCTTGGCCGGGCAAGCGGAGCTGGAGCCAGCCGATCTCCACGGTGACGCGGCGCGCTCGCCGCGCATGGTGAAAGGCGACCTCGAGCCGCAGACCGAGCGGCACGGTCGCTACCAGATCCGCCAAGGACTCCGTCTCCCAGCGGTCCAGGCGGGCGAGCCACCTCGACCAGCCGGTTGAGGTGGCTCGCCCGGAGGACGAACTCGGCTCGCCTGCCACAGTTCCCGGTTCTCGCTGCGGAAGTCCTTCGCCCGATAGGAGAACCAGTGCGCGTAGCAGACGACCGGTGCGGGCAGCGCCCCAAGGGCACCCGCCACCGCCCGATTGGCGATGGCCACCAGCCCCCGCAGCACCTGCCGATGGCTGAAGCGCCCGTTGGCGAGGAAGCGGTAGATGCGCTTCGCCACCGGCCAGGCGTGCTCCTGCTCTCGCTCGACACCACGCGCCACCTCCGTCACCACTGGGGACTGCGCCCCCACGATCCCTTGCACCGCCTGCACCAGCACCCGCCGCAGCCGCTCGTCCGGCAACTGCTCCGCCACCGGCTTCAAGAACGCTTCCAGTTCCTCCGCCAATTCGGCTACCGGCAGGTTGGCAATCGCTACCGCATCCGCTATCTTGTCCATGGCTCCGTCCTCCACTGTCCTTGGTTTGCTTCAACACTTCCAAGGTACAACGTCAGACGGAGCCTCGCCCACCACGCCCACCGAGATGTGGGTAATCACCAAGCTCGATGAGCGTGTCAACTCAAATGAAAATGCTACCGAGGGGGCCGAAATTGGCGCCGTTCCCTCAAAAGAAAAGGGTGTGTTTCACCTCTGTTGACACCGCTAGGCTGCTAAGGTGAGGAGCGAGTCTGGGGAGTTGTGGAGCACCGCGAGTTCGAGCGGGGCCGGCGGGTCCGGGTAGGGCACGAGGTAGAGCTTGCTATGCCGCTGGCGGCGCCGGAAGGTGTGGAAGGCGTCCCAGTCGCACGGCCGCCCTACGGGCGTCGGCGCGAAGGCGCAACGCAGATGGAGGAGGGACTCGGCGCCGTCGATGGTCCAGCGCAT